>JAKLKQ010000083.1 GCA_023150555.1 Planctomycetota bacterium
TGACGGGCAGGGCGAACCAGAATTGAAGGAATAGGAGAGTTGTACCGACTGTTTCGACTAGTAGCGACTCAGGGTTGCAACGACGGTTGACGACAAAACCGACCAGGACCAACAACCCGACGAACAGGATACGACAGCACCCCAGACCATGACTCGACTCAAACAGGAACTCAAAATGCCCCCTCTCCCCGGCTTCGTCATCCTCCGCGACGGCGCGAAGTACCAATCGCCAGGCATCGTCCTGTCCCTGTCCACTTCCCCCTGGTCCTTCGGCCTGCCTCGGCAGCCCCTTGCAAAAGGGCCGTGGCGCGCGAGGCGGGGCGCGGGATGCTTGTCGCGCCGTAGCCTAAAGGCGTAGGCGGAACCGATGGTCAGGACCAAGAGGTTCTTTCAATACCTCTTGCGGGTGGCTGCTGGCGGGGACCGGCGCAGAGCTTCGTCCGGCGCACTCGCCAGATGTCCTCCGGATTGGGCTCGTTCGCCTTCCTCGCCCTGCCTGGCCTGCACGGTGCATTTGCCTCCGCCGAAGGTATTGAAGCAGCCTTTTGTACACGTGCATTCCTGTCGCAAAATGGCACCGCAAAAAATTGTCCATGCCGCCATTGACAATTTTCGGCCGTTTCGGGCGCCGGCGTTCACCGGGCAGACGGAATGTAAAATTCTTTTAGGTAGCGGAGCTCGAAAGCAGGGATAACCGAAAAAATTCACCATTCCCTGAAACAGGGAATAGAGATTGCTGAAATACCGTTACGAAGGCGTTCGAGGATTCGAGCGCCTGACAAATCCCCGGAAAGCGCAGGAGCATCGACCATGGCACGTACCCTTATGTCTTCGCGGCGCGGCTTCACCCTGATCGAGTTGATGGTCGTCGTCTCGATCATCGGGATCCTCAGTTCCATCGCGATTCCCAGCCTGCTGCGCAGCCGCATGGCGGCTAACGAGGTCGCCGCGATCGGTTCGCTGCGCGCGATCAGCGAGGCCCAGTCCGTCTACCGCCGCACCGACTGGGACAGGGACGGCTTCATGGAGTACGCGCAGGACCCGAGCCAACTCTATCAGGCCTGGGACTGGTCCGGGAACCCGGTTGAGACCGTCCTGCTGGTCGACGAAGCGGTGGGCAAGTCGAACACGTGGGGCTGGGGCCAATGGTGGGCCAACGGGCGGCAGTCCAACAAGGGCTATTACGTCTGTGCCGCCAACTGGTACTACAGCGACCCGCAGACGTGGAACTGGAAGAACACGTTCCTGTGGGGCTTTCGCCAGAACGGCGCGTACTGGGACGGCATCGTGCGCCATGGGGCCTGCGCGTATCCCGAGTCCTACGGCATGACCGGGCAGAACATCTTCATCATCAACGACAAGGGCGAGATCTACCAGAAGGACGGCTACTGGGAGTTCGCTTCGGAAGGCGGCTGGTTCCCCTGGTTCCAGGGGTACAGCTGGCAGTTTGACGGGAACATGAAGAGCTACGACTGGGTCTCGGTGCAGTGACCGTTGCGGGGCTTTTCGTCCTGCACTTCGTTTCGCTCCGTACGCCGTAGCCTCCGGCTACGGCACCACTTCGCGGGCCTTGTTCAGAACGAAAAACCCTCGCAATGCATCCTAAAGCGGAGGGTGAAGGAAACTTACGCCTTGCGCTTCAGCAGGGCCTCGCGGCGGGCGGATTCGAGCGAGGCGCTGCGCATCTTCACTGGCAGCCCGAAGTAGTGCGCCTCGGCGCGCGTCATGGCGCGGTGCGAGCGCCGCAGCACCTGCAGCACGGGCGGCTCGTCGGCCGCGCTGACGAAGAACGGGTACAGCGTGCGCTCGCCGGCCTCCGCGCCTTTTCCCGCCGCCCGGGCGACCTCGGCTTCGCCGTACGCCAGGTCCAGGCGCATCAGTACCGCCGGCGCGCCCTGCACGCGCGGGCACGGCTGGGGCTGGCCCAGGGACTCGAAGCCCAGCAGGCGCCGGTAGTAGTTCACGTGCCTCGGGTTGACCTCGATCACGAAATCGTCGTGGGCCTTCACGCGGCGGGCGTCCAGGAAGATCCAGTTGAAGAGGCGCACCAGCAGCATCTTCGAGCCGGCGTGCGCGTCGTCGATGGCCAGGCGTGTGACCTCGCACAGCCGGCGGCCCTGCGCGCGCAGCGCGTCGAGTTCCGCGCCGAAGATCTCGTCGCACGGCAGTTTCTCCGGCCCATCGTAGGCCAGCGTCACCGTGGCGGCGGCGCGGCCTTCGGCGTCCTCGGCCAGCAGCGTCAAGGTCTCGGGGCGCGCGTCGTAGTTCGCGACGACCAGCGACTTGCCGCCGGAACGGACGTAGCCCTTCGCGCGGTAGACTTCGTGCGCCAGGCAATAGGCCTTCTCGCGCAGCAGCGCGGTGTTGGCCACGCGGAGGTGCAGGCCGCAGGCGACGGCCACGTCGGGCGCGTCCGTGAACTCCTGCCCCAAGGCACGCAGCACCTGGCTGACGGCCGAGGCGCGCCGCACCGGAACTTCGGTCAGGCCAGCGGCGGCGAGTTCGTCGGTTCGCATAGGGGCTGCCTCCAGTTGACCGTTCAACGTCCGCCTTCACCCCCTTTAGCCAGCTAACTGGGCGTTCAGTGGCGATTTCTGGAAAATCTAGCGGATCAATAGATCCTTCTCGTGCGCACAAGTGCAATGCCTGAAATGCGGTATTAAGGCGGCCTCGCCTGTTAGGTTTAAATAAGTATATAAGTCTAGTAAGGGAAGGAGCTTATGGCTTGGCGGTCAGGACGGGCCCCAGGGCCGCTTCGCCGCGGCGCTTGAGGTCGTCGAGGACGTGGATGACCTGGCCCTGTGCGAGTTCCCCGTGCAGGACGACGAGGCGCTTGGTGGTCGCATGAAAGAGGCACGAGACGTTGGGATCCGTCCACGAGCCGGGGTAGACGCGGCGCTTGACGTGCCACGCCACGACTTCGCCGTTGAGCATCGGCAGTTCGGCGAGGATGTTCTCGATGTCGTAAACGCGCACCTGCAGGTTGTCCTGCAGCGACTCGCTGGTGGGGTAGGGCTCGTCGCCGCGGTAGAACCACAGCCCGCCGCCCAGCATCGGCTGGCAGCCGTCGAAACCGGCCTCGTGGACGATGCCGCGCACCACCTCGCGCAGCGGCGCCGCTTCGGCCTTCAGCGTCACGCGCGGATACTCGCGCCGCGGGAACTGCCGCGGGTCGAAGCCGCAGGGCAGGCGCGCTTCGGCCGCCAGGTCGCCCAGCAGCAGGTCGACGCGGCGGTCCTTCCAGTCGTGCGTGACGGAGGTCTCGGCGAGTTTCTGGCGCATCAGGATCTCGCCCAGCGTGCGCGGCGGCGGCGCCGGCAGGCCGAGGCCCTTGGGCGACCGCAGCAGGTGGACGAGCGTCTTGAGGTGCTCGTTCCACGACAGCGGCAGGACGGCGACGACCTTCTGCGTGTCGGCGCGCACGGTCACGGAGGCGCCCGAGTCGGCCTTCAGGGGCGCGCGGAAGGCCTCCTCGAGCAGCGCCTTCAGGTCGCTGCCGTCGGCGGCGTCGTACAGGGCGTCGGCGGCGAAGACAAGGCTCTTCGGTTCGTCGCCGTCGCGTTTCTGGAAGCCCGGCGGCACCAGCCACGTGGCGCCTTCGCTCTCGCGGCGGTACTGCGCGCCCGTCTGCCGGGCGATGAAGTCCAGCAGCACGCGCACCGGCGCCTCCTCGACGCCCAGATGCAGGGGGATCGTGGCGAATTTGTCGGGCCGGTACAGCGCTGGATCGATCTGCAGCGCCAGGCCGCAGCGCGTGGGGAACAACTGCACCGGGCGGTCCAGGCTGGACTCGTAGCAGCGCAGCGTGACGCGCTTGCCCAGCGGGTCGTGCTCGGCGGGCAACTCGGCGGTCTTCACCGCCGCCTCGGGGTTGGTCCCGGCCGCGCGCACCGTGATGAAGGTCTCGACGCCCTCGCTCTCCAGCCGCCCGTCGGTGACGGTCAGCGTCACTCGGTAGATCCCGGCGCGTTCGGCGACGAAGTGCGCGCGCCGGCTGGGCTGGGGCTCGATCTTCACGCCGCGCTGAAGGTCCTCGCTGGCCCACACCGCGCGCAGGGGTTCGCCGCGGCCGTCCGGATCGTCGCTGAGGGATCCGTCGAGCACGATCGTCTGGCCGGCCTCGCCCTCGTGCCGCGGCGCCAGCCGCGCGGTGGGGCGGCGGTCGCCCATCGACGCGTCGGCGCCCGGCGGGACCAGGATCGCGCGGCGTTCGGGGATCTCGCCGGCGTGCAGGGCCTCGAAGAGGTACAGGCCCTCGGCGACGGGGCGAAAGCCGCTGGTCATGCCGTCGTCGCTGGGCTTGAGGTTGATCTCGGGGCCCAGCACCTGGCGCCAGCCCTCGCCGGGCAGCCCGATCTTTTCGCCCGCGCCGGCCAGGTGCAGGGCCTCGCCGAAGGGCAGCACGGGCTTGTCCTCGATGCTGAAATTCAGCCGCCCGGGGTCGCTCCAGCCGTGCGCGTTCTTGACGCGCAGCGCGAACTTGTAGTCCCCGGTCTCGGTGATGAGGATCCAGAAGTAGGAGGCGGCGGCCTGCTCCTTGCTGATGCCCACGGGTGGGCCCTGGACCTGCGTCCACTCGTATTCCAGCGCGGGCGCGTCGGGGCGTTCGTCGGGATCGCGGGTCAACTCGCCGCTGAAGCGCACCCAGCGGTTGAGCCCCGGCTCGACGTCCAGCACCGCGATGGCGCGAGGGCGCAGGTCGCGCGGGTCGTCGGTCGCTTCGCCGCCGCCGTTCTCACCGGCTTCGCGCGGGGTTTCGGCGGCGCCTTCGCCTTCCTCGCCCGCCCGGAGCATGGGCGTGCCGCCGGCACCTAAAGCGCAGCAGAGCGCCAGATAAAGGATGGCGCGGGGCAGGGGACGGGTCGCAACGCGAAGCATGGCCGGTATTATGACGTGCCTGACGGAAGCCGGATAACCTTTTTTTTGCCTAGGTAAGGGAGGCGCGCGGGCGCGGCATTCGGGGTACCTACGCGGTACCGAACGTCTTGACCTCGTCGAGCGGCGAGATGGAGAGCACGCGGTCCATGCGCACCCACGCCCGGTTGCGGTTGGGGCGCACGCCGATCTTGGTGGACTCGTGGATGTAGGCCTCCTTCGAGAGCCCGCCCTTGCCCATGTCGTGGACGTCGACGTTGTTGAGCACCAGGAAATCGGCGTCGGCGCGCTCCAGCACCCCCAGGTAGATGAACGACGCGTCGGTGTCGACGACGACGGTGCTGCCCAAAAGCGGGCGCAGGGCTTCGGGCGTGCGGTCGGCGTGCGGCTTGGGCGTGCTCATTTCGCGGTGCTCTCCGGTGCGAAGGCCTGGGCCGGGCCCGAGGACGGGGCGGGAACTGGCGCGGGCGCGAGATCGCGGTCCATGCCGCGCAGCAGCCACAGCCCCGCGGCGAAGGCCGCTAGCGCAGGGAGCAGGTACGCCGGCGCGATCCAGGGCTCCGGCTCGCCCCTGGGGCCCATGGTCACCAGGTCCTCGCTGAACGAGACGCTGAGCGCATTGGAGAAGAAGTGCACCAGAACGCCGGGCCAGATGCTGCGCGTCTGCCAGGCCAGGTACCCGAGCATCAGGCCCATCGCGAAAACCGCGGGCTGCCGGAAGAGCGGGAAGTGGAAGGCGGCGAAGAGTGCCGCGCTGAGCACGATCGCGCGCGCCTTGCCGCGTTCGCTGCCGAGGCTCGTGAAGAGCAGGCCGCGGAAGAGGTGTTCCTCGCAGAGCGCCGGCATCACGGCGATGAAGAAGAGAATCCAGCCCATGCTGCCGAGGCTCTCGAAGGCCATCTCCAGTGGGCCTTTGGGGAGTTCGGGCAGGGGCCAGAAGTAGTGGATCTGCAGGTACACGATCTGGTTCATCAGCACCCACGACGACGCGCTGAGCAGCGCGGCCGAAAGCATCCCGCGCAGGGGCGGTACGCGCCACTGGAACGTGTCGCGTGCGCGCGCGCGAAGGTACCACGTGACGCCCAGCGGCAGCAGTACCAGCAGCACCTGCGGCAAAAACAGCAGCAGCGCGGCGTTCACCGGCGATGCTTCCTCGCCGCGGTTCAGCATCGGCAGCAGCAGCACCGCCTGCAGGTAGAAGTTGATCGGGAACAGCAGCGCGACGATCAGCAGGCCGTCGCCGGGGCGCGGCGTGGGCGTCGGCTTGAAGTAGCGCCGGTTCAGGAACAGGCGCATGCCGCCCTGCGCGCCGAAGAGCACCTCCTCGCGCGCGAAGACCCGCGACGCGAAGGCCACCGCGACGATCGCGTAGAGGATGGTACTCAGGAAAACGAAGACGAAGGCCTTCTCGAGGCCCTCGTGCGCGAGGAATAGTTCCTTGATCAGCAGCGCCGTGTTGACCACCGGCGCGACCAGCAGCGGGCCTTCGGGCTTCAGGCCCGGCAGGGCGACGAAGAGCAGTGCGAGCATCGGGATCAGGTACACGGGCAGGCAGTAGACCTGCGCCTCCTTGAAGTTCGCGGCGAAGCTGCTGACGGCCAGCAGCAGTCCGGCGAAGAGCAGTGTCAGTGGCAACAGCAGCGCGATGGTCGCCGGTACCGCCGACCAGGGGAAGGCCAGGGCGGTGGTCTTGCCCATGCCCAGCACGGCGAAGGTACACGTGAAGCTCAGCACGTTCAGCAGGGCATTGGTGGTGGCCAGCGCGGCGACGGTGAGGAACTTGCCCGTGATGATCTCGATCGGGCGCACGGGCATGGCCATCAGCGTCTCGAGCGTGCTGCGCTCCTTCTCGCCGGCGGTCAGGTCGATGGCCGGGTAGATCGCGCCGCTGATGATCATGATGATGAAGGTCAGCGGCACCAGCGATCCGAAGCGGCTGCCGCCGACCTTCTCGGCCGTCGCGATGTTCTGGGGTTCGGAAACGCGGAAGGGATCGAGGACGCGGCGCCCCAGGCCGCGCTGGGCCAGCACGCGGTCCACCAGCCGGCCCTTGTAGCGCGACAGCAGCGCGTTCACGCGCATGGCGGCGTCGCGCGATTCCTGCTCCGCTGCGTCGAACTCGATCTTCACCTGCGGCGGCGGCTCGCCCAGGCCCAAGCGGCTGACCGAGGCGTCCATCTGCGCCTGGAAATCCGGCGGGAGGATCAGCAGCGCGTGGATGCGGCGGTCTTCCAGGGCCGCTTTCGGGTCGGGTTCATAGACGATCTCCAGCGGCGCCTCGTCGAAGCGCAGCAGCGCGAGCGGATTGCTGGCTTGCTGCGCCTTCTCCTCATCTTTTTCCTTCTCCCGGGTGCGCTTTTGCTCCTCGGTCAGCGAGGCTTCCTCGATTTTCGCGGCTTCCTCTTCCAGTTTCTTCTGTTCGGCGAGCAGCGGGTGCGTGCCGTCGGCCAGCGAGCGCACGAAGGCGACCTGCGATTCGGGCTGCACGGCGACGGTCAGCTTCGCCTCGCCGCGCTTGGCCATCGAGAAGAGGAAGGCCTCGTTGAACAGCAGCAGCACGACCGGATACAGGATCACCGGCAGGAAAATCGAGACAAAGATCGTGCGCCGGTCTCGGAGCAGGTCCAACAGCTCCTTGCCGAAGACGGCGCGGACCACGGGCATGCGGATCATGGCGCGCCCCCGTTGCCCGAGCCAGCCGGCGCCTGGTACAGCGGGATGGCCTGCGCGTCGACGCGCCCCACCAGTTCGCGGAAGATGTCGCTCAGGCGCTGCCTGCCGGACGCTTCGCGCAGGTCGGCGATCGTGCCCTCGGCCAGCAGGCGGCCCTTGTGCATCAGCCCGAAGCGCCCGCAGATGTTCTCGACTTCGTCGAGGTGGTGCGTCGAGAGGATGATCGTGCGGCCCTGGCGCCCGGCCTCGGCGATGAAGCTGAGGATCAGCTGGTTGCTCAGCACGTCCAGGCCGGTGGTGGGCTCGTCGAGGATCAGCACGGGCGGATCGCCGACCAGCGTGCGCGCGATCTGCACGCGCTGCTTCTGCCCCGTCGAGAGCCCCTCGCAGCGCTGCCCCGCGAACTCGCCGATGCCCAGCAGCTTGATCAGCCGGTCGGCCTCCGCCTGCAGCGCCGCGCCGTCCAGCCCGCGAAGGCGTCCGAAGTACACGAGCTGTTCGCGGGCGGTCAGCCGCGCGTACAGGCCCGTGCTGGCGGTCAGGAAGCCGATGCGCTGCTTCAGCAGCAGGGGGTCCTCGAGATGGGCGGCCGTGTCGATGGCCGCCGTGCCGTCGACGGCGATGCGGCCCGAGGTGGGGCGCATCAGCCCGGCGAGCATGCGCAGAGTGGTGGTCTTGCCTGCGCCGTTGGGGCCCAGCAGGCCGTAGATCTCGCCGCGCGCCACGGCAAAACCCAGGCCATCGACGGCGGTGATCTCCCGGCCTTCGTGCGTGGCGAAGACCTTGCGGAGATCCCGCACTTCGATCATCGGTTGGGGCGTCAACGAAGGCCTCCGGCGCCTGGCTGGGTAGGGGGCTGCCCACCTGCCCACCAATGGTACTCGCCTTTACGAAACCGGTCAGGTAAAAGGTTGGTCAGTTCCTCTACCATTAAAAGGAGACGTACCATGCCCCGACCCGTGGCCCTGCAATTGTACTCCCTTCGCGAACTGGCCAAGAACGACTTCCTGGGCGTCCTCGACACCGTCGCCGGGATCGGCTACCCGGCCGTGGAGTTGGCCGGCTTGCACGGCCACGACGCCAAGGCCGTGCGCAAGAAGCTCGACAGCCTGGGCGTGAAGGTCAGCAGCGCGCACGAGAAGATCTTCGACGCCAAGGAGACCGGACGCATCGTCGAGGAGGCCGGCATCCTGGGCTACAAGCACGTCGTCGGCGGCTTCGGCAAGGACCAGTTCGGCAGCGAGGACCAGATCAAGGCCAACGCCGCGAAGGTCAACGACGCGGTCGAACGCTTCGGCAAGGCCGGGCTGAAGGTCAACATCCACAACCACTGGTGGGAATACGACGCGCCGAAGAAGGGCGAGTTGCTGCTGGATCTCTGCCCCAAGGCCGGGCCGCAGTTCGACATCTACTGGATCGCCACCGGGGGCGCCGACCCCGCGAAGCTGATCGCCAAGTACGGCAAGCGCTGCAGCCTGCTGCACGTCAAGGACGGCCCCTGCGATGCCGAGAAGGCGATGACCGCCGTCGGCAAGGGCAAGGTCGACGTCAAGGCCGCCCTGGCCGCCGCCGAGAAGACGCCCATCGAGTACTACATTGTGGAGATCGACCGCTGCGACGGCGACATGGTCCAGGCCGTCACCGAGAGCTACAAATACCTCGTCGGCAACAAGCTCGCGACCGGCAAGAAGTAGGCGTCTGGAGTCAGGATTCAGGGAGGGGGCGCCTTGCGGCCCCTTTTTTATTTTTGATGCCGTCGCGAAGTTCCAGGGAGGGCGAGGCTTCGTCCGCGCCGCGGCGGTCTTGATGCTAGCGCATCCTGCCTTGCATAGCCGGCTGTAGAATCCGAAATGTCCTTCCTCTGTGCTCTCTGTGGCTAAATATCACTTGGCCCGTCGCCGAGGATCTCGCGCAATACCACCGTCGCGTAGCTGCCCGACGGCAGCGCGAAGGCCAGGCGCACGCCGGCCTCGTCGAGCGCCGCGGGCTCGGCCTCCAGCAGCGGCACGCGCAGCGGGCGCCGCGCGCCGATCTGCTTGCGCGCCTCCTTGCGCCCGAAGTCTTCCACCGTCACGCCGCTCTCGGCCAGGACCTCGCGCTCGATCTTGCCGGGCGCGCCTTCGGGGAAGGGCATCTTGGTGCCGAACAGCGGCCCGCTGGGGCTGAGTTCGAAGTTCGCGCAGCGCGGCTGTTCCCGCGCGGCGATGGTGTCGTCGGCGACCAGGAAGACCGCGCCGTTGCGGTGCAGTTGCGCGAGATCGCCGAGTTGCAGGCGGTCAAGGTCCGGCATGCGGCGCGCAAGCACCCGGTTGAAGAGCTGCGACTGAAAGCTGTTGACGAGAAAACCGATGAGCTTGCGGTCGTGGAGTTTGCCGCCGCGCATGCCGCTGCGCGCCGCGGCCTCGCGGAAGCCCGGCACGTCGCCGCGCACCAGCAGCTTGCCCAGTTCGGGGTTGTCGCCGTAGCGCCCGAAACGCTGCACGCCGTAGTAGTTCGGCACGCCGCG
The DNA here is from genome assembly GCA_023150555.1 of Planctomycetota bacterium. GTDB lineage: Bacteria > Planctomycetota > SZUA-567 > H5-PLA8 > H5-PLA8 > JAKLKQ01. Next base: position 10,055 of record JAKLKQ010000083.1, read on the forward strand.
CGCGCGCAGGAGTTCCAGCGACGCGGCGGCGGCTTGCAGCAGCGCTTTCCGTTCGGCGTCGTCGTTCGTGCGCAGCAGGATGCGGAAGCGGTTGCCGCGCAGGTGGCCCATGCGCAGCTTGGTGCGGTGGCGGGTGATCTCGAGCACCTTCAGCTCGTGCCCCAGGTCGGCGTCGCGCAGGCGCGCCTCGTCGGCGTGTTCGAAGCTGACCCACTGCCGCGAGACAGCCATGGCGTCCTTCAGGCCGGCGGCGCCGCCGTCGCGGGCCGGGCGGTCCAGCACGCGGGCCAGGCGCGCGAGCGCGTCGCGGGTGGTGAGCCGGCGCTTCTCGATGCGCAGCCAGAGGTGCGTGCCGGCGCCTTCGGGCTCGTAGGCGGGGATCTCCTCGACGACGAAGTCCTCGGGCTCGGCCTTTACGCGCACGCCGCCGAAGCGCGCGCCGCCAGGCGTGAGGCGGGGCAGAGGCGTGGCCGGAGTAGGGATCGTGGCGTCCATGGTCGCGAACGGGTAGAATAGCCGCTGCTTCGCACGGTGCCGAACATTTCCGACAGGGACGCACGCCGCATGCTGATGGAGCCTGCCCAGACCCGGTTCGACCTGAAGTGGACGCTCTTCAAGGTCGCCTGCCGCGTGCATCCATTTTTCTGGCTGACCGGCGTGATGCTGGCGTTCGGCATGCGCAAGGCCGAACTCATCCTGATCTACATCCTCTGCGTGTTCGTCTCGATCCTGGTCCACGAGTACGGGCATGCGCTGACGGCGCGGCGCTACGGCGCGCGGCAGGTCCGCATCGTGCTGTACGGATTGGGCGGCCTGGCCATCAGCGAGGCGCGCCTGACGCGGCGGCAGCGCGTTTTCATGACGCTGTGGGGTCCAGGCGCCGGCTTCGTCCTCGCCGTGGCGACCGTCGCCTTCGCCGGGCTTGTCTACGGCGTGGACGATACGCTGCTCGCGGCGCGGACCAGCGTGGGTCTGAGCGGCAGCACGAACGAGATCCTCGATGCCGTGGCGCGCATGGGGCGCATTCCGTTCGTTGCGCTGGGGTTCATGTTCAGCATCAACCTCATCTGGGGTCTGCTCAACCTGCTGCCGATTTACCCGCTGGACGGCGGGCAGCTGGCGCGCGAATGGTTCACCATGAAGCGGGGCGAGAAGGGCATCTACGACTCGCTGCGTTTCTCCATGTGGTTCTGTGGCGTCCTGGCGGTCTTCTTTTTCGTCTTCGCGCTCTACGAACGCTTCGGGTACGGCGAGCGCGACCCCAACCTGATTCCGCCGGTCTTCTTCGGATTCATGGCCTACGTGAACTACTCCCTCAGCACGCCGCGCTTTCTCGAGGCCCAGCAGGACCAGCACCGCGAGAACAATACGCCGCGCCAGCCGTGGGAGCAGGACGCCGACTGGTGGAAGGGCGGCAGCTGAAGTTCCATCGAAAACGGCCGAGGCTACGTTGCGAGGGATTTTCGTCCTGAACGAGGCGCGCGAAGCGGAGACGTAGCCGGAGGCTACGGCGAGTGTAGAGGAACGAAGTTCAGGGCGAAAAGACCCGCAACCCTATTCTTTCGGTAAACCTGCCAGATCCGATTCCAGTTCGCCGATGGCTGCGACGAGGTGCGCGCGTTCGGCGCGCCGCGCGGCTTCGGCGTTCGAGTCGCGGTCCATCACCGCCTGGTCGACGGCGTTGAGCGTGCGCCACAGCGCGCGGGTCTTCTCGCTGATGGCCTTCAGCAGGGCGTGGCGCTTCAGGGGCGCGTCCGCCAGCTCGTGCCCGGCGCTGCGCAGCTTCAGGCGCTCGCGCTCCAGCGCCTGGAAGTCCCGGTAATACGCAATGTGGCTCTTGAGAAGGTTGTAGCGCTCCACGTAGCCCGGTGTCAGCAGGCGCGCGCGGTCGCGCTCTCCGCAGCGCATCGCGTGGGCGTGCACGGCTTCCAGTTCCTCGAAGGCCTTTTCCTCGGCCGTCTTGGGATGGTATTGCGGCGGCGCGCCGCCGGCGTCCGCGACCTCCAGCGCCTTCGCGCCCTTCGCGTAGCAGGCGTCCAGGAAAGCCTTTATGTCTGGCCAGTGCTTCTTCACCCACGGGCTGTCCAGGCCGACGGTCACGGACTTGCCGCGCGGGTACTCGGCGGCGTCCTCGAACTTGCCCTGCTCGAAGTAGAGACGGCTGCGCTCCACCGAGGCGCGAATGTACAAATCCGACTCGGTGTCGTCCCACTTGGCGCGCACCTGCGTCAGCACCTCGATGGCGCCTTGCACGTTGCCGCCGCTGGCGCGGATGCGCGCCTGCTGGAAGAGCAGTTCGGGGATCTCGCCTTCCTCCTCGAGCAGGATCGAGATCTGCGCGTCGGCGGCCTTCAGGTAGGCCAGCCGCGCCGGTTCGTCGTTCGCGGCTCCGGCGGCCTTCGCGGCGTCGGGCGCGTGTTCCAAAAGCAGGCTGCGCAGGGCCAGGATGCGGCGGCGGAAGTCGACCTCCTTCTCCACGGCGTCGAGGTAGCTCAGGTGCTCGTCCGGCCGGAAGTACTGGCTCTTTTGGGTGGGTTGGGCTGTCGCGCATCCGGGATAGTTGGCGCGGATCGAAGCGAGTTGTTCGCGCGCTTTGATGTAATCGCAGGGAAAGCGGTCGTCCTTGGGACGCTTCTCCGGCCGGTCCGCGTTCGCGGCGCCTTCGCGGGTCTCGTAGAGGAAGTCGACGAGCGTGCGGTGGGCTTCGCGGCAGCGCCGCAGTTTCTCGTAGTCGCTGAAGGCGATCTGCTTCTCCATCAGCTTCGCGAAGGCCGGCCAGTTCGCGTCGGGCATGCACCGGTTCCGCGACTGCGGGTCGAAGCGCGCGAGCAGCTCGACGGCCAGGTCGGCGAGCGCGCGGTGCGCGTTGGCCTTGGACAGCGCGTACAACTGCGCGTCGTAGTCGCGCAGTTGGGGTTCGGCCATGGCGGCGAGCGCTTTGGCCTGCAGCGCGGCGAGCTTCAGGCGGTAGGCGTTCACGGCGTCCGCGCCCAGCGCGGCGGCCTCGGCCTGTTCGCCCGCCTGCTGGTAGCGCGCGGAGAGCGCCTGCAGGGCGTAGCGGTGGAAGTCGTCGCGCGCCTTGAGCTCCGCGAGCAACAGCTCCGCATCTTCCAGGTACTTATCGCAGGCCGGCGGCTGGCCTTTTGCAGCCAGCGCAAGCAACGCTCGAAACTTGTCCAGCGAGACGCCCGTTCGCGCCGTGTCATCGGTGGCGTTGTCCTTGAGCCACGCGTCGCAGGCGGCCAGCACCGCGAGCCAGTCCTCGAGCGCGCGGTGGATGCCGATGCGCGAACGCTGCGCTGCGCGAAGCATCCGGACGCGCACCGAGCCGGCGTCCTCGCCGTCGGACTCAGCCGTGTTATTGCCAGCCTTCCCCGTAAGCGCCACGTAGGCGTCGAAGCCGGCCAGCGCCTTCGCGGCCAGATCCTTCACTCGAGTGGCTCGCGCATCGCCTTCGAGGCCGGCGATCGCATCCGTCGAGGCGAGGAGCAACAGCGCCTGCGTGCGGCAGGCGGGCGCCTGGTAGGCGCTGACTTCGTGCGCGGGGTACCCCGGTTCCACGCCGTCGAAGTCGGCGGCGGCGGATTCGAGCTTCTCGAGGGCCTCGGCACGGATCTTCGCGGCCTCCTCACCCTTGCCCTCGTCGTCCAGGCGGCGCGCGTAGCCTTGGCGCTCCTTGGCGTTGTCCAGCGCCGCGAGTGCGCGCTGGTAGGGCGTGTCGGCCAGGTCGCCGAATTCGGGGCGCGGGCGCAGCGGGCGGCCGTTCGTCTGCACGAGCTTGCGGTAGGCGGCCTTGCGGTTCTGCGCGGCGCGGGCGAGCAGGCCCGACTCGGGGGCGTCGAGCGCGGCAAGCGCGGCGTCGAGTTCCATTCGGGCGGGCGCGTTCAGCTTCGCGCGGTCGGGCAGCCAGACGCCGCGGGCCTCGGGCGCGAAGTGCTGGCAGAGCGCGTGGCCGGCCAGCGCGGCTTCTTCGAAGTGTCCCAGGCGGTACGCGCACAGCGCCAGCTCGAACCACGCCTGCGGTTCGATCTTCAGGCGCCGGAAGGCGCCCGCCTCCGCCTTGCGCGCGCCGCCGATGGCCGTCTTGAAGTATTCGACGGCGCGGGCGAAATGCACGCGCGCGGCCTCGCCGTGCTTCTGCGCGTTCGCGTCTTCGTCGGCTTCTTCGAGTTCTCCGCGGCGGCGTTCGGCATCCATCCCGCGCAGGTACCAGCCGTGCCCAGCCTCAAAGGACGTCTCCGGTTCCAGGACGGGGGCAATCTTCTTCACGATAGCGACATCGAGAACCTCGGCGAGCACCCGCGAGGCGTTGTAACTCCACGGCGGCCCGCCTTTAAGCACGCGGCGCAGGCGTTCGGTGGCGCGCTGCGCGGTAACCGGCGTGGCGTCGGTGCGCAGTACGTGCGCGCGGGCGCATTGCAGGAGCGCGTCCTTGCCGCGGGGTTCCTCGAAGAACTTGAGCCACTCGCCATCGGTGAGCAGGTTGTCGACGAAGCGCGCGACATCGGCGTATTTGGCGGGCTCGCGCTCGGCGCCGGCCATCTTCATCCTGACCCAGTCGTGCGCGATGGCAAAGCGAATGCGCGAGATCACCGGCCGCGCGCCCTCGGGAATATCTTGCGCGTCCAGCGCCGCCTCCCAGGCTTCGATCGCTTCCTTCTCCTCGCCGATGCAGGTGTGTGCCTTGCCCTTCATGTAGCCGTACCACGCAATGCCGGCGGGAAAGCACATCAGCTTCTCGTCGTTGGCCTGGGCTTCGCAGTACGCCGCCATTCCGTGCGCCATTTCGGCGCGCTCGGGGCCCGCCGCGTGGGCCTCGGCGAGTTGGAGCCACGCGTTGACGACCTCCTGGTCGGCCTCGAGGTACGCGCCGGCGGCCTTCTCCAGCGCGGCCATCTGCGAGGTAAGGAGGGGATCGGGAATGGGTTCCTTGGGCCAGACGGCATCGAGCCTGGCCTTCAGCGCCGGCAGCACGGCGCGGCAGTCGGTGAGGTTCTTCGCGAGGGTCTCGAGGGCCTGCGCGCGCAGCTTGCCGGCTTGCGCGGGGTCGCGTTCGGCGGCCTGGCGCAGGGCCTGAACGAAAGCAACCTGGAAGGTGCGCAGGTCCTTCTCGGCCTGGGCGCGCAGCGGATGCCGCTCGGGCGCGGCGGCCAGGAAATCGTTGCAGCATTTCGTCGCCTGCTGCGCCAGTTCGCTGCGGCGTTCGGCCGAGACGCGCCCGGCCTGTCTTCCATACAGCGCCGCGCGCACGAGCTTGCCCTCCAGGCGCGCTGCGGGATCGGGGTCGCGGTCCAGATGCCCGGCGAGGCGCTCGACGAGTTCCTCGCCGGTCAGGCCCTCCTGCTCGAGCAGGCGCACGGCAAGCTCGTAGTCCTGGGCGGCGAAGGTTTGCGAAGCGGCTGCGAATACGAAAGCGATGGCGGTCAGGCAGGCGATGCGGCGGCGCGGCATGGGCGGTGCCCTCCGGTGGCGAACGCAACGCGTATCCGCGGGGCGGATACGTACGCTGCCCATCGCCGACCGAATGGGCATGGTGTCTTGCCGACTTGGAAACGAAGAATTCTCACAAAGCTTGCGTGAAAAATTCCCGGCGCCTTGTTCCAGAACCTAAACCGTTAGCGTCCGAAGGGGTTATGCACCAGGGGTTCGCCGCAGTAGAGGCAGCGGCTGTTGCGGCGGTTGAGCTTGCGCTGGCACTTGGGGCATTCGACGGGGCCGTCGGTAGCGACCTTGCCGTCCAGTTTGCCGTCGCGCATATCGATCTCGGCGATGCGGCGCATCAGCTCCTCGTCGGTGTAGCCGTGCTGCTCCTTGACCATGCCCCACAGGGCCTCGGTGATCATCAGCAGCCGTTCGATTTCGTGGCTCAGAGCCGCGACTTCGGTCTTGGCCTCGTTGGCGGCGGCCTTGGCGTTGGCGTGGCCCAGGCTGGCGCCGGCGGTGTTCATCGGGCGGTGGAAGCCGGAGTAGATCATGGGCGTCTCCTTTCGAATCCTCGAATCTCGGCCGCATTGTAGCGGAACGGCGCGGCGCGCGGAAAACTTTCCCTGCACGTGTGCGGCGCGCCTTCGCTGATTCTTACTAAAGGAGGGAAGGCCCTTTCAGGCCAGCCATGATTTCGCGCGCGCGGCGGCCAGGCGTTCGAGCCAATACGCGGGGCGGCGTTTGGCCGCTTGGACCGAGCCGGCGAATTCCGAAAGGCTTTCGATGGCGGCGAACGTCCGCCGCAGCGCCTTCGCCGCGCGGGGCTCGATGCCGCCGCCGACCGCAACGCAGCGCACGCCGGCGCGCTTCGCGCCCGCCGCGACGCCCGCGGGGGCCTTGCCCATCAGCGTCTGGCGGTCGAGGCGCCCTTCGCCGGTGACGACCAGCGCCGCGCCGCGCGCGCGCCGTTCGAAGTCCAGCGCTTCCAGCACCAGCGCGATGCCCGGTCGCAGCTTGGCGTTCAGGAAAGCGACGCACCCCGCGCCCAGGCCGCCGGCGGCGCCCGCGCCGGGCCTGCGCGCGACGTCGCGGTTCAGGTCGCGCTTGAGCACGCGCGCGTAATTGGCCAGCGCGGCGTCGAGCTGCTTCACGTCGGCCCGCGAGGCGCCCTTTTGCGGACCATAGACCGCGCTGGCGCCGCGCGGGCCGCAGAGCGGGTTGGTGACGTCGCAGGCGACGGTGACCGTCACGCGCCGCAGGCGCTTGTCGAGGCCCCGCGCATCGATTCTCACAAGGTTGACCAGTGCCGCGCCGCCGGGCGGGAGTTCGGAGCCTTTCGCGTCGAGCAGGCGCGCGCCGAGCGCCTGAGCCATGCCCGCGCCGCCGTCGTTGGTGGCGCTGCCGCCCAGGCCGAGCAGGATCGAGCCGGCGCCGAGGTCCAGCGCCGCGCGGATCTGGTCGCCGACGCCCCACGTCGTCGCGCGCAGGGGATCGCGTTTCGAGTCCGGCACCAGCGGCAGGCCGGACGACGCGGCCATCTCGATCACCGCGGCGGGCTTGCCGCGGCCGCGCGCGGGCAGCAGGGCGAGTTTCGCGCGGCGGCGTTCGCCGCGCGGCCCGCGTACGGGCACGGAGACAGCGCGCGCGCCGGGCACGGCCCGCGCGAGCGCCTCGACCAGGCCCTCGCCGCCGTCGGCGAGCGCAACGCAATCGGCGTGGCAGCCGGCGCGGCGCAGGCCGCGGGCCAGCGCGCGCCCGGCCTGCAGGGAACTCAGCGTGCCTTTGAAGCTCGCGCAGGCGGCGAGGGCGAAGGGTTTGCGCGCGGGGTGTAACGCTTTGCGTTTGGAGCGGGGCGGCATGAAGAAAGTCTAGTCGGCGCGTTTGGAGGCGCGACTGGCGGTGCGGGGCCGCTTGGCCGAACTGCCGTTGTCATTCTTGGCGATGCGGTTCAGCTTTTCCTCGCGTTCTGCCTTCTCCTTCTTGTCGCGCATGTAGACGAAGAAGTAGGTGTGCGCGACCCAAAGGCCGAGGAAGACGAGCACGCCCAGCAGGATGCCGCCGATCCATACCAGCGGGTTGTTGCCGTTAATCTCGATGCCCCAGATTTTATATACGTTGAACTTGTAGATGCCTTCCCGCAGGCCCAGCCACATGTGGACGGCGAAGAGGATCGCGCCGGCCGGCACCGCCCCGACGAACATGTAGGCGACCAGCTTGTCGAGCGTGATCGGCGGCGGCGGCTGCAGCTCTTCCTCGTCCATCGGCGCGTCGCCGAAGCGCGTGCGGCTGGACGTGGTTGGCCGTTCCGCGCGGCGCGAAGGGCGGACGGGTTCTTCGCGGCGGCTGCTGCGCTTCGAGACCTTGGGGCGTTCCGCAGCGGCCATGGCGTCGTCTTCCGCGGCGTCCATCTCGTCGTCCGACGTGTGCAGCGCTTCCTCGCCGTCGACGTCGAAGGCGGGCGCGTCCATCGCCGCGGTGGGTGCGGATACCGACGCGGCGCTGTCGTCGCTGCCGATCTCTTCCAGGTCGTCGTCTTCTTCCAAGTCGGCGGAGACGGTTTTGGCTTCCTTGGCGGCGGAATTGTGGCGCGATTCCTCGACGGCTCTCTTGACCTGGCTGACGGAGGGCAGCAGTTCGGCGTCGTCCAGCAGTGTGTCGCCGGAGACTTCGTCGGTGGCGCCGGCGGCGACGGGCTTGGCGACCTTTCCGCTGGGGCGCTTGACGATCTTTTTGACGGTCTTCTTGACTTTTTTGACGACGATCTGGACCAGGCGGCCGTCTTCCTTCAGGCGGTATTTCTTTTCGCATTTCGGGCAGGAGAAGGTTTCGCCGGGCGCCTTCGAGGCCAAGTCGAAGGTGCTTTCTCCGCAGGCGCAGGAAGCAGTCTTTTTCTTCGCGGATTTATCGGGCATGGAGTTGTCGCGCTGCGTTCCCCGTTGAACCCCTGCAAAGCCCGTCAGGGACGGAAGTAAAGAAAGAGCATACCATAAGGAACGCGAAAAGGGCAGAAAAGTCTGCTTTCGTGCGCTGTTTCCAACAGAATTTAGAGCGCCGGATGGGCGCGGTGATGGGCGCTCTTCGTCTCGTAGGCGGCCGCGATGCCCAGCAGCCCGGCTTCGTCGAAGGGTTTCCCGATCAGTTGCAGGCCGATGGGCAGCTTTGCACCTGTGAAACCGCAGGGAATCGAGAGCCCCGGCAGGGCCGCGAGGTTCACCGAGATCGTGAAGATGTCCGAGAGGTACATGCTCAGCGGGTCGTCGGCCTTCTCGCCAATCTTGAACGCCGCGGTGGGCGAGGTGGGGCAGACCACGGCGTCGACCTTCGTGAAGGCCTGGTCGAAGTCCTGCTTGATCAGCGCGCGGACCTTCTGCGCCTTCAGGTAATACGCGTCGTAATAGCCGCTGGAGAGCGCGTAGGTGCCGAGCATGATGCGGCGCTTCACTTCCTCGCCGAAGCCTTCGGCTCTGCTGCGCGCGTACATCTCGACCATGCTCGACTTCTCTTTCGTGCGGTGCCCGTAGTGGACGCCGTCGAAGCGCGCGAGGTTGCTCGAAGCCTCCGCCGTCGCCACCAGGTAGTAGACCGCCACCGCGTACTGCGTGTGCGGCAGGCTGATCTCCACCGTCTCGGCGCCCAGTTCCTTCAGCTGCCCGATGGCAGCCTTGACCGCGGCCTCGACTTCGGCGTCGGTGCCCGCGATGAAGTACTCCTTCGGCACGCCCAGGCGGATGCCTTTCAGGCTCGCGGGGGCCTTCAGGTCGGCGAGGCCCGCCGGCACCGGCTGCGCGGAGCTGGTGGCGTCCTGCGGGTCGTGGCCCGCGATGACCGACGTCAGCAGCGCCGCGTCGGCGGCGTCGCGCGCGAAGGGCCCGATCTGGTCCAGCGACGAGGCGTACGCGACCAGGCCGTAGCGCGAGACGCGCCCGTAGGTCGGCTTGAGTCCCGCGATGCCGCACAGCGCGGCCGGCTGCCGGATCGAGCCGCCGGTGTCGCTGCCCAGCGACAACGGCGCGATGCCCGCCGCGACGGCCACCGCCGAACCGCCCGAACTGCCGCCCGGCACGCGCTCGGTATCCCACGGGTTGCGCGTCGTCTTGAAGGCGCTGTTCTCCGTCGAGCTGCCCATGGCGAACTCGTCGAGGTTCGTCTTGCCGAGGATCGTCGCGCCGGCACTCAGGAGTCTCGCCACCGCCGTGGCGGTGTACGGCGGGATGTAGTTCTCGAGAATTTTCGAGCTGCAGGTGGTGCGCACGTCCTTGAGGCAGAGGTTGTCCTTGATCGCGACGGGCACGCCGGCCAGCGGGCCGACGGGCCTGCCGGCGGCGACCGCGGCGTCGGTGGCGCGCGCCTGGGCCAGAGCCTGGTCTGGCAGGATCTCGTTGAAGACGTTGAGCTTGGGGTCCAGCGCCTTCGCGCGCTCGATCGCCGCCTTCGCGACCTCCTCGGCGCTGAAGCGCTGCTCGTCGACGCCCGCCGCGATCTCGCGGGCGGACAGCCAGGCGTATTCGGTGGGGCTCAAGGGCATGATGGCGCTCGTCTCCGTGGCAAAAGGAACAGTCTATGGAGGATGCCGGTTCCGGCAAGGGCGACTTGCGGCGCGGGGCGTTTGGGCGAAAATGGGCGGATCGAAACCATATCTCCAAGGAGGGCGTCATGGCGCCGGGCAAAGTCGTGCGGTTCGGGCTGATCGGGTGCGGCGAGATCGCGGTGCGTTCGGGCGCCGCCATTGCCAGCATCCCGGACGTGGCGAAGATCGCCGCGGTGCAGGACATCAACGAGGCCATGGCCAAGGACGCCGGCGAGAAGTTCGGCGCGCCGCACCACACCGATGCCGAGGCCCTGCTGGCCCGCGACGACGTCGACGCCGTGGTCGTCAGCACGCCGCACTTCCTGCACGAACCCCTGACCGTCCAGGCCGCCAAGGCCGGCAAGCACGTGGCCTGCGAGAAGCCCATCGCCTGCACGCTCGAACAGGCCGACCGCATGATCGCCGCCTGCAAGAAAGCGAAGGTGCTTCTGAGCGTCAACTACGTGCTGCGCTACGACAGCGACGTGAAGAAGGCCGCCGAACTGCTGAAGGCCGGCGCGATCGGCAAACTCTTGCGCTACCAATGCAACGTGATGGCCGACAAGCCCGAGAGCTACTGGTCGGGCGGCTGGACGGGCCGCGTCAAGACCGACTGGCGCCAGAGCAAGGAGAAGTCCGGCGGCGGCGTGCTGATCATGAACGCGATCCACGACCTCGACCGCGTGCTCTGGATCTCTGGGCTGAAGCCCCTGCGCGCCTACGCCGAAAGCGACACGCACGTCACGCCCGTGGAAGTCGAGGACAACCTCGCGGCGGTGGTGCGCTTCGAAGGCGGCGCCATCGGCAGCGTCGACGCGATGTCCTGCGCGCGCGGGCGCGAGTCCTTCGGCAACAGGCTCTACGGCAGCGACGGCCAGATCGTTCTCGGCAATCCCCTGCGCGTCTTCACCACGAAGGACGGCGTCCCCGGCCTGAAGAAGGACGCCTGGACCGAGATCCCGCTCGAGAAGCTGAAGGGCGACGATACCCGGCGCGCGTACTTCGCCGACTTCGCCGCCGCGATCCGCGACGGGAAGCCCGCGCCCATCAGCGGGGAGGCCGCGCGGGTCAGCCTGGCGCTGTGCGCGGCGATCTACGAAAGCTCCGAAAGGAAGGCGCCGGTCGACGTAAGGTAGGCGTCGGAAGGGGAGGGGGCCGCCTGAGGCCCCGGGAACTTCGCATATAAAGGAGGGCGTCGCCATGAAGTGCCCGAAATGCGGCAAGACCTTGCGCAAGTTCGAGCTGATGGAAAGCGTCTCGCTGGACATCTGCACCGCCTGCAAGGGCATCTGGTACGACAAGGGCGAACTGGCCTTCCAGCAGGAGGTCGAACGCGATATCCCGGACCTGAAGACCGTGCAGAAGACCAGCTTCCCCACCAAGTGCGACTGCCCCCGCTGCGCCGACGGCAGCAAACTCGAAGAGATGAAGTACCACGTCAAGCACGACCTGCTCGTCGACCGCTGCGTGAAGTGCCACGGGCTCTGGCTCGACTTCAAGGAACTGGACAAACTGGAAAAGGTCGTCGCACGGACCGAGAGCTTTACGCAGCGCCTGGCCCGCGCGATGAAGGACATCGATGCCCGCGGCTTCACCGTGGTGGCGCGGAAGAAGATCAAAGAATGAAGTCGATTGCGGAGTGCGGAGTGCGGATTGCGGATTGGGGATTGAACGGCTTTCACCACCGAGGCACGGAGCACACGGAGAAGTATTGAATGGTGGTCCAGTCGCGCGGGGTGCCACTGAATCGCGGGAGCGTAGCGATCGCTGGTGGGTTACTTACTTTGGGGTGGGGGGCGAAGGCTCTTCGGTTGGTGTGGGTTTTCCACGTCCTTTACGTCGCAATCTTTTGTGGTCCCTAGGCGACCTAGCTCAAGCGCAATGATCTTATTGGTGTACTGTTGCAACAGGTCTTCGCCTCTGGCACTTGGTTGACTCGATAGCTGTACTCTGAGCTTTTCTAAAGTAGCCTTGTGCACGCCAATGAACCATTCCTCATCCTCGCCTCGCTCGCAGTGGTCGCCGAACGCTGAGTAGTCGTATTGGCAAGATTCTTCTACTAGCTCAATTACGCGATCATCACCTTCGAGGAATCTATCGCAGAATGCTGACGGACAGTCGACCAGCGATATGAAGCATTCGCGATCAAACTCAAGGGAAGCGCTCGCATCTACGGTCTCCTTGTATTGATATATTTGACTCCAAGTCTCCTGAGTACCTTTCCCAAGTCTAATGGTCTCCATATTTTCCATAAATCGCTTCTGTTTGTCTTCGCCAACTCCGAAAAGTACGACTAGGCCCCAACCAATCGCTCCAGCTACAAAAAAGATAACCAGCGTTCTAAGACAGATTCTCATTGCGCCTCGCAATTGCCTCGCAGCACCGGAGAGGCGGTTGGCCTGGCACGTTCCTTGGTTCCCGGTCTCCGTGTCGCCATTCTCGAGGGTGCCGCCTCACGAAGTGAGGTGCCGTTGGCGAGTGCGGGGCGGGGCAGGATCGGTGCGACCAAGCGGAGATTCTACCTTCTTCTTGCGTACGAGGCGATGGGGAACTTGCCCGAATCGCAGCCATTTGTCACTTGTTGCTCTGTTGAAAAGTTCTTAAGTCCCTTGGGCACCCCGCCGAAACCTAGTTTGTGGGGGCGTCGAGGGAACG
>JAKLKQ010000084.1 GCA_023150555.1 Planctomycetota bacterium
GGCGTTCCCTCGACGCCCCCACAAACTAGGTTTCGGCGGGGTGCCCAAGGGACTTAAGAACTTTTCAACAGAGCAGCTCATGCTTATCTGCCCCGAGGGCCGTTTGGAAGCCGTTTGGCTTCAGACCGCTTCCAAAAAGATCTTCTTCTTTTCAGCCAATCGGTTGATTGCATCAATATCCTCAAGGCCTTCAATTTTTCCGGGCCTGCAGGAAACGATGCGCAGGTCGTCACGGGATGGTTCGGTTTTGGCGAAGCCATAAACCTGGAACCGCGCAAACTCTTCGCCCTTTCGAAGAAGCCTGCATTCCTTACCGAGTGAGTAATTCCTCGGATCATCGGGAACGCCATAAATCGCGAACCCTCGTTCATCACTTCCGGCCACGCCAATAACCTTCATCCTAAATTTGGGCTTGGACATTGAAACGTTTCTCCCCAACAGCAGCGGCGCGGTACGTGCTTGGAAATCTTTCGCACTCACCGCTCGCTGCTATCAACCCTGTACGACCATTCGATGCGATCGAGACGGTCGACCAAGTTCCAAAGAAGCTTTTGCGCCTTGTTCGAATTGCAGGCCGGGCCCGAGATGCCGAGCCGCCCGCCGCCGCGTTCGCCGAGGCACACGCGACAGGTCTCGATTGCGTCGCCTGATGGCGACAATGCCATCTCGATCCGAAAAGGCGTCACCGTCTGATCGGTGATCAGGATGCACGTGCCGGCGAGTTCAGCCGCCGCGGGCCCCGTCTTACGCGCCCGCGCGACGAAGATCCCATCGAGGCTCTCGCCCGCCCACTCCGCGTGGCGGCAGGCAATCACTTTCGGGATGTACCTTTCCAGGGTGCGGCAGAGGTCCGCGGACGGCTCGACGGCGAACTCCGAACCGACGGGCATCTGTGCCAGCAGCGCCTTCAGCGCTAACGCGAGTCGAGCTTCCAAGTCTTGGCTGGCGCCCTGACGGTTGGGTACCATCCTCGATCCCCTTACATCCTTATTGTTGCTCTTGCCGCCATGCCGCTGCGTATTCTATCCGCTCCGCGGCGAAGACAATGCCTTTCGGACGACGGCGCGCGGCCAGCCGATGGAGAACACGTAAAGCGTATGTCTATTCAGCGCGCCACGTAAACATCATAACGCCTCGAAGAGGCCTTGCTCCTGTGGCGCGACAGCGCCGTGCCCACGCTCGGCCGCGCGAAGGATCTCGTCGCCGAAGTCCGTGCGCGGGGCGCCGATTACCCGCTCAACCCCGAAGGGGTTGAAGGTGCAACCCTGGGTAGAGGGCATTAACGAGGGCCGCCCTGAAAGGGCGGCACCGGTTGCTCTTGAGCCAAGAACGATTGCAGTCCATAAGTAGCACCTTGCCCACAGGTGCGGGTTGGCAACCCGCGCCACGCGCTGTCGCGTCTTGCGTTGCGCAGCGTTCGCCACCTCAGGCTTTGCCGCCGATTTTCCTTTTGCTGTTTTTCAGTTTTTTGGATCTTGCCGTTTTCCGTTTTCAGCTTTCTCTCCGGATACCGGTGTCCGGAGCCCGGTCCCCTCTAGATACGCTTTGCGTATATTGCACCTGGCGCAGCACGTCGCGCAACGTAACACCCACCGTTCACGTAAACCCTACTTGCACAGCGCGCAGCACCTCGCGCAAAAACGTCGTAAGTCCAAGGATTTCGAACGCGAAAGTTTGGTGCACCTTGCTGGAATCGAGCAAAAATCGATACAAATCGCCATGTGCACTCCAGCACGTCGCGCAGCACGTGGTGATTCGCGAGATCTCGCTAATTTGAAGAGGCCAACTCGCGAAATTTCGTTAGTGCAGAACGTTCTGCGCTAACGAAATCTCGCTACGTTTCAGAGCGAAATTTACGCGCCTGGTGCAATCCTCGCGCGCGTTTCGGGAGGAATTCTTTGCGGATTTTCAGAAAAATTGCACGCGCCATGTGCACGAAATTCTATTCCGCGGCGGGCGATTCGGGCTGCCCGCCCTTCCCTTCTTTCGGCTGGTAGGCCTTCGGCGGCGGGGGTTCGCCGAGCATCTCGGCGATGCGCTCCATGATGAGGTCGCTGTAGCGCGGGATCTCCTGCCGCGGCGTCTCGGGCGGAATCACGATCGGATCGCCGACGATGACGGTGATCTTGTACGGCCGGGGGAAGCGCGCCTGCCGCCAATACGCTTTTGTATTCCCTTTGATCGCAACGGGATACACGGGCGCGCCGGTGCGCTTCGCCAGAAACGCGACGCCGTTCTCGGGCTTCTGCAGCTTCTGGTCGTCGCTGACGTGGCCTTCGGGGAACATGCCCACGCAGATGCCTTCTTCCAGCGCGGCGGCCAGCTGCTTCAGCGCGCGCGTCTGGCTCGTGGTGTCCACCGGCACCGTCGCCATCAGCCGGTAGAACGGGTGGCCGATGCCGTTGTAGTACGAGGCGTGCATCAGGTACTGCACGCGCCGCGGCATCATGCAGCCGAGCCAGAACGGATCGCCGAAGCTGCCGTGGTTGGCCGCCAGGATCACCGGACCCGAGCGCGGAAGTTTTTCCCCGCCCACCAGCGTCTGCCTAAAGTACGTCCGCGCGGCGAGTTGCGTGAACGCACGCGCGAACCAATAGCTGAAGATTTCGACGGGCCCGGCCACGACCTTCGCGCGGTTGGCGTAGATCCCGCAGTCCAGCAGCCACGCCAGCACCAGCACCGCCGGCGCCAGCCACATCAGCATCCGCGGCGCGACGTACGCCACCGTCTCGAACGCCGCGTCGTCCTTCGGATCGATGAGACTCAGGCCAAAGAGCGTCCCCAGCATCGCCGCGCTGAAGACGAAGCCCTTCACGCTGAAGACCCGCCCGCGCAGCGGCGCTTCCACCACCGCCAGCATGTCCGCGTCGACGCGCCCGATCAGCGTCCCCCCCGCCACGCCAAAGGCAAAGAGCCAAGGCAGCTGCGTGTACGCGGCGCTCAGCGCGTCCGGCCCCGCCACGCCTTCGCGGCCCAGGATCACGGCCATCGCCGCGCCCATCGCGAGGTAGCTGAGCGGGTAGGTGTACAGCGGCGTGACGATGCGGCAGAGCTTGCCGATCAGCGCGACGCCCGCGATCAGCCCCAGCCCCGCCACGCCCATCGCCGCGGCGAAGTAGGCGACGCTGTCCTTCTCCGCGAGGTGCAGCTTCGTGACCGCGTGCCAGACGTGCAGCGTGTAGTACGTCACGGCCGTCGTCCAGAAGGTCGTCTCGAAAAGGATCAGCGCCGTGACGCCGCGCCGCTGCGTGCAGTAGCGCAGCCCCGTCCAGGTCTCGCGCAGGTAAGCCTTTACGCGCGCGGCTGCAGACGCGGCCCCGGCGGCGTGCTCGAGTTCCCCGCCGGGCCGGCGCATCCCCGGCACCGCGACGGACTTGGGCAGCGCGCGCAGCGCCACCACGCCCAGGCCGAAGAGCCCCGCGGCGATCGGCACCACCCACGCCGGCCCCAGCACCACCGCCAGCTTGCCGCCCACGAATGTGCCCAGCAGGATACTGATCAGCCCCGTCGCCGCCAGGAGGCTCGCCGCCATCCCCAGCCGCGCCGCCGGCACCACGTCCGGCACCGCCGCCGCACGCGCGGGGCTGAACGGCACCGAGATCAGCGAGAGCACGAAGACCGCCGGCAGGAGCACCACCCAGCTTTCGTGGAACGACGGATCCCCAGCATTGGACAGGAGATAGATCACCGGAAGCACCAGCGACATCTTCACCAGGCAGATGCCCCACATCAGGCGGCGGCGGTCCACGGCGTCGACCATCGAACCGACGAAGGGGTAGACCAACACCTGCGGCAGCACGCCCGCGATGGTGATGAGCGCCACCTCGCGCGCGGCCTGCCCGAAGGCGATCATCACCGCGCCGATGACGGCCATGTTGAAGAGCCGGTCACCGAGCGTGCTGCAAAGCGACCCGCCAAAGAGGCAGCGGAAGGCCCGGTTGGCGAAGACCGTCCCCGAACCGTTCGCTTCGCCCGCCGCGGCATCCGGCGGCTGCGCCAGGGGTTGCACGGGCGGCGCGTGAGGCTCGGCGCCGGGCGAAGCCGTGCCGGCCGAGGCCTCCGGGGGGCCGGAAGGGACGTCGTTGAGTGCCATGGGGGTCCTGCTTATCCGGTATCTTGGAGCGATTGGCAAGGGCGAGGCGGGAGCTCCAAGGAAGTTGCCGGGGGGAGCGCTGCGGCGGCGCATGGGCCTGGGCTTCCCTCCAGGACGCGCGGATACACCTTCGCCCCCGGCCTTTTCGGGTCCTGCCAAGGTAAACGTTTCTTTCCCTAGCCTGTTTCAGGATATACGGTTACGGTGGAATTCTCCCTACTTTAGCTTCCGCTTGCGCACTTCGTGAGCTACTCTAAAGTCAGGGTTTCATATAGCCCCGGCTGCTTCAAAGCCGGCGGCGGAGAGCATGGATGTCCGGCGCATACAAGATCGGCGAATTCGTTCTAGAGTCGAAGCTCGGCGAAGGCGGCATGGGCGTCGTCTTCCGCGCGCGCCAGGTGACCCTGGACCGCTGGGTCGCGCTGAAGCTGCTGTCGCGCCCGGCCAGCAGCGGCGACCGCTTCGTGCAGCGCTTCCACCGCGAGGCGCGTTCGGCGGCGCAGCTGGTCCATCCCAACATCATCCAGATTTACACGATCGGCGAGCACAAGGGCGCGCCGTACTACACGATGGAGTACATCGAGGGCCAGGACCTGCACAGCCTGCTGCAGGCCGGCCAGACGTTCAACGTGGGCGAGTCCGTGGAGATCGTTCGCGCGGTAGCGAAGGCGCTGGCGATGGCCAACGAGCACGGCATCGTGCACCGCGACATCAAACCGCACAACATCATGATCTCGCGCACGGGGCTCATCAAGGTCATGGACTTCGGCCTGGCGAAAGCGACGAGCACCGAGGA
Organism: Planctomycetota bacterium; assembly: GCA_023150555.1. Lineage (GTDB taxonomy): Bacteria > Planctomycetota > SZUA-567 > H5-PLA8 > H5-PLA8 > JAKLKQ01. The sequence continues at coordinate 4,890 of JAKLKQ010000084.1, forward strand.
GTCTCTGACGCAGGACGGCCAGATCATGGGCACGCCGACGTACATGTCGCCCGAGCAGGGCATGAGCAAGGAAGTCGACACGCGCTCGGACCTGTACAGCCTCGGCTGCGTGCTCTACGAGTGCCTGGCGGGCCGCCCGCCCTTTCAGGGCGAGAACGTCGCTTCGCTGATCTTCAAGCACCAGTACGAGGCGCCCGATTCGCTGCGCGAGATCAACCCGGATATCCCCGAGCAGCTCGAGACGATCTGCATCAAGATGCTGGCCAAGAAGCCCGAGGAGCGCTTCCAGACGGCAAACGAGCTGCTCGAGGCGCTGGTCCAGATCAATGTCAACACCGCGCTGGCCGAATCGACCCTCGCCAAGCACGCGGCGAAGGCTTTCGAGAAGCCCGAGCGCGAACAGATGGTCTCCAGCGAAGACCTGATTCCCGACGCCACCAAGGTCAAGATGCCGGAAGGCGCGCCCGCCGCGCAGCCGCCGAAGGAGATCGCGCCGCAGGGCGTCACCGTCGCACGCGCGGGCCCGGCTCCCTGGCCCGGTGCGCCGGCGGGCAACCAGCCGCCGCGCCCGCCCAAGAAGGACGACACGGTGGACATCCCCGCAGGCTTCGTGGCACAGCTGCCGGCCAGCAGCCGCGCGCAGATGAACACCATCCTCGAGCCGCCTCCGGCCTACACGCCGCGCGAGGCCCCGGACCAGCCCTTCCGCACGGCCAGCGGGCGCACGATCCCCAAGCCTGGCTCCAGCGCCAACGCGCAGTCGGTGAAAGTGCCGCCCGCGCCACCGCGCGACCAGGTCCGCCTGGGCAACCCCGATGCCCTGCCGCCCGACGCGCCCCTGTCCTACTTCCAGCGCCTCAACGACCGCCGCTGGGCGTACGATCCCAGCCGCGGGCACTGCAAGTACGCCGAGGGCATGGCTGCCGAGGCGCTGCCGGGCGCCGACATCCTGGTCGGGACGCTGGGCGACTGCCTGGTCTGCACCAACTGGAACCGCCGCCACGGCTGCGCCCTCGCCGCGGCGCAGCACCTACTGCAGACCAGCCGCAGCAAGGGCGCGAACCTGCTCGAGGAAGTCGCGGCGCTGTGGTGCGCGTCGGGAAGTTTCGAACGCGCCATCGCGATGATCGAGCTGTACATCTCGGAGCACGCGGACGAGGCCGGCGGCTACCGCGCGCTGGCGCGCATCTATGAGCGTCCCGACTACCCGGGAAAGGACCGCGGCCGCGCCATCGTGCTCTACAACCGATTCCTCGAGCTGGCTGGTGGACAGCCGGACTTCTCGCCCCTGGAGATCCAGCGCGCGCAGGAGCGCATCAAGGCGCTTCAGACAGGGCTGGCCGGCGGCGGCGCCAGCCTGTCCAGCCGCACGATGGTGATGATGACGCGCCTGGACATCCTGCACTCCTTCCGCTGCTTCTACCGGCAGGAGCGCATCGTGTACTTCGCATTCGGGGCGATGTCGCGGGAGCGCATCGTGATCGCGAAGGCAGGCGAGGTCGATCCCGAGACCGGCGTCACGGCCACCGACGTGGGCCCCACGTTCGCCAGCCGCGCCACCAGCATCTTCCGGAGCCTGAAGAGCGAACGCAGCAAGTCGGAGGAGCGCGAGCTGGTGCGCAAGACGCTCGAGAAGCTCGCCAACACGCCCTTCAACAGCTTGGCGGCCAAGGAGAGCGGTTCGAGCCTGGTGATCCAGATGCCCGACATCGCTTCCTCGAGCATCAGCACCGAGCCCGGCACCGGGAACCGCACGCTGACCTTTAAGGTGAAGGACGCCATCCACCAACTCGTCTTCCCGGGCGCCTCGTGGTGGGAAGCCGAACGCTGCGCGGCGATCATCAAGCGATTGACCGGCCGCTGAGCCCGGCACACATCGCTCTATTAACTAACGGATGCGCGGCAGCAGGGTCCGTGCCGACTCCATGACCGTCCGCTCCTCGTCGTTCTTCGGCTGGTACTTTTCCAGCGCGCGGGTGATCGTCGACTTGGCCGGACCGGGGCGTTTCATCCAGTAGTTCAGAATCCCGATCTGCAGCTCGCAGATCAAATCGCTGCCCACGGCGATGCTCAGGCCTTTTTCGTAGCTCTTCATCGCCTGGTTGTAGTTGTGCAGGACATCCTTGCCCAGGGTGGCGTTCAGGTTGCGAGCCTGCTGGGCGTAGCCGTTGGCCACCGCCGCCTGGCCGCGGCTGCGGGCCTCGTTGAACCTCCGCATCAACTCCAGATACTTGGGCGTGAAATCGTCGCGCAGATTGAAGCCCACCTGCAGGTAGGTGTCGCCGATGCGCCGAGCGGCCAGCGTGGTGTTCTTGAGGTTCTGCGAATCCTGGTATTTCCGCAGGGCCTCCAGGTACTTCTTCTGGTTCAGGAGTACGTCGCCTTCGGCGATCAGCTTCTCGTCGGGGCTCATGGTCGCCATCTTCTCGGCGTCCAGCTTGGCCTTCACGCGTGCCTGGGCCTCGCGGGCCTTCGCCAGCGCGCGCAGGGACCACTCCGAGCCCGGGAAGCCTTCGGCCACCTGGAACCAGCGCATCGCGACCAGATGGTCGTCGTCCTTGTGCGCGCCCTCGAAGGCCTCGGCGCTCTTGTACGCCGCTTCCGCGGACTTCTCGTCCACGGGCTTGGTGTCCGCGGGCTTGGCGGGTTCGGGCGGAGGCGGAGGCGGGGGCGGCGGTGGAGGCGCCGGCGTCTCGGGCGGCTTGGCCGGTTCGGCGGGCTTTGCCGGCTCCGGTGCCGGCTCCTTGGGCTGGTCGGCCGGCTTGCCGGAATCAGGCTTTGTGGACGGCGTGGTTCCGCCGCCGGTGTCACCCTTCTCCAGTTCGTGGATGACGTTGATGTTGGCGAAGCGCCTGGCCCAGAAGATCGCCGCGGCGATCTCGGACTGCATCTGCTCCACCGCCGCGCCGCCGCCCGCCTGTTCCAGGAGCTGCTCGGCCTTCTGAAGCTTGAAGACTGCCTGCGCGTAAACCTTGGCGTCGGTCTCGCCCTGGCTGGCCTGGCGCAGGAGTTGGTTGGCCTCCTTCTGCAGCGCCTGGGCGTCCTCGAGCGCGCTGGCGTGAGCGCGTCCGGCGCCGCCGGCGTACAGGACCAGTAGACAGACCGTCAATAAGAAAAGGAATACGGCAGTGCGGTGGGCCACGGGCGCGTCCTCCATAGCGGCCTGCGAAAGGACGTACCGCAGGCCCGTCGTCATAGTCACCAACTTATTCTATGACGTTTGACGCTCGTGGAAATGCAGAATTCAGGGGCTGCTAGGCTTCGCCTGAGGTCCGGATCGTGGCCATCTGCGCCTCGATCTCGCGGATGCGCGCCAGGCGCGCCCGCACGGCCTTCAGGGCCTCGGCCACGGCCGGGTGGTCCGGGGCCAGGACGCTGCGGGGCGTCTTTTCCCAGGCCCCGGCGGCGGCTTCGCCCAGCGCCTGGTACTCGCCGTTCAGCGCGAAGCGTTCGCGTTCCAACTCCGCTCGGGCGATGCCCAGCTTGCCGTAGCGTTCCAGCCGGTCGAAGCTCCAGCGCCCCATTTGCTCGGCCTTCGCGCCCGCCGCCAGCAGGGTCTCGCTGAACTGGTCCAGCAGGCTCGTGCCGGGGACCTCGCGCGTCTCCTGCGGCTTGGCCTTGCCTTTCGCCTTGGCCTTCGTGGCGCGCTTGCCCTTTTTAGAGGAGGGCTTCTTCGCTTTGCCCTTCATCGAGCTCTTCTTCTTAGCCATGACCATGGACTCCTCGCTTCCTCTTGCTGCTCGAGTGGGTGCCTGGTCCCAGGGTAACCCCACCGGGACGCTAATCAAACGATGCGGGCCCATCAATATTGGGCCGCCGCCGCGCACGTAGAGGTTACCGGAGGAGGATTGAACCTTTCGCGCCTTCGCGGGAATCTTCGGAGTGCCGCCGGGAGCAGATAACCCTTTCACAGGATTGACGTTAAGACGGCTTCGACTATACCCGCTCGCATGCCCGACGCGCCCGTTTCACCCGCGATTGATGCCAGCCCAACGGTTGCTCTTGTGCAAGCACGGCGCTGGCTGCGCATCGAGCGGCGCTGCGGCTTGGGCGCGGCCGCGCTGATAGCGGTTCTCTTCGCCGTCACCGCCTGGTCGCTCTCGTACGACTACTATCCCAAACGCGACGAGACCTTCTATTTCGACGAGGCCAACTGGATCGCCGAACACGGCGGTGCACCCGGTTTCCTGGCGGCGTGCTTCCGCGGCGAGTATCCCTACCACAACCGCAACCCGGCCATGGCGCTGCTGGTCTCGCCGGGCATCGAGCGCAGCCTCTCCGCCGTGCGCCCCGCGCGCATGATCGCGATCGTGCTGAGCGCGCTCGGCCTCTTCGCCATCTATCTTCTGTCGCACCGGCGGTTGGGCGCTCCGGCGGCGCTGGCCCTGGCGGCCGTGTTGGCGGCCTCGACGCCGTGGCTGCTGACGGCGCCGGAGATCACTGCCGAGCCGCTCATCTTCGCCGCGATCTTCGCCGGTTGGCTGGCGTGCTCGATGCAGTGGCGCGTGCCGGGCGGCTGGTTAGGCGCGGGGCTGCTGGTCGCGGCGGCATGGTGGATCAAGGCCTCGGCGCTGCTGCTTGCGTTGGCCGGCGCGGCCGCGCTGGGCGCGTGCCTCCTCTATAAGCTGGCGCGGCGGAGACCACCGTCTCGGCTCGAGGGCATCCATGCGGCGCGCGGGGCCGGGCTCTTCGCGCTCGGATTCGCGCTGCTGGCGGCGCCCCTGATGGTGGACCGCTTCCTGCAGAAAGGCTCGCCGTTCTACTCGGACGCCGGCGCGTGCCTGTGGATCGACGACTGGGACCAGCACCGCCTGCTCTTCCAGGGCCTGCAGGAGTTCAACGTCCGCACCTGGTTCCAGACACATTCGCTCGGCGATGCCGCGGCGCGACTGGCCACCGGCGCCGTGCAGCAACTCGACCTGGCCGCGCAGTACTTCGATCCGCTGCTGCGCGACCCCGCGAAGGCTGCGCCCGCACCTGTGTACCTGCTTGGCGGCCCGGTGCTGCTGCTGGCGGCGTGGGGCTGGTGGACGCTGCGCGGCCTGTGGACGCGCGTCTACACGCTCGCGTTCCTGGCCTGTGCTTTTGCGCTGATGGCTTGGTACGTGCACACGCCGGCGGTGCGGCTCTCGGCCATCCTGGGACCGGTGGTCGCGTTCCTGGCGCTGCGCGGCGCGGCGGATCTCTTCCGGCGCCGGCGCCGGAAGTTCCCGCGGCGGTTTCCCGCGTTCAAGCGCGCGCGCCTGCGTGCCGGACTGCTGCTGGCCGCGGCGCTGTACGGGACGGTTATTCCAGCGGCCCTCTGGCTGCGGCCTTCGGCCGTCAAGGCGCCCATGGGCGCGGTGCCGGCGCCGCCGGGCTTCCTGCCGCTGGCCGCTTGGATGCGCGACGTCGCGGTGCCGCAGCAGGCGCTCTGCTTCCAGACGCCGCTGCTGTATCCCAATTACCAGGTTCAGTGGCTGGCCGGGCACGACGAGTTGTGGCTCGACGTGCCGCCGCTGCCCGACTTCGAATCGTTCCAGGCCTACGCGGCGAAACGCAACGCGCGCTACCTGATCGTCGAAGCCGATAGCCTGGCCGGGCGCGAGAATCTCTTCGGCGAGTTCTTTACCGCCGCGCCCCTGCCGGAGCCGTACCAGGCGTACCGGCGCCTGAATATCCTCAAGCCCCCGCCCGGCTGGCGGATCGTCAAGTCCGACGGGGCGCCGCTCTTTTCGTGGGTGATCCTCGAACGCGTGGCGGCCGAATAGGCGCTTCGCCCTCCGGAAAAAGGGTCTATGCTGAGGACATGAATCCAATAGACCGGCGCTTCAAGACCATCATCGAGCCGTTCAAGATCAAGATGGCCGAGCCGATCCCGTTCACCACGCGGCGGGAGCGCGCCGCACTGCTGAAGCGCGCGGGCTACAACCTCTTCAATCTCCCCGCCGACAAGGTCACCGTCGACCTGCTGACCGACAGCGGCACCGGCGCGATGTCCGTCGAACAGTGGGCGGCGCTGCTGCGCGGCGACGAGGCCTACGCGGGGGCCACCAGCTTCCGCAGGCTCGAAGACGTCGTGCGCAGGCTGACGGGCTTCCGCCACGTGCTGCCGGTGCACCAGGGGCGCGCCGCCGAGAAGCTGCTCTTCTCGGTCTTCGGCGGCCCCGGCACGGTGATCCCGAACAACAGCCACTTCGATACCACACGCGCGCACGTCGAGACCAGCGGCGCCGAGGCCCTGGACCTGCCCGCGCCGCAAAGCCGCAACACGCAGAGCATACACCCCTTCAAGGGCGACATGGACCTCGCGGCGCTCGAGCGGTTGCTCAAGCGCGAGGGCCACCGCATCCCGCTGGTGACCGCGACGGTGACCAACAACAGCGCCGGCGGCCAGCCCGTCAGCATGGGCAATCTGAAGGGCATCCGCCGGCTCTGCACGCGCTACGGCAAGCCCTTCTTCCTCGACGCGGCGCGCTTCGCCGAGAACGCCTACTTCATCAAGACGCGCGAGCGCGGCTACGCGCACAAATCCGTGCGCGCCATCGCCGAGGAGATGTTCCGCCTCGCCGACGGCTGCTGGATCAGCGCCAAGAAGGACGGCATGGTCAACATCGGCGGCCTGCTGGCCTTCACGAGCGCCAAGCTGCTGGCGCCGCTGCGCAACCTCCTGATCCTCAACGAAGGCTTCACGACCTACGGCGGCATGGCCGGGCGCGACCTCGAGGCGCTCGCGCAGGGCCTGACCGAAGTAACCGGCGAGGACTACCTGCGCTACCGCGCCGCGACGGTGGCGTACCTGGGCCGCGGGCTCGAAACGGCGGGCGTGCCGGTGCTGAAGCCCTTCGGCGGGCACGCGGTGTACGTCGACGCGCGCGCGTTCCTGCCCGCCATTCCGCCATGGCAGTTCCCGGGCCAGGCCTTCGCGGCGGCGCTGTACCTGGAAGGCGGCATCCGCGCGGTGGAGATCGGAAGCCTGATGTTCGGCCGCAGAAGTTCCGGCGGCCAGGAAGAGACGCCCGCGCGCCAGGAACTGGTGCGTCTGGCCCTGCCCCGGCGGGTCTACACGCAGGCCCACGTGGACTACTGCATCGAAGTCGCTGCCCTGCTGGCGCGGGAGCGCCGACGCATCCGGGGCCTGCGCATCGTCACCGAAGCGCCTATCCTGCGCCACTTTACAGCAAGGCTGGCCCCCCTCCCGGCGCCGCGGAAACGCCGCAAAGCCTTATGAAGCTGGAATTTGGGTGACTTCCGCAAAAGATTTTCGTGAAATCCTACAAGATAAAAACCTGGAGACGAATTCTTCGTATCGTTAGTCAAGGTAGCAGCGATGACCGCCGTCAAGGCCGCATCCGGTCAGGTTTTTGCAGCCTTTTTACAGGTCTCGAGGTTGACGGCGCACCGGAGGTCGTGTGGTAAGATGACCCGGTACCAAACGCAGGCGGCACGGCAACGGGCGGTGGCATGATCGAACGAACTTCAGGCGTATGCCGAACAGGGCCTATCTTTGCCCTTCTGACGCTCCTGCTCCTGCTGGCTCCCCTTGCCCGCCGCGCCGCCGCCATCGCCGCCGAAGGCGACAGCGCCGAAGGCGCGAAGACGGAACTCACCGAGGAAGAAAAGAAGAAGCTCAAGCCCCAGCCCTTCCGCTTCTCGGCGTGGAGCGCCTTCCGCGACTTCGCCACCGCGCAGCTGGCGCCGCCGGAGATGGACGAGAAGCGCAAGGCCGAGTCGCTGCACACGCGGCCGGGCTCGGGCAACTGGGCCTGCTACGCGCGCCGCGGCAAGTGGCTGCCGCTGGTGGTGGAACTGGAAAACACCACCGAGAAGACCGACTACGCCGGCACCATGTCGATCCAGCTGGACCCGACGCGCGAGACCAACACGGGCATCGTGCCGTACACCTCGCGCTACCGCCAGGACTTCGAGATCCCGCCCGCCAGCAAGCAGCTCTTCCGATTCAGCGTGCTGTGCCCGGAGTTCGCGTTCGGCGAGATCGTCGTCAACATCACCGCCAACGGCACGACCTTCAACCGCCACATCAGCATTCGCGACCTGGATCAGAGCAACGACCGCCTAGTCGTCGTCGTCAGCGACCAGTCCGGCGCCTTCAAGTACCTGCTCTCCAAGCGCGACCGCAGCGCTCTGGGCCCCGACGCGGGGTTCGACCCCGGCGCCGGGCCCGAAGGCCGGCGCGTGGCCGTGGTGTCTCCCGAGGACCTGCCCGACCGCTGGCACGACCTGATGCTGGCCGACCTGATCATCATCGACGGGCCGCCCACCGAGCACCTGAAAGACGACCAGATCGCCGCGCTGGAGACCTACGTCCAGGCCGGCGGGCACCTGCTGATCACCAGCGGCGGGGATCCCGCGCGCCTGAAGACGCCCGATGGCCAGACGCGCAGCATCGCCGAACTGGCCGGCGTAAAAGTGCGCGGCGCGGCGCGCCTCCCGGGCCTGGACCAGGTCGCGCCGCCGTTCACGCCCGCGAACCCCGAGGCCACGATTCCGATCGTGGAAGTCTCCGCCGAGTCCGGCGTCAATCGCATCATCAAGCGCAACACCGCCACCGGTTTCATCGAGATGTCCGAGCGCGAACTGGGCATGGGCACGGTGACCTTCCTGGCCTTCTCGCTCAACGATCCGCTGCTGGCCAACTGGGAAGGCCGCGAGTCGCTGCCGCTGGGCATCCTCAACTTCTACGGCCAGCGCCCGCTCTTCCAGTTCAGCTTCCAGGAAGCCGAAGGGCGCCAGCAGAGCACCAGCTGGTTCGGCGACTCGGAGACCGTCTACGACCGGGCGGACCTGCCCGGCCTGCGCCGGGCGCTGGACGAGTCCTTCGCCAACGACACGCCGGTCGAGACGCCCGAACGAACCACCGTGGCCAGCTTCCTGCTGCTGTTCCTGCTCTTCGCCGTGCCGGGCAACTATTTCGTCTTCGGCTGGTTCCGGCGCCGCGAGATCGCCTGGCTGGCCGTGCCGCTGTACGCGGTGGCCTTCTCCATGCTCGCCTGGTACGTCGGCTACACCCGCGGCAAATTCACGCTCAACGAGGTCACGGTCCTGGAAGCCGGCGCGCGGCAGCACAGCGGCGTGGCGCGCACCTTCCTGGCGCTCTATGCGCCCTCGCGCGACGAGTACGATATCGGCTTCGGCTCGGACAAGATCAAGGGCGAGTTCCTGCAGGCCGCGCCCGGGCACCTGGTCTCGATCGCGCAGATGGACCTGCGCGCTGTCGAGCGCCTGCCCGAGATGCGAATCCGCGACGAACCCGGGAAGCTGTCCATCGAGGACCTGCTGGTGCAGGCGCGCGACACGCGGCGCCTGGAGATCGTGCACCGCGTCGACCTCGACGACGGCATCGACGTGACCCTGCGCGAGAACGACGACGGCAACGGCTACACCCTGCGCCTGCGCAACGGCTCGCCCTACCACCTGCTGAATGCGGCCCTGCTGGTGCCCGACCCGCGCGGCGTTCCGCGGGGCTACTTTCTGAGGGACGATCTGGCGCCGAACGCGCGCGAGGCCGAGGTCATCCAGCTTCCCGCCACGACCGGCCAAGGCTGGAGCCCGCGGCTGGAAGAGGCCTTCTTCGGGCGCAGCATCGTCTTCGGGAAGGCCCGCGGCCAGGACGCCCAGAACCGCAAGAACGCCCTGGTCCAGTACGTCCAGAAGCGCCTGGATGCCCGCGTCCGCGACCAGGGCCAGGGCTTCCTCGCCGCCTGGATCGACGGCGGCCTGCTGCCGGTCCAGGTCGACGGCGAGACGCCCGAACGGCAGCACGGATTCAGCCTGCTGCTGCTGCCCATCGCTCAGGAATTCGCGGCCGGCGACGTCTCGCAGTCCGGCGGCATGCGCATCCAGTACTCGCCGCTCCCGCCCGACCTGAGCGGCGAATTCGGCGGCATGGAAGAGACGAAGTTCCGCCCGCTTCCCGCCCGCGCGGAACTGGGGCGCATGCCTTCGGGCGAAGGCACCTGTTTCCTAGCCCTGCAGCCCGCCGGGCGCCTGCGCGGCATTTCCAACCCGGTGCTGAGCTTCACCTTCAATCTCTCGGCTCCCGCTCCGTCGGGCGAGACAAAGTCCTTTCCCACGTCCTACCGCGGGGACTTGAAGGTGGAAATCGAGACCATGCGCGGCAGCAACCGCCGCTGGGAGGCCGTGCAGGTCCCGGTCCGCCGGGTGGACCTGATCGCGGGCGGCAAATCGATCCCCGTCTCGTTCACCCTGCCGCTCAAGCCGTCGATGCACGGCGAGAAGGGCATCCTGACGCTGAAGATCTCGCTGACGAACATCACCACGACCGGCGGGCGGGTGCCCGACGAAGACCTGACCTGGCCGGTGGGCCTGATCAAGGTGCAGGGCAGCATCCAGGGCAAGGACACGCGCCAGTAAGGAAGAACGAACGATGATCAAGATCCGCGGATTCTCCAAGCGCTACGGCCAGTTCGTGGCCGTCGACAGCCTGGACCTGGACATCGAGCAGGGCGACGTCTTCGGGTTCATCGGCCCCAACGGCGCCGGCAAGACCACCACCATCCGCTTCCTGACCACGCTGCTGAAGCCCACCGCCGGCAAGGCCTGGATCAACGGCTATTCGGTGACGCAGCAGATCGACGAAGTGAAGCGCAGCATCGGATTCATGCCCGACACCTTCGGCGTCTACGACGGCATGAAGGTCTGGGAGTTCCTCGACTTCTTCGCCACCGCCTACGGCCTGCCGCGCAGCAAGCGCCGCGCGCTGATCGACGACGTGCTGGACCTCGTCGACCTGACCAGCAAACGCGACACGCTCGTCAACGGCCTCAGCCGCGGCATGCAGCAGCGCCTGTGCCTGGCCAAGACCCTGGTGCACGACCCGCCGGTGCTGATCCTCGACGAGCCCGCCAGCGGCCTGGACCCGCGCGCGCGCGTCGAGATGAAAGCCCTGCTGCGCGAACTGCAGAAGATGGGTAAGACCATCCTGATCAGCTCGCACATCCTTCCGGAGCTGGCGGACTTCTGCAACAAGATCGGCATTATCGAGCGCGGCAAGCTGCTGGCCGCCGGACCGGTAAAGGACGTGATCCGCTCGATACGCCAGAACCGCGTCGTGCGCGTGGTGGTCTCGGCGCAGATGGAGACCTGTGAGGTGATGCTGGCGCACCACGAGCACGTCAAGAACCTCAGCGGCGCCGACGGCGAGTTCAAGTTCGAGTTCATCGGCAACGACAACGACGTCGTAAACCTGCACAAGGATTTGCTCGAGAAAGGCGTGCCGGTCGTCTGGTTCCAGGAAGAGGAAGCGGACCTGGAAGAGGCGTTCATGAAGATCACGAAGGGGCTGGTGGCCTGAAGATTTCAGGCGCCGGCTTTCGCAGGTTGTGGACGTGCCCCGTTTGCCGGAGACTGTAACCCGGGACTCGGGCGTGGAAACCGAGTGAGGCGATGGGCGATTCCGGCGAAGCGGTACCGATGAATCTGGAAGCGGGCAAGGCGCCGGCCAAGGACGCCGCGCCTACCCAGGGGGACCTGCACCCGCGCGAGAAGCTCGGGCTCGCGGATTCCATCTTCCTCGCCATCGAGAACCCGGTGCTGCGGCGCGAACTGCTCACCGCGCTGCGTTCGAACAAGGCCTTCATCCTCCACTTCTTCTTCCTGCTGATCCTCGGCGCGGTGATCTTCCTGGCTTGGCCCCAGGGCGAAGAGGTGGCCGCGCACAGCCAGATGGCCCGCAAGCTCTTCCAGTTCTTCGGCATCGGACAGATGGTGCTGCTGAGCGTGCTGGCGCCGGCGTTCTCGGCCAGCGCGATGACGCTGGAGAAAGAGAAGCGCTGCCTGGACCTGCTGCTGACTTCCCCCATCCAGCCGCACACGATCCTGATGGGCAAGTTCCTCAGCTCGGTGCTGTACCTTTTCCTCCTCGTGCTCTCCACCGCGCCCATCGTCACCGTCTGCGCCGTCTGGCTGCCGGGCGTGGACATCTACGAAGTCAGCGGGCTGTACATGCTGCTGGTCACCGTAGCCGCGACCTTCGGCATGATCGGCCTGGCGTGCTCGACGTTCTTCCACCGCACGCAGACGTCGCTGTCCATCACCTACCTGGTGGTGCTGCCGCTGACGCTGGTGCTGTTGGTCTTCGCGTTCAGCTTCGACAATTTCTTCCACCTCTCGGTGGCGCTGTGGCCCACGGTCCTGCTGCTGGTCGCGACGCTGCTGATGTACCAGGCCTGCCAGCGGCGCCTGCGCCAGCCTTTCGACCCGGTCTTCAAGGCCGCCGAGGAAGAAGACATCTCGACGCAGACAGGCCTGGTGCTGGTGCGCGACCGCTTCCCCGACAACCTGCTGGCGCCGCCGCGCAACGACGAACTGCTGCCCGACAGCAGCAACCCGATGTACCAGAAGGAAGTGCGCAGCGAGATCTTCGGCCGCGGGACGCTCTTTTTGCGCCTGATCATCCAGATCAGCATGTTCCTGTCCGTCGTCTTCCTCACCTTCCTGTACCTGAAGAAGGAATACGTCTTCGTCGATTACCTGGTCGTCTTCACCATGCTGGTCGCGCCGGCCTTCGCCAGCAACGCGTTCACCCAGGAACGCGAACGCGGCACGCTGGACCTGCTGATGACCACGCTCATCCGCCCTGCCCAGATCATCAGCGGCAAGTTCATCGCCTGCTGCCGACTCTCCATCTTCCTTACCGGTTTGATCGGCGTCACGCTGCTCTTCTACCTGCTCGTCGGCGGGCATTCGGCCGACGGCACCAACGCCAACCCGTTCTCGGCGCGCATCGTGGTGCTGGGCGTCTACCTGCTGATCCTGCTCGTCACGATCATCCTCGAGACGAGCCTGGGCATGTTCTTCTCGATGGTCTTCCGCTCAACGCTGCAGAGCATGATCGTCACGTACACCAGCGTCCTGATCCTCTTCGGCGCGCCCGTCGCCGTCGGCACGCTGCTGCTGACGTTCTCCCAGATGAAGGCCGAGAACATCACCTGGTACTGCTTCACCAGCCCGTTCGAGGCCATCTACTCGGTCACCTTCCGCGACCTGGGCAGCAAGTCCGTCGTCGCGCCGGCCGCCATCTGGCCCGCCTACGTCATCTTCTGCCTGGCCGTCAGCGCCATCCTGCTGGGCTACCTCTACGCCTCCTTCGAACGCTGGAGCACCAGGACCGCCCGCCAGGAGTAAGAGGCCACGCGGCCCGCGCGCGGCGAGTTGACACCTGCCGCACCATCCCCGATAAACGGATTTTCGAGCAGGCTCCGCAACCGCGGAGCCGCTTTTGCAAGGAGCAGGCACGCGATGCCCAAGGGCTTCACCCTCTGGTTCACCGGCCTCTCCGGCTCCGGCAAGTCCACGCTCGCCAACGAGGTCGCCGATCGCCTGCGTTCCGCCGGCCGGCTCGTCGACCTGCTCGACGGCGACGTCGTGCGCCAGCATCTCAGCAAGGGCCTGAGCTTCAGCAAGGAAGACCGCGACACCAATATCCGCCGCATCGGCTTCGTCGCGCACCTGGTCACGCGCCACGGCGGCATCGCCATCACCGCCGCCATCAGCCCGTACCGCGCCATCCGCGACGAGAACCGCAGGCTGATCGGAAACTTCGTAGAGGTCTACGCCAAGTGCCCGCTGGACGTCTGCGAACAGCGCGACATCAAGGGCCTGTACAAGAAGGCGCGCGAGGCCGTCGCCGCGGGCAAGGGCATGAGCTTCACCGGCGTCGACGACCCGTACGAGGAACCGCTGAAGCCCGAGATTGTCGTCGACACCTCCGCCGTCTCGGTGCAGGAAGGCGCGCGGCAGATCATCGACGAACTGAAGAAGCTGGGCTACCTCGAGGCCGCCGGCGCGGCGCCCGAAGCCGATGCCCGCGCGCACCACGAGTTCATCCCCAACGAACTGCTCGCGAAGGCCGAAGCGGCCTTCAAGAAGGCCGGCCGGGTGCACACCGACGTGCTGCTGAAGGAACTCCACGTCGGATTCACCACCGCCGCGCACTGCATCGACCGCCTGGCGGAGCAGGGCAAGATCAAGCTCACGTGAGGCTGCTCAAGAACGGGATAAAGAGGAGCGTCGTGTAGTTCCTCTGTGTTCTCTGTGATCTCTGTGGTGAAAGAGAACGGTGCGCATGCGCTTCGTCGTCCTCCATCACACCGGCTGGCCCGGCCGCGGCGACCACTACGACCTGATGCTGCAGCTCGAGAACGGCGCGGACGACGACGATCCCGTCCTGCGCGCCTTCGCGACGCTCAGCGACGACTTCCCCGACGGCATCAGCCACAGCGACACGCGCAGCCGCGGCGGCACCGCGGGCATCGACGCGCAGATCAACCTCCTGCGCATGCTCGACGACCACCGCCGCGCGTACCTGACGCACGAAGGCCCGCTCAGCGGCAACCGCGGCAGCGTGCGGTGCGTCGAGGCCGGCGAAGTGGTCTTCTCCGCGCCGCCCGGCTCGGGCACGCAGGACCTGCGCTTCGAGTTGCACGGCACGCGCCTGCGCGGCGGCTACCGGCTGCGCCCGATGGGCTCGGGCATCTACGCCTTCGAACGCCTCAAACGCGTTTGGCAACCCTGAGCCGCCCGCGTATCCTCTTCCCTTCGATCGACACCCAACGAGGACCCTTGATGAGCGACGCACGGATAGATCTTCATTGCCACAGCACGGCCAGCGACGGGCGCCTGAGCCCCACGCAGGTCGTGGAGAAAGCCAAGGCCGCCGGCCTGAAGGCCCTGGCGCTCACCGACCACGACACCGTGGGCGGCATCGGCGAGTTCCTCAAGGCGGGCAAGGCGGCGGGCCTCGAGACGATTCCCGGCGTCGAGGTCAGCGCGCAGTTCGCGAAGGGCACGATGCATATCGTGGGCCTTATGGTCGATCCGGCGCACGCCGAGTTCCGCGCGTTCCTGAAGAAACTCGCCGACGGGCGCAAGATCCGCAACCCGCAGATCGTGAAGAAACTCAACGAGCAGGGCGTGCAGATCACGATGGCCGAGGTCGAGGAAGAAGCCGGCCTGAAGGACGACGGCCCCGGCGGCGGCGCCATCGACAAGTCCGTCGGACGCCCGCACATCGCCTCGCTGCTCATCAAGAAGGGCTACGTGAAGGACAAGCAGGAGGCCTTCGACAAGTACCTGGCCAAGGGCGCGTCGTGCTACGTCACGCGTTTCGTCGCGAGCCCAAAAGAAAGCATCGCCATGATCCACGCCGCCGGCGGCCTGGCGATCCTTGCCCACCCGCCCTACCTGAAGGCCGACGACGACGCGGACATGGACCGCATCGTCGGAGGGCTGAAGGCCGAGGGCCTGGACGGCATCGAGGTCCACTACAGCACGCACACGCCCGAACAGACCGCGCTGTGCGCGCGCCTGGCCGAGAAGTACGACCTCGCGCCCAGCGGCGGTAGCGACTTCCACGGCGAACCGGCTGGCGGGCGCGACGGCAAGACCGTCGAACTGGGCACGGGCATCGGCAACAACCTCAAGATCCCGTACGCGGTGCTCGAGAACCTCAAGGCCCGCGCGAAGCGCTGAAGGTGTTGCGCAGGTAGATAAGGAGTCCGCCATGCACTACCGCAGGCTCGGCCGCGCAGGAACGAAAGTCAGTGAGATCGCCTACGGCTCGTGGATCACCGCCGGGGGCAAATACGACCGCGAGACCTCCGTCGCCTGCCACGTCAAGGCCTTCGAGTTGGGCGTCACCTGCTTCGACACCGCCGACGTGTACAGCGCGGGCGAGGCCGAGGAGATCGTCGGCATCGCGCTGCGCGAGATCTCGCGCAAGGACGTGGTGCTCGCCACCAAGTGCCGCGGCAGCATGGGCAAGGGCCCCAACGACAGCGGCCTGGGACGCAAGCACATCATCGAGGCCTGCGAGGCCAGCCTGCGCCGCCTGAAGACCGACTACATCGACCTCTACCAGGCGCATTGGTGGGACGAGGCCGCGCCGCTGGACGAGACCGTGCGCGCCTTCGACGACCTGGTGCGCCAGGGCAAGATCGTCTACTGGGGCATCTCGAACTGGTCCGCCGTGCAGGTGCGCGACGCCGTCGCGATCTGCGACCAGCGCGGCTTCGACCGCCCGCAGTGCCACCAGCCGCGCTACAACATGTTCCACCGCGAGATCGAGCAGGACCTGATGCCCGTCTGCAAGGAATACGGCCTGGGATTCATCGTCTACTCGCCGCTCGAGCAGGGCCTGCTCGCCGGACGCTACCGCGGCGAGAAGGTGCCCGAAGGCAGCCGCGCGACGGTGAACAAGCGCTTCGGAGAGAAGCTGCTGACGAAGTACAATGCGTTCGGCGTCGAGGAACTGGACAAGCTCGCGCGGGAGATGGGCCTGCCGCTGAGCACCATCGCGCTGGCGTGGATCCTGTGCCGCGACGAGATCAGCGCGTGCATCGTCGGCGCCAGCAGGCCGGAGCAGGTCGAGGAGAACGTCAAGGCCAGCGGCGTGAAACTCGACGAGACCGCGCTCGCGAAAATCCAGAAGATCCTCGACCGGCGCTGGGCCATGGTGCTCGACGAGGACGCCGAACGCCTGCGCACCGGCGCCGAACCGCGCAAGGACGACTGAACGAAACCGAAACCCAACCCGAGAAAGGACTCCGGAAACCTCCATGCCCACCGTACAGATCAGCGGCCTGAACGTCGTCTCCATCTACGTCAGCGATCTCGAGCGCGCCAAGGCGTTCTACGAGACGCACCTCGGCTTCGAGGACACCGGCGAAGAGATGCCGCCCGGCGTGCTGATGCGCGCCGGCGACGTGGTCATCTACCTCGAAGGTGGCCGCCAGCCGCGCAGGTCGGCCGACCAGAGCGAAGCCGAGGTCGCGGTGTGCTTCTCGACGGTGCGCAACAGCGTGCACAAGGTCTGCGACCTGCTCGAAGCCGCCGGCGTGAAGATCGTCTATCCATACCGGGAGTTCACGTCGCACTTCGCCATGTTTCGCATCACCGACCCCGACGGCAACCTGATCGAGTTCGCCGGACACCCGTAGTCCGATTGCGGATTGCGGAATTCGGATTGCGGATTGAGATGGAAACACGAAGAGGACGAAGCACACGAAGGAAGCGTTTCCGGTTTCCAGTTTGAGCAAGGCAAAACGCGTCAGCGCGTGGCGCGGGTTGTCAACCCGCGCCTATCGGCAAGGGTCGTTCGCTTGAACCTCAGCACTCGATGGCACGTTCCGCAACGCAAAACGCGTTAGCGTGTAGCGCGGGTTTCCTACCCGCGCATCTATGGCGGAGAGCTGCGCGCGGCCTCCGTCTGCCGAAAGGCCAAAGGACAAGTCAATTCAAAGTCGTTAGCGCCCCGGAGGGGCGCCAAGAGTAAAGCCCAGGGCAAGGGACGCGAAGCGGCCCGCAGCCCTGGGTTGGCTGCGCATAACGGTTGGAGCCCCGTAGGGGCGACAGGAGCTTGGCAGAGACGGCGCTTCTGCCGCGCCTCCGGGGCTCGGCGTTTTTGTTTGACGATACCCAGGGCTGCGCGCGGCTTCCGCCGCGCTGGCCCTGGGCTTTATCCTGGTGCCCCTCCGGGGCACTTAACGGCCACACGGCTTCGCGCAGGATGCCGAACGCTGAGGATCGCATGGAAAGCAATGCGTACGGAGCACGCCTCTTGTGGCCTTCGGCCACCCACCCCTGCGGGGTGGGCCACCCAAAGGAAGTTCTCCGTGATCCCCGTGCCTTCGTGGCGAAAAA
>JAKLKQ010000085.1 GCA_023150555.1 Planctomycetota bacterium
CGTTCCCTCGACGCCCCCACAAACTAGGTTTCGGCGGGGTGCCCAAGGGACTTAAGAACTTTTCAACAGAGCAGCCAATGGTCAATAAAGTGGGGAGATCTCCGATGAACCTCTGGCGACCATTCATGGCCCTTCTCCTGGCGTCTTCGTGCCTTGGTGGTTTGATCCCCCTCGCGCACGGCGCCGAGATCCCCGCCGAGTTCCAGGTCAAGCGCGAGGCCGTCTTCGAGTTCGCATCGACGCCGAAGGTAACGCGCGACGGCGACCGGATCACGATCGCTTTCGAGACCAAGGGATTCTGCGACGCCACCGTGGCCATCGAGGATGCCGAAGGCAGGATTGTGCGGCACCTCGCCAGTGGCGTGCTGGGCGCCAACGCGCCCGCGCCCTTCGCCAAGGAAAGCAAAAAGCAGACGGTGGTCTGGGACGGAAAGGACGATCAGGGCCGCTACGTCGACAACGTGGAAGCCCTGGCCGTGCGCGTCTCGCTGGGCCTCGATCCCAAGACCGACAAGGACCTCTTCCGCGACAACTACAAGCGCTTCGGTTCGGGCCGCCTGCTGATGGCCGCATGCCCCGAAGGCGTACTGGTGTACGACGTGCAGGGCTCCGAGACCGTGCGGCTGTACGACCACGACGGGAAGTACGCGCGCACCTGCTATCCGTTCCCGTCCGCCAAGGTAGAGCAGGTGGCCGGCCTGCCGTGGTTTTCCTTCCCCGACGGCGCGCGCGCGCCGAGAAAGCGTGCCTACTTCCTGGCCACGCTGCTGGAAGGCCCGCAGAGCGGCAACGTCGAGTCGAGCATCCGCATCAACAGCGAGTCCTCCGCGCTGGCAACCGGCGGCGGCCGCGTGGCGCTCGCCGGGCTGCGTCTGAACCGCCTGGCGCTCGACGGCGGAAGCGGCGGCGCCGGCGTGCACGGCCCGTACCTGGACATCCTGCCGCCGCGCGAGTTCCGGCCCAACAAGATCCCCATCGCCGCCGCCTTCAGCCCCGACGCCAAGACCCTGTACCTCAGCGGCTACATGTGGATGCAGCCGCGCGGCTGGGCGCCGGTCACCGACGCGTGCTGGGCGCACGGCGTGTACCGCATGGACTACGAGAAGGACGACGCCCCGGCGCTCTTCCTCGGCGAGGACACCAAACCGGCGAAGGACGACAAGCACTTTAGCCATCCGGCCGCGCTCTGCGTGGACGCCGCGGGCCGCCTGTACGTCGCCGACTACATGAACGACCGCGTGCAGGTCTTCTCGCCGGAAGGCAAGCTCCTTGGATCGGTGC
Organism: Planctomycetota bacterium; assembly: GCA_023150555.1. Taxonomy (GTDB): domain Bacteria; phylum Planctomycetota; class SZUA-567; order H5-PLA8; family H5-PLA8; genus JAKLKQ01. The sequence continues at coordinate 1,282 of JAKLKQ010000085.1, forward strand.
CCGTCGAAGGCCCCGCCAAGCTGGCGGTCCACCACAAGACCGGTGAACTCTACGTCTTCTCCTGGTTCCTCTCGCCGCAGTTCGGCAAGGAGTTCCCGGAGAGCCGCAACATCAAGCCGATGCTGCGCAAGTTCTCCGCCTTCCCCGAACTGAAGGCCGGCAAGCAGTTCCCGCTGCCGCTGCAGCGTTACGCCACCAAGGTCGCGTGGAGCCACTTCATCGGCGGAAACTACCAGGCGGTGCTCGATTCCTGGGCCGAGCCGCCGGTGATCTGGATGGTCGACGGCTCCAGTCCCTATCCCGTGCTGTTCGCCGAAGGCCCCGATGGGCTCAAGAAGACGCGCGACTTTCATGCCGAGGCCAAAAAGAGCGGCATCTCGCTGGATCCGGTGGCGCTCAACCGGCAGCGGCTCTACGCCGACCACCAGCGCGGCTACCTGTACGTGGCCGAAGGCGACTGCGGGACGAACAAGGGCTTCTCGCGGCTCCAGCGCATCCAGCCCGAAAGCGGCGAGTGCAAGACTGTGGACCTGCCGCTTTCTCCCGAAGACCTCGCCATCGGTCCCGACGGATTCTTCTATCTCCGCGACGGATCGGTCGTGGCGCGCTACGACGGGCGCACCTGGCGCGAAGTGCCCTTCGACTACGGCGAAGAGACCGCGGCGGGCTTCGGCGACGGCAAGCGCGCCGAGCTGATCGGCGGCCTGGTGATGCCCTCGACGCTGGCCGCTCCGCACTGGCACCTGGGCGGCATCGACGTCAACGTCCGCGGCGACCTGCTGGTCGCCTGCTACAACCCCGCCTCGTGCAAGATCGAGACGCGCAAGGAGGAAGGCAAGACCGCCACCAAGGCCGCGAAGGCCTACGTGCCCGCGCTTTACCCGGGCCGCAGCGCGAACGGCTACGAAGCGCACATCTGGGACAAGCACGGCGTGATCAAGTACACCGACGTGCTGCCCGGCCAGACGATGCTCGCCTGCGGCGTCGGCCTGGACGCCGACGACTGCGTCTACGCGAACGTCGCCGCCTCGGTGATGCTCGACGGCAAGCCCTACTACACGGTCGTCGGCCACCGCTACGACCAGGTCGGCACGCTGGTGAAGGCGCGGCCCGGCGCGGGGAAGTTCATCGCCGCCGTGGGCGGGCCGGTGCCGGTCGGCAAGAGCAAGCCCGATCGCCCCACGGAACTGGCGGGGCTGTGGGTGGAAGGCGCAGAATGGTTCTACCCCGGCGTGGGGCGCACCCAGGCCGGCATGGACTGCTCGTGCTGGAACAGCCGCTTCACGCTGGATTACTACGCGCGCTCGTTCGCGCCGGAGTACGACCGTTACAGCGTCGCGGTGCTCGACAAGGCCGGGAACTTGATCCTGCGCGTCGGGCATTACGGGAACGCGGACGATCCCGAAGGCCTCTTCGATGCCTGTTTTGTGGCGACGCTGACCGACAAGCGGCTCTTCGTCTCCGATCCCGGCAACGGCCGCATTCTCAACGTGCGCCTGGACTACCACACGAACGAACGCGTCGCGCTTAAGGACGTGAGGGAGTGATTGCAATTTCGGATTGCTGATTGAAGGAACAGCGCCGCAGTTGCCATGGCAAGCGATCGCGAAGCCGACACCAATGATAAAGGGCCAATGTAGATGGCCAATGGTCAATGAGGAGTTCATTCGATGGACCGTAATCGCGCGTTCAGCTTCCTCTTCCTGGTTTCTTTGTGCCTGGGCGGTTTGCATGCGCCTGCGCACGCCGGCGAAAAGACGGCGCTCGAGCAGGCCGCCGAAACCTGCGCGCCGGGCGTCTTCACCGAGTTCAAGGCCGAGGGCTACGACTTCAACACGCTGATGCGCGGCGAGGACATCCTGGCCTACTGCGGCAAGGCCGCCTACGACGCGAAGCACCGGCAGGTCCACTTTATCGGCCAGGTGCACCTCAAGGGCCCGCCCGTCCACATCCGCTACGAACTCGCGAACAACACCTGGAAACAGATGCCGACCTCCGAGTGGGCCAAACCCTTGAAGTGGTTCCACGCCTACGAACACAACGCCGCCGATAGCGATGGCGGGTACTTCTTTCACAACGCGAGCGCCAGCGGGAACGTCCACCGCTTCGACGGCGCGAAGGAAGAGTGGACCAAGCTGCCCGAGTTGAAGGCGCCCAGCGGACACGGCATGGCGCTGGTCTACTTCCCCGAGCGCAAATCGCTGCTCCGCTACGCCGGCAAGGAAGTGTGGGAACTGGGCGCCGGCGCCGAAGCCTGGACGCAGGTCTCGAAGGACGCCGCCGCCGGGCCGTACCACAACGTCGCGGCCTACAGCCCCGCGTTCAAGTGCGCGCTGCTGGGCGGAGGCAACGGAAGCCCGCAGCTGTACCGCATCGACGCGCAGGGAAAACTTGCGCCCTGCAAGCCCGCGCCCTTCAACCTCGGCGTCGGCGCCAGCCTGGGCGACTGCGACCCGGCCAGCGGCGAGTACGTCGCCGTCTCGAACCAGTCCAAGATGGCCGCGTACCATCCGGGCAGAGACGAATGGCGCGAACTCGAAGGAACCGCGCCGTTCAAGGCCGGCCACAGCGTCTCCGTTGCGCCGGTGAAGACCGCGGGCGTGCTCTTCTATTTCAGCTCGGCGCCGCAGGGCATGAAGATCTGGCTCTACAAACACAAGCCGGCGGAGAAGTGACCGCTCGTGCTTGCACGGGCATGCCGTCCACTTTCTAGGTAGTCCGAATGGCCCTCTATTGCCGACTCGCCTTCACGGTTCTTGCTGCCGCGGCATGCGTCTCGTTCGCGGCCGAAGATTGGCCAGCCTACCGCGCCGACGCCAGCCGTTCGGCCTATACACCGCAGGGCTTGCCCGTCGGCTTGGCGTTGCGTTGGGCCTACGAGCCCGCGCACCCGCCGTCGCGCGCCTGGCCCGGCGACCCGCGCCTGGATTTCGACGCCGCGCCGCAGGTCGTGGCCGGTGGTGGTAGCGCCTACTTCGGGAGTTCCGCCGACGGGAAGATTTATGCCCTTGATGCCGAGACCGGGAAGCCGCGTTGGACCTTCGTCACCGGCGCGCCGGTGCGCTTTGCTCCGGTGCTGGCCGGGTCGCGGGTCTTTGCTGCCAGCGACGACGGCTTCCTCTACGCGTTGGATTCCGCGACGGGCAAGCTGGCCTGGTCGCGAAGACTCGCGCCCTCGAACCGCCTGGTGCTGGGCAACGGGCGGATGATTTCCAAGTGGCCGGTGCGGGGCGGCCCCGTAGCAGACGGCGGAACGGTCTACGCGGGCGCAGGCATCTGGCCGACCGAAGGCGTTTATCTCAGCGCCCTCGCTGCGGACACCGGCGAGCCCCTGTGGACGAACGCCGAAGCTGGATTTCTCAAGATGAACCAGCCGCACGGCGCGGGCGCCCAAAGCGGCGTGAGCATCCAGGGTTACCTTGCGCTGGCTGGCGAGCGCCTGCTGGTTCCGGCGGGGCGCGGGCCGTACGCGAGCTTCGCGCGGGCCGGCGGAAAGTTCCAGTACCACCGCATGGGCGAGGGCTGGAGCTACGGATCGTTCGGCGCGACGCTGGGCGGCAGCCGCATCGCCGTGGCCGGCGACCTTGTCATCCAGGGCGCGCTGTACGTCTGTCGCGTCTCTGACGGCGGAGGCGACCGCTTCCGCGGTTCGGGGCTCGATGCCGCCACTGCCGCCGTCGCGCCGGAACGGATCTACTTCTGGAACGGGAACGCGCTGGCCGCGGTGGATCGCGCCGCGCCGTTCGTTGAGATCGAGCGCAACGGGAAGAAGGAGAAGACCCTGAAGACCGCCTGGAGCGTCGAATGTTCCGGCGTCGCGCCCGTCTCCCTGATCGTGGCTGGCTCGTTAGCCCTGCTGGGCGGCAAGGACGCCGTCACGGCCGTGGACCTGCAAGCCCGCAAGGTGGCCTGGTCGCTGCCGGTGAAAGGTACTGCGCACGGACTGGCCGCCGCCGGCGGCCGGCTCTTCGTGAGCACCGACGCCGGAAGCATTTACTGCTTCGCCGCTGGAGCGGAAGCCTCACTTGAGGTAAAGGCGCCTGGGCCGCAGCCCGAGCCGTACGGCGCGGAGGCCGGTGCGTTCGACGCGGGTGCCTCCGCCGAGGAGATTCTCAAACTCTCCGGGATCCGCGAAGGCTACGCCTTGGATCTGGGCTGCGGGGACGGCCGGCTGCTGTACGAACTCGCACGGCGGAGTTCGTTCTACGTCGTAGGCCTGGAGTCCGATCCCGCGCTGGTCGCGCGCGCGCGGGAACGCCTCGATGCCGCGGGCCTGCTGGGCGTGCGCGTGGCGGTCGTGCAGGGCGATCCGGACCGGCCGCCTCTGCCCAACTTCTTCGCGGACTTGGTCTTATCGAGCCGCAACGCGGCCGGCGGCGCGGCCCCGAACCCGGAAGCGCTGCGTTGCCAGTGTCCCTACGGCGGCGTGGCCTGCTTCGGCAAGCCCGGCGCGATGGCGAAATCCGAGCGCGGGCCGCTCTCGGGCGCCGGGGCCTGGACGCACCAATACGCCGACGCCGCGCAGACGTCGTGTTCGAACGACGAGCGGTTGAAGGGCCCGTTGACGGTCCTCTGGTTCGGCGGCGCCTCGCCCGGCGGTTCCGAGCAGGAGGTGCCCAGCCGCCACGGCCGCCCGCCCGCCCCGCTGTTTGCCGAGGGGCGCCTGTTCGTCCAGGGTATCGACGACGTGCGCGCCTACGATGCCTACAACGGCCGGGAACTCTGGCGCGTGGCCCTGCCAGGGGTCGGCAAGCGCTGGCACAGTATGCCCAAGATCGCCGGCGTGGCGGCGAGCGGTTCCAACTTCTGCACCGATAAGCAGACCGTCTATGCCGCGATCGGCGAACGCTGCGAACGCATCGATGCGCGTACCGGCCGGTTGCTGGAAGCCTTTGCATCGCCGGGCGGTGCGTGGAGCTATGTCGCGTACAGCGGCGGCGTGCTGCTGGGTGCCATCGCCGACGGCGGCGTGCTGCTGTCCGGAAAACTCCCCGGGTATGCGAAGGAACTCTTCGCACTCGATGCCGCGACGGGCAAGCTGCTATGGCGGTATTCGGCCAAGGATGCGCTTCGCATTAACGCCATAAGCGCTGGGAGCGAAGTCGTTTATGTGATCGACCGGCCCGTCGCGCCTGCCGATGCGGGGACGCCGGCCAAGGGCGAGGAATTACCCGAGCATCTCGGCGGAATCCTCCTGGCCTTCGAACTTCGGACCGGCCGCGAGCGCTGGCGCCGATCTGAAGGCGTCTTCGGAACGATGTTGGTTCTCGATGAGGCGCGCGGGATTCTCCTACAGTGTTACCAGACCGGGATTTACCTGGGTATCCGGTCGGAACTGGGCGGGCGCCTGGGCGCCTTCCGCGCATCCGATGGCAAGCCATTGTACGAAACCAAGGCCGATTACGGCCTGCGCCCCGTCGTCGTGAACGGGATGGTGATCGCCGGTACGGGTACGTGGGATCTGGAAACCGGCACGTTGAAAAAAGCCGGCCTCTTCGTTCGAAGTTACGGCTGCGGCGCAGTTTCCGCGAGCAGGAGCCTGCTCGCGTTTCGCTCGGGCTGCGTCGGCTACTTCGACCTCTCGCGCAGCGCCGGGACCGAGAGCTTCGGAGGCATCCGGCCCGGCTGCTGGCTGAATATCCTTCCGGCCGGAGGGCTTTTGCTGGTCCCGAACTACAGCCTCCATTGTTCGTGCAGTTATCAGATGCGGACGGCTGTTGCGTTGGAGCCCGCCCAGCCGGCACCGTGACGAACGGCGTAAGTCAAATGCCGGTAAAGGATTGAATTTGCCTTGCTGGTACGTTAGTTTCTTCTCCGCTACGCATAGAAGTTCCATTTTTCAAGAGGGACCTCCCCATGCGAATCCGATCTCTGACCATTCCCTGCGTCGCCGTGCTGGCGCTGGCCGGAGTTTTGTCGGGCTATGCCGAGGATGCGCCCGCCGCCACCGCGAAGGTAAGTTTCGCGGCGCCGCCTGCGGTGACGAAGGCCGGCGCGGAAGTGACGGTTTCGTTTGAACTTAGCGCACGCGGGGACGTCGAAGTCGCGGTCCTCGATGCGGGCGGCAAGGTCGTGCGCCATCTCGCCGCGGGCGTGCTCGGCGCCGAAAAAGCCCCGCCGCCGCCGCTGAAGGAGGGCCTCAAGCAATCGATCGTCTGGGACGGGAAGGACGATTTCGAGAAGCCCGTCGCCGACATAGCGGCCTGCAAGGTCCGTGTGCGCGCGGGTTCGGGCCTGAAGTTCGGCCGCATCATTGGAGCAAGTCCTTACACCGGAAGCGTTACGAACATGCCGTTCCGGGCGCCGGTGGGCGCGCTTGCCGTCGATGCCGAGCGCAACGTATACGTCCACATGAAGTCGGATATCGGAAGCCATGGCAACAGCGGACTTTGGCCGTGGCACCTGCGGAAGTTCGACGCCGAGGGCAAGTACCTCAAGACGGTGCTGCCGTACCCGCCCTCTACGAGCCCCGAGAAGGCGCACGGCGTTTCGCTGTTACCCGTTCCGGGCGGCGCCGTTACGCCCGCCAACCAGAATAGCCTGTATCCCGTCTTCGGCGTCGTCGGCGGTACGCCGTCGTGGGGCAACGACATCGCCAACCGGCTGCTCGACGGGCAACTCGTCTTCGTCCATAGCGAAGCGAAGCGCCTGAACCTCTTCAAGCTCGACGGCAGCAACGCGATCAAAACGATCCCGATGTTCGCGAAGGACGTTAAAGTCAATTGTCCGGCCTGGTTGGACGTGCAGGTTGCCTTCTCGCCGGACGGACGCTTTGCGTATTATTCGAACCTCGCCGGCACGCCCTACGACGGGAAGAAGCCCGACGACGTTGACGCCAACTGGCCGCAGGGGCGCATCTATCGCCAGGATCTGACGAAGGACGGCGAGTTCGCCAAGCCGTTCTACGACATGGTCTTGCCGGATTTCGCCGCGAAGAAATACTGGATGCCCAGCGCCTGGGACAAGAAGTCCGCGGCCGCGGGCATCGACGTCGATGCAAAGGGCAACGTCCTCGCCTGCGACCTCGTGAACATGGAAGTCGTTGAGATTTCGGCAGATGGGAAAAAGCTCGGGGCGATAAAGGTCGACTGGCCCGACAAGGTCGTTGCGGCGCGCAAGAGCGATTCCGTGTACGTCGTCTCGCGAGCGGTCTCGCGCGGATCCGTGCCGCCGGGCAAGCTGGTCAAGTACTCGGGCCGCGGCGACAGCGCTAAAGCCTTGGCGGAATTTGCTTTGCCAGGAACAATGGGCGGCAGCATCGCACTCGACGAGAGCGGCGAGAAGCCGGTTCTTTACGTCGCTGGCGGCGGGCCGAAGGGCCCGGCGGTGTGGAAGATCGAGGACCGCGGCGCGGAGCTCGCCGTCGCGAACGCGGAAATCATCAACCGCGACGAGCATGCAATCGAGTTCGTGGGCTACATGGATGTCGACGTGGAGAAGGATCTGGTTTACGTAACTGCTTCAGAGAAAGACATTTACCGCTTCGACGGCGCGACGGGCGAAGGCGGCAAGATCAAGATTACGGGCGCCGATCTGGCCGTCGGCTGGGACGGACGCGTGTACACCTTCGGGCAGGGCGGCTGGCACGGGAAACTCTTCCGCTACGACCGTGACCTCAACCCCAATCCAATCCAAGACTTAGGAAAGAACGAGTGGGCCGATGTCTCGGGCCGGCATGGGCGCGGGACGAGCATCTGCGGGATCGAGGTCGATCGCTGGAATCGCGTCTTCGTCACCGATGGCTCAAACTTTTGTCACGTAAGGGCTTATGACGAGGCCGGCAAGCCGGTGGACTTCCCGCAGTCGATCGAACGCAAGGTCGGCAAGGCGACCGAGATGACGCCGGTTGCCATCGACCAGGTCTCGGGCTATGGCGGATCGGTGCGTGTCGACTTGGAGGGCAACATTTACGTCTTGCAATACTCTGTCCCTAAAGGATTTAAAGTGCCCGCTGGATTCGAGAAGGACGAGGCTTACAACGTCGCGACGGGCACCATTTTGAAGTTCGGGCCGAAGGGCGGGAAGCGCCTGGCGAAGTTGAACGAGGGCGGGCGCGGCGGCGATCCGTTGGGCTTCGAAAACGTGCTCGCGAAATACCCCGGCTGCGCACCCATAAGTGCTTGGCGCTGCGCGGGTTCCTGCGCCTGCACAAAGCCTCGTTTCGACGTCGACGGCTATGGCCGCGTCTTCATTCCCAATGCCATGAGCTTCACCGTACAGGTCGTGGACAACGCCGGAAATGAGGTCATAACCTTCGGTAATTACGGGAATTACGATGCGCAAGGTCCGGCCAGCGCCGAGCCCAAGCCGGAGTTCCCGCTGGGTTGGCCGATTACGGTCGGCGTCGGCGCGAAGTACATCTATGTCGGCGACTGCCTTAACCACCGCATTCTGCGCGCGGACTGGACCCATGCCGCCGAAGCCGTTGTTGATATAAAGTGAATTAAACAAACCTATTAGCTTCAAGCTTTCAGCCACGGCATATGACGCGTTGGGCTAGCGCTTAAGCCGGCTGGCCATCCCAATCGCGGCTGATTCCCCCACATCGTGCGCACAACTTTTCTGATTGCCCGAGAAAGAAATCCGTTGATCTGATTGGCCCGCGGAGTATTAAGGCACAGAGTGATGCACGACTAATGCACGAGCTGATGCACGACTGATGCACACGGAGTTTTTTAAGTGAAATATTCGGTTCCGGCGAAGGACGAATTTGCGGCCCAGATGCGCGAGCGCATCGGCTCGGGCGAGTTCGAGGTCGGCTCCTTTCTTCCGCCAGCGCGCGTGCTTTCCTCCAACCATGGCATTTCCCAGAACACGATCCTTCGCGCCCTGAAGGAACTCGAGGCCGAGGGCATCCTGCGCAGCGAGCCGCGCCAGGGCTACCGTGTGCTCGCGCGCGCGCGCGACCCGCAGTTGGGCGGGCCGGTGGCCTTCATCCTGCACCAGGCCGGCGATCCGGAGCGCTGGGAGCCCCGCCACCGCATACGCTTAGCGTATTTCCAGCAGCTCGCCGCGCAGCGCGGCTGGTCGGTGCTGGCGGTGCCGGCGGCCGACCGCGGCACCCAGGGCGTGGTCGCGTACCTGCGCCGCATGGGCGTCTGCGCCGCGGTCATCGACGCGGTGCGCCGCCCGTTCCTGAACGCGGTGAAGAAGCTGGGCCTGCCGATCGTGATGCTGGACGGATGGTACGAGGACTTGGGCGTCGACGAGGTGGTGAAGGACGACTTCACCGGCGGATACGAGGCCGCGCAGCATCTGATCCAGCGCGGACACCGCCGCATCGCCTGGGTCGGCCCGCTGGACACCATCAACGCGGGCGAACGCTTCGGCGGCGCGGTGGCCGCGTGCGTGAAGGCCGGGCTCGATATCGCGCCGCGCGACCGCTACGCCGGAAGCGCGCACACGCCCGAGACCGCCATCGCCGATTTCCTCGACGACCCGCAGCGCGCCGACGCCGTGCTGGCGTTGTGGCCGAGCCTCAGCGTCGACCTGGCCAACGCCATCGCCGCGCGCGGCCTGAAGATCGGCGTGGACCTCGACGCCGTCGGCTGGTCCATGGACGAGGAACTCTACGACGGGTACCTGGCGCGCTGCCCGCAGATGGTCGACCACGGCGCGGTGGCGACGTGGAGCGTCCGCGAAGGCTGCAGCATCGCGCTCAACCGCCTCGACGACCTGCGCCGCAACCCGCACCAGCCGCCCACCCGCGTGCGCTGCCGCATGCAGCTGCGCGCCGGGCGCATGATCCACGAACTCCCCGGGCCGGCGGGCAAGGCCGCGCGCGAACGCTTCGATGCCGCCGCCGCCGAACTGGCGATGCTGAAGGGCGGGCCGGCCGCCGCCGTGCCTGTCGCTCCTCTAAAGGAGGCGGCTCCCGCGAAGCCGGTTGAGAAGGCTAAGGCGCCGCCGCCGGAACCGCCGCCGCCATCGTTCCGCGGGCCGGTGTGGGGATGATCTCGATTTCGAATTTCGGATTGCGGATTGGAAGCGATCGCGAATCCGAACACGATGGCAATTGTCGATGACAAATGGATGGGGTGGGGAGATCAGCGATGACCGTTAAGCTTGCTCGCCTCTTCCTCCTGCTCACTTCGTGTCTGGGCGGGCTGCTGTCTGCCGGCGAGGACTGGCCGCAGTTCATGGGCAACGCCGCGCACAACGGCGACGGCGCGGATGCCGCCCTGGTCCCGCCGCTGGGGCTGCTCGCGCAGGTGAAGCTCGACGACGCCGTCGTCGCGTCGCCGGCCGTCGCGGGCGGGCGCGTCTATGTCGTCGACCAGATGGGCACGGCCTACGCGGTCGATCCCGCCGCGGGCAAGGTGCTCTGGAAGAGCGCCCCCGACGGCGCCGCGGCGATGGGTTCGAACACCGCCTCGCCCTGCGTCGCCAACGGCCGAATGTTCTTTGCCACCGCCGCCGGAAGGCTGCACGTCCTCGACGCCAACGACGGCAAGGCGCTCGCCCGCGTGGACCTTGGCGCGCCCGTGGTCAGCGCCGTGACGTGCGCCAACGACGCGCTGTACTTCCAGACCGTCGACGGCACGCTGCGTTCGTACGACCTCGACGGCAAGCCGCGCTGGACGTGGGCGCACTACGAACGCTACGCCGAGCCCGCCGAGAACACGAAGGCTGAGGCGCCCAAGCGCGGACATCCGGGTAGCTACGAGCGCCCGCATTACGGCGGCGGCGACGTGGCCGTCAGCGGAACGTCCGTCGTCGCGAGCATGGGCTGGGACATCTTCTGCCTGAACGACAAGGGCACCGCGGCGGAACTGGCCTGGTGCCGGCGCTGCCCGGCGGGGCGCGACGGCGCGGCGCCGATGTCGCCGTCGATCGCCGGGGGCGTCGTCTACGCCTCGGGCATGGGCGCCGACGGCGCGCTGGGCCTGATGGCCTTCGCGCTGAAGGACGGCGCCAAGGCGCCGGGCGCCCAAAGCATCCCGTATCCCTGGAGCGCCCCCGCGGTGCGCGGCACGACGGTGGTGACGCGCGGCGAGTACGACCGGCGGGACGTGCTGGGCGTCTTCGACATCGCGTCCAAGAAAGGTGTCGGGATCTGGACGCATCCGGTCTTCGCCACGCCGGTGGCCGCGTCGCAGGTCTTCGCGAAGGACCACCTCGTCACCGCGACGCTGAACGGCGAAGTGATCGTCTCGGAGCTGGCGCCCAAGCCCGGCGCCAAGCCCTGGGTCTTCGCCACGCCCACCGGCAAGGGCATCGCCGCCGCGCCGGCGCTCTCCGGCGGGCGCATCGTCTTCGGCGGCGACGACGGCTTCCTGTACGTGCTGGGCGCCGGCGGGGCGCTCGCGCCCGCCAAGGACGGCGGGCCGGCCGTGCACGAACGGCGCGCGAAGCCGGCGCCGCCCACCGGCAAGGCTTACGGATGGACCACGCCCCTGGCCGACGGCGCGAACACCTGCTTCGCCGACGACCCGAAGCTGGCCGCGCCGCTGCGCCTGCGCTGGGCCGCGCGCGGCTTTGGGCACTTCAAGACGCCCTGCACCGCCACCGCCGAAGGCGACGTGATCTCCGTCACGCTGGACCGCACCGTCACCTGCCTTGAGCAGGAGACCGGCCGCCTGCGCTGGCGCCGCCGGCTGCCGCCGGAAAGCGCGGCGTGGGGTTCGTCCAGCGGGCTGCTGGCCGAGGGCGGGCGCCTGTACGTGCCGTGCCCCAACGGCCGGCCCAAGAGCGAACTCTACTGCCTGGACCTGGCCACCGGCGCGACCGTCTGGAGCGCGCCCATCGGCCAGACGGGCATCTGGGACCGCAACGCGCCGGTGTTCGCCGCGGGCAAGGTCGCCTTCGGCTTCGTGAAGAAGGGCGAGGCCGAACCGTCGGTGATCCAGGCATGGGACGCGGCCACGGGCGCCGAAGCCTGGCGCGCGACGCTGAACATCACGCCGCCCACCGCGGCCGGCGGCTGCACCGACGGCAAGACGATGTTCTTCTCGGCGGGCCGCGAGGAATGGGGCTGGAAGCCCGACGGCGAACGCAAGCGCGGCGAACTTGTGGCTATCGACGCCGCCACCGGCAAGGTCCTCTGGAAGACCAACGACCGTTTCTCCAGCGGCAGCATGGCGCTTTCGGGCGGAAACCTGATCGTGCAGGAGTACCCCGTCGCGCTGCGCTGCCTCTCGGCCGCCGACGGCTCGGAGCGCTGGAACGGCGGGCCGTGCGGAATGACGCGGCTGAGCGTCGGGCCGGACTTCGTCGCCATGCGCGGCTACGGCGGCGCCGCCGACAAGCGCAGCCTGGCGGACGGCAAGGGCTCCGCAGGCCTCGAGAACGGCGGCAACCTCGGCGGCCTGGCGCACGCCTGCGGCCCGGTGGCGCTGACGTCGAGCGGGCTCTCGCTGGCGATCTCGGTGGCCGGGCTGAGCGTGCGCGACGCGGCGACGGGCAAGCTGCTCTGGCAGAGCCCCGGCTTTGCGCCGCGCGCGTGCGTCAACGCGTCGGTCTCCAACGGGCGCGTCTTCTTCCCCGCCGCCGCCAACGGGATGCTGTACTGCTGGGAACCGGAAACGAAATGAGCCCAATCCGGATTTCGGACTTCGGATTGCGGATTGGAAAAGGGGAGCTTAGATGATGACTCGCAGACGCCTGTTCCTCGCGGTCCTTCTGGTGTCTTCGTGCCTTGGCAGTATGCGATCCTTTGCCGCGAGCACCGCCGAGGAGTTCAAGGTCAAGCGCGCGGAGACGTTCGAGTTCGCCTCGCCGCCCGAGATCACGCGCGAGGGCGACCGCGTGACGGTCACCTTCGAGTCCAAAGCCGCCTGCGACGCCACCGTCGCCGTGCAGACGACCGAAGGAAAGATCATCCGCCACCTCGCAAGCGGCGTGCTGGGCGAGAACGCGCCGCCGCCCTTCGCCAAGACCTCGCTGAAGCAGACGCTCGTCTGGGACGGCAAGGACGACTCGGGCAAGTACGTCGACGACGCGGACAGCCTGGAAGTCCGCGTCAGCCTGGGGCTCAAGCCGCAGTTCGAGCGCACGCTCTTCTGGTCGCCGTACAAGCGCGTGGGCTTTCCGTACCCGTCGCTGGCGTCCGCGCCCGAGGGCGTCTACGTCGCCGAAAGTTACGGCGTCGGCCACGTGCGGCTCTTCGACCACGACGGCAACTACGTGAAGGCGGTCTATCCGTTCCCGGCGGAAAAGGTCGGCGCGGTGCAGGGCCTGAAGACGCACGCGTTCGCGGTGGACGGCATCGAGCGCCCGCTGAAGACCGGCTACCTGCAAGCCACGCTGCTCGCCGCGGGCACGGGCGAGTACGACGCCGAGGAGATCAGCACCATCGCCTGGGGCGCGGGCGGAAAGATCGCCGTCCTGCAGGAGAAGCTCAACCGCATCGCCGCCGACGGCAGTTCCGGCGGCTTGCCCTTCTACGGCCCGAAAGTCGGCGTCGACATCCCGCGCGACGCCGGCGGGTGGGGGCACAAGGAGTGTACCAGCGCGCCGCTGAGCGCCGCGTTCAGCCCCGACGGCAAGACGCTGTACCTGGCCGGCTACCAGTTCGACTCCTGGCGCAACCGCAGCTGGCTCGGCGTGGTCTACAAGATGGATTACGCCTCGGACAAGCCGCCCGAAGTCTTTGCCGGCAAGCCCGAGCCCGGCGAGCACTTGGGCGGGACGGGCAACGGCGAGTTCCGCTGCGCGACGTCGGTGGACACCGACGCTCAGGGGCGCGTGTACGTCAGCGACTACGGCAACAACCGCGTGCAGGTCTTCGGCGCGGACGGCAAGTTCCTGAAGGCGGTCGCCGTCGCGACGCCCGGCCGCGTGAACGTGCACAGGAAGACGGGAGAGATCTTCGTCTTCAGCTACCTGCTCAGCAACCGCCTGATCAAGGACGGCGAGCAGGTCTTCCCGTGCAAGCTCTTCCACTTCGGGGCGTTTGACGACCCGAAGCAGCTCGGTGCGTACGACTTGCCGATGGAAGGCTACGCGGGCAAGGCGGGCTGGCATTTCCGCGGCGGCATCGAGCAGCGCATGGCGCTGGACGCGTGGGGCGACAAGCCGCGCTTCTGGCTGCAGAACGGCTACGCGGGCGGCGTCGAACACAGCGACGACGGCAGCTTCCGGCAGCTCGTCCAGGGCTGGGACGCCGCGGGCGTGCAGATCGTCGAACTTGCGGGCAAGAAACTGAAGGTGGTCAAGCGCTTCGTCGATGTCGCGAAGGAGGACGTCCAGCGCGCCACGCCGCCGATCCTGTGGCGCCAGCGCCTGGTCGTGAATCCCAAGACGGGCAAGCTCTACGTCGCCGAAGGCGACTGCGGCGTGATGAAGGCCGTCAACCAGCTCGTCGAGGTCGATCCGGACAACGGCAAGATCAAGCTCGTCGAGCTGCCGCTCGGCAGCGAGGACCTCTGCTTCGACCAGGACGGGCTGATTTACCTGCGCACGGACCAGTACGTCTCGCGCTTCGATTTCCGCACCGGGCGCGAGGTGCCTTTCGACTACGGCGAGGAACTGGAGAACCACAGCTGGGGCATGGGCGCGCGCGGCGCGAACCTGATCGCGGCGCTGCCGACGCCCGGGCACCGTTCGTTCAACTTCTGGCAGTTGGGCGGCATCGACATCAACGTGAAAGGACACCTCGCCGTCACCACCTGCAACGGCAACGGCATGACCGACGCCCCGCAATGGCAGCGCGGCGAGGCGCACTTTACCTACGAAGGCGGCAAGTACGTGCCCGGGCTGTACCCGGGGCGCAAGCGCTGGGGCGAGATCCACATCTACGACCGCCACGGGCAGAAGGTCGTCGAGGACGCGCTGCCCGGCATCGCGCACCTGAACGGCATCGGCCTCGACGCCGACAACAACCTGTACCTGCTCAGTGCCTCGCAGCGGCTCGACAACGGCAAGCCCTTCGACCCGAAGCTGCCGCGCGACGCCAGCGGCACGCTGCTGAAGGTCCCCGCGGGCAAGGCGAAGGTGTTGAACGCCGGGCAGCAGGGCGTGCCGATCCCGCTGACGCCTGAGTCGCAGCCCAAGCGCGGCCTTGAGCTGAAGGGCTACACGACGGGGTGGGTGGAGAACGCCGAGTGGTTCTACGGCAACGTGGGCTTTTCGACGCCCGGCATGTGCATCTGCTGGAACACGCGCTTCGACCTGGACTACTTCAACCGCAGCTTCGCGCCCGAGCCGATGATCAACGCGGTGACGGTGCTGGATGCCAGCGGCAACGTGATCCTGCGCACCGGAAAGTACGGCAACGTCGAGGACGGCAAGCCGCTGGTGGCCGAAGGCGGCCCGGCGGCGCCGCACGCGATCGGCGGCGACGAGGTGGCGCTCTTCTACGCCTGCTACGTCGCGGCCGACACCGACCACCGGCTCTTCATCGCCGACGCCGGCAACGGCCGCATCCTCAGCGTGAAGCTGGGGTACCATGCGGAGAAGAGCGTTCCGTTAAAGGGTAAATAGTGAAGGGCAAGATTGAAGGCTGAATGCTGAAGTGTAAAGGATGAAGATAGAGGTGGCCGAAGGGTGGACCGGGGTGCTCCGGAAACCGCGCGGGCCTTTTTCTCTGTTTCAAACTTCACACTTTACTCTTCATTGCATGGCCGAAGTAGGAGAGACGCAGATGAACGGTAGACACGTCATCAAAATGATTCTCTTGGTGTCTTTGTGCCTTGGTGGTCTGAGCGCTTCCGCTGCAACGCAGGACGCGTTCAACAACCTGCCGCAGGCCGCGAAGGACGGTGCCGGCGCGAGAATTTCCTTTTCGCTGACAGCCAAGAACGATGTCGAAGTCGCGGTGCTCGACGCCAAGGGCGCCGTCGTGCGGCACCTCGCCGCGGGGGTCCTGGGCGGCGAGAAGGCCCCGCCGCCTCCTTTAAAGGAGGGCCTTGCGCAGGAGCTGGCCTGGGACGGCAACGACGACTTCGGCAAGCCCGCGCAGGGCGGGCCGTTTAAGGTGCGCGTGCGCACGGGACTGGGCGTGACGTTCGGGCGCACGCTGGCGCATTCGCCCTACGAGGTCGAGACGCTGCGCGGACTGGCCAGCGACGCCGCCGGCCACCTGTACGTTATGCACCAGGTCTCCAACAGCGGGCCGAGTTCCGTGCAGGTCTATAGCGACACAGGCGAATACCAGCGCACGGCGTTTCCCTTCGCCGCGAACCTGCCGCGCGAGAGACTGGGCGATCTGATCTATTGGGACGAGGCAAACCAGCGCCAGATCCCGCGCAACTACAACGACATCTATCCGCGCTTCCTGCCGTACTCGGTGAAGGCCGCCGAGAGCGTCGCGCTGGTGCCCACGGTCACCGAGGCCGGCGGGATCCTGATCCACACGCAGCAGTGGCTCTTCCGGCTCGACACCGACGGCAGCACAGGCGGGCGCGCGCTGCGCTACGGGTTCCTTTTTTCTACCGGCCTGAGCCAATACGACGCGGCGTCGGAAGCGATTTTCACCGCCGCCTCGCCCGACGGCGCGACACTCTACGCGTGCGGCCCCGCGTCGAAGCTGGAAAACGGCGAGCCCATCAACGCGCACTGGGCGGCCGGGCAGGTCTTTTCGATGCCGCTGGACGACCAGGCCTACATGAAGCCCTTCGCGAAGATCGAGGTACCCGCCGGATGGGAGAAGACGGCGCGCACGCCGCTCGCCGGCATCGCCTGCGACGCGAAGAAGAACGTCTACGTCTGCGACCGCGCCAACGGCCGCATCGCGGCGTTGGACGCGTCCGGCAAGGCCGCCGGCGAAGTCAAGGTCGCCGATCCGTACCGCGTGGCCGTGCATCCGAAGACCGGTGCGATTTATGTGCTTTCGATGCGCGACGCCGGCGGGCGCAAGTACGGCTACAAGCTGGCGCGATTCGAAGGCTTGGGCGTCGCGAAGGCCAGCGCCGAGCTGGATTTGGGCGTGACTGGAAACGCTTCCGCGCACCTGGCCCTGACCGTGAAGGACGACCGCACCGGCGTCTGGCTGGCGGGCGTCACGCAGGGCAACGGGCGGCTGGAACGCAGCGACGTGACGCGGTACGAGGAGAAGGACGGAGCCTTCGCCGCGACGGTGAAGTTCCACGAGAAGGACCCCGACGCGCTGGGACTCTTCGACACCATCGCCGTCGATCCGTTCACCGACGAGGTCTACATCAACGACGACTACTCGGGCATGTACCGCTACAACGGGCTGACCGGCGAAGGCGGCAACCTGCGCAAGCTGCGCGGCGACTTCTACGCGACCGAGGTCGCCGTCGGTCGCGACGGTTTTCTCTACGCGCGCACCGGCCCGGGCTACAGCGGGCCGCTGGAGCGCCTGACGCGCGAACTGAAGCCCGCGCCGCTGGCAAGCGGTACGCATCTGTTCACCGACTACATCTACAGCCGTTACGGCGCCGGGCACGCGGAGAAAGGCGTGGCCGTCGGCCCGCGCGGCGAAGTCTACGTCATGAACATGTACGGCTGGCAGCGCTACGCCGTCTACGGCCTTACACCCGAAGGCAAGTTCGTGGACGGCCCGTACCTGAAGGGGAAACTCGGCGCGTACAAAGAAGCCAAGGGCAACAAGCCCGACAGCGCGGTCATCGGCCCCGTGCCCGATACCTGCGGCGGCCTGCGCGTGGACAGCAAGGGCAACATCTACGTCGGCATGCTGATGCTTCCGCCGGGCTACGAAGGCCCCGCCGTGCTGAAGGACGATTCGTCGTGGCGCAGCCTCGTCGGCAGCATCCTCAAGTTCCCGCCCGAAGGCGGCGAGTGGATCTGCACCGACCCGCGCCTGGCGCGCGCCGCGCCCAAGGAGATCAAGACGGAGATCCCGCCGGACGCGAAGGGCATCCGGATGGAGAACGGGCACTTCCTGGCCGGCGCGACGTTCGTCTATCCGTCCGTTGCGCCGTTCAGCGGCACCGCGGGCACCAGCGAGACGGGCCGCCCGCCGCTGGGCCGCGAGAACTGCGCGTGCCGGAGCCCGCGCTTCGACATCGACCCGTACGACCGCCTGTACGTGCCCAACGCGGTGACGTGCGAGGTGCGGGTGCTCGACAACGCCGGGAATCTGATCTTGCGCTTCGGCGATTACGGCAACGCGGACTCTGCTGGCCCGGAGAGCGCCCTGCCGCAGCCGGCGATCCCGCTGGGCTGGCCGGTGGGCGTGGGAACCAGCGCGAAGCACATCTACGTCAGCGACCAGGTCAATCGCAGGGTGCTGCGCGTGGACAAGACCTACGCGCGGGAAGCGGCGGCGGAGGTGAAGTAGATTTCTTCGATTTTGGATTTCGGTTCGCGGATTTCGGATTGGGAGAAAGGGAGACTCGAGATGACTGGGAAGTTTCTGCTTCGCACCCTCCTCTTGGTGGCTTGGTGCCTTGGTGGTTCGCTCGCCGCGGCGTTCGCCGGCGATGCCGCGTCCTTTGCGCAGGCGCCGTCGGTCAAGAAGACCGCCGACGGCGCGACGGTCAGCTTTACCCTGGCCGCGAAGGGCGACGTCGAGGTCGCGGTGCTGAACGCCAAGGGCGAGCCCATCCGCCATCTGGCCGCGGGGCTGTTGGGCGGGCCTCAGGCTCCGCCGCCTCCCTTAAAGGAGGGCCTGGCGCAGCAACTCGCCTGGGACGGCAAGGACGACTTCGGGAAGGCCGCGGAGGGCGGGCCGTTCAAGGTCCGCGTGCGCGTGGGGATGAAGGCGAAGCTGGGACGCTTCCTCGGCGAGGACCCCTACACTTTCGGCGCGATCAACGCCATCGCCACCGACGCCGAGAACAAACTGTACGTCAGCGCCTTCGCCGGCGAGACCAACCAGAACACCAGCGTGCTGCGGCGATTCTCCGCCGAGGGCGAATACGAGCGCACGCTGATTCCCTTCGCCGCGGACATGGCGCCCGAGGCCGTCGCGCAGGCGGCGGACTGGGACGCCGACCAGGAACGCTTCATCCCGAAGAACCAGAGCAGTCTCAATCCGGCGTTCTATCCGTGGGGCGGGGGCAGCGCGCAGATCGTCAGCGCCGACGCGAAGGCCGGCATCGTGCTCACCGTCGGCAACAGCGTCTACCGCATCGACGCCGCCGGCGGGAACGTGCGCGGGCCGTTCGCGATGTGGAGCGCCGCCGCGAAGCTGAAGAACCCGAACTGGAACATCCCGCAGCTGGCCGTCTCGCCCGACGGCCGCTACATCTACTACGCCAACGTGGCCGGCACGCAGTACCAGCCCAAGGACTTCAACGACACTTCGCCCGACTGGCCGCAGGGCCGCGTGTACCGCCAGGACACGTCGAAGGAAGGCGCCGACCCGGAAAAGTTCTACGACCTCGAGCTGCCGCCCTGGTCGAAAGGCGCGTACTGGCTGCCCGACGCGTGGAACAAGCGCACCGCGGCGTACAACGTCGCCGTCGACGCCAAGGGCCACGTCTACGTCTGCGACCTGGTCAACCAGGCGATCGTCGAGGTCAGCGCCGACGGGCAGAAGATCTCGTCGACGTCCTGCCCGTGGCCCGAACGCCTGCACATCGAGGCCAAGACGGGAAATTACTATGTCGTCGCGCGCACGGCTCCCCCGAAAGACGGCTACGTCGCGAAAAGGCTGGTGAAGATCGCAGGGCGCGGCGGCGCCGGAAAGATCGCCGCGGAGATGCCGCTGAAGGGAAGCCTGGGCGTCGCCAGCGCGCTGGGCGCCATCGGCGGCGCGCCGGTGCTGTGGATCGGCGGCGGCAACGACCTGATCTGCGTGAAGGACGCCGGCGCGGCGTTCGAGGCCGTCGAGACGAAGTACGTGGCGCGGCCCGAA
This sequence comes from Planctomycetota bacterium, assembly GCA_023150555.1. GTDB lineage: Bacteria > Planctomycetota > SZUA-567 > H5-PLA8 > H5-PLA8 > JAKLKQ01. Next base: position 21,008 of record JAKLKQ010000085.1, read on the forward strand.
GCGCAGACGGACTTCAGCCGGTTGAGCGTCGACTGGGCGCGCGACGTGGCCTACGTCAACAACGGCACCAACCGCATCTGGCGCTACGACGGCATGACCGGCGAGGGCGGGCTGCTGAAGGAGGGCGGCAAGGTCTTTCACGGCACGGACCTGAGCGTCGGATACGACGGCCTCCTTTATATACGCAGCGGCGACGGGTACAGCGGCCCCTTCGAACGACGCACGCCCGACATGAAGCCGGCGCCCTTCGCCACCGGCAGCCACGTGCTGACGCCGTACGTCTACAGCCGCATGGGTGTGGGCTTCAGCGAACACGGCATCGGCGTGGGCCCCGACGGCAAGTCATACTTCAGCTACATGTACGACTGGAACAAGTACTGCGTCAGCGGCTTCGGCGGCGACGGCCAGCCGCTGAAGGGCAAGTACCTCAAGGGCCTGGTCAACAAGCCCGATCCGAAGACCGGCAAGCATCCCATGCCGGAAGGCATCGACGCCGCGATCGTCGGGCCGCTGCCGATGTCCAACGGCGGCCTGCGCGTGGACCTGCAGGGCAACATCTACGTCGGCATGCGCCTCCTGCCCGAAGCCTTCGCCGCGCCCGAGGACTTCGCCAAGAGCAACGCGTACAAGCACTGGACCGGCTGCGCGGTGAAGTTCCCGCCCGACGGCGGCACAATCCTGGGCACCGAGACCAAGGACGACCAGCCGGCCGACGGCACGCCGATCCCCGCCGCGTGGGCCGGCAGCAAGATGCAGATCGTCGGCGCGCTGAAGGTCTATCCCGGCGTAGGCAGCTACAGCGGAAGCGGATGGGGCGGCAACGGTTCGAGCTGCGTCTGCCGCGTGCCGCGCTTCGACGTGGACCGCTACGGGCGCCTGGTACTGCCCAACGTGGTCACCAACAGCGTGCGCATCGTCGACAACGCCGGAAACGAGATCGTCGAGTTCGGCAAGTACGGCAACTTCGACAGCCAGTACGCGCCGGGCGGGGTGAAGGACGCCACGCCCACCGTCGCGGTGCCGGCGATCCCGTTGGGCTGGCCGACCAGCGCGGGCTTCAGCAAAAACAATGTGTATGTCTGCGACACCTACAACCGCCGCGTGGTGCGCGTGGACTTCACCTACGATGCGGAGCAGACGCTGGACGTGAAGTGACGCGAGTGCGGATTGCGGATTGGATGTGCTCGCGAAGGCGGACCAATAGCACATGGCCAATGTAGATGGCCAATGGTTGCTCTGTTGAAAACAAAGGCAGAAGTAGAGCGAGGATCATGAGGTTGTAGG
>JAKLKQ010000086.1 GCA_023150555.1 Planctomycetota bacterium
TTGGGATTTCGTCTCGAAGCAACTTTCATAACAGAGTCGTGCGCTTCGAGACGAAATCGGCGCACGCCGCGGCGTGCGCCGTGCCGCGGCCGGATCGTGAAAACCCGAATTCCTGGGGCGATGCCCCAGGCTACATTAATGCGCGCCTTCGGCGCTTCTGTTCGAAGTTTCTTTTCCTGATAGCTGACCGCCGATAACTTCCTACTTCCCGCCCTTGCCGTCCAGGATGGCGAGGGCCTTGCCGATCATGTTCTGCAGCACCAGGTTGGCCAGGATCTCCTGGTCCTTGCTGTCGCGGAGTTCCTCGAGCGTCTTGCGGCCGGTGTCGTCCTTCAAGCGCGCGAGCGCGATGGCGGCGTTCCACTTCACGGTCGTCTCGGCGTCCTCGTTGTACGCGTCGCGCAGGTTCTGGAGGATCAGTTCCAGCGCCGCGTCGGGCTTGCGCGGGGCGCCTTCCGCGAAGTAGTTCTGGTATCCGATGCTGCCCAGGGCCTTTGCGCAGTAGTAGCGCACGTGGTAATCGGAATCGTTGCACAGCCGCTGGACCAGCGCGTCGGCGGCTTCCATGTCCTTCAGTAGGCCCAACGCGTGCGCCGAGTGCACGCGCATGCCCACGGAATCCTCGGTATCTTCCTCGTTGAGCGTCTCGACCAGCGCGGGCAGGCCGCGCGGGTCCTTCAAAACGCCGGCCAGGTACCCGACCATCGGCGCGGCCCAGTGGCGCAGGCGCGGCTTGGCCTCGTCCTCGGCGCGGATCATCATGCTGGGCGTGGCGCCCTGTTCGACGGCCTCGTCCAGCTTCGGGTCGGCGAGGATGTCCAGCAGAGCTGTCAGGATCGCGGGATCGTGCAGCGCCGGGTCGTTGATGTTCTCGGCCAGGTCACGCGCGACTTCCCAGCGCACGCGGGTGGTGCCGGCGGCGACGCCGTTGCGCAGGTCTTCGGCGTACTGCGCGGGGCTGCGTTGGGGCTTCAGGACCCACCAGCCGAGAAAGAGCACCAGGCAGATGCTGGCGCCGACGGCGGAGGGGAAGAAGACCATCGAGAGCAGGAAGCTGCGGCGGACCTCGGGCGGCAGGTCCTTGATGTGCGCGTCCTGCTTGGGGACGCCTTCGGGCGTGGGTTTGCCCGCTTCGGTGGCGCCGGGTGGCGGAGGCGTGTAGCTCACGGCGAGACTCGCAGCTTCGGGTGCCCGGCCGGGGGCTTCACGGCCGGGATATTCCATTCCAGACGGCTAAGCGGTCTTTCGGTGCGCTTTCAAGTATCTGCTTGGCCCTTTGGACCGTGCTCATCGTCGTTCACTCGTCACAGATGCTCTCCGAATATGCTCCTCGCTCACTCCTTGATCACGGCCAAAATGGCCAGCGCATATTTCTTGAACTCGCACCGAAAGGCCGCTTAGATGTTGAAGAAGTACTCCGGGATGTACACGATGTACTTCAGGTTGAAGGACCAGCGCAGCAGCATCTTGATGGGCAGGGCCATCATGAAGAGCGCGTGGACGATCAGGATGTTGTAGCGCACGAAGCCCAGGGACTTGTAGAGCTTGCGGAACAGCCCCGCGCAGACCATCGGCACCGCGGTAAAGTAGATCAGGATCACCGCGAAGCCGGGCCATTCGCGCGCGAACCACTGTTTGGGCAGCGACTCGCCCATGAAGTTCTGCCAGAAGAACTCGCTGAGGTTCACGTTGTTGAGCTGCTCGAGCTTGTGCGGATTCCATTCCTCGTAGAGGCCGTAGAAGTTCCAGTTCGGGCCGCGCAGGAAGGTGCCGACGAAGATCATCACGACCCACAGGGCCACGAAGCCGAAGAGGAACGTGGTGATGGCCAGCTTGCGCTGTTCGAAGGTGTAGTAGCCCACGCCTTTCGGGTTCGGATCGCAGTAGGGAATCACAACCAGGCCGCTGATGATCATGCTGGGCAGCACGACGCCGGCCATCCACGGATCGTAATAGACCAGCATTTCCTGCAGGCCCAGGAAGTACCACGGCGCCTTGGACGGGTTGGGCGTCTTGGCGATGTTGGCGAACTGCTCCAGGGGCGCCTCGATGCCGACCGACCAGACGAACAGGACCAGCATCGCAAAAGCGGCGACGATGCCTTCGATGTACAGCAGGTACGGCCAGACGTGCAGTTTCTCTTCGGCGGCCTCGTGTTCCTCGGTGCGCAGGCCCTGGCGGATGCGGTCGTCGTTGCGCACGGCCTGGTAGAAGCTGACCCACAGCACGAAGCCGGTCATCGCCAGCAGGATCCAGATCGGCACGTTGTCGGGCTTCTGCGCCTGGCTGAGGAACTGCCCGTTGAGGCAGCTCAGGCCCACGAATGCCAGCGTCGCCACCGTGATGCCGATCGCCACCGCCGGCTTGACCAGGTAGCGCCGGAAGACCAGCCCGCCGATCAGCGCCGCGATCGAGCCGCCGAAGATGATCTGGGGCTGGCAGAGCGCGTCGATGCCGTTGAAGAACGGCTGCAGGGACTCGGGGCCCGGATGGACGGGGTGGGACATCGGCCGATGCGTCTCCTAAAGAAACCAAGTCCGAACGACTCGCTTACAGCGGCGCGCTGAAGCCGTCCTTGCGGATGCGCCAGAAGTGCACCGCCATCAGGAACCCCGCCACCAGCGGCAGGAAGACGCAGTGCAGGACGTAGAAGCGCAGCAGCGCCGGCGGGCCGACGATCGAACCGCCCAGCAGCATGAAGCGCACGTCGCTCTTCGGATGAACCACCGCGAAGTCGTCGTAGCCGATCAGCGACGCGCCCGGGCCTTCGTGCCCCAAAAACGGCGTCGCGCGGGCCATGTTCGTGCCGACCGTGATGGCCCAGATGGCGAGCTGGTCCCACGGCAGCAGGTAGCCGGTGAAGCTCAGCAGCAGCGTCAGCACCAGTAGGATCACGCCCACGCCCCAGTTGAACTCGCGCGGCGCCTTATAGCTGCCCGTCATGAACACCCGCAGCATGTGCAGCCACACGATGATCACCATCGCGTGCGCGCCCCAACGGTGGATGTTGCGCATGAAGGCGCCCAGCGGAATGCCTTCGCGCAGGTCGATGATGTCCGCGTACGCGTACTCCGGCGTCGGGCGGTAGTAGAACATCAGGAAGACGCCCGAGATCGTCAGGATCAGGAACATGAAGAAGCTCAACCCGCCCATGCACCACGTGTAGCGCATGCGCACCGCGTGGCCCTTCAGCTTGGCCGGGTGCAGGTGCAGGAAGAGGTTCGAAAGCACCACCAGCGTGCGGTTGCGGTCGGTATCCGGGAAACCGTGCCGGAAGACCGAGCGCCAGATCACCGACTGGTACACGCTCTCGTCGAGGACTTTGCGGAGTTTATCGCCGATGCCACTCATGGATGCTCTCGGTCACGAAAACCGCACCCCCAAGTCGCAAGAGCGCCTGCGGATGCTTGCCACGGATTGCCGATGGATGACGGGCCAAAGCCTAGCGGTGCCCGCCGCGCCTGTCAAACCCATCGGAAAAGACGGCCGCATTTGCCGCGCCCCGGATTCAAAGGGCACATCCCGGCGGGGCCGGACTGTCTCGCCCGGATGCGATTTGCGGCTGCGGAGCGCTTGGGTCGCAACTGGAATGCCAGGAAGGCTCCGAACCGGGCTTCTCCTTGTGAATGTAACTTCTTTGAAGAAAAGAAGATGGAGCAGGATGGCAGCGGCGCGCGGGGCGTGCTCGTCGAGCAGGGTGTGGCCGCTGGATACACTTCCCCGTGCCCGCCGTGCGAAAGGGGGGCGGCTGCCGCGCAGTATACGCATTGCAAAAGGGATGTGGTCACGGTTCAATGTGTTGAGCTGTCTTAAGTTACCGGAGGCCCTTCAGCGGCATGCCGATCGTCTTTGACTGCGAATGTGGCGAGAAACTGACCGTCGAGGACGCTGTCGGTGGGCGCCGTGCCTTCTGCCCCAAGTGCCGCAAGTCCGTCGCGATTCCGCCGTCATCCGATGCCGTGCCCGCGTATAGGCCCTCCGCCGAGGCACCGGGCAAGGGCGAGGGTTCCAAGGGCGAGGACCCCTACTACGAAGGCGAGATCCTGGAGCCCCAGCACCTGGACCGCGTGAAGGACAAGCGCGGCGTCGACTGCTTCAAACTCACCTGTTACTGCGGCAAGCGCATCCTCTCGCCGCTGCATCCCGACCTCTTCGTCGGGCGCTGCCCCAAGTGCGGGCGGCGCCTGCGCCTACCGGGTTACCGCCCGCCGGGTCCGGGCACGCAGCGCGATTCCGAGCGCTCCCGAAAGACCGATCCCGACCGGCCCACGCCGCCGACGCCGGGCCTGACCGACACGGTGGCTGACATGGAGCCCGTACGGCTCGATCCGCCTGCCGTCGCCCCCGCCGCTGCCGCGGCGCCTGCGGCCATGGAACGCCCCGACACGGCCGCCATCGCCGAGGCCGCCGACGCGGGCCAGGCGGAATTCGACCCGGGCAATGCGCATCCCGAAGACGACGTCGGCACGATCGTGATGGAGCCGCTCTCGCGGGAGATCATCGAGCGCGAGACGCACGCCAACCGAGAGGCCGCGATCCGCACCGCCGACCGCCTGCGCCGGCACAAGGTTTCTGCTTCGGGGCGCGTGGAAGGCGGCCTGGTCAGCGCGTGGCCGCTGGCCGGACGAGGCACGCGCGCGATCGCGGGCTTCATCGACCTGACGCTTTGCACCGTCGCGGCCGGTTCGGTGGTGATCCTGGGCCACCTGGGCGCGCTGCCGCCCGGCGCTCGGCACGTGGGCGTGGCGATCGCGGCGTTCCTGACCGCGGGGCTGCTCAACGATGTGCTGCTGGAAGTCACCGGCGGCGGGCTGGGCAAGCGCCTGGCAGTGCTGACGCTGCGCCGGCGCGACGGCAAGGCGCCTTCGGTGGGCGTGGCGCTGGGCCGCGCGCTGGTGAAGTGGCTGGTGATTCCCGGTTGGCTGGTGGCGCTGGTCGATCCGGCCGAACGCGCGCTGCACGACCTGCTCTTCGGCACGCTGGTCCTGAAGGGGCGCTCGCGGCACGGGTAGCCGAAGGGCCGGAAATTTCTTTCAAACGAACGGTTGTAACCAGTCCAAGCCATCCTAAAATAGCATGTAATCGACGGGCTGCGGATGCTTGGCGCAGGCCTGTCGGTATATATCGGTCGCTGCCAAATGGAGTAGAGCGTGCGTTCCGAATCCAATGCGCCGCCCGATTTCAAGGCACTCTTCGAGTCGTCGCCCCAGTTGAGCCTGGTGCTTGATCGCAATCTGGTGATCGTGGCGGTCAGCGACGCGTACCTGCGCGCGACGATGACGAAGCGCGAGGAGATCCTGGGCAAGGGCATCTTCGAGGTCTTTCCCGACAACCCCAACGACCCCGCCGCCGACGGCGAGAGAAACCTGCGCGCGAGCCTGCGCCGCGTGCTGGAAAAGCGCGCAGCCGACACGATGGCGGTGCAGCGCTACGACATTCGCCTGCCGGCGTCGGAAGGCGGAGCCTTCGTGGAGCGCTACTGGAGCCCGTCGAACACGCCCACGCTGGGACCCGATGGCGAAGTCCGCTACATCTATCACTGCGTAGAGGACGTGACCGCGAACGTGCTGCTGAAGCGCGAAGCGGTCCGCCAGAAGAAGGCCACCGAGGAACTGAGCGCCAGCGAGCGCAAGTTCCGCGCGCTGCTGGAGTCTGCGCCCGACGCCATGGTGATCGCCGGACGGGACGGGCGCATCGAACTGGTGAACGCCTGCGCCGAAGCACTCTTCGGATACCAGCGCCGGGAGTTGATCGGGATGCCGGCCGACGACCTGATCGCCGGCTGGCACGAGCACATCGAAGCCGGCAAAAGCGCCGGACCGGGGCCCGATACCCGCGTTATGACTGGCGCAGGAAAACTCTTTGGACTGCACAAGAACGGCGACGAGTTCCCCGTCGAGATCAGTCATGGCCAGATGGAGATCGAGGAAGGGACCTGGATCATGTGCGCGGTCCGGGACATCGGCGCGCGGTTGAGGCTCGAGGAGCAGATTCGCCAGTCCCAGAAGATGGAAGCCGTCGGGCAACTCACCGGGGGTGTCGCGCACGACTTCAACAATCTGCTCACGGTTATCCTGGGGCGCGGCGACCTGCTATTGGCCAGGCACGACCTGCCCGATGCTGTTCGCAAGGAAATCCAAATGATCGTGCGCACGGGCGAACGCGCCGCCACGCTGACTAAGCAACTCCTGCAATTCAGCCGCAGGCAGGTCCTGCAGCCGAAGGTGTTGGATCTTAACGGGTGCGTGCACGAAACCGTCGAGATGCTCGGCCGCCTGCTAGGCGAGAACATCGAACTATCCACTAAGTCTTCGCCCGAGCCGGCCTTCGTAAGAGTAGATCCAGGCCAGTTCCAGCAGGTGCTTCTGAACCTGGCCGTCAATGCGCGCGACGCCATGCCGTCTGGCGGGGTGTTGAGCATCGAGGTCAGCCTCGTGAATCTGGACGAGGAGTACGCGGCCATTCACGAAGGCGTGCAGCCCGGATCGTACGTGCTCCTCGCCATGAGCGACACGGGCGTAGGCATGGACGAGAAGACGCGCCGGCGCATCTTCGAGCCGTTCTTCACCACGAAGGGCGTCGGCGCCGGCACCGGCTTGGGTCTGGCCACTGTCCATGGCATCGTCAACCAGAGCGGCGGGCATATCTGGGTCTACAGCGAGCCCGGTAAGGGCACCACCTTCAAAATCTACTTTCCCTGCACGACGCCCGGCAGCGAGGCCAATCACGCGCCCGCCGTGCGCCGGGCCTCGGCGGCCTGTACCGAGACCATCCTGGTCGTGGAGGACGAAACGAGCATCCGCGAATTGATGGAAACGATTCTGGGCGCGCAGGGCTACACCGTGCTGGTCGCGAAAGACGGCGAAACAGCGCTTAACCTCAGCGAAGCGCACGTGGGGCCCATTCACCTGTTACTTACCGATGTGGTGATGCCTGGCATAAGCGGTGGCGAACTGGCCATCGCCATGAAGATTCGGCGCCCGAGGTTAAAGATCCTCTACATGTCGGGCTACACCAGCAACGCCATCGTGCACCATGGCGTGTTGGACGAAGGCATCACGTTCCTCGAAAAGCCCTTTACCCATTCGAGCGTGACGGCCAAGGTCCGCGAGTTGCTGGACGCGACGGACTGATCCAGCCTACTCGCCCTTCATTTCGGCGGTGGCCTCGGCGCCGTAGCCCAGCTTCACGCGCAGGATGCGCTAGTTGATCACGTCGTCGACATACGCAAAGCGGTCGGCGACGGCCAGGCCCACGATCCAGCCGAAGGCCAGTTCGGGCTCGGCGAAGGGGCTGATCAGATCCTCCGGGTCATCGGCCTTGCGCGGGCGCAGGAGCTTGGTTTCGGGATCGATCACGTAGCTTTCCGGCCCGCAGAAGTCCTGGTTGCTGTAGCCGCCGAAGGAAAGGATCTCATTGCCGTTGGCGTCCAGCACTCCGACGCGGCCTCGGCCCGTGTCCGGCACGAAGACGCGTCCGAAGTCGTCGACGTCGAAGTCGCTGCCGGTGCAGTGGCATTGATCTTTGCCCTGGGTCTTGCCGACGGGCGAGAAGCCGTCGCGGTACCACAGCGCGCCCTGCAGCATGGGTCTTCGGCCTTGGTGAAGGCCGATACCGGAACGCTCTTTAGGTCTGCGGGCAGCTTGGTCGCCGCCGTGTCGTCGGTGTCGAAGGTCCAAGCCGGCGTTCCGCCGTCGCCGCCCACGCGGAACCAGTCGACGGCGAAGCTGCCTTTCGCGCCGTCGGCGAAGGCGACGGAGAACCACATCGTCGAGCCCTTCCACTCCTTCTCGCTCGAGAGATCAAAGGTGTACTCGGTGAAGTCGCTGTCGGGCTGGATCGGGATGCTCAGTTTGCGCGCCGCGGTGCCATGGCCTTCGCCCAGGAAGTGCCAGAACAGCGTCGAGTTCTGTCCGTCGCTGGCGTTCTTCATGCGGAAGCTGATCGTCTTCTGAGTCGCGGCGTCGAACGTCCCGATGGGGCAGGCCAGTTGCGCGGGCTTCTTGGCGATCTCGCCCTGCAGGCTGCCGCCTTCGATGCGCAGGTTCACGACGCTGTTGGAATCCGTCACGCGCCAACCGTCGAACTCGAGCGGCAGCGCCGCGCCGTCGGTGAACCAGATCGCGCCGCCGCGTGGACTGAACTTGATCACGCTACCGTAGATCCAGTTGTTCCAGTGCGGCGCGCGCTTGGTGGCCAGGCGCCCCTCGAACTCCTTGGGGTACGGTTGCCCCGGCGCTCTTGCCGTCGTCGTCGAGGCCGTCCCACTCTAGCGTCTGTTCGAGCGCGTTCGTATTCAGCGGCGCTGGTGTGTTTGTGCCCAGCACGCCGGCGGCGAGGTGCTGCACGATCTTTCCGTTGGCGTCCTCGACGTAGACTGCCACGTCGCAGGCGGATTGCACGGCAAAGGCGATCGCCGACTTGCCGTCCTTCAGCGTCACGGCGGGCGGCTTGGCGAAGGCCGGCGGAGCGGCGGCTCAAACGTTGAATTGCATGGAGAGTCTCCTTTTGAGCGTGCGCGGATCTCAGGGCTTGTCGACGACTTGCGCGCCGGCAGGTTCGATACGTAACGCGTACGTGTTTCCGCCGGCGTCCATCGCGTAGACGAGCTTGCGCCTGGCGTCGTACATCAGGCCGATGCCGCGGTCGGACATCTTCGCGGCTAGGGGGCCGGCGTCGAAGAGCATCCAGCGGTTCTTCGCACAGTCATAGACGGCGTGGTGGGGCTTGCCGCCGTGAGCCACGTTCTGCGCCAGCAGCACCCAGTCGCAGTGCTCGATGTAGACCGCTTCGCGGAAACCGACCTGACCGAACTTCGGGTTCTCGGGCGTGAGCTTCTCGAACGCGCCGCCCTTGACGGCGCAGGCGTAGACCGCGCCGCCGTCTTCGCCGCCCGGCATCAGCAGAATGCGCTCGCGCTTGGCGTCGTAGCAGCTGCACGAACAGTCCACCCTGCACGCCGGCGCGCTGCCGGGTTTGGCGATCTCCTTCCAGCTCCACTCCTTCTCATGCGCGAGCAGCCACAGGCCGCGCCCTTCGCGGCCCATGTATTCGCGCGTGCCTGCCCATGCCACCGCGCCGTAGGGCGTGGGGATCACCTGCGCCGTGTAGTCGTGCCCGTCAAACGGCTGCTTGGGCCCATCGGCCAGCCAGCGCATCGAGACCGGATCGTACAGGCGGGAGACGGAGCCGACGCCGAAACGCATCAGCACCAGCACCTTGTTCTTGGGATCGTAGCCGTAGGCCTTGTAGCCGTGCGTGCCCACCCACGGCCGGCCCAGCAGCGAATGCGGCCACGGCCCGCCGCCGTTGTCGGCGTAGGGTTCGTCGAGGTCGTAGCCGATGACCATGCGGTTGGAGGCCATCGAGCGGTGTCCCACGACGCTGGCCGAGGTGCGGCAGTGCCCGCCGCCCCAGTGCAGGATCTCGTCGCCGTTCGGGTTCCAGGTCGCGGTTCCGAAGTCGCAGCCCCAGCGCCCCGAATGCGGATTGCGCGGCGGCGCGGGCAGCAGCGTCCAGGTGTTGGCCGGGAGGGCTTCGAGTCCGGCCGGCGCGCCCGCGTCGGGGACTTCGCAGTAGGAGGCCGGATACGGCCCGGTGCGTTCGGCGCGGTCGTTGGGCGCCGCGCCCTGCCGGACGGCCGCTTCGCCGAGCGTCTTGGTCGCGTCGACGGCGAGCGTCCACGTTGCGTTCAGCACGTCCTTGCCTTGCTTCTTCGATCCGCCGCCGACGAAGACGAGGCGGTCCTCGGTGTCGGCGGCCAGCGCCATGGGGAAAGGCTGGCTGGCGTAGCCGAAGAAGCCCATGTTGCGCGCGCCTTTGCGGAAGGGCAGGCCCTTCTCGCCGTTAGGCCAGCTTGCGCAGAGCGACCACGAATCGGCGGCGGGGTCGTAGAGCCAGCATTCGCGCTGCGGCAGCAGCGTGGCCTGGAAGCCGCGGTAGTCGGTGGAGCTGTTGTGGCGGAAGCCGTCCCAGAGCGCGATCTTTCCGCACTTCGGGAGCCAAACCAGCCCGTGGCCGGCGCGGGGGCTCGGCGCGAGTTTCGGGTTCGCGCGGCGCCAGGTGCGCTTGGCCAGGTCCAGCACCCACGTGTCGTTGGTGGTGTAGTCTTCGTGGTCGCCGCCGAAGAGCACGATTGACTTGCGGACCGGATCGCAAACGGCGGGCGAGTGCCTTCGCGCGGGCGGCACCGGACTGGCGGCTTCCATCGCCTCCTCGAAGGCGCGCTGAAGCGCGCGCGCGGCCTTCAGCGCCTCGAAGAGCTTCTTCTGGCCAACCAGCTCCGAGACGCCGTCCACCTGCTTGGAGAAGCCGACCGTGCCGGGCATCGCATTCAGCGCCGCGCAGCGTTCGGTCAGGCTATTTCGCTCGCCTTCCGTGCCTTCGCCCTTTGCGTCGCGGTACCAGGCGTGGCGGGTGCGGCCGGAGAGTTCGTCGAGCGCCGTCCAGACGGCGCGCCGCTCGTCGTGGGCCTTGCGCGCTGCCTCGTCGCCGAACGCCATCGGTTGCCACGTGCCGTCGGCGAGATTCAAGAAGGCGCCGCCCATCCAGCCCACCCGGTCGAGTTCGCGCTCCGAGCCCAGCACCACGAGCCCGTTGTTGACGGGATCGAAGGCCATCGTGGGAGCCATCAGGGCGATACCGTTCATTGGCTCGCCCTGCGCGGCCCAGGTCTTGGCCGTCACGTCGAAGCGGAAGACGCGGCCGCCGGCCAGGAGGTACACGTTCTTGCCGCCGGAATCGCAGGCCGCGGCCTCCGGCTGCGCCTTGCCGAGGTCAGGCTTGGCGTCGGTGAGTGTTTCCCACGCCCGCGACGACGGATCGAAGCTCATCACGTACGGCGCGCCGCCGGCCAGGACCACCGCCTTCTGCAACGCGTTGGAATACACGAGCAGGTGCTGCTCGCGGGCGCCGGCCTTCTCGTCGTCGGCCAGCGTCCAGCGGTTGGTCTCGGGCGCGGCGGCCTCCGCGGCGCGGGAGGACCCTGCGGACAGGGCCAGGCAAAACAGGGCCGACGGAACGATATAACGCTTTGCGTATTCCATCGCCTCCCCCTTCCTCAGGCGGACACGTCGCGCGCGGGCTCCGCACGTACGGGCGCGGCGGAATAGTCCGAGCCGAGAAACGGCATCTTCACGCCCACGCGCAGCAGCGGGCGGTGCGGGCGGGCCAGCCGCGAGATCAGCAGCTCCGTCGCCACCGAACCCACCGCCTTGCCGTCGGCCAGGATGCCCAGCGCGGGCGAGGCCTTCGGCGCGGCGGTGGTCCCCGCGCCGTGCAGCTTCAGGCCGCGTTTGGCGAAGCATGCAATCAGGCTTTCCGCCTGCTCGAGTCCGTGCGCGACCACCGCTTCGGGGCGCTGCGCTTCCGGCAGCGCTGCGAGGCGTTCGCACAGTGCGCTCGTGAAGAGCTCGCCGTTGCGCGCGAAGTGCACGGCCTCGGCGGGCACCTCGAGCCCGCACTCGTCCATGCCCAGCCGGAAGGCGTTCAGGCGCAGGTAGCTGTCGGGGTCGACGCGCGTGTGATCGGACCAGTCGCGCTTGTAGATCTCCTGCGGCATGTGCTCGATGGGCGTGCCCGCCGACATCACCGCGCCGAGGAAATGGATGTGCTTGAGGCCCATCGCCGCGAACGCGCGCGCCGCGCGTCGGTAGCCGCTGGCCGGATCCAGGAAGACGACGTCCGCGCCGGGTTCGGGATCGGCCACGCCGTAGTCCGCCAGCACCGTGGGCACCCCCAGCGCGAGCAACGCCTTCAGCCAGGCGTCCTCGACCACGCCCGCGCAGACCAGCGCGTCGAAGCCCCCGGCGCGCACGGCCGTTAGCGAAGGATGCCGCCCGTGCGAGGTGTTCGCCTCGCCGAGACATTCGACGGTGACGTTGCGGTCCTTCGGCTTGAAGACGATGCGACTGTCCTCGTCGTCGTGGACCTGCGGGCAGTGCGGCGCGGCGTCCTGCAGGCCCAGTTCATGCAGCACGCCCTGCACGATCTGGCCGGGCAGGCCGCCGCCGTAGAGCGTCCCCGGGCCGATGGTGTTCGGGAACAGGATGCCTACCCGCAGGCTGCGCCCGGGGAGGACTTGGCGCTGGCGCGGGTCGGCGACGTAGCTGCCGCTGCCGCGGCGGCGCACGATCCTCCCGCTGCTCTCCAGTTCGTTCAGCGCGCGGCTGACGGTGGGCGCGGTGACCTTCAGGCGCGCGGCGAACTCCGACTCCGTGGGCAGCCGCCCGCCGGGGGGATAGTGCCCGGCGTCGATCTCCCGCAGGATCGCCTCCTTTACCTGCGGGTACTTGGCGATGCCGCGGCGCTTGGCGCGTGAGGTCTTCATACCTTTACCGTACACCGCCCAAGTAAAACGTCCATAGAATTACATTTATGTACTTTTTATACCCATAAGACATTGTTTACAAATAGGTTATGTCCAAAATAGCGATGAGTTTTGGAGCGGAGAAGCTACTCCCGGCGCAAGGCCACGATGGGGTTCAGGCGGCTGGCGCGCCAGGCCGGGTAAAAGCCGAAGAAGATGCCCACCGCGCAGCTGAAGGCCAGCGCCACGGCCACCGAGAGCGGATTCAGCACCATCGGCCAGGGTCGCTGGGTCACGAACGAGAGCACCTTCACCGCGCCCGCCGCCACGGCCAGGCCTGTGGCCGCGCCGACCAGGCCGCCGACGGCGCTCAGGACCATGGCCTCGATCAGGAACTGCGAGAGCACGTTAAAGTCGGTGGCGCCCAGGGCCATGCGCAGGCCGATCTCTCGCGTGCGCTCGGTGACCGAGACGAGCATGATGTTCATGATCCCGATGCCGCCGACCAGCAGCGAGATGGCGGCGATGACGCCCAGCAGCATGGTGATGCCGATCAGGACCTTGTCGACGGCCTGCGCGACTTCGCCCATGTCCTGCAGTTCGATGCCGTCTTTACGGTCGGGCGGCAAGTTCTGGCTGGCGCGCACGGCCAGGCGGATCTCTTGCTTGGCCTGCGCGGTGGCCTCGCGGCTGCGGGCCGAGACGAGCACCTGATGCACGCCGCGGCCGACGCCCATAGCGTCGCTGACGGCGGTGTAGGGTGCGCAGACGCCGGTGTCCTGGCTGTTGTCGCCGAAGAAGCTGCCCTTCGCTTCCAGCACGCCGATCACGCGGAACGGAACGCCTTCGATGCGCACCGTCTGGCCGATGGGATCGAGCCCGCCGAAGAGTTCCCGCGCCAGCGCGTTGCCCAGCAGGGCCACGTGGTTGCCGCTGCGCACGTCGGCTTCGCCGAAGAACGTGCCGGCCGTCAGCCCCCACTGCCGGATCTCGAAGTACGACGGAAAGCAGCCGCGCACGGCCGTCTGGCGGAAATGGGGCCCAGCGACCACTCGGTGCCAGCTCTGCAGCAGCGGCGAGACTAGCCGCACCGACGGGCAGTTCTCGCGGATGGCCGCGACGTCGCCCAGGCTCAGAGGGCGGTGGCGGTTGCGCGCCTGGTCCTCGTCGTCGGCGTTGTAGCGCGGGAAGACGAAGATGATGTTGTCGCCCAGTCCGGCCAGGGAGTCGCCCATGTAGCGCCGGCCGCATTCGCCGATGTTCCACAGCGCGACGACGCACATCACTCCGATGATCGTGCCCAGCATCGTCAGCGCCGCGCGCATCTTGTTGGCGGCCAGCGCCTGGAAGGCAAGGTACACGGCGTTGATCACGCGGAGTGCTCCGGCGTTTCCGTGTTATCCGGTGGCAGTTCGGTCAGCGCGCGCTTCGCGTCGGCGGGCGCGCCGTTCCTTGCGTCGCGAGTGACGCGGCCGTCGGCGAGGTGGATCGCACGGCCGGCGCAGGCCGCGACGTCGGCTTCGTGCGTGACCATCACCACCGTCGCGCCGGCGGCGTTGAGTTCCTGCAGCAGCGCGAGGAGCTCGAGGCCCGTGCGGGTGTCCAGGTTTCCAGTAGGCTCGTCGGCCAGCAGCAGGCTGGGGCGGTTGACCAGCGCGCGCGCGATGGCCACGCGCTGCTGCTGCCCGCCGCTGAGTTCCGTCGGGCGGCGCTCGAACTTCTCGGCAAGCCCGACGCGCGCCAGCGCCTCTTCCGCACGCCGGCGGCGCTCGCGGCGCCCCACGCCGCCCAGGTACTGCATGGGCAGCTCGACATTCGCCCGCGCGGTCAGGCGCGGCAGCAGGTGGAAACTCTGGAAGACGAAGCCCAGCTTGCGTGCGCGGACGTGCGCGAGCTGGCGGCGGCTGAGTTTCGCGACGTCGGCACCGTCGAGGCGGTAGGCGCCGGCGGTGGGGCGGTCCAGGCAGCCCAGCAGGTTCAGGAGCGTGGACTTGCCGCTGCCCGAATGTCCCATCACGGCGACGAACTCGCCCGGGAGCACGCTCAGGCTGACGTTACGTAAGGCGTATACGGGGTTGGCCGTTTTCTCACCATAGGTCTTGACGACGCCGTCCAGTTCGACGACGGGCCGCGGCGGCGCGGCCGGTTCGTGCGTAACGGCGAGGGCGGTGCGGGGAACGGAGTCGAGGACGTTCATGTTCGGTCAGTTGTCCGCTTTCGCGGCGGCGGCGATCTCGGCAAGCGTCGGTGGGGCGCCGGTGACCACCGCGTCGCCGGCCTTTAGGTTGCCGGCGAGCAGTTCGTACCAGTCGCCATCGCTGGCGCCGACGCGCACGGGCAGGGCCTGTAGGCCGCCGTCAGGCAGTTTGCGGTATACGGTGGCGGCCATGCCGCGCGGCGCTTCCGCGGCGGCGTCCTTCTTCTGGTCCTTCTCGTCCGCCTTTGAGCCACCCGCCGGCGCGGCGGACAGGCTGCGGTCGACGTGCGCCTCCGCGGGCGGGACGAAGCGGAGCGCTGCCGCCGGCAGCCGCTCGATGTCCGTCTTGTGCTCGACGTGGAACGTGACGTAGGCGGTCAGGCCCGGGCGCAGGCGCCCGTGCGGGAAGCCCGCGTCCGGCGGGTTCTCGGCCTCGATCAGAACCGGGTAGGTGACCAGGCTCCCGCGCAGCTCGTGCTGCAGGCGCACGGCCTTGACCTCGCCTTCGAACGAGCGTCCGCGAAAGGCGTCGACCTCGAAGCTGACCTTCTGCCCGGGCACGATGCGTCCGACCTCGGCCTCGTCGAGTTTCACCGTCACGCGCACGCGGCGGAGATCGGACACGATCGTGAACAGTTCGGGCGCCTGGAAACTGGCGGCGATGGTCTGGCCGGGCTCGACCTTGCGCTCCAGCACCACGCCGTCGCACGGTGCGGCGATGGAAGCGTAGCGCAGATTGGCCTCGGCCTTCGCCAGCGCCTGCTCGTTCTGCGCCTGGTCGAGTTCGGCCTGGCGCGCGCGGGCGGCCAGCGACTGGCGGTCGGTGGCGAGCTTTTCGAGATCGAGCTTCAATCCGTCGAGCTGGAGCTTGGCGAGGCGCAGGTCGCGTTCGGCGTTGCCGTGTTCCAGCGCGCGGATCTCGACGTCGGTCTCGCTGGCGGCGTCCACGGTCTGCATCTCGCGGTAGCGCGCCAGATTCTTCTTGGCCAGCTCCAACTGCGCCTGCGCGCGTTCGATCGCGACTTCCTGCCGCGCGCGGTCCATCTCGATCTGGCTCTTGCGCAGTTCCAGGTTTTGCGCTTCGACCTTCAGCAGCGTCACGGCCGAGCGCGCGTGTTCGAGCGCGATCTCTCGGTCGCGTCGTTCGACTTCCAGCAGTTCGGTGTCGAGCCTGGCGAGCACCTGGCCCTTGGTCACCGCGGCGTCGGGCTCGACGAGGACCTCCATCAGGTTCCCGCTGACGCGGCTGCCGACCTTCACGCTGCTCAGCGGTTCGATCGAACCCGTCGCGGTGACGGTGACGGCCAGTTCGCCGCGATCGACGTTCTCGGTCTTCCACGCCGCGGCCGGCCCGCCGCGCACGGCGAGCGCGCCCAGAAGCGAAAGGCCGATCCCCGCCACGATCAACAGGCCCAGCAGTACGCCGACGATTTTAAGGACTTTCATGGTCATCCCCGGTATCCGGACAGAAGGGTGAGCTGTTCTTACCGATCAGACGCATTCTCTTTACCGATCTTTGGGCCGCACATGGTGCAAGTTGCGGATCTCGCAATGGAGCCGCCCTTCTTCTATACTCGCGTTCGACTTCCGAGGATGTCGCATCCATGCCCGATCGCAAGCCGCTGAAAGTCCTGTACCTCTCCGCCGAAGGCCTGCTGGGCGGCGCGGAGCGCAGCCTTTACGAACTGCTGACCGCGCTGCCGGAAGACCGCGTAGAGGCCCACGCCTGCGTGCCGCCCGAGGGCTCGCTCGCGCGGCTGTGCGCGCTGGCCGAGGTGCCGGTGCATCCGGTGCCGCTGCGGCGCTTCCGGCGCACGCTGAACGTCTTTCTGCTCTTCGGGCAGGTGCGTGCGCTCTTCCATGCGGCGAAGGACATCGGGAAGCTGGTCGCGGACCTCGGCATCGACCTCCTGCACGCCAACACCGACAGTGCGGCGCTGGTGGCTTGGGAAGTCGCGCGCGAGACCGGCTGCCCGTTCGTGTGGCACTGCCGCGACCTGCGCCCGTTGGGGCCGATGACCAAGGCGCTGGGTTCGGCCTCGGTCTGTGCCGTGGCGATCAGCAACGCCGTCGCCGAGCACCTGCGCCTGCAGGGCGTGCCCGTCGAACACATCCGCAAGGTGCTCAACGGCGTCGACCTGCGCCGCTTCGCCGGCGTCGCAGACGACCCCCGGCGCGCCGCGGTGCGCGCGCAGACGCGCGGCTACCTGGGCGTCGGCGCGGACGAACCGCTGCTGGTCGATATCGGCGGCTGGGTGCCGTGGAAGCGCCACGAACTCTTCCTCGAAGCGCTCGCGAAGGTCCGGCAGAAGCATCCCAACGCGCGCGGCCTGCTGGTCGGCAGCGACCTCTTTCAGCAGAACAGCAGCTACGTCGAACTGCTCGACGCGCGCATCGAGGACCTGGGCCTCGAGGACGCGCTGCTGGTGCTGCAGCAGCGCGACGACATTCCCGAACTGCTCGTGGCCAGCGACGTGCTGGTCTCTACAAGCGAGCGCGAGCCCTTCGGGCGCGTGCTGGTCGAAGCCGCCGTGGCGGGGCTTCCGGTGGTCAGCACGGCGTCGGGCGGGAAGGTCGAGATCGTCGAGCACGGCGTGACGGGGCTCCTGACGCCGCCGGGCGAGGCCGGGCCGCTGGCCGAGGCCTGCGCTTCGCTGCTGGGCGATTCCGCAAAGCGTAGGTCCATGGGCGCGGCCGCCCGAAAGCGCGCCGCCGAACAGTTCGACATCCTCCGCACCGCGCAGGAGATGGTGACGCTGTACGAGGACCTGGTGGCGAAGAAGGCCTGAAATCGGTTCCAAGAATATTCTTATTGTCAATCCAGCGCGATGCGTTCGGGTTCGGGCTCGGCCTGCGGTTCGCTGGCCGTGGCTTCGAGGCGCTTGAGGCGCTGGCGCAGCGGTTCGACGCCGGGGTAGCCGTAGCAGCGTTCGAGCGTCTCTTCGTACACGCTGTACGCGAGGCCGGGCTGCGCGAGCTGCTGCGTGTATAGATCGCCGAGCGCGCAGGCCAGGATGACGATGCCTTCGTTGCGCTGGCGCTTGCATTCCTCCAGCAGCCGCACGTCGGGGCGGGTGATGCCGCCGTCGAGATCGGGCCCGGCGTTCAAGCGTGCGCGGTGGGCGGCTTCCAGTTCGCGCGCGGCGCCTTGGGTGTCGCCGCCGGCCTCCAGCGCCCGCGCCAGGCGCAGCGTGGCATCCAGGTCGCCGGGCCAGCGCTCCAGGTCCAGGCGGTAAAGCGCGGCGGCGTCGGCGTACGCTTTGCGTTGCATGGCCGCGTCGCCCTTGTCGTAGCTGCGCACCGGGGCGATGCTGCCTTCCACCGAGAAGAACTTGGCGCCCATCGTGATGGCGAAACCGACGAGGTACAGCGCGTAAGGGAAGACCAGGAACGGGCCGACCAGCAGGATCGGCGCGGCTTCGACCGGATCGCCGCTGCCTTCGGCCTTCGAAGCGACCAGGAAGAGCGTGTACGCGAAGATCCCCGAGCTGATGTAGAAGAACGCGCCCAGCGGCGTGAAAACAAGCGCGCCGCGTTCGCCGTGCAGGAAGATGCGCGCGGCCTTGACCGCGCCGTAGGCGCCCAGCCCGGCGCAGAGGATAAAGGCGACGACGCTCATGCGGCGTGCTCCGCCACGCGCACTCCGGGACTTCCGAGGCGGGCGCGGCGCCGCCATTCCATGAGAAAGGCTGCGGCGGCGAGAAGTGCGATCATAGCGAGCACGTCGCCGGCCATGTGCACCGGGTTGAAAACGCGGATGAAGCGCGGCTCAATCGTGTTCTCGCCGTTCTCGTCGTAGTGCTTGAGCCGGTCTTCGAGGTACCCGGCCGACCATTTGGGATTCGGCTGGCGGTCCATGAAATGAAAGGGCCAGCCGCGAACCATGAAGTACTCCGACCATTCCCAGTTGGGATTCCCGGGCGAGGCAAGGACCTCGATGCGTCCGACGCGTTCCGCCGCGTTGACGTAGATCAATCCGGCGGCGGTGAGCGCGAGCACAATCCAGGTGCCGCGCTGCAAGCGCAGCAGGCTTTTTATCTTGGCGAGTGGGATGGTACGCATTGCGGAAAACCGCCTCCCTACACCTCGCCCAGCGCCTGCGGGGTGAGCATGTGCTTGGCGGCGACGTCGCGGGCGATGACGCCGTTGCGGTACAGCTGCTTCAGTGCGGCGTCCATCGTCACCATGCCCACCTTGGCGTGGGTCTCGAGTACCGTCGCGATCTGCGAGGTCTTGCCTTCGCGGATCAGGTTCGCGACGGCCGGTACGTTGCGCAGGATCTCGACGGCCGCGACGCGCCCGCTGCCGTTGGCCTTCGGCAGCAGCCGCTGCGAGACGATGGCCAATAGCGAGAAGCTGAGCTGCGTGCGGATCTGGTTCTGCTGGTGCGCGGGGAAGACGTCGATCACGCGGTCGATGGCCTGCATCGCGCTGTTGGTGTGCAGCGTGGCCATCACCAGGTGCCCGGTCTCGGCGGCCGTCAGGCACGTCGCCATGCTCTCCAGATCGCGCAGTTCGCCGACCTGGATCACGTCCGGCGCCTGGCGCAGCACGTGCTTCAGCGCCGCGGCGAAGGTGTGCGTGTCCTGCCCCACGTCGCGCTGGTCGACGACGGACTTCTTCGAGTAATGCAGGAACTCGATGGGGTCCTCGATGGTGACGATGTGGCAGCGCCGCTGTTCGTTGACGATGTCCACCAGCGCCGCCTGCGTCGTCGACTTGCCGTGGCCGGTCGGGCCGGTGAAGAGCAGCAGGCCCTGCGGCTGCAGCGCCAAGTCGCCCAGCACAGGCGGCAGCCCGAGCGCCTCCAGCGACGGGATCGAGCTGGGGATCAGCCGGAAGACCGCCGCCACCGCACCGCGCTGCACGTAGGCGTTACCGCGAAAGCGCGCGATGTCCTTGTAGGCGATCGAGAAGTCGAGTTCGAGGTCGGCCTCGAAGCGCGCGATCTGGTCGTTGGTCAGGACGCTGTACACGAGCTTGCGGACCTGTTCGGTGTTCAGCGGCGGCAGGTCGAAGGTGCGGACCTCGCCGTTCAGCCGCAGGCAGGGCGGCACGCCGGCAGTAAAGAGGAGGTCGCTGGCGTTCTTCTTTAGCGCGGCTTCGAAGAAGCGGCCGATGTCCTGGTCCTTGGCGAGGGTCTGCGTGTCGGTCATGGCCGGGAAGGGCTCCGGTACCGCATGGTACGGTATATCGAGTCTATTCAGGAAAAGCCACGGGTCCTTTCGGGCGTCTCGGGAGCGCGCGGGTGAAAACGGGGCTCCGGTCAGGCCGGGGCGGGCTTGCCCTGCGCGTCGGCGGGGCCGGGCGTGCCGTCGGGTTCGAAGCGCACCGCCATCAGGCCGCCTGCCTTCTCGCGGTAGCCCGCGCAGGTGTCGCACCAGGCGGGCAGGACAATCAGGCGGAAACCGGCACCCAGGTCGTCGGCCAGCGGGCGGTGCGTGTGGCCGCACATCAACAGCTGGCAGCTATGTGCTTCCAAGCGCGAGCGCGCGGCGTCGCGGTCGATCTCGACTTCCTTTGCGCTCTTCTTTTTCTTGTCGGCCGCGGTGCGCTGGCGGATATCGCCGATGAAGCCCTTCGCGATACTCCACGGCATCAGCCAGAAGAGAAGCTTTACCGGCCAGCTGCGCACGATGGCGCGGTAGCGCAGGTAGCGGCGGTCAGCGGTGCAGAGCAGATCGCCGTGCTCGAGCCACACGTTGCGGCCGTCGCCGAAGCGCAGCGCGCCGCCGTCGCCCAGCAGCGTCGCGCCGAAGCGGCGCTTCACGTACTTCCCGTAGGCGAAGTCGCGGTTGCCCGAGAGCAGGAAGATCTTCACGCCGGCCTTGTGCGCGGCCTCCAGCGCCGCGAGGTCGGCCTCGTACAGCGCCGCGACCTGGCGGTGGTACTCTTCCCAGTATTCGAAGAGGTCTCCCAAAATGTAGAGTTCGGTGGGCGTCGAGGCGGCTTCGGCGGCCAGGCGCTTCAGCAGCGCGCGGAAGGTCTTGGCGCGCGGCGTATCGGCGCCGTCGAGGTGCAAATCGGCGAGGAAGACGCGGCGGCCGTTCGGCGGCAGCGGGGCCAGCGCGCCCGCCTGGGTCTGGTCAGCCATGGCGGCCTCCGCTTGGTGAAAAGGGCTGCACAACCGGCGCGCGAAGCATAGGATATCCTCCGTATGGTCGGCAAGCACATCGGGCCCTACCGGATCGAGCAGGAACTGGCGCGCGGCGGCACCGCCGTCGTGTACCGCGCCCTGCGGGACGACGGCGCGGCCTTTGCGCTGAAGTTCGTTCCGCGCGAGGCGCCCGACTACGAGGTCCGCCGCGAACGCCTGCGCAACGAGGCTGACCAGTCCGCGCGTCTGGACCATCCGCGCGTCGCGCGCACGCTTTCGGCCGGCGAATGCGAACAGGGCTTTTACTCCGTACAGGTGCTGCTGAACGGTCGCCCGCTGCATCACGTCTGGCGCGAAGAGACCAGGCCCGGGGCGGGCTGGCCGCCGGAGCGCGCGGCGATGCTGGGCGCCCAGATCGCCGAGGCGCTGGCGCACATGCATTCGCGCGGCGTCGTGCACGGCGACCTGAAGCCGCCGAACGTGATGCTGTGCGAAGACGGCGCGGTCGTCTGCGACCTGGGCCTGGCGGTGCTGGCCGGAAGCCCGCGCCCGCATGACGTGCTGATGGGCTCGCCGTCGTACATGGCGCCGGAGGCGACGCGCGGCGAGGCGCTGACGCCGCGCGCGGACCTCTGGTCGCTGGGCGTGGTGCTCTTCGAGGCGCTGCACGGAGCGCGGCCTTTCGGGCTTCGCGACGATCCGCCGGATGCAATCCTGCGCGCGGTGCGCTCGGCGCCGCTGCCGAAACTGCCCGCGCACCAGCCCGAGCCCCTGCGGCTGCTGGTCGAGGGCCTGCTGTTGCGTTCGCCGGAGCTGCGCACGGGCGGTGCTGAAGAAGTCGCCGCGCGCCTGAACGCGATGAGCTTTTGATTTATTCATCTACTCATTCTCGATATGATCATTGAATGCCGTTCCAATGAGCAAATCTGAAATGGACAAATCCTCAAATCCCTTTCATCGCCGCCTCCAATCCGCAATCCGAACTCCGCAATCCGCAATCGAATTGCCTGTCCCGGGCCCCTCGGCATGACACCGAAACTCAGG
>JAKLKQ010000087.1 GCA_023150555.1 Planctomycetota bacterium
GAGGTCCTCGTTGGCCTTCGCGCACAGGAACAGGGCCGAGTCGAGCCACCGGCTGTTGGGGCGGTCGAGGATCACGCGCAGCGCGAGTTTCTTCGCGCCGTCGGCCTCGCCCTTGGCCAGCGCCAGTTCGGCCATGCCCAGCACAGCGCGCTCGCCGATCTCGTCCAGTTCGGCCTCTTCGGCGGGCTTTCCACCCAGCGCCTTTACGAAGGCCGCGCGCGCGCCGTCGGCGTCGTTGAGCTGCAATTTGCACTCGCCCAGTCCGCACTGGACGTCGCGCAGCGTCTCGGCGTCCTCCTTCGGGAAGCGGGTCAGGAAATCGTCGAACGACGCGGCGGCCTCCTTGAAGAGGCCCTCCAGCGCCTGCGTGCGCCCCAGCGACGCCAGCACCTTCGGCGCCAGCGCGTCGCCGGCGTTCTGTTCGAGGAACTCCTTCCAGATGCCCATCGCCGCGCCGGGGTTGCCGGTCTTGGCCAGCAGCCAGCCGCGCTGGTAGCGTGCTTCGGCGGCGTGCGCGCCCTTGGTGTCGGCCTTCACCGCACCGGCGAAGGCGGCTTCGGCCTCGTCGAGTTTCTCGGCGCGCTTCAGGCACCAGGCGAGGTTCATCCACGCAGCGGTGCGCGTCTCGGCGGGCAGGTCGGGCAGCGCCTCGGCGGCCTTCAGCGCCTTGCGGTACTGCGCGGCGGCCTCGCCGTCCTTCTTGGCCTCGTAGGCGAGGTTTCCGAACTGCAATGCGACCTCGAAGGCCGCGGCGTCCTGCAGCTTGGCGTTCTGGAGTTTCTCGAGCATTGCGGCGGCGCCGGCGGCGTCCTTGGACTCGCGCTTGCAGACGGCCAGCAGCAGCGCGGCGTCGACCGACTCCTGGTCCTTCAATCCGTCAAGGTCCTTGCCCAGGTACGCCTCGAAGTCCTGCGCGGCCTCGGCGTACTTCTTGGCCTGGAAGCGCATGCGCCCGCGCGCCATGCGGCCCCAGCGTACTTCCTTCGCCGTCTCGGGACCCGCGTCGATCAGTTCGCCGTAGGCCTTCTCAGCCTCTTCGGCCTTTCCGTCCTGCGCCTGGAGTGCTGCGGCTTTCAGGAAGCGTACCGCGACGGCGCGCTCGCCGAGATTGCCGGCGGCCAGCAGCGCCGCGGCGTCCGTGGCGGCGCCGTCGAAGGTTTTGGTGTCGTAGCGCGCCTGCGCGCGAAGCAGTTGGGCGTCGCCGCGCAGTTTGTGCTTGGCGAAGGCGGGCGCATCGACCAGGCGGTCGAGCCACGGCAGCGCGTCGGCGGGTTTGCCTTCGGCGAAGAGCGCCTCGGCGGCGTCGTAGCAGCCGTGCGCGGTGAAGTCGGCGGCGGGCGATTCCTTCGCCAGCGTTTCGTAGTCGGCGATGGCCCCGGCGATCTTCTTCTGCTTCAGGCGTGCGCGCCCGCGCAGGTAGCGAAGCTCGGTGCGCACGTCGCCGGGTTCGGCCGACACGAGCGCCGTGTCGAGCGCCTGCTCCGCGCCGGCGAAGTCGCCGCGCTTGAAGCGGCACCAGCCCAGGCGCAGCTGCGCGAAGTCGCGCTGCCAGCGCTTGGGTTCGGCGGAGACCTCGGAGCGCTTGAGATATTCGTCGAGGTAGCCCGCGGCGGCGGCGAAGTCCTCGGTCGCGAAGGCGAAGTCGGCGGAGGCGAAGAGCGCCTTCGTGCGCAGGTCGGCGTTGGGGCCGTCGCCATCGGGCGCGGCCTTCAGCGCCGTGCGCGCGAATTCGAGCGCGGCCTTGGCGTCGTTCTGCTTGCCCTTCAGCAGGGCCAGGCGGTACGCGGCGGCGGCGGCGAAGAGGCTGCCGGGGGCTTCCTTGACCACGGCTTCCAGGTGCGGCGCGCCAGCGTTGCCTTCGCATTCGGCCAGCAGTATCAGCGCGGCGGGGCGTTCGACCTTCGCCTTGGATTCGGCGTCGGCAACCGCGTCGGCTTCGGCCAGCGCGGCCTTCGCGGCGGCCAGCGCGTCTTCGCCGCGCTTCAGGGCGATCAGCGCGCGGGTGCGCGCGCGCGCGATGGCAGGGCGTTCGGGGCCCTTGGGAAAACCATCGAGGTATCTGGTGGCCAGGACTTCGGCTTCGTTGTGTTTGCCGTCGTCCTGCGCCAGGTTGACGGCCTCGGCGACGGCGGCGGCCGCGTCGGGATGCAACGCGTAGCCTTTGATCAGCGCGTCGAACGCCGGCAGTGCCTGTTCATAACGCCTTGCGTGCAGCAGCGCCAACGCCTTCCACAGCGCGACGTCGCGCGCGCGGTCGGGCTCCTTGCCGCCGGGCAGGGCACCGACCTTTGCGAGTTCGGCCAGCGCATCGTCGACCTTGCCCTGTTTCTCCAGACAGCGCGCGGCCATCACCTGGCTCGAGGCGGCTTTGGGATGGTTTGGCGCGGCGGCGGTGCGCGCGAAGTGCTGCTGCGCGGCGGCGTAGTCCTTGGCTTCGAATGCGATCCAGCCCAAGCCTTCGCTGGCGTCGCCCAGGTACGGCGACTTGGGGAACTCCTTGCCCAGGCGCGCCCAGTAGCCGCGCGCGCGGTCAGGCTTCTTCAACGCGTAGGCGGCCTCGCCGGCCCAGTAAAGGATACTCGCGAACTGCTGCGGCAGGGCTAGGGGCGCGTCGGGCTTGGCGAGCGCCTCGGCGTTCTCCTTCAAATACGCGTCGGCGTGAACGAGGCTCTTCTCGTAATTCTTGGCGAGGCAGAACGCCTTCACTGCGCGCTGGCGGGCCTCGCCGCGGCGCTTGGCGTCGGCGCCGGAGTCGAGGAACTTCTCGAAGGCCTCGGCGGCGCGGTCGTACTCCTTGAGTTGGTAGCGGCTCTCGGCGAGCAGCAGCCGAGCCTGCCCGGCGCGCTCGCTGGACGGATGGGCGGCGAGAAAAGCCTCGAGTTGTGCGGCGGCGTCCTTGAATTCATGCAGGGTATAGAGCTGGTTGGCCTTGAAGAAATCGGTGTCCTCGCTGGCCCGTAAGGCCAGCGTGCCGAGTCCCATGGCGAATGCGGCAGCTATACGCAAATGCTTTGCGCATTTCATGTTACATGAGATAAACGATTTCAACTTCACCGCAACTCCCGTCTTCGGAGTGTAGGAATCCGCCTTCCAAAGCGCGAAAGCACCATAAACCCAACCGGCGCGCGGCGGGAACGTCACAGCAAAAAAGGTCCGCCGGGCGCATCCGGTAAAGACGTACCTCGTACGGAGATGCTGCCGCTTCCAAGCGCAGTCTTTCTGCCCTTGTCGCGTCAACCTCCAGACTTACGATGACTTCCAGAAACTGCCTATTCGCCGGAAACCACGGAATTCAGCGGACCGATCATGGCCGACGATCCTAACAGCGCGCAGGGCGAACCCAAACCATGGGGCATGCCGCCCACGCGCCGGGGCATGAGCCTGGGCTGCCAGATCATTCTGGGCGTCTGCGCCGTGCTGGCACTGATCGTCATCGTGCTGGTGATCTCGGGCTACAGCGCCGTGCAGTGGATTCAGCAAGGCGCTGAAGCCACGCCTGCGTCGTACCCCAAGGTCGAGTTGTCCGCGGCCGAGGAACTGGAGCTCCAGGGCCTGCTCGTCACGCTGGACCGCGCGCAGCGCAACGGAAACACCTTCGACGCGACCTTCGCGCCCAAGCTCCTCAACGAGTTCGTTCGCCGCGAGCTTCAGAAGCAGAAGGATGCCGGCACCAACGAGATCGAAGGGTTCGAGATCACCTCCGCCGGGGACGGCATTCGGGTTCGGCTGACCGTGAAGGACAAATCCAGCTCGCAGTACGTCAACTTCGATATCACCGGCGACTTTTCGCTCGAGAACCGCACATTCGACGGCCGCGTCGATTCGGTGAAGCTGGCGGGCCGCGAGGCGCCTTGGCTGGTGATGTGGTTCGTGCGTTCCTGGGTCTCCGCCGCCAGGGGCGGTAACTTCAAGATCGAGAACGACCCGCAGGCCCAGAAGAAGTTGGATGAGTTCCTTGCCAAGCACAAGCTGCTCAAGCGGGAAGGCGACAAATTCCACGTGATCCTGGACGGCGCGCGGCTGAAGGAAGACTTCGTGGAGCGCACGTCGGGCTCGGGCGATTCGTCCGATTCCGGCGCCGGCGCGCAGCCGCTGTCCGAGTAACCCGGCGTCCGCCGCGGGTCCGCGGAACAAGCGAGGTTCCCCCATGGCCATGCGCTTCGGCAATCATCTGTCCATGAGCGGGCGGCTGGCCGATGCGCCCGAACGCGGGCGCGCCATCGGCTGTCGCGCGATGCAGATCTTCAGCGGCAATCCGCGCGGCTGGGAGAAGGCGCCGCTGGATCCCGAGCGCGTCGCCGAGTTCCACAGCGCGGTCGCCAAGGCCCGCATCGACCCCGTTGTCGTGCATGCGACCTACCTGATCAACCTCGCCGCGCCCGACGACGAAATCTACGAGAAGTCCGTCGCCGCCTTAATCGACGAGATCCGCCGCGCCGCCACGCTGGGCGCGCGCTTCTACGTCGTCCATTGCGGCAGCCACAAGGGCCAGGGCGAGGCCCTGGGCCGCGGACGCATCGTCCAGGCGCTCGAGCGTGCCGCCGGCGAAGTAGACCTGCACAACGGACCCACGATTCTGCTCGAGAACACCGCTGGAACGAGCAACTCGCTGGGCACCACCTTCGAGGACCTGGCCGCGCTCCTGGACAGCGCGCGCGTTGCTCAGCTGGGCGTCTGCCTCGACACCTGCCACGCGCTGGCCGCCGGGTACGAGATTCGCACGCTCGCCGGCGTAAAGGAGACGCTCGACCAGTTCGAGCGCGCGTTGGGCATGGCGCGCTTGCGCTGCCTGCACATTAACGACTCGAAGGGCGACCTGGGCTCGCACCTGGACCGCCACGAGCACATCGGCCAGGGTGCCATCGGCAACCAGGGCTTCCGCAATTTCTTCTCCGACCGCCGGCTCTGGAACCTGCCCGCGATCCTGGAGACGCCCGTCGACAGCCCCGACGACGACCGCATCGACCTGTGGCACACCGTCGAACTGGCCGTCGCCGCCGGTGCCGTGCCGCAGGAGTGGATGGCTTTCATGCCCACCGCGCCCGTGGCCCACGAGCCCATCGGCGCGCGCAAGGCGCCCAAGCGCAAAGTACCCGTCAAGGCGCCCGCGAAGAAGGTGCTCCTGCGCAACGCTGCCGCCGGCAAGAAGCGCGTGGCCAAGAAGAAGGCTGCCCGGAGAAGGCGCTGATGGGTACGCCGGCTCGGGCCGGAGGCTGGCTGGCGGCGCTGTTGGCGGCTTGCGCCGGGTTCGCGCGCGCCGCCGAACCGCAGGCGGCCGGCGATTTCGCGGCGATTCGCGCGCGCATCGTTTCCTTTCAACTCGACAACGGCTTGCGGGTGATCCTGTACCCGCGCGGCGAAGCGCCCGTCGTCTCGTGCGTAACCTACGTCCAGGCCGGTTCCGTCGACGAGCACGCCGGCATCACGGGGATCGCGCACCAGCTCGAGCACCTTGCGTTCAAGGGCACGCCTTCCATCGGAACGAAGGATGCGGCCGCCGAGGCGAAGGTCCTGGCCGAGATCGACGCGCTGTACGATGCCATCCTGCAGAAGGCCGCGCAGATGCGCAGCGACGACCGCGCGCAGCTGCTAACGCTTCTGGCGCGCCTCAGCAGCGGCGGGTCCGACGCTGCGCCCGAAGCCATCGACGCGGCCTTTGCCGGGCTGCGCAAGGGCTGGGTCGACGGCGATCGCGCGCGCTATGCCTTCTGCGACGAACTGCTGGACCTCGCCAAGCGCTGGGCGGCGAAGATCGAGGCCGCCGAAGCGTACGTCGTGCAGAACGAGTACTCCAAGGTCATCGAACAGGCCGGCGGCACGGGCCTGAACGCCTTCACCAGCGCCGACCGCACCGTCTACTACGTCTCCCTGCCGTCGAACAAGGTGGAGCTGTGGGCGGCGCTGGAAAGCGACCGCTTCATGAACACCGTCCCGCGGCAGCTCGAGAAGGAGAAGCAGGTGGTACTCGAGGAGCGCCGCATGCGCACCGAGACGCGGGCGTTCGGGCGCCTGTATGAGGCCTTCCTGGGCGCGGCCTTCCGCGCGCATCCGTACGGCGTCTCCGTGATCGGGCACCGCTCGGACATCCTCACCTACACGCGGGAAAAGGTGCTGGCCTTCTACGAGCGAAACTACACGCCGCGCAACACCGTCGTCGCGATCGTGGGCCGCTTCGACGTCGATGCCGTGCGCAAGACCGTCACCGATTACTTCGGCCGAATTCCGGACCGCACGCCGCCCACCGGGCCGGTGACCGTCGAGCCGGAGCAGGACGGCGAACGCCGCGCCGAGATGGCCTTCCCGGCACAGCCGATCCTGCTCATGGGCTGGCACATTCCCGAACGCAAGCACCCGGACACGCCCGCGCTGATGGTGCTGGAAGCCGTCGCGAGCGCGGGGCGCAGCGCGCGCTTCTACCGCACGTTGGTCAAGACGCAGGTGGCGCTCAGCGCCGACGCGTGGCTGGGCCCGGGCGAGCGCTACCCGCGCTTGTTCGTCGTAAGCGCCGAGCCCAGCGAAGCCACGCCGCTCGAAGCCCTGGAACGCGCCGTGATGGAGGAAGTCGAGCGCTTGAAGACCGAGCCGCCTTCGGCCGAGGAGCTTGCGCGCGTCGTCACGCGCTACCGCGCCGACGTGCTGCGCAAGCTGAACTCGAACCAGGGCATGGCCATCGGGCTGGCCGATTACCAGGCCGGCAGCGGCGACTGGCAGGCGCTCTTTGAGGAGATCGCCAAGGTCGCGGCGGTGACGCCCGAGCAGGTCGCGTCCGTCGCGCGGAAGTACCTTACCGAACGCAATCGAACCGTCGCGCGCTTGCAGCCGGCGCAGGGCCAGGACCCGGGGCAGGTGCTGGGCGTGCCTGCGCAGTCGCCCGCGGCGAAGGCGGAGCAGGGGAACGAAGAGCGGCGATGAAGCTACGGCGATTCCTTCTCTCGGTTCTCGCGGTGAGCCTGTGCCGCGGCACTCTGGCGGGCCAGGACCTCGCGCCCGTCAAGCCGTTCGCGCATTGGCGCGAGGTCAAGCCCGGCCCGCCGGTGCCCTTCGCTCCGCCGGCGGTAGAACGCGTCGAACTGCCCAACGGGATGGTACTGTTCCTGCTTCCGGATCACGAACTGCCGCTGATTGAGTGCTCCATCCTTCTTCGCTTCGGCGACGTCTTCGAGCCCGACGACAAGCTCGGCCTGGCGGCGATCTGCGCCGAGACGATGCGTTCGGGCGGCAGCGCTTCGATGCCCGGCGACGAGCTGGACGCGTACCTGGAAGACCGCGCCGCGACGCTGCGTATCGGCCTGGGCCTGGACTCGGGCAGCGCGAGCCTGAGCTGTCTCAAAGAAGACTTCGACGATTTACTGAAGGCCTTCGTCGAGATCCTGCGCAAGCCGGTGTTTCCTGAGGAGAAGCTGGAACTGGCGTTGACGCGCGCGCGTACTGAGATCGCCAAGCGCAACGACAATCCGTCGTCAATCCTGCGCCGCGAGTTCGACAAGGCGCTGTACGAGAAGAAGGGCGGGAAGCCCAGCCCGTACGCGCGCCATCCCGAATACGCGACGCTGAACGCCGTTGACCGCGAAGCCCTGCGCGCCTTCCACGCCGCGCACTTTCGGCCCAACCGCTTCATCCTCGGCGTCAGCGGCGACTTCGACGCGCCGGGGATGCTCGCGAAGCTCAAGGCTGCATTCGACGACTGGCCATCCGGCGACGGCAAGCCGCCCGAGCCGCCCAAGGCAGAGGTGCGCTCGCAGCCCGGCGTGTACCTGGTTGACCGCCCGCACCTGAACCAGACGACATTCGCGATGGGGCACGGAATCGACGTGCGCCGGGACGCACCCGATTATCCGGCGATCCGCGTCATGAACGAGGTGCTCAGCGGCGGCCTGGCCGGGCGGTTCTTCACCGAGATCCGCACGCGCAAAGGCCTCGCCTACAGCGTGCGGGGCTACGCGCGTGTCCAGTACGAGCGCGAAGGCGACTTCTCCTGCTACTGCATGACGCGCAACGAGCAGGCGCTCGACGCCGTCGCGGCCGTGCGCGGCGAGGTCGAACGCCTGAAGTCCGGCGGCGTCACGGCCGAGGAACTTGTGGCAGCGAAGGAGAGCCTGCTCAACGCGTACGTCTTCAACTACGACGACCCCGGCAAAATCCTGGACGCGATGCAGGCCTGCGAGATGCACGGCTACCCGCTCGACTTCGACCGCACGCTCTTCGCTGCGCTGCAGAAGGTGAGCGCCGAGGACGTCAACCGCGTCGCGGCGAAGTACCTTGCGCCCGAGAAGTTCACGCTGATGATCGTGGGCAACCGCGCGGCCTACGGCGCGGGCATGGAGGCGCTGGGCAAAGTAGAAACCGTCGACGTGGCCATCCCCGCGCCCGCGCCGGTGCCGATGGTGATCGATCCCGAGCGGGAGAAGCGCGGCAAGGCGCTGCTCGAAGCGGCGCTGAAGGCCGCCGGCGGCGTCGAAGCGCTCTCGAAGGTAAAGACCCTGCGCGCGGACCTGCAGTTGCAGCACGGCATGCTGAAACTTCGCGCGACGATGCAAGCCCGCGTACCCGATATCGTGCGCGTGGACGTCGCAGGCCCCTTCGGCCCGTTGACGCAGATCATGGGCGGCGCCGAGGCCTGGCAAGCCAGCGGCAGTTGGGTAAAACCGATCGAGCCCAAGGAAGCCCTGGAGAATATGCGCGCGCTGACGCAGACGGACCTGGGCATCTTGCTGGTGCTCGCGCAAGGCAAGGAAGGGTTCAACGTGCAGGGGCTGGACCCGGTGCGCGAGGATGGGCGCGTGCTGGAAGGCGTGATGCTGGAGGCCGCGCCCTTCGGCCGCGTGCGGCTGTACTTCGACGATGCCGCGCGCCGCTTGGTGAAGATGCGCTATCTGCCCGAAGGCGCTACGCGCATAGCGGAAAAGACCTTCAGCGAACACCGCGCGTACGGCGCGCTGACGCTGGCGCGGCGCATCGAGGACGGCAACCCGAAGGCGCGCGTGCGGATGGTGGAGTTGGACGCGGTGGAACTCAACCCGGACCTGGTCGACGGGCTGTTCGCGAAGCCCGAGCGCGCCGCGGCACCGCTTCCGCCGTTGAAGCCTTGATTTGCTGAGGCCGGTTAACCGTCGAGAAAAGGGGGACACCTTGGGCAAGGTCAACGTCGGCGTCATCGGCTGCTCGCACATCCACATCAAGGGTGCGATGAGCATGCTGAAGGAGCATGCGGGCGTTGCGGTGAAGGCCGTCTGGGATCCGGAACGCGAGCGCAGCGACAGGTGGGCCAAGGAAGTCGGCGCGCCGGTCGTCGACGACGATGCGAAGATCTTCGGCGACGACACGATCCAGGCCGTGCTGGTGTACTCCCAAACGGACATTCACGAAGGTCTGGTCGCGAAGGCGGCGGCTGCCCAAAAGCACTGCTTTGTCGAGAAGCCCATGGGTCTGGGTTCCGCCGACGCCTACCGGATGGCCGACGCGATCGAGAAGGCCGGCGTGCTCTTTCAGACCGGTTACTTTGCGCGCGGGGGGCCGATCCAGCAGTTCCTTCGCGCCGAAGTACAGAAGGGCAATTTCGGGAAGATCTCTCGCGTGCGTTCCGTTACTGCGCACGGCGGTTCGCTGCGCGGGTTGTTCGATACCGAATGGCGTTGGATGGCGGACCTCAAGCGCGCGGGCTGCGGCGGCTTCGGCGACCTGGGCACGCACGGTCTGGACCTGCTGCTGTGGATCTTCGGCGAAGTCGACAGCGTCTGCGCACATATCGCGCGTATCGACGACCGCTACGGCGAGACCGACCAGTTTGGCGAGGGTCTGATCCGCTTCAAGAGCGGCGTGCTGGGGACGCTCTGCTCGAGCTGGGTCGACCTTGGGCGTTCGACGGTCTTCGAGGTAAGCGGCGACGAAGGCTACGCGCACGTTCGGGACGGCGAGACCGACCAGTTATTCTACCTGAGCAAGAAAGTCCCAGGCTACGACGGCAAGCAGCCGGTTACGGACCTGCCCGCGAAGTGGCCCCACGCGCTGGTGCTCTTCCTCGAGGCCGTCTGCGGCAAAAAGGATGTGCCGTTGGTCGGCGCGCGCGAGGCCGCCTACCGCAGCAGCGTGATGGAAGCCTTCTACCGCAGCGCGCGCGAAGGGAAGTGGGTCAAACCGGCGTAGGGTTTTCCAGCGCGGCACCATTTGGTAGGATGCACCGGAGCGAAGGCGAAGATAGAGAGGCGAATAGATGATTCCAGGACTCTTCGTGGTCGGCACGGACACGGGCGTGGGCAAGACGCTTGTCACGTGCACGATCATCCGCATTCTGCGCGAACACAACATCGACGCCGTCGGTTTCAAGGCCATCACGACGGGCGAGCAGAAAGGCCACTGGCACGACGTCGACGCGCTGGTGGAGGCCAGCGGCGGTGCGGAGCCCCCCGAGCACCTCTGCCCGCTGCGCTTCAAGGCGCCCATGGCGCCGGTGCCCGCCGCGCGCCGAGAAGGGATCGAGATCGACTTGAGCATGGCCTACGCGCAGTTGGCGCGGCTTTCGGAAAAGCACACGCTGGTGGTCGCCGAAGGCATCGGCGGGCTGCTGGTCCCGCTCGACCGTTCGACAACGGTGCTCGACTTCGTCAAAAAGTCCGGCTTCCACGTGGTCCTGGTCGCCAAGGCGCAGCTCGGCACGGTCAACCACACGCTGCTGAGCCTGCGTGAGCTTGAGCGCGCCGGCATTCCGATCGCCGCGACAATCGTGAACGTCACGCGGCCCGAGGACGCGCCGAACGCGCAGCCGAGCATCGAGGAGATTGAAAGGATGGCAAAGAGAAAGGTGCTGACTACCGTTCCGTTCTTCGGCGACTCCGGCGATCCGGAAGCGCCCATGACGAAGTTCGTCGCGCGCGCCGTAGCGCACTTGGCCCCCATCCTGAAGGTTCACCCTCTGATCCACGACCTCCAAGCATGAACGAATCCCACGACGGCGGAAAACTGATCACCTCGCCGCAGAATCCCTACGTCAGGGACCTCGTCGCCCTGCGCAAGGACGGCAACGTCCGGCGCGAGCGCCAGGCCTTCCTGCTCGAAGGGCGCCGCGGCGTGCTGACGGCCCTGGAGCTCGCGCACACCAAGATCGGCGAAGTGATCGTCTGCGAGAAGATTCTGGGCGAGGACGCCGAGTTGAACGAGCGCTTGGCGGCGCGCGGCGCGCCGGTAGTGCGCGTCAGCAAGGACGTCTTCAAGAAGATCGCCGACGTCGAGACGCCGCAGGGCGTGGCCGCCGTGGTGCGCATGCCCGAGTGGACCTTCGAGGACCTCCTGAAACCCGCCGAGCCGCTCTTTGTCGTCGCCTGCGGCATTCAGGACCCCGGCAACCTCGGCACGCTGATCCGCACCGCCGAGGCCTGCGGGGCGACAGGC
This sequence comes from Planctomycetota bacterium, assembly GCA_023150555.1. GTDB lineage: Bacteria > Planctomycetota > SZUA-567 > H5-PLA8 > H5-PLA8 > JAKLKQ01. The sequence goes on from JAKLKQ010000087.1 coordinate 11,386, forward strand.
TTGGTGACGCTGGAGCACACCGCCGATCCCTTCAACGCGAAGGTGGTTCGCTCCACCGCAGGCGGGTTGCTTGCGCTGCCGATCGTGCGCCATTCGACGGGTAAGTTCCTGAAGCTGGCGGAAGAGAATCGCGTGCGCTTGGCCGCGGCCTGCGCGCACGACGGCGTCTCATTCCGCGCCTTTGACTGGAAGCGCCGCCCGCTGGGCCTATGCATCGGCAGCGAGGCGCATGGGCTTTCGGACGAGATCCTCGCCGCCAAGCCCGAGCGCGTCACGATTCCGCTGCGCGGCAAGGCCGAAAGCCTGAATGCTGCGGTCTCGGCGAGCGTCCTGCTCTTCGAGGCGCAGCGCTGAGCGTATCCCTTGCGGTTGCAAGCAGTGCCCGCGTGCGGGATCATACGCGCGTGACGAATCCTTGCCGTATCGTAAGCGTCCGGGTGCCGCTGCCCCATGGCCAAGATGATCTCCGTCGATGAGGCCCAGGCCATCCTTATAAAGGAGGCGGGGCGTGGCGAGCGCGCCGAGATCGAACTTTCCGAAGCCCACGCACATTACCTGGCCGAGGACGCACGCGCTGACCGCGATTTCCCGCCTTTCGACCGAGCCATGGTCGACGGCTTTGCGCTGCGCACCAAGGATATTGCGCAGGTGCCGGCCGATCTTGCAGTCATCGAGGACGTCCCCGCCGGACGGGCACCGCAGCAGGCGGTCGGCCCCGGCCAAGCCACGCGCATCATGACCGGCGCGCCGGTGCCGCAGGGCGCCGACGCGGTGGTCATGATCGAGCACACGAAGCCGGGCGGCGCGCGGGTGACCGTGGAGCGGTCGCTTGAAGCGGAAGCCAACATCGCGCGGCGCGGGTCGGACCGCAGGCAGGGCGCGACGGTGATCGCTGCCGGCATGCGCATCGGTCCGGCAGAGACCGGCGTGTTGGCGTCGGTCGGCTACGCGAAGGTGCCGGTGTTCCGAAAACCCCACATCGCGATCCTGGGCAGCGGCGACGAGTTGGTCGAACCCGGAGCCCAGCCCAAACCCTGGCAGATCCGCAACTCGAACAGCTACCAATTGCTCGCGCAGGCTGCGTCGCATGGGCTGAGCGCCGAGTACCTCGGTGTCGCGCCCGACGAAGCGCAGCGCACGCGCCGCATGGTCGAGGAAGGGCTGGCTTGCGACGTCCTCATCACCACCGGCGGGGTTTCGGTGGGCGACAAGGACTTTATCGGCGCGGCCTTCGCGGATTTGGGCGTCGAAATCCTCTTCGACAAGATCGCCGTCAAGCCGGGCAAGCCGACTGCGTTCGGGCGGCGCGGCGGCACGCTGGTCTTCGGACTGCCGGGCAACCCCGTCGCCGCGCTGACTTGTTTCCATCTTTTCGTAATGACCGCCGTCCGCGCGCGCATGGGCGCCGCCGAGCCTTTGCCCGCGCGCTGGCGCGTGCCGCTGAAGGGGAGCCGCAGGGCCGCGGGCGACCGCCCGACCTTCGTGCCCGCGCGCCTGGAGGCGTCGGAGACTGGGCTCCATGCGGTGCCGAACGAATGGCATGGATCGGGCGACCTGTGCGCGACCGTGCAGGCCGCTGGCTTCGTGCGGCAGGGAGCGTGGCAGGCCCTGGCCGACGGCGATGCCGTTGATTTTTTCCCGCTCACAGGGGCTTAAGGAACGCGAAGCGCATGGCGCGAACAAAGACGGCCGCCTCGAAACTCAGCCATGTCGACGCCCGCGGGCGCGCGAAGATGGTCGACGTGCTCGAGAAGCCCGTCACCGTGCGCGAGGCCGTTGCTGAGGCCGTGCTGAAGATGCAGCCCGCCACGCGCAAACGCATTCTGTCGGGGCGCGCTTCAAAGGGCGATGTGCTGGCGGTCGCGCGCGTGGCCGGCATCCAGGCGGCCAAACGCACGGACGAACTGATCCCGCTCTGCCATGGCCTGGCGCTGTCGTCGGTGACGGTGGACTTCGCGCCGGTGGGCTCCTCGCAGCTGCGGGTCACGGCCGCGGCGCGCTGCAAGGCTTCGACGGGCGTGGAGATGGAGGCGCTGTGCGCGGCCTCGGTCGCGGCGCTAACGGTGTACGACATGGTCAAGGCCGTGGACCGCGGGCTTTCCATCGAGAAGGTTCGCCTGCTGCGCAAGAGCGGCGGGCGCAGCGGCACCTGGACCCGAAAGGGGCGCGCATGAGACCGGAAGCGTTGCGGTGGATCGCCTGCTGCGCGGTGCTGCTGGCGGCCTCGCGCCCTGCCGCCGGCGAACAGGAGCAGCTGCCCCGGTGGTCGACGGAGGACCGCGTCTATCCGCTGCAACTCGCCGAGAAGGCTTCGGAATTGAAGGCTGAACCGGCGGGCCTGTCTTTGGACCTGGGCCGCGGGCGGCGGCTGAACTTCCCGTACCAGCGCCACGTGCCGGCGTCGCATGTGACGTTGGAGTCGATCGTCGCGGCGGCGGGTTCTACGCTGACCTATCCCGTCGCCTGGAAGCAGGGCTGCCGCCTGTACGTGAAAGCGCTGCTGGCGCCGGTGGGGAAGGCGGAGGATATCAAACCAGGGCTGGTGCGCTTCATCGCCCAGGTCCAGGATGCCGGCGGCAAGGTGCTGGACCAAGCGTCGGCGGAACTCAAGACCGCCAAGGGCAAGATCGAGCGCGAACTGTGGACGCCTTTGGCGCTGCTGAATCCGGAGATTCACGCGGACGCCGCGCAGGTGGTGCTCCGCACCGAAGCGCTGGACGACGCGGGCCAAGTGCTGGCGCCGACCGCCGAGCAGGTCGCGCCGCTGGGCGTTTTTGCGGTGTGGGGCGATCCGCGCGTCGAGCGCCCCACGCACGGAAACCCGCAGCCGGCGGTCTTGCTGATCGCCTACGACACGCTGCGCGCCGGACGCCTGGGCGCGTACGGATACAAGCGCGGCGACAAGTCGATCACGCCTGTGATGGATGCGCTGGCTGCGCGCGGCTATCTTTTCGAACGCTGTTACTCGCCGACTTCGTGGACGCTGCCGGCGTTCCAGGCTGCCCTTAGCGGGTTGCACCCCGCGCAACTGGGCTACGGGCAGGCCGGCGCTCGCGATCCCAACGAGGAAATGTGGGCGAAGGTGCGCTACGGGCGGGCTTCGAACCTGCCCCAGATCCTGCGCCGCGAGAAGAATGCCTACGCCTTCGCCGCGACCGGCGGGGGCATGATGGAACCGTTCCAGAACTTCTTTCTGAAGGGTTTCTCCTACTACTGGTCCAATCCGAACCTCGATCCGCTGCTGGTGCCGGCCGATGAGACGCCGGAGCAGGAGCGCGCGCGGCTGAGCGCCTGGCTGGGGATGCTCAACCCGCCCGAGGCGAAGAACATGGTCCGCACCGAGGCCGATGTGAACGCGCAGCACGCGATCGCGTGCCTGGGCGCGTCGGGCGCGTGCCTGGGCTTCTTCCATACCTACCAGTGCCACACGCCGTACACCGAGACGCGTTTCGTGACGATCAAGGCCGATACGAAGGTGCCCGTGCCTTTCGGCGAAGGCACCTACCTGGCCGGCGGCGAGAAGGCGCTGTACGCCGACTTCGACAAGGAACAGCGCGCGTTCATCCAGGCCCTGTACGACGGCGATGTGGCTGGCGCCGACGACAACCTCGACTTGCTGCTGGGCAGGATCGAAGCCTCGGGCCTGTCCGAACGCGCATGGATCATCCTCTTCTCCGACCACGGCGAGGAGTTCTGGGAGCACGGCGGGCTCAGCCACGGCCATTCGCTCTACGACGAGCTCCTGCACGTGCCGCTGATCATCGTTCCGCCCGGCGGCTTGAAGGAAGGTGTGCGCATTGCCGAGCCCGTTAGCCTGCTGGACATCCTCCCGACGGTCTGCGAGATCGGGGGCGCCTTTACGCCCGCGAATCTGCTGGGCCGCAGCCTCAAGCCCCTGCTGACCGAAGACGCCAATGCGCGCAAAAAGGCCGCTCTGCCCGACCATCCGGGCCTCTTTGCCGCGTGCGGAACCTACCATGGTCCGATGCGCTGGGCGCTGCGCCACGGAAAGTACAAGTACATCCTTACCGTCGGCGCCGACGCTTGGGCCAAGGACGAGGCCAATCGCAAGGCCCTGCGGCTGGTGCCGGAGGAACTCTTCGACCTCGAGGCCGACCCCGGCGAGCAGACCAACCTCGCCAAGGACGGCGCTCACGAGAAGACGCGCGCGAAGCTGGCCGAACTGCTGAAGGTGCTGCGCGAAGGGCCGCTTGCGCCGCTGGACCACACCAAGAATCCGAAGAGCCTCGATATCCCGCCCCTGAGCCCCGAACTGCTTAAGAAGCTGAAGCAACTGGGCTATTGAGGCCGGAGGAAAATCTGTACTTTTGCCGGGCGTTCCCTTAACCTCTTTACAAGCAAGGAATAGCAATATCGGCGCTGGCGGTAGTGCGGTGGGAACTGCGCGCCGGCCGCGCGTCTAATAGGTACGCCCCGGGGTTCAGGCCGAGATTCGAATGCAGACGGTCACCGCCCAATCGGATGTGGAACAATCGCACGGTGCGCGCTGGTTGGCGATCCTCGGCATCGCGGTGGCCGTGCATCTTGCGTTCGCGCCGTTCCCCGCGCTGTACTTCGGTTTTGGCGGCAACGCCGAGGAACAGCCCGAGGACGATCGCCAAGTAACGATCGAGATCGAGCCCGAACCGCTCGCCGCCGCGCTTCCGCCGGACGAATCGAACGCTGCGAATCCGCCCGCCGCCGTACCCGATGCCGTTGCGCCGCCGCCCGAGCCCGACCCGGTCGCGCCGCCGCCCGAACCGCCGCCGGAGCCCGAAACGAAGCAGCCCGAACCTCCCGCGCCCGAACCGCCACCGCCGGAACCGGAAACCACGCCCGAGGTCAAAGGCGAGGAAAGCGCCAAGGCGCCGCTGCGCGCGGGCTTCGACGGTGCGCGTGCGATTGAGAAGGCGCCCGACGACGCGCAGATGCTCGGCCCCGAGAACAGCCAGGCCGCCGACCGCAGCGACAAGAAACTGCCTACGGGCATGGCCTACAACGAGGGCGAGAGCTCCGAGATCGCGGCACTGAACCCTCGCGGTGACACCGACCTGCCGCTCAAGGCCAGGGATCCGCTGGCCGGTTCGGTGAAGGAGGAAGGCACGCCCGATCCCGGCAAGCCCAAGACGCCCGACACGAAGATCGAACAGCGTAGCGAACCCGTCGAGACGCCCGGCGGCGCGGTGAAGCCCGCCGAGGTGCAGACCGTTGCGCCCACGCCGCCCGGTGGCGAACCCGAGAAAACAGAGACGCAGAAGCTGGCCGGTGCCGATACGCCGATGGATGTTGCACCCGGCAAGACTGAAGCGGGCACGCATCCCGGTCCCGAAGGCCAGCACGAGACGATCGCCGAAGGCGCCGAGACGAAGGCCGGCGTCGACGATCCCAAGCGCGCGCCGCCCGGTGGGGAGCAGGTGCCCGAGACCAAGCCCGAGCCGCCGCGCTTGACCGAACGCCGCGACGAACGGACCGCCGAGTCCGAGCCGAAGTGGCACCAGCTCACGCCGGAAGCGAAGGGGCCGGAGAAGCCCGACGAGAACAACCTCGACAGCCTGCTGAAGGACCTCAAGAAGTTCGAGAAGGAGGAGACTAGCACCGATGCACTGGTCGAGAATCCTGGCATCAACGACCGCAAGGGCGAGATCGGGCAGAGCGGCGAAGGGCGCCCGGCGGCGGGGGACCTGCGCACCGTCAGCGACGTGACGACGCGCAACGTCGAGACTACCGCGTCGACGAAGGGGGCGCTCTCGTTCGCCAAGAAGGCCGACCCGGTCTCGGCGTATCTGCAGGCCTTCTACCGGCGCATGGATACGAAGTGGAAGGCGAACATCCAGACCTCGAACCGTTCGCCCCTGGAGTACGGCCTGGGCGACGTGGTGATCCGCATCACCTTCACGAAGGACGGCAAGCTGGCGGAGGCGGCGGTGGTCGAGACGACGGGCGTCAGCAGCCTAGCGGCCTCCGAATGCAAGAAGGCGATCCAGGACGCGTTGCCACACATCCCCTTCGGCCCGGAGTTGGACAACCGCGAGTCGGTGACCGAGACGATCCGGTTCATGTACCGCTGAGGCCGTTCGCGAGGCTACTTCAGATACTTCTCGGGCGGGGTCTTCTGGACAGTCTCCACGAAGGCGTCCTTCATCTCCTTGTTGAAGAAGGCCTCCTTGCGCGCCTTCACTTCCGTGGCCAGCATCAGGTACCAGGCGCGGTTGGCGGATTCCTCGAAGGCCAGCTTCTTCTCCGGTCGGTAGGCCTCGCGCTTGACGATCAGGACCGCTTCGCCTGCGTCGACCGGCTTGGAGACGGCGCCGTCCTCCAGGTCCTTCGCGATGCGTTCCTCGGCGGGGAAATTGCCGCTGGGCAGGTCAACCTTACCGTCGACACTCAGTTGGCCGCCGTCCGCGTTGTAGGGTGGATCGTGGTCCAGCGTCTTGGCGACTTTCTCGAAGGCAAGTCCATCGGCGATGCGCTTGTGGATCACCACCGCGGCGGCCATGGCGTCTTCCGGCGTCTTGAAGCGCTTCTTTGGGAGGCGGATGCGGCGCAGGCGCCACGCGTCGGGCGTGCTGAACTGATCGGGGTGCGCGTCGTAGTATCCCTTGACCTTCTCCGGCGAGAAGACGATGGGGCCGACGGCCTGTTCGAGGACGATGCGGCGGAAGAGTTCCGCGCGCAGGTTGTCTTCCCATTCCGCGACGCTCAAGCCGCGGCGGCGCAGCGCGGCGTAGAGTTCCTCTTCGCCGCCGGCGGCCTCGATCTTCCACTGTTTCATCTTGCGGACTTCTTCAGCCTCCAAGCGCTTGAAGCTGTCGACCACGCGGCTGGGCGGGGTGTCGGGCCGCGCGTGCTGTACGTAGGCACGCATGATCTGGGTGCGAAGTTCGCGGCCGCGCTCGTCGAGCAACGTGTCCTGAATGACGGTCTGCAGTGCTTCGTCCCAGGCCTTCTGCAAGGCCTTGGCCTTCTCGGCGGCGTCCAGATCGCCGCTGCGCAGGCGTTCCTGCACCAGCGGCAAAGCTTCCTGGAAGACGGCTTCGACCTTCTTGAGCCCGATCAGCTTCCCATTGATGCGCAGGGCGGTGGTGTTCGAGGTCTTGACTTCGTGCGGCGCGTCGCCGCCATCACCCTGGCCGACGGGCGGGGCTTCGGCACGCGCGAGGGCAGGGAGTAGGAAGGCCAGAAAGGTCAGCGGCAGAAACGCGTGGCGCATGCAATCGATCCGCGGAATTGGGGAACTCAGGGATTCTGACCCTTGCGGCGCATCGAGTCCAGCAGATCGAAGACCTCGTCCAGCGGCGAGGGCTTCTCGGGCTCCACTTCCTTTGGCTCCTCCTTGGGCTGGTCGACGACAACCGGCTCTTCTTTCGGCGGCTGCTTGGTCGCCGTGTCGTCCTGCGGTGGAGGCGGCGGAGGAGGCAGGGGCGGCGTCTTCTTCTTGGGATCCTGCGTGGTCTTGCCGCCATCGGGCGTCTTGGGGGGCGTTTCGGGTTCGGGGCCGAAGATCATGCGGCGCAGAACGTTTTGCGTGGGCTGCTTCTGGCCTACGGTGTTGCCCAGCGCGGAGCCGGAGGTCGCTCCGGTGGCGATGTTCGCGCCGCCGGCGGCGCCGGCGAGGTCCGTTCCCGGCAGGGCGACGCCGGTCATCTCGAAGAGCCGCGCCAGTCCCGCCATCCCTTCCTCGCTCTGCCCGAAACTCTGCCCGCGCAGGAAGTCGAGGCCTTTCGAGAGATCCTGGTCGGACTCGACCTTCGACTGGTTGAAGGCCGCGCGCGTCACGTAGGAGCGCAGTTTGTCGCGGGGGAATGCGATGTTGGGCCTAGCCGCCGGTCCCGTGAGGGTCAGGGCCAGGTTGCCAGCAGCCAAGTCGCCCCGGAACTCGTTGGCTACTTCCGGCGGCCAGCGCTTGAGCTGCAGGAGTTCTTCCGATGCCGGGGGAAGGCTGGTAGGCCAGACCTTGAAGCCGACGTCCGGATCGAACTTGTTGGTGGCGAGGTCCAGCTTGCCGGCGATGCGCATGACAAGGCCCTGGTTGGTGCCCTTCGCCTTGATGGGCTGTGCGGAGCGGATGTCGGCCACGCCGTTGATGATGTTGACGGTGATGTCGAAGGTCTCGAACTCCAGGCGGCTGGTGTCGATGCCGACCTGCCCCATGGCCAATTGCAGGCCCATGAACATGCCGTTGATCGATGCCGCGCTGCCTTTCAGAAGCGGGTTGTCCTTGAGGATCTCGTCGATGTTGAACGAGTTTTTGTTGGTCAGGAAGCTGAATTTGTCGCCCAGGAAGCCTGCGGCCTTGCCGAAGATTCCCAGAGGATTGAATCCGGAGCTTTTCGATTGTGCCTTGGCTTCCGGGTCGCGCACGACCACGTTGCTGAACGAGGCGTTGAAGGCGCCGTTCCAGGAGCGCCTGTCGGCCTGGGCGAAGCCGATGCCGCGCAGGGACAGGGGGCCATCCGACGCCGCCGTCAGGTCGCCGGCAACCTTGTAGCTGTTCGCGTCCATGTAGGGCGCCAGCAACTGGCTGAGGTCCGCGCGGGTCAGCGCGATCTTCTGTTTGTGCTCGATCCAGTCCGGATTCCGGGTCGTGGCGGTCTTGAAGTCGTAGGTGGCCCCGGAGAGATCGAGTTCGCCGCCGGCCATCCTCCCGCGCAGGCTCTTGATGCCGAGGACCAGGTCCTTCCATTCCAGCGTGGGCACGGAGACGTTCTTCAGTTCCTCGCCGGCCACGCGGATGCCGGGCGCGCTGAGGCTGCTCTCCACGAGCTGCACGGCGGAAAGGGGTTTGTACGGATTGGCTTCGGGTGGCGCTCCGGCCGGCTGGCCCTGCCCCTTGAAGGCCATGGCCAGGGTTTCGAGCGCCACGGTGAAGCGGTCGACGTCGAGCATCTCGTCTTCGGCGACGATCGGGAGCTTCACCTTCACCGGCGGAGACTCGGCCTTCAGCGCGGCGAGCAGGCTCTGCTTGGGATCCAGCGTCGAGACCCACAGGTCGGACGCGGTGAAGCGGTAGAGTTCGGGGACACCGGGCTTGCCCTTCGCGCTTGCGATGGAATGCCGCAGCGAGACGCCCAGTTTCTTGCTCTTCACCTCGGTGGCGGTGACCAGGAAGTCGCCGTTGGCCTCGGCCACCACGTCGCGCAGCGGCGTGGGTGCGGCGTGCAGTTGAAGGCCGTTGGCCTGGCCGCTGATCTCGAAGGCATCGGCGCCGGGTTCGGGCTTCCCCGCCAGCAGCCGGTCGAACTGGCCGTCGTAACTCAGCTTCACGGTGTCGAGGATGCCGCGAAGCTCCAGGGTGGCGATCATCTTCTCGAGGTCGGGCGATTTGAGCAGGCTCTTCGGGAGATTGGCCAGGTCGACCTTGGGCAAGGTGAGCTTGGCGGCGAAGTGGTTCTTGGCCCGGTCGAAGGCCAGGTTCTCGAGGTTGAAGGGCAGGGGCCCTCCGGTGACCGTGGCGGCCTTGACGCCGGCCTGGGTAACCTGGGTGCCTTCGGCGGCGTGCAGGGCCTTGATGTTGATGCCGCCCAGATCGAACTCCAACGGGCCGCCCTGCAGCTTCAGCGTCTTGAAGTCGTAAACGTCGGCCACGGGACCCTTGCCGGGCGAGTAGG
>JAKLKQ010000088.1 GCA_023150555.1 Planctomycetota bacterium
GCTACGGCAAGCTGAGGAAAGCGGAGGCCATCCGTACGCTCGTTCAATCCGGCGAACGACCCCGCGCGTTCCGGTGGGACGTTCCACCGAAGCGCACCGCGGTAGGCCGCGCCCCAAGGTCTGGTGTCATGCCGGGGGCCCGGGACAGGCACTTCCACATTGCGGAATGTGGATTGCGGATTGGAGGAGAAGAGAATGGCGAATTGACGACGGGAATGCAGCGGAAATAGATTGCATCTTGCGTGGGCCGGGAACCGGAACGGATCTCACGCCAAGGCGCAAAGGCGCAAAAACAGACGGCTTCTTAACTCTGGTTCAGGCTTGGCGGCTGCGAACCGTTAAAGGGATATTCTCGCCGATCGGAGGCGTTCCGGGTTCGATGCTCGCTTACGCGCGGCCAAACCAGAAACAAGAAGCCTGAAACGAGAAACGCTCTCCGTGGCCTTCGTGCTCTGGGGATGCATCTCGCTTCTCGCGCGGCTTTTGACCTTCGCGGTGAATGCCAGAAATCCGCACTCCAAAATCCGCAATCCGCAATTGTGATTATCCTTCGACGGTCATCTCGCCGCCGCGCACCCAGGCGCAGGCAGTGCGGCGGTTGCGCGCGTCGAGGCGTTCGACGAGCACGTCGGCGTCCAGCGGCGCATGGTCGGCGGGGATGCGCGCTTGCGGGTCATGGCGCCAGAAAATCCGGTCGCTGCGGCCGCCGGTGAAGCGCAGTTTCACGCCCAGCACGCCGGGCGGGACCTTGCCGACGCGTGCGACGGTGACACCGGCGTTGACGCCCGAATCGTAGGGAAACAATGCCGCGGCAAAGCGCAGCGGGCTCTGGCCACGCACGCCGAAATGGGCCACCGGCGCGGGCAGGTCCTCGGTGTCGGCGACCCAACCCTGCACGGGTTCGGTCTCGCCGCAGGCCAGGTGCACCTTCAGGCCCGAGCGCGGCTCCAGCGGCACGATCTCGAGGTTCGGGCCCTTCAAGCGCATGCTGCGCACGCGGCGCGCCTCGATCTCCACGCGCATGGGGCTGAAGTGGAAGAGTTCCTCGAGGTGCTCGACGCCTTCGCCGCGCACCTCGTCGAAGACCACGTAGTAATCCTCGCGCACGAAAAGTACGGCGCGTTCGTGCACGACCTTCTCCGCCAGGCCCTCGTAGCCGTCCTCGTAGCGCCCCCGCGCGAGGTCGAAGACCGGCCCCAATACGCAAAGCGTCTTGCCGCGCACGCTGGCGGCGCGCGCTTCGGCGTCCAGCTTGGTGCGCTGCTGCCCGGCGCCGTTGACCAGCACCGTGCTGTGCGCGCGGGTGCGGCGGTAGAAGTCGGTCCAGTCGTCGTTCATGTAGCCGCTGATGCCGGGGTCGACCAGGAACGGCACGCCGTGCGCGAAGAGTTCGAGCGAGAGCGCGTCCTCGTGCTGGTGCGAAGCGCCGTAGGGGCCGGCGTCGAAGAGCAGCCACTTCGCCGCGCGGGCCGTACCCCCGGCGAGCACGTGCATGCCGCAGTCGGGGAAGGCGCGGCTGCGGCCGGCGTACGGGCCTTCGATGGAAGCGAGCAGATCGGGACGTTTGAACAGGCGCGCGCCGCGTTCAAGGAACCCGCCGCCGTTGCGCGCGCGGTAGCCGCCGCTGTCGTTGATGCTGGGCAGCGTTCCGTCGGGGCGCGTCATGCCGGCGATGTATTCGAAGGTCTTCGGCAGACGATCTTTGAAGGCCGCCGGCAGCGCGACGCCGTTGAGCTGCGCGATCTCGTAGACGTCCAGGAAGCCGGCCACGGCCATCATGTGGTAGCCGGGCGCGAGTTCCCAGTCGGCGCCGTCGGGGTAGATCTGCTTCTCGATCTCGACGGCCAGGCGGCCCAGGCCCTCGTCGCGCCATGCGTTCGCGCGGCGGAATTCGGGAAAGAGCATGCCCAGCACGGCCAGCACGCGCGATTCGACGATCAGCCAGTTGTTCGCGTAGCCCTTGTAGTGGAACAGGTGCTCGGCGTGGCCGTGGAAACTCTTTACTAACGCGATGCGTGTCGAATCGCGGAAGGCCGGCTCGCGCAGCAGCGCGAAGAAGCATTCCAGCCACGAGCCGTAGATGCGCACGGCCGTGCTGAGTGTCTCCCACGCCGGATCGCCGCCGCCGTTGTGGCCCACGGGCTCGGGATTATCGGCGAGGAAACTCGCGAAGTAATCGTCGAGCTTGCGCACGTAGCGCTCGTCGCCGCTGGCCTGCCAGGCCTTCAGCAGTTCCATGAAGAAGAAGGTGCGGTTGAAGGCATGCATCCATTCGAGGTAGCCGTTGGGATTGCAGCGCCAGTTCACCGGGTCGCCGACGTGGAATCCGTTGACGACGTTCGCGCAGAGATTGTCGGCAAGCTCGAAATCCGCGGCGGGCTTTTCAGGGCGGATGCCGTAGATGTGCCGCGGCGCGGCGCGCGACTTCAAGTGCTTAAGCAACTCGGCGAGCGCCGCATCCGGGTTTCCGGCGGCGGCCTTGACGCCGGCGAGTTCGGGGCGCTCGAGGTCCAGCGCGGCCAGCAAGCCCGCATCGCTCAGGCGCGGGCCTTTCGCGCGGCGGCGGCGCGCGGCGCGCACTTCGGCGATCCAGACCGGTCCGGCGGTTCCGCTCACGGCGAGTTCGCAGACCGCGACGCCCTTCACCGCTTCGGGGATGCCGTAGATCAGGAAGTTGTCGTAGGGAAAGAGCACTTCGCGCCAGGCTTCCGAACGGATCGTCTCGGCGCGCCCGCTGCGGAAACTGTCGGGGTGGGGCAGTCCGGCGGTGACGGAGGCCAGTTCGATGCGCAGCGACGGATTGACTTCGTTCCGCGGTCCGGTGGCGAGCAGCACGGAGATCTGGTCGAAGGCGCTGAGATCGTTGGACGGAAGCGGCACGGCCAGGCGCCGCGTCGCGCCGTCCAGGTCCACGCGCACGGCGGGCCGGCCGTTGTGCGTTTCGAGCGGAAGGCCGAGCGTCCCGGCGAGGGCCTCGGCGCCGGTTATCGTCTCGGCGCGCGCGACCTCATCGAGGCGGTAGTGTTCGGGATCGATGGCCATTGCGACGGCCGCGGAATCGCCTTGCCTATCGGAGCGTCTGGTACTTCAAGCAGGCGTAGCGAATCATGTTGGCCTCGGTCTGTCGGTCCTCGATGGCCTTGTTGCCCGGATCCTTCTGCAGGGCCTGGTCGTAGAGCGTGATGGCCTTGTCGAGAAGGTCGGCGGCCTTCTTGAGGGTCTCGTTGTTGTTGCCCTTGGTGCCCTGGCGGAACTGGCGGTAGCAGGCCATGCCTTCTTCGTAGGCCGCGTTGGCCTGGTCGACGATGCCGGCGGCGGCGCCCTTTCCGGTCACGCCGCTGGAGTCGACGACGATTTCCTTGTTGCTCAGGTCTTCCTGCTGGTCGCCGCCGGCGGATGCGCTGGCGACGAGTTGCTTGGCGCTGGTCTTCTTCTCGGGTTCCGGCGCGCGCTCCTTCATGGTGAGGGTGGACTTGAAGTCGTCGCCGATCTTGCTGAGGATCGTGGCGCGGAAGGCGTCGGCCTCGTCCAGCGCGACCTGGTAGCCCTTCAGCGCGTCGGTCATGCGCTTGAGGGTGCTCTCGGCGAAGTGCTTGCGGCCGGCGGCGGCGTGCAGAGCGGCGCGTTCCAGCGCGCGGTCGATGACCAGCTTGCGGAAGGCATTGGCCAGCAGTCCGTCGGCCGTGCGGGCGTACGCGCGGTCCAGGTACAGCATCGTCTCCTTGACCAGGCCCAGGCGCTTGCTGAGGAAGACGAGGTCGTAGTAGGCGGTGCCGTCGCTGCTCATCTCCATGTTCGAGCCGCTCTCCAGTTCGCTGACCAGCTGCCGGAAATGCTCCTGGCGCTGCGCGCGGCTGACCGACTCCTTCTTGAGGATGCGCTTGAGCGGGAAGGACATCACCTGGCGGCCTTCGGCGGCGGGGTTGTTGTTGCTGACCACCTGCAGCTTCAGGTTGTCGGCGTCCTGGCCCATCTCGATGCCCTGCGCCGGATAGCCCGTGCTGAGCTGCAGCGAGATGGTCTGCTCGGCGGCGGCGAACTCGGTAACGCCGATGTGTTCGGTCGCCAAGTCGAACTCGTTGATCTTCTTGACCCACTCTTCGGCCTGCGCGTGCGTCTCCTTGCTGGCCATCAGTCCGCGGGCTTCCTCGAACTTCGTCCGCGCGCCGTCGAAGTCGAAGTCCAGCAGCTTGCGGCCGTGCTTGCTGCGCTCCTTCATGGTGTTCAGCGCGGCCAGGCCTTCTTCGATCAGCTTCTTCGCGCGCGCTTCGTCCTCGGCGCTGACGGTCCGCTCGGGCTCGACCGCCTTGACCGCCTTCGGCGGTTCGAGCGCCGGCTCGACGGGCTTCTTGACTTCGACGACTTCGGGCGTCTTGACCGCAGCGGGCTTCTGTTCGACCACCGGCGGGGGCGGCGGCGGCGCCTGCTTGACCGTGGTCTCCGGCTGCTTGGTCTCGATCATGGCCATGATCTTGGCCTTGAAGACGATGCCCAGGCCGACCAGCACGCCCAGGATAGCGACGACCACGAAGAGCTTGAAGACCCCTGCGATCTTCTGCTTCTTCTGGCGCGCGCGCCAGTCCACCGAGCTGCGGCGTTCCCCGTCGTTGGGCGCGGACGACTTGGCCATGAGCAGGACTCCCTTTGAAAGGGTGTTTCCAGAATCTAAAAAGCCGCAGCCGAAGGAACCGCGACGGCTATCCTTGGTTGAAGCAACCCCTTATAAATACCGCAATTAGGGGTTTCCAACAACCTTATATTTACGCTCCGGAGCGGCCTCCGGATACAGCCTACTGTCATCGCTTTTTAACGTTCCAGGATTGGAAAATGGTTCGCGAAAAAGGCGCAAATCTGCGGAACCGGGCTCAACTTTCAGACCTCCCGTTTCGTTGATCGAGGTTAGGATCGGGCGGCTCCTTTAAGGTCCGAAGGGACAGGGCTTTGGCGATGAGCGACGTCTTTCTGGCGCCGTGGTGGCTGTGGGCCGCATTGCCCCTCAGCGGGCTCTTGTGGGCCTGGAAGCAGCGCCTGGCGGCGGGGCTGGCCGGCCGACGCGGGCGCTGGCGCCTGGTCCTGCGCGGCGGGGCTTACGCGGCGCTGGTCCTGGCCCTCGCGGGCCTGCAGCTGCCAGGCCGGGGGCAGTCGGTGCAGGTCGTCGCCGCGGTGGACCTGAGCGACAGCATCTACGACCGCCCGTCCCAGGAGGACGCCGTGCGCCGCCTGGAAGCCCGTCTGGCCGAACGCCCCGGCGTGGCCTGCGGCACGGTGGTCTTCGGACGGCGCGCCGGCATCGAGCGCCCCGTCGAAGCGCTGCCGCCGCCTGCGCCCAAACGCGAACGCCGCGATGCGGCTCCCGCGCCGGAGCCCGCGTCCGGCTTTCATCCGCTGGCCAATCTCGTGCATCCCACGACGGTCGTTGACTCGAGCGCCACCGACCTTGGCGCTGGCCTCGACGCCGCGCGCGGGCTGCTTACGCAAAGCGGCGCCGCGCGTGCGATCGTGCTCGTCGGCGACGGCCACGACACCGCCGGGGGCGGGCTGGCTTCGGCCGCCGCGCTCTCCGGCAGCGGCGTCGACCTGCTCGTGCTGCCCAGCGAACTGCCCGCCGGATCCGACGTCCACGTCGCGGGCCTGCGCCTGCCGCAGGCGGCGCGCGTCGGGCGCGGCGTGCCCATCGAAGTCTCCGTCGCGGGGCAGCGCGAAGGCGAGGTGCGCGTGCAGCTGAGGCGGCGCATGGGCGGCGAGGCCCGCTACCTGGGCGCGCAGACGGTGAAGCTCGTTTCGCCCGGGGCCGGAGGCGAGGCCCGAGCGGTGGCGCGCTTCGTCGACCGCCCCGACGCGCCGGGCGTGGCGGTGTACGACGTCGCGCTGCAGGGGCCCGACGGCGGCCAGTTGCTGAACAACTACGTCGAGAACGACCGGCTGGAAGGCGCGCTGCGCATCGCAGGGCCCGCGAAGTGGGGCGTGCTCGCGCGCGCCGGCGGGACGCTCGAGGCGTGGGCCGAAGCGAGCGCGAAGGACAATCCGCTGAAGACGGACCTCACGCTCTTTCGCGCCGGCGTGCTGCCGCGCAGCGAAGCCGACTACGCGGGCCTGGCGGGCGTGCTGGTCGACGGGTTCGACGCGCAGGAACTGCCCGACGACGGCGAAGCGTTGAAGGCGCTGGCGCAGGCGGTCCGCAACGGGCTGGGGCTGATCGCGTTCGGCGGCGAGAAGGCCTTCGGCGCGGGCGGGCATCCGGAAGGCGGCGCGTGGGAGCGCCTGCTGTCGGTAGGCTTTCGCCCCGAGGACGACCGCGCCCGCACGCTGCTGTTCGTCATCGACGCGTCGAAGTCGATGGAACAGCAGATGCGGGGCAGCCAGGACCAGAAACTCTTCTTCGCCAAGGCGCAGATCGTGCGCGCGCTGCAAGTGCGCCGCTCCACCGACCGCCTGGGCCTGATCGCCTTCGCCGAGTCGGCGAAGACGGCCTTCCCCGTTTCGCCGCCGCCCAACCGCGAGGGCTTTCAGGAAGCGATGAGCGCCGTGACCTTCGGCAACCAGACGAACATCCTGGGCGCGCTGGCCCTCGCGCGCGAGTTGCTCGCGAAGGACAACGCAGAGGAGCAGGTCGTCGTGCTGCTCAGCGACGGCCAGCAGACGCCGGTGGTGCCCGAGGCCACGCTGCTGGACGCCGTGCGCATGCTGTGCCCGCCGCCGGCGGAGGACGGCAAGCCGCGCAGAACGCGCCTGCACTGCTTCGGCATCGAGGATACGGGCGCGGAAGGTTCGCCCGGCGAGAAGCTGCTGCGCAGGCTGGCGCAGGAAGGCGGCGGGCAGTTTTTCCCCGACTTCGCGGAACTGGAGCGCAGCCTGAAGCAGGTCGTCGAGGAACGCGGCAAGGACCTGTACGCGCGGCGCGAACCCTTCGCCGTGATGCTCGCGCAGCCGCAACACCCGGTGCTTGCCGGGCTGGCCGATGCGTGGCCGCGGGGCGCGTTCCGCAACCGTGTCAAGGCGCGCGAAGCCGCCAGCGTGCTGCTGAAAAGCGCGCCCGCGGCGGGCGAAGCCGAACGCGGCGCGCGCAAGTCCGATCCGCTGCTGGTGCTTGGGCATGCGGGCCTGGCGCGGACGGCGGTGCTGGCGCTTTCACCTGACGGGGCGCTCGGCGAGGCGTGGCTAAAAGGAGGCGAAGGCTGGCCCGGCGGCGCGGCGCTGGTCGCGCGCGCGATGGCCTGGATCGAGCACGCGCGCGAGGACGGCGAAGGCGGCTGGCGCGTCTTGGCGGAGGAAGGCGAAGACGGCGCACTTTCGATCACCGCCGATGCCGTGAAGGACGGCGCGCCGCGGAACGATCTGTCGCTGCGCGCGCGCATCACCGCCTTGGCGCCCAACGGCGGGCACGTGCCGATCGACGTGGCGCTGCTGCCCACCGCGCCCGGGCGCTACGAAGGACGGCTGGCGGCGCCGAGGCAGGGCGTGAACCGCGTCGAGATACTTACCGAGAACGTCACGGTGGCGGAACGCTTCGTCACGGTGCCGTACGCGCCGGAGTACCGCCGCTTCGGGACCGACCGCCTGGCGCTGGAAGCGCTGGTGAAAAAAGCCGGCGGGCGCTCGCGCATGCTGAACGTGGCCGGTGACCTCGACGCGTGGCTGGACGGCATCGAAGCGCAGCGCACGCACCAGAGCGCGCGGCCGTGGTTGCTGCTGCTCGCCGGGGCGCTCTTCCTCTGCGAGATCGCCGCACGGGGCATGAAGGCGCGTAGGTGACCGCAAACAGCAGGAGTTAGGGGATAGGGTTTAGGGGTTAGGGCTGGAGCGCCTCCGGCGCGCTTCTTTCAACGGCTCTTGACCAAGAACCGACTCCGTACCCGAAACCAGAAACCAGAAACGAGGAACCAGAAACGAGGCTTTTAGATGGACGACCGCACCACAATTGCCGAACTCAAGGCCGAGGCCCGCGCGTTCCGCGACGCGCGCGACTGGGCGCAGTTCCACCAGCCGAAGGACCTCGCCGCGGCGCTGAGCATCGAGGCCGGCGAGCTGCAGGAACTCTTCCTCTGGAAGAAGCCCGAAGAGATTGAAGCCTTGCTAAGCACGGAGCGCGGCGCGGCGAAACTCCGTGAGGAACTCGCCGACTGCGCGCTCTTTCTGCTGCACCTCGCCGACCGCTGCGGCGTGGACCTTTCCGCGGCCGTGCGCGCGAAGCTGGCCGCCAACGATAAGAAGTACCCCGTCGAGAAATCGAAGGGCACGCACGCGAAGTACGATGAGTTAAGGTAGGTAATGCAAGACGCGCGAGCGCGTGGCGCGGGTTGCCAACCCGCGCATCTGTGGCGAAATACGAAGCTAGGACGGAGACCTGTCAAGGCCGTGTAGCAAGTTGTGGGTGCCACATCACGAAGTGATGTGCCGATAACTACGAACTGTGCCGGGCCACATGTCCGTAAACTGTATTTGGATGAAGGAGAAGAGTTGTGAAGAGAACGCCGCCGGAAGGGTCCATATTTCTTGTTCCTTTGCGCGATCGGGGGTTTGCAATAGGCGTTCTGGCTAGGGCTAGCGGCAAGGGCAAATGTTATGGTTATTTCTTTGGACCTCGAATTCACGCCAAGGAAGATGTCAAAGTTGAGAATTTAATTCCTGAGAACCCAATATTGGTTGGGCAATTTGGCGATCTAGAGTTGCTCTCTGGAAATTGGAAGGTCATTGATTTGATTCCCGATTGGCTTCAAAACCGTTGGCCGATGAAGCCTTTGGCTAGAGTTGATGAAGCCGCCAAGAGAGCTTGGTTGTCGTTTTACGACGACGCTCTTAATTGTACAAAGGAAAGCGAAATCACCGTAGAAGAGGCCAAAAATCACCCCTATGATCGAATGATGGGTGCTGGAGCTGTTGAGATAAGATTGACAGCTTTGCTGGAGAAGTAACGTGCCGGACTACCCGCCACGAGGGCTGCTGATGAGCTGGGAACCGACGGATACGGAAATTGAGTCCCTTAGTAAGCTTCCTGCAGCAAAGCGGTATGAATACTTGATCAAAAAAGTTTCTGACGAGGAAGCAGTATGGAGTCTTTGGCATGATGGCGGATGGGCACTTGCTACCAATGTTGATGGGCAGGAGGCAATACCCATTTGGCCACATTCAAAGTACGCGAGCCTATGTGCAAAGGGTCTTTGGGTTGAATATGAGCCGCGTGTTATCGAACTGACGGTTTGGTTAGACCGATGGATACCAGGAATGGAAAAGGACAAGCGATTGGTGGCTGCATTCCCAACCGATTCAGAAAGGGGAATTCTTGTGAAGCCGATCCAGATCGGGAGTGATATTCGAAGGGAACTTGACTGCTATTGAGGCATTGCTGGGCCGAACATCAAATTGGCTGTTGGGCGTTCCTGAGAAGAACTATCGCCTGCCCGATGCTCAAAGAAGCAACTGTTTAAATCCAGCCCGAGAATGTCGCTATATAGATCCATGAACTGCGCCGAACAATCGGGCCTATCCTCTGCTCCCTGATCTTTCCCAAAGGGTGCCGGCGCACATAATCCGCGGGGCGCCGCATCGTTGCTTGAAAAACCCTACACCGGCAGCACCTTGCCGAGTTTCTTTTCCTGGGCGCGGCGGAAGACTTCCCAGCCCACGACCATGTCTTCGACGCCCATGCCGATGTTCATGTCGATGATCAGTTCGTCGTCGCGTTCGCGGCCGGGCTTGACCCCGGCGACGACCTCGCCGATCTCGCCGTGCAGCTTGGGCAGGCCGTGGGGCAGATAGCCGACGGTCATGAAGTACTTCATCTCGCCGTGGTCGTCGACGAGGAACTTGTCGGCGCGCTTGAAGGTCTTCCATTCCCACATGCTGTCGAAGTCCACGGGCGCGAGGAACGCGCCGGGTTCGATCCATTCGTCGCGCACCTGCGGGTTGGGCTTCTGCAGGATCGCGGTGGCGCTGGCGACGACTTTGCTGCCGCGCACCACTTCCTCGACGGTCTCGCAGGCCACCAGCTTCACCTTTTTCACCTTCGGCTGAAGATCCTTGACCAATTGCCGCGCGCGTTCGGGGAAGCGGTCGAAGAACTTCAGTTCCTTCAGTTTCGGTAGCGCGTGGGGCAGCGCCAGCGCGTGCTCGTGGCCCTGCACGCCCGCGCCCAGCATCCCGGCGACCTCGGTGTCCTTCGGCGCGAGGAACTCGCAGGCCAGCGCCGTCACCGCGGCGGTGCGCTTGGCGGTGACCCAGATCGCGTCCATCACGCAGATCGGCCAGCCGGTCTCGGGGTCGTTGAGGATCATCAGGCCGCTGGTCTGGGGGAGGTTGAAGCGGTGGTTCTCGGGGAAGCATTCGGCCCACTTGATGCCGCAGGCCTTCACGCCCGGCACCCACGCGGGCATGGCGTGCATCAGCGTGTTGGGCTGCGGGTGGATGCCGATCTTCGCGGGCATCTCGACGCGCTTCTGGCCGTGCTCGGTCAGCGCCGTGCGGACCAGCTCCATCACGTCGCGTTCGTTCAGCCCGGCGTTCACGACGTCGTGCTGGGTGAGGTAGAGCAGGCTCTTGCCGCGTTCGATCTTCATGGCCGTCCTCCTGACGGGGTCGTCCCCTGAGATATCTATGTATAAACGCATCCGGTGATATGTAGAATATCAAATTCCTTCGCGCCGGGCCGCGCCGGGCGTTTCCGGATCTCGCGCTATGGATATGGCCCTAAGCGCCTATCGGGCGCCGCCTTACCCGCGAAACGCAGTTCGATCTTTTGCCCTTTACTTGCCCGCGCCATTGCGAGAACATTGAGTGCGACAACTGAAGAATGTGGGCACTAGGGGTGGACCGTCGCGCTGGCGGAGCGCGCGCCGGACCTGAGAAAAGACCCTGGAACCTGATCCAGTTCGTACTGGCGTAGGGAAGTGCCTGAAGACCGCGCGCGAGCGCTCGTCTCCTCCGGCCTTTCCCACAGCCATCTTTCTTTGCATCACGCGTCCCGGCACCGCCGTGCGCCGTGGCGGGCGTCATATAAGGAGTGCATCATGATCCAGCCGACCAACCTTCCGAAGTCGAAGAAGCCCGCGCGCGAGGACCAGGCCCCCGACGAGGAGGTCCTGAAGCGCAGCATGGGCCCGCTGCCGGGTTCGAAGAAGATCTACGTGCCGGGTTCTCGCGCCGACGTGCGCGTGCCGATGCGCGAGATCGCGCAGACGCCTACGCACAGCCCGCTGCCCGGCCAGCCGGAACGCGATAACGCGCCGATCGTCGTCTACGACACGAGCGGCCTCTACAGCGATCCCGCCGCGAAGATCGACGTCTACGCCGGCCTGCCGGCGCTGCGCGCGAAGTGGATCGCCGAACGCGCCGATACAGAGGAGCTCGAACGCCTCACCAGCCGCTACGGCCGCGAGCGCCTCGCCGACAAGAAGCTCGACAAGCTGCGCTTCCGGCACTTGAAGACCCCGCGCCGCGCGAAGCCGGGGCGCTGCGTTTCTCAAATGCATTACGCGCGCAAGGGCATCGTCACCCCCGAGATGGAATACGTCGCCGTGCGCGAGAACCTGCTGCGCGTTCAGAAGCCGGAGTTGCTCGAACAGCTGCGCTACGATCCGAAGCGCGGCGGCGGCCACGCGGGCCACGCCTTCGGCGCGAAGCTGCCGAAGGAGGTCACGCCCGAGTTCGTGCGGCAGGAGGTCGCCGCCGGGCGCGCGATCATCCCCAGCAACATCAACCACCCGGAACTGGAGCCCATGGCCATCGGGCGCAGCTTCCTGGTCAAGATCAACGCGAACATCGGCAACAGCGCCGTGGCGTCGAGCATCGAGGAAGAAGTCGAGAAGATGGTCTGGGCCACGCGCTGGGGCGCCGACACGGTGATGGACCTGTCCACGGGGCGCAACATCCACGAGACGCGCGAGTGGATCCTGCGCAATTCGCCCGTGCCCATCGGCACCGTGCCGATCTACCAGGCGCTGGAGAAGGTGGATGGCAAGGCCGAGGAACTGACCTGGGAGATCTACCGCGACACGCTGGTCGAGCAGGCCGAGCAGGGCGTCGACTACTTCACCGTGCACGCCGGCGTGCGGCTGGCGTACGTGCCGCTGACGGCGCGGCGCGTCTGCGGCATCGTCTCGCGCGGCGGTTCGATCATGGCCAAGTGGTGCCTGGCGCATCACACCGAGAGCTTCCTCTACACGCACTTCGAGGAGATCTGCGAGATCCTGGCCGCGTACGACGTCAGCTTCTCGCTGGGCGACGGCCTTCGCCCCGGCGCGCTGGCCGACGCCAACGACGCCGCGCAGTTCGCGGAACTCGAGACGCTCGGCGAGCTGACCGGCATCGCCTGGAAGCACGACGTCCAGGTGATGATCGAGGGCCCCGGCCACGTGCCGCTGCAACTGATCGAAGTGAACATGACGAAGGAGCTGGAGGCCTGCCGCGAGGCGCCCTTCTATACGCTGGGGCCGCTGACCACCGACATCGCGCCCGGCTATGACCACCTCACCAGCGCCATCGGCGCGGCGAACATCGGCTGGTACGGCTGCGCGATGCTCTGCTACGTCACGCCCAAGGAGCACCTGGGCCTGCCGGACCGCGAGGACGTCAAGCAGGGCGTGATCGCGTACAAGATCGCCGCGCACGCCGCGGACCTGGGCAAGGGCTTCCCCGGCGCGCAGCTGCGCGACGACGCGCTGTCGAAGGCGCGCTTCGAGTTCCGCTGGGAGGACCAGTTCAACCTGAGCCTCGACCCCGAGACCGCGCGCGCGTACCACGACCAGACGCTGCCGCAGGAGGGCGCGAAGACCGCGCACTTCTGTTCGATGTGCGGCCCGAACTTCTGCAGCATGAAGATCACCGAGGACGTGCGCGCGTACGCCGCCGAGCAGGGCCTGAGCGACGAAGAGGCCTTGAAGCAGGGCCTCGCCGAGAAGGCCAAGGAGTTCAAGGCCAAGGGCGCGGAGATCTACCAGGCGGGCGGCGGCTGCTGATTTTGGAATTTGGATTGGAAGCGCGCGGCTCTTGCACGAACTATCAAATAATGGGAATCTATGCGCAAGCTGGCGGTCACCACGATTCTTCTTGCGTTGTTCGTGGCCTTTGTCGCGATTCGCATTGAATACCTGAACTGCAAGGTGGGTGGCATCCTGCCTAGGTCGGACTACCGCTACGACAATCCAGAGGCCGGACTACCTAAATGGCGAAGCCGGTTGGATGTCACGGAAGAAAACTGGCGCATGATGCATCTGCGCGAGGAGGAGGAAGGTCGAACGCTTTCCGATGCAGAGCGCCGGGAAATGATGGACGATATCGAGCGGTCGAAGGCAAATAACGTGCTGCGCGATTTCGTTGGCAGTTTCGGACTTTTGCAGTATCCGTTGGTGCTTCTGCTGGTGGTGCTTTCGATTTCGCTTCTGTGGGCAAAAGAGCGTAACCTCAAATTTTTGGCGTGCCCCTGTTTGGCTGTCGCGTTCTATGCCGGTTCAGTGGCCATTTACCGCGGCTACTTCACGAGCCTCGGGTGGTAGGCTGCCGTCAATCCGTCCTTTCGTGCGTAAATTTCCTGAAAAACTTCAAAACGATCCATGCCTTTTCGTCTCTATCCTTAATAAGGTGGCGTTACCGCCCGGCCCAGGGAGAATCTGTCCCCATGGAGAGCAGAACTTTGGATGCGTGCGGCGTGCGTGGTTCCTTGGCGGCGGTCGTCCTCATGGCGCTGGCGGCGGGCTTCTCGGCTCGCGCGGGGGATGACGCAAAGGGCGGCGAGGCTCCGCCCGCGCTCAAGCCGCACCTGCTGGCCCAGCGCGGCGACGCGCGCTTCCGCCACAGCGGCAACGTCACGAGCCTGGTCCCGCTGCCCGACGGCAAGCGTGCGCTGAGCACCTCGCGCGACGGCTGGGCGCGGTTGTGGGACCTCGAGACGGGCAAGGAACTGCGGCGCTACGGCGGCGGCGGCAAGTCGCTCTGGGGCCTGGTCCTGCTGCCCGGCGGCACGTCGTTCCTCACCTCCGGCGACGACAAGCAGGTCAAGGAGTGGGACCTCGAGACGGGCAAGCTCCTGCGCGCGTACAGCGGGCCCGAGAAGGATCTCTTTCGCTGCGCCGCTTCGCCCGACGCGTCGCTGATCGTCAGCGCCGGCGACGAAGGCACCGTCTTCGTCTGGGCCGCCGGCAAGCCGGAGCCGCTCCACAAACTCGCCGGCCACAGCGAGACCGTCTACGGCGTGGCCTTTTCGCCCGACGGCAAGACCGCGGCCAGCGGCGGGAAGAAGAACCAGCTGCGCCTGTGGGACGCGAAGGCGGGCAAGGAACTGCGCGAGCTGAAGGGCCACGAGGAGGACGTGCATACCGTCGTTTTCGACGCCCAGGGCGACCGGCTGCTCAGCGCCTCGGGCGACAAGTCCGTGCGCTGCTGGAAGGTCGCGGACGGCACGCAGGAGTGGTCCTTCACCACGGAGGAAAGCGTCTACACGCTCGCCTGGTCGCCCGACGGCAAGAGCATCGCGGTGTCGGTCTCGGACGGCTCGGTGCGCATCCTCGACGCGGCCACGGGCAAGGAGGGCGCGCGCATCGGCCTCGCCGGCACGCCGTGGCCGGCGGTCTACGGCGCGGGCGGCGCGGAGCTGTTGGCCGGCATCTGCAACACGCTCTGCCGCTACGAAGCCGCGGGCGGCAAGCGCCTCTTCCCGCCGCCGGGCGACGAGGGCCACCTCGATTCCATCGACGAGATCTGGCCGCTGGAAGCAGGCACGGTCCTTACCGTCGAAGGCAAGCGCGTGGTGCGGTGGAAGGGCGACGCGCCGCCGGAACTGGCGCTCAAGATGGAGGAAGCGCCCAGCGAACTGTGCATCTCCCCGGACGGCAGGCAGGGGGTGGAGCTGTCGTACGGTCCGGAGCTGAAACTCTACGACATGACCACGCTCAAGCTCGAGGAGACGGTCAAGAAGGAGGACCTCGGAAGCGGCGAGGCCGTGCGCTGGACCACGGCCGGCCTGCGGGTGCTGGTTTCGTCCAACATCGAGCGCGGCGAGGACACCGTGGAGCAGCTGGAAGTCTGGAGCGGGAAGCTGGAACGAAAGCTGGCTGTTCTCGAAGGCGATTTCGACGACGTGGACGTCTCGCTGATTTCCGGCGAGGGCGCGTACGTGGCTGCGGTGCTGGACGGCGACCTGCTGCGCGTCTGGGACACCGCCTCCGGCAAGCTGGCCCTGGCCGCGAAGCTGCCGCACCAGGAGGAGGACGCCTACGTGCGGCTGGCCTACCTGGACGGGACCGGCACGCTGCTGGCGGCCGTCGAGGACCGGCTCATGGCCTGGCGGCGCCCCCGGCCGCGCGGCGTTCCGGACGCCGCCGAGGTCAAGCGCCTGGAGAAGCTGCTCGAGAGCGAGGAATACCAGGAGCGCCTGGAGGGCGTGAACGGCCTGGTCGCCCTGGGTCAGGGCGTGCTGCCGTTCCTGACGCCGCCCGAAAAGGCCACGGACATGGAGGTGCGTTCGCGCCTGAAGCAGGTGCGCGAGCAGCTGGGCTTCTGCCGGGCGCCGGTGGAGCCCGTCGGCAAGGGCGAGAACGACGGCCTGGGCAAGGCGCTGGTGTTGCCGGGCCAGGTGTCGATGCTGTGCGCGCATCCCGGCGGACGGCACTTCGTCCTGCTGGCCGAGAAAGACGGCCGCGATGCGCTGTGGTGGGGTGAGGTGGCGGACGAGGGGCCGCGCCTGCTTCAGCAGATCGAGGCGCCCGGCACCGAACCGTCCACGCGGATCGCTTTCAGCCCCGACGGGAAGTTTCTCTACGTCGCCACCTGCGATACGCGCTACGCCGTCTTCGAGGTGAAGTAAGCGCGGCGCTCAGTCCTTCAGCGCCTTGCGCAGGAAGCGGTAGATCGCGTCGTAGTCGATCTTGACGTTCGCGAATTCCTTTTCCAGACGGTTGGCCTCATCCAGGATGCGGCCGACGGCCTGCGCGATGCCTTGTCCTTCCGAGCCCGGGTTCGCCGGCGCTGTAAGGGTCCAAGGATGATTGGGGGCCTCCAGGCGAAGCACCCGGTTTTGGGTCGTCAGGCCGTACAACGCTTCGCGCAGCCGGCCGTAATACTCGGCCTTTAACAGCATCGCGTTGAGGATCAGCGCCTGGTCCTTCATGTCGCGCGGCAGTTCGTCGATCATGCTCAGTGCCATCGACAGGACGGGGACCTTGCAGTCCCAGCTCCAGTTCAGGCAGCGGTCTTCGACGATCTCCAGCATCTGGGCCTTCGTGCGCATGAGATACCCCTCCGGTCTCTTCGCTGGGCCTCTATATAAAGGAGGCACGCCTTCCTCTTACGCTCAATAGATACGCCGCGCAAGCCGGGTCTTTGGCGAAATCCGCCGAATGCACGGTGCAGCGGCACCGGGTACGATGGGGCCATGACGCGCAAGCGCCTCGTCATTCTCGCCGTGGTCCTGGCCGCCGCTGCCGGCGCGGCGGGTGGCTTTGCGTTCCGGCATACGCCGCCGGGCGGCGACGGCTTGGCGCAGGTGCAGGCCGAGGTCCGCGCGCGCTTCCCGGATGTCGCGCATATCTCGACTGGGGAACTGGCCGCGTGGCTGGCCGATGGAAGCCGTACCACGCCGCTGCTGCTCGACGCGCGCACGCGCGAGGAGTTCGACGTCAGCCACCTGCCCGGCGCGGTGTTTCTGCCGCACGATGCCGGGGAACTGTCGGCCTCCGATGGGCGCCCCGTCGTCGTGTACTGCTCGGTCGGCTACCGCTCGGCGATGCTGGCGCGGCGCCTGGCCGAGGCGGGGCATGCGGACGTGCGCAACCTGGAAGGCTCGATCTTCAAGTGGGCGAACGAGGGCCGCGCGCTGGCGCGGGCCGGAGCGGAAGGCGCGGGCGAAGTCTCCGCTTCGGCGGTCCACCCGTACAATGCCGAGTGGGGCCGGCTGCTGCTGCCCGAGCTGCGTTCCTCCTTTTGAAAATTCCGAGACCGCTCTATACTGCCGGGACCCCCTCTATAAAGGAGGCGTCATGGGCAAAGGCGACGACTGGGAAGCGATGCTGGCGGTCGCGCTGGAGGAAGCGAAGGCAGGGCTCGCCGAGGGCGGCATTCCCATCGGCGCGGCGCTGTTCGACGCCAAGGGCAAGTGCCTGGGGCGCGGCCACAACCGGCGCGTGCAGGACGACGACCCCAGCATGCACGCCGAGACTGCCGCGTTCAAGAACGCCGGCCGCCAGAAGACCTACCGCGACAAGATCATGGTAACCACGCTCGCGCCGTGCTGGTACTGCAGCGGGCTGATCAAGCAGTTCCAGATCGGCACCGTCGTCGTCGGCGAGGCGCGGACGTTCCAGGGCGGAGTCGAGTGGCTGCGCCAGCAGGAAGTGCGCATCGTCGAGATGGATTCCACCGAATGCGCCGAACTGCTCGGCAAGTTTATCGCCGAAAACCCCAAGCTCTGGCACGAAGACATCGGAGAGTTGTAAGTGCCCGCCGCCTGGACCTTCGTGCAGCTCAGCGACATTCACATCGGCTCGCCCGACAGCCAGCGCTTCCAGCCGGCGTGGGTGGCGAACTTCGAGACCGCCGTCGCGCAGATCAAGGAACTCGACCCGCAACCCGATTTCATCGTCGTCAGCGGCGACCTGACCCGCGACGGCAAGACGCGCCCGAGCGAACTCGAGGCCGTCAAGCCGAAGCTGGCCGCGTTGCCGTGGCCCGTGCACACGATCCCCGGCAACCACGACATCGGCAACCGCTACCATCCGAAGAAGAGCGGCGCGGCGCAGCCGGAGTACTTGGAACGCTACCGCGCGATCCTACCCGACCGCTTTGCGTTCGACCACAAGGGCGTGCGCATTGCGGGGTTCAACTCGCAGCTGACCGGCACCGGCTGGGAGGCCGAGAAAGAACAGTGGGCGTGGCTGGAGGAGACCGCTTCAAGCCCCGGCGCGTCGCGGCAGGTCTGGTTCACGCACTTCGCGCCGTTCAAGCAGTCGCCGGACGAGCCCGAGACTTCGTTCGAGGAAGACGGCTGGCACCTGATCCTGGGGCGCGCGGCCATGACGCGGCTGGCTGGCGTCCTGAAGCGCGGCAACGTCGTCGCACTGGGCACCGGCCACGTGCATCTGTACAACGACCGCAGCTTCGGCGGCGTGCGCTACGTCGGCTGTCCGTCGACGGCATTCCGCCTGGCGCCGGAGTCCGTCCCCGGCGACAACACGCGCGGCTTCCTGGAATGGCGCGTGACCGACGGCGCGGTCACGCCCGTCCGGCACCTGCTGCGCGAAGTCTCAACTTTGCCCGGCTGGGGTAACGACCCCGGCGTGTAAGACACCAGCTTCCCTACCCGAAGACCGTTGTGCGGTGCTCGCGCCGGTCCTTCTCGCGTTCAAAGCGTGTGAGGCGGCCGGCTGCGAGCGCCAGTTCCTCGTCGGCGCGGGCGAGGCGCTTGGCGCAGATGGCCGCGAGGTTCACGACGATCTGCATCGCGATGGGGTCATGCTGGCGCAGCCGTTCCTCGAAGAACGTCTTCGGCAGCACGCCGGCCTCGACGTCGGTCTCCGCGCGCATGGTGGTGGTGTGCGGGCCCCTGGTGAGGAAGCTCACTTCGCCGAAGAACGTCGGCGCCTTCAGGCTCGCCATGCGGAAGTTTCCGCGCATCGAGTTCTTGACCACGGCGACGTCGCCGCGGCAGAGGATGAAGAGGCCCTCGCTAGGGTCTCCCTCCTTGTAGATGATCCGCAGCGCCGGATAGTTCCTTTTCCAGAACCAGCCGAGCAGTTCGCGGATCTGCAGCTCGTCGAGACCCTGGAAGATCTCAAGCTGCGATACGGTCTTGGGCAGCATGGTCTGCTCCTTTCTCCCGCATGTTCCTTCATTCCGTCCCCCGTTTGATCTACTCCGTCTCCCCGTTCCGGTTCGATACGATCCGTGCGGCATTCGATTCAGTCTTCGACGGTGAGCTCCTGCTGCGGCTGCTCCTCTTTATCCGTCTCCTTGTCCTTCTCCTTCCCGGCGGGCGGCGCGGCGTCGTCCTTCGGCGCGATCTCCACTTCGCCGTTGAGGATCGCCTGCAGATCCTCGCGGTTCTGCTCCTCGATGTCCCGCAGTTCCTTCTGCGCGCGTTCGCGTTCGCGCCGGGCTTCCTCGCGGCCCTGGCGTGTACGGCGGTCCAGTTCCTGGAACTCGGGGCTGCGCACGGCCCACCACTTCTTCAGCGTCTCCTCGGTGTCAGAGCGGAGCTTGAAGTCGGTGGAGGCGAGGTAGTTGATCGCCTCGAGCACCGACGCCAGGCGGCGGCGGTTGTCCTTCACGGTCTCCCAGTCGGTACCGAAGGCCGCGGCGATGCCGCCGAAGCCGCAGCCGCCGTAGGCGCGCCAGGTGCCGCGGCAGACGGTGTGGCCGCGGCAGGCGGCGAAGCGCGCGCCGTGCCACGGGCAGCCCCAGCCCCAGCCGTGAGCCCAGCCGCCGTGGTAGCCGGCGGGATATCCATAGCGCGGGTACTTCCGGCGCACCATGAAGCCGACGAGTTCGTTCAGCGGCTCCCACTTGAAGTCGAGCATCCGCATCGCGTCGGCTTTCCACGCCAGGACGTCCTCGTCGGACTCGAGGCGGAAGCTGCGCGCGGCGAGATAGCTGACATAGCCCAGCGCGTCGTGGGTGTCGACGAGCATCGAGAAGGCGCGGCGGCGCACGCGCGGCTCGTAGTCCCAGTAGCTTACGGCGTAGAGCGTCCACAGCGAACGGTCCTCGGTGACGCCCTTGAGGATGTCCAGCGCGGCGAGGCGGTTGTCGCTGACGATGTCCCAGTAGGCCTGCATGAAGCGGTCGCGCAGCTTCGCTTCGGCGCGCGGGGCGGCTTCGTTTGGATCGGCGGGTGGCGTTTCGGGGTTCGGCGCGGGCGGGTCGGCCGCGAGTAGCGCGGCGCAGCAGAACATCAACGCTAGGCCGCCTCGATGAACGACGCTTGTACGTGCCATGGCACACCTCCGGTACAAGAGCCGCGCGAGTCTATGTGTTGTGCGGACTCGGCAAAGACCTCCTGTCCCACTCTTCACTAAACTTCACGCACCTTGCGCAATCAATAGACAAGCGGGTGCTTTTATGCTGGGAGGACGCACGCCGAGGCGGGTCCTCTGTTTCAACCGTTTCATCCTCGCGACGTGCGTAAATCCGCGCACGATAGCGCGAAACAGCTTAGGTGTTGGTTGCTCTGTTGAAAACAAAGGCAGAAGTAGAGCGAGGATCATGAGGTTGTAGGTGAGGACGGCGATGAAGGTCT
>JAKLKQ010000089.1 GCA_023150555.1 Planctomycetota bacterium
GTTTCTTGTTTCGGGTTTCTTGTTTCTGGTTTTGGCTGTGAGCCAGCCAATCGACGACGCATGAATTCTGTGCCTGCAGGGGCGCTCTCGTTCGCGCAGTCCGCTTGAGCCAAGCATGAACCAGAAACCAGAAACTAGAAAACAGGAACCCGAAACCGGCCTCTTGGCGTCTTGGCATGAGCTGCCGTTCCGGCGTCCGGATACCGGACCCCGGTCCCCGCAAGATTTCCGCTAAAGCCGTTCCCGATAGTCCTTCGGCGAGAGCTTCTCGTGCTGCTTGAAGACGCGCGAGAAATGCGCGGCGTCGCCGAAGCCGCACAGTTCGGCGATGCGCCCGATCGGGTAATCGCTGTTGCGCAGCAGTTCCTTCGCGCGCGAGACGCGCAAGTAGCGCAGTTCCTCCCCCACGCTGCGCCGCGTCGCCTTCTTGAATACGTGCGCCACCGTCGACGACGAACGCCCCAGGAAGACGGCAAGTTCTTCCATCGCCAGCGGGCGCCGGAAGTTCTTGTTCAGGTACACGCGAACGGCTTCGACAAGTTCCGCCGAACCCAGCGGCGCGTGCCCGGCCTTGGATGGCTTGGCGTCGGGAGGTTCCAGCACGCCATCGCGGTGCGCGTAGGCCAGGCGCAGGACCAGTTCACAGAGATGCAGTTCCTCGAACGCTTCGTCTTTGCTGCGGCGGTGCCCGGCGACGCGGGCCAGCGCGGCCAGCGTCCCGGCCAGGTCCTCGCGCGCGGCGGCCGGCGGGCGCAGCGGGTTGCGCCAGGGCTTGCCGGCGCCGGCCAGTTCGGCGACGAGTTCGTCGAGCGGCCTATGCGGCTGGAGCTCGAAGGTGGCCTCGCGGTACACGTGCGGGTCGCGCCGCGCGGCCTCGAAGCAGTGCTTCACGCCGGCGGGGACGATCCAGAACTCGCCCGGGCCCACCTCGTGCCAGGCGCCGTTCATGAGAATCCGGCCGCGTCCGGTCTCGTAGTAGATCACGTGCTGTGCCAGGTCGTGGGCGTGGGCCGCGCCGCTTTCGCCGGCCATGTAGGGCATGCGCTCGCTGTGCAGGAGCCTGAAGTTCAGGCGGCGGCCCTTGGCGTCGTGGAGGCTGAGCATGGCGCCCTCTTCATTTGCAGCCGAGCGAATCTACAGTATAGATCATTTCTGCTTCGTGCATCCTTTTAATGCGGGAGAACAGCAGTGCGCCTGGATACCGGTCTTACGCGTATCGCGATCCCCAGCAAGGGGCGCCTTCAGGAGGCCTCGGAGAGCCTGCTCTCCGCGGCGGGCATCGGCTACCGCCGCCGCGACCGCGCGCTGATGGCCCGCGCCAAGGGCCTGGACCTGGCCGTGCTGTTCGTGCGCCCCGACGACATCCCCATCCTGGTCGCCGAAGGCGCCGCGGACTTAGGGATCGTGGGCCGCGACCTGGTCACGGAGCACGGCTGCAAGAAGCGCGTGAAGGAGCTGGCCGACCTGGACTTCGGGCACTGCCGCCTGGCGGTGGCCGCGCGCGAAGCCGCCGGCATCACCAAGGTTTCGCAGCTGAAGGGCCGAAAGGTCGCCGCGTCGATGGTGCACAGCGCCGAATCGTTCTTCAAACGCAAGCGCGTGCCGGTGCAACTGGTCGAGGTCAGCGGCAGCGTGGAGATCATGGTCGCGCTGGGCCTGGCCGACGCGATCGTGGACCTGGTCGAGTCCGGCGACACGCTGCGCGACAACGGGCTGGCGGTGATCGAGACCATCGCCGAATCGCAGGCCATTTTGATCGCCGCGAAGAAGCCCCGCGACGCGAAGCTGCTCGGCGTGATCCAGCGCCGCATCGAGGGCGTGCTGACCGCGCGGCAGTACACCCTGCTGGAGTACAACGTCCCGCGCGCCAAGCTGAAGGAAGCCGAGAAGCTGACGCCGGGCTACAACAGCCCCACCATCAGCGAACTGGAAGATCCCAAGTGGTGCGCGGTGAAGGTGATGGTGCCGCGGAAGAACTCCATCGAGATCATCGACCAGCTCGAAGCCCTGGGCGCCAGCGCGATCCTCGAGACCGCCATCCACAACTGCCGGCTCTAAGAAGGCGGCCTACTCCCGCTTGACCGGCTCCTCGGTTTTGGCGACCTTTTCCGTCTTGTCGGTCTTGGCGGCCTTGTCCTTCTCGGCCTGTTCGGCCTTGAGCATCTGCTTCACGCGGTCGAGCAGGGACTGGGCTTCCTTGCGCACGATCGGGTTGCGATCGTTGACCTGGATCTCCAGGAATTGCTTCGACTTCTCGCCGTACGCCACGATGGCGTCGCGCAGGCGCGAGCGAAACTCGTCGGCGATGCGGAAGCCGCCCTGGTGCACGGTGAAGTAGTCGCCGGGGACCTTGCCCAGCGCCTTTTTGCTGTCGTCCTGGGCCTTCTCGTAGGCGTCGTTGAGTTTCTTGATCTCCGGGTCCTTCGCGGAGTGTTCGCGGATCAGCACATCCATCTTGCGCATCTTGATGCCGTATTCGGCGTTCAGCTTGCCGGCCTCGGAACTCATGATGCTGTCCAGCTTCCAGAACTCGACGACCAGCTTCTTGATCTCTTCCTCGTGCGCCTTGAATTCGGGCGACTTCGCGCGCATCGCGTTGCGCAGGGCTTCGAGCGCGTTGTTTTCTTCTAGCTGCGCCTGGCGGTATTCGTTGATGCCCGCCATGCGCGGGTGGCTGTCGAAGGCCAGCTCGTCCTTCATGCCGTCCCACAGGTACGGCAGGCAGTGGAAGCCGATCTCCCTCAGCACGGCCTGCGCGTCCTTCACGGCCATCGTGCGGCTGTCCTCGGTCAGCATCCACGGCGGGGAGTCGTACGCGAAGTTGTACGGATCGGTGTACTTCAGCGCGGAGATCATCTTCGAGATCGCCGACTTGAGAATCAGCACGGCATTGTCGTTCTTGCGCAGGGTCTTGTAGGGGCGGATGTTCTTGTCGAAGGGGCTCAGCGCGTAGCCGTCGGACCACGATTTGCCCTCGGGCAGCTCGGGGAACTTGAAGTCCTCCTTGAGCTTCTTCCAGCCTTCCTCGATGGTGGGCTCGTAGAAGTTCGGCAGGTGGTAGCCGTCGGCGACGATCGCGCGCGCCGCGGCGATCACCAGCAGCAGCGCCAGCGACGCAACCAGCGCGCCATGCAGACCAGGTTTCATACGTTTAAGACTCATCGTTCCGATTCCTTTTCGAACCTTCGTATAGATTAAACGCAAGGCGTTCTCGATCCAGGACGTCCTTTCCAATGGAAGATTAGGCGAATGTCGTGAACCCCGCCGATTCGCGGCCTCGCGCACGATGTGGTATAGTATCCGTGCGAAGGCGCCGGCCGTGGGAGCCGCCGGCGCGTGCGCGGGGCATCGGGAAACGGCCTACCTCCAGGAGGCCATGCTATGCCCACTATTCGCAGGATTCTCGAGCGCAAAGGCTCGCAAGTCTGGACCATCCGCCCCGATGAGACGGTATATGAGGCGCTCTGCCGCATGGCCGAACGCGGCGTCGGCGCGCTGGTCGTCACCCAGGGCGGACGGATCTGCGGGATGCTCAGCGAGCGCGACTATGCGCGCAAGATCCGCCTCTTCAACCGCTCGTCCAAGAACACCACAGTCAGCGAGATCATGACACCCGAAGTCGTCACCGGTGCCGCGGATTGGGACCTGGAACGCTGCCTGCGCATGATGACTCAGCAGCGTTTCCGCCACCTGCCCATCGTCGAAGACGGGCGGCTGGTAGGCCTGGTCAGCATGGGCGACGTGGTCGCGGCGATCATCGAGCACCAGCATTACATGATCCAGGACCTGACCAGCTACGTCGGCATGGGCGGCGCGGAAGGCGCTTGAACGGCCGGTTCGGATCACTTTGAGCCTGTTTGAGACCACCCGCAGAGGGCCTTGACCCTCCGCGGCCATAGGTTAACGTTGGGCAACGGTCGCAACGGGAGTTCTCCCGGCGGCCGTTTTTCTTTGGCCGCGGATCTTCTCCCGTGCAACGCGGGCGGAAAAAGGCGGCCCGACGCGGATCCCCCAACAAAAGGGCACCGCTCAGTCGAAAGGCAGGTGCACCATGCCCGCAACCGTCATCGTCGGCATGCAGTGGGGCGACGAGGGCAAGGCCAAGGTGCTGGACGCTTTGGCCGCCGAGATCGACATCGTCGTGCGCTACCAGGGCGGCGCGAACGCCGGCCACACCGTCGTCGTGGGGCAGGAGCGCTACGCGTTTCATCTGGTCCCCAGCGGCATCCTCCACGAGAACAAGGTCTGCGTGATCGCCAACGGCTGCGTCGTCGATCCCCAGCAGCTGGTGAAGGAGATCGAGGAACTGCGCGGCCGCGGCATCAAGGTCGACCGCACGAACCTGCTCCTGTCCGAGCGCGCGCAACTGGTCATGCCGTACCACAAGCTCGTCGACCAGCTCTCCGAGAAGCGCAAGGAAGAGCACGGCCAGAAGAAGATCGGCACCACCGGCCGCGGCATCGGGCCGGCCTACGTCGACAAGGTCGCCCGCGCCGGCATCCGCGTCGTCGACCTGCTGCGGCCCGACTTCGTCAAGCTGCGCGTGCAGCAGCGCCTGAGCGAACTCAACCCGCTCCTGACCGCCGTCTACAAAGAGAAGGAACTCGACGCCGACACCGTCACCCGCGAGATCCTCTCCTACGCCGGCGCGCTGAAGCCCCTGATGGCCGACACCGCCGCGTACCTCAACAAGGCCCTCGCCGACGGCAAGCGCCTGCTCTTCGAGGGCGCGCAGGGCACGCTGCTGGACGTCGACCACGGCACCTACCCGTACGTCACCAGCTCCAACTCCACCGCCGGCGGCGCGGCCACCGGCAGCGGCGTGTCTCCGCGCAAGATCGAGACCGCGCTGGGCATCGTGAAGGCCTACACCACCCGCGTCGGCGCCGGGCCGTTCCCCACCGAGATGCACGGCGACGCCGGCGAAGCGCTGCGCCAGAAGGGCGGGGAGTTCGGCGTCACCACCGGGCGCCCGCGGCGCTGCGGCTGGTTCGACGCCGTGTGCGTGCGCTACGCCGCCGAGGTCTCCGGCGTCGACGCCCTGGCCCTGACCAAGATCGACGTCCTGACCGGGGAGAAGGAGCTGAAGATCTGCACCGGCTACAAGCTCAACGGCGAGACGATCGACCGCTTCCCGGCCGACCTGCACGCCGTCGAGCACGTCGAGCCCGTCTACGCGACGGTGCCCGGCTGGGAAGAGTCCCTGGCCGACATCCGCGCGTTCGAGGACCTGCCGCCCGCCGCGCAGGCCTACGTCCTGCAGATCGAAGGCCTGGTCGGCACGCCGATCCGCTACATCGGCGTCGGCAAGGCCCGCGACGCGCTGATCCGCCGCGGCTGAACAAGCCATCCATCGCAGCACAGGCGCCCGCCGTAAACCCCGGCGGGCGCTTTTTTTGAACGCCTAACAGGATGAACCGCGGCTGCGAGGGCCGCAGTTCGGGATCCAGCCAAGGCGCGGAGCCAAAGCCGTATCGAGGAGATACGGCGTGGCAAAGCAACGCAGGCTGGGTGCCGAAGACCGGCCCTCCCGAAGAGCGGCGCGAATTTTCCGCAATCGGACGGCAGGATTGCTCTGACCGTCCGATTGGCACATGCCTGCCATTTTGCTCGTCTTGCCTTCACCCAGTCTCCTCGCCGCGCATGCCGCGGGGCATTCTGTTAGGTGTTCTTTGTATCCCTCTGGCGTGAATCTCTAAAATGCGCTTCAATGACTGACCCGCTTGAAAAAGCGGGACGATACAGGCCTGTCGGGATGGGGGGGGGGGGGACGGCCTCGAGAGCGACCTTTAGCACGCAACCGAGATGAGCACGTCCGCAACCAAACGAAAGAGCACCCGCGCCGTGGCGGCCTCCAAGCCCGCGGCCGGCGATACGGCTACGCACGCGCCCGCAACTCCGGCCGCGCCCGCCGCGCCGGCCTTCGCGCTGGAGATCTCCCTCGCCGAGAGCTGGCCCTGGCCGGGCCTGGTGCTGCGCGCCGCCGCGCGCGCCGGCGAACGCCTGCTGCGCCTGGACCGCCTGCGCCTGCTGGACGACGGCTTCGGCGACGGCGAACGCGTCCACCCCGCCGGCGCCATGGACCGCATGGTGGTGCGCACGCTGCTGCGCCTGCCCACGCAGGACGGCATCACCTACCGCGTGCCGGCCGGAGCGCTGGCCCCCGTGCTGGTGCTCTTACGAAAAGCGGCTGGCTGCGTGCGCCTGCGCGAATCGGCGCGCATCGCCGCCTTGGCGATCCTCGACGAGGCCCCCCGCCCCGCCCTGGACCTGCGCGCCGTCCCCGGCGACGCCACGCTGCGCCTGCACGCCGCGCCCGCCTACACCGACGCCAACGGCCGCGAACTGGGACTGCCGCGCCACTGCGGCGAGACCTGGTGGATCTTCGAGTCCGCCGTCGCGCCCGCCGGCGAGAAGCTGGGCGAAGCCGCACTGGACAAGCTCTTCGCGGGCGGCCCGCGCGAAGTCGCCGGCGCCGAGGCCATGGCGCTGGTGCGCGCGGCGCAGGGAAAGCGCGCGCAGTTGGCGCTGACGATGTCCGCCGACATCGCCGCGGCCGCCGCCGCCCCGCCGCTGAAGCCCGGCCTGCGCATCGAGTCGGCTTCCGGCGACGAAGTCACCGCGGCACTGGCCTTCGAAGGCCCCGGCGGCGCACGCTTCGACGCCGAGGCGGTCGAGCGCGCCATCGCCGACGGTTCGGGCCTGCTGCGCTGCGGCGACGGCTGGGCCCGCGCCGACGAGGCCGTCCTGGCCCGCGCGCGCGACGGCCTGAAGGAACTGGGCGCTTCGGCGAAGGGCCACAACGCTCGCGCCGCGCGCGGCGAGGACGTGCCCGAGCTGCTCGAGGCCGCGCGGGAGCTGGCGCGGCAGCCCGAGAGCCCCTGGAACGTGTATGTCGCGCAAAGCGTATCGGGTGCGCACAGTATCGCCGACGACTGCGCCGAGCTGCGCCTGGCGCTGGACGTCGAGGACGACGGCAGCGAGGCCTGGTTCCGCCTTTCGGGCACGCTGGCGCTGGACGGCGAGCCGCTGACGCCCGAAGAGGTCAAGCGCCTGATGAAGCAGCGCGGCAAGTGGCTGCGCCGGCAGGAGCGCTGGATCCGCGTCGACCCCGAGGCGCTCGAGGCGTTCCGCAAGCGCGCCAAGCACCTGGGCCTGCGCTTCGACGGGAACTTCCCCTTCGCGCACCGCTTCCGCGCCGCCGAGCGCGAGAAGGTCGCGCAGCTGTTCAGCCTCGCCGGCACCGTCGAGCACGGCGAACGCTACCGCGCGTTCCTGGAGAAGCTGGAAGGCTTCGAGCGCGTCGAGCCCCTGCCCGCGCCGGCCTCGCTGCGCCTGCCGCTGCGCCCGTACCAGCTGCGCGGCTACCAGTGGATGCGCTTCCTCGCGCGCTACGGGCTCAACGGGATCCTGGCCGACGACATGGGCCTGGGCAAGACGGCGCAGACTATCGCGCTGCTGGCCGCGCAGCGCGAGGCCCTGGGCCCCTGCGCGTCGCTGATCATCTGCCCGACGTCGCTCGTCGACAACTGGTGCGCGGAAGTGCTGAAGTTTGACGGCTCCCTGCGCGTGCTGCGTTACGGCGGCGGCCCGAAGCGGCGCGACACGCTGCGCAACCGCATCGCCGACCACGACGTGGTGCTGACGACCTACGCCACCGCGCGCAACGACGCCTCGCTGCTGAAGAACGAACAGTGGCGCTACGTGATCCTCGACGAGGCCCACGCGATCAAGAACGCCGCCGCCGCCACGACCAAGGCGATCAAGACCATCCCCGCGCGCCACCGCCTGGCCCTGACCGGCACGCCCGTCCAGAACCGCCTCGACGAACTCTGGTCGATCTTCGATTTCCTGATGCCCGGCTTCCTGGGGCGCCGCGCGGGCTTCTTCCGCGACTACGAAGAACCCATCGCGGCGGGCCAGGCCCCCGACGCCGGCAAGACCCAGGCGCTGGACGGCACGCGCGCCGAAGCGCGGCTGCGCGAACGCATCCGCCCCTTCGTGCTGCGCCGCCTGAAGACCGACGTTGCCAAGGAGCTGCCCGAGAAGATCGAGCAGCAGATCCCCTGCCGCCTGACCGCCGACCAGGCCGCGCTGTACAGGAAGTTCGGCGAGAGCGACGAAGCGCGCCGCGCGGTGCGCGAAGTCGAGGAACGCGGCGCCGACCACGCACAGACGCAGATCCTGGCCGCGCTGACCGCGCTGCGAAAGATCTGCAACCACCCGGACTTGGCGCACCTCTCGCGCGAAGTCGCCGCCGGCAAGAAGATCATCCCGCTGCCGGGCTACGAAGAGCGTTCGGGCAAACTGCCGGTGCTCGGCGAGTTGCTCGACCAGTGCCGCGAAGGCGGGCACCGCGCGCTGATCTTCTGCCAGCTCACCTCGATGCTGGACATCCTCGAATGCTTCCTGCACGACCGCGGCATCGCCTGCCTGCGCCTGGACGGCTCGACGCCTGGCCGCCAGCGGCAGGGCCTGGTCGACCGCTTCAACGACGATCCGAACATCGGCGCGTTCCTGATCTCGACGCGCGCCGGCGGCAGCGGCCTGAACCTGACCGGCGCCGACACGGTGATCTTCTACGACCACGACTGGAACCCGGCCAACGACCGCCAGGCCCAGGACCGCGCGCACCGCATCGGGCAGACGCGTACCGTCAATGTCTACCGGCTGGTCTCGCAGGGCACACTGGAGGAGAAGATCCTGCAGCGCCAGGCTCGCAAGCAGCACCTCGCCGACGCCGTCGTCCAGCACGACAGCGGCGGCTTCAAGGACCTCAGCGGCGAAGACCTGCGCGCG
Source organism: Planctomycetota bacterium (assembly GCA_023150555.1). Taxonomy (GTDB): domain Bacteria; phylum Planctomycetota; class SZUA-567; order H5-PLA8; family H5-PLA8; genus JAKLKQ01. The sequence continues at coordinate 8,800 of JAKLKQ010000089.1, forward strand.
CTCTTCTCCTACGCGCCGCACTAGTAACGATCCCCTCCCGTTTTCCCCGTGGCATTGCCCGCCCTGCGGCGTAGCTTGATGCAGTCGTCGCATCCCGAACTCGGAGCCCGCCCATGAAGGGACTGCTCGCTCTGCTGGCCGTCGTGGCGCTCGGCCTGACGGTTTCGTACTTCCTCTTCAAGCCCGCACCGCCCCAGGCCCTGAGCGGGCCCGCGGGAACCCAGGGTCCCGCGCAATCGCCGCAGCCTTCGGCGGACCCCAACGCCGGCGCACCTGCCGCGGGCGCCGAGGCCGCCGGCCGCCAGGCGATCGACGCCTACTTCACGAGGTTGGGCAAGACGCTGCAACTGGGCGACGGCAAGGCCATCGCCGCGCTCTTCGATTTCAACCTGATGTTCGACAAGCTCGAGATGCAGGGCATCATGCCCATGGAGCTGAAGGCGCAACGCGACCGGTTCGTGCAGGGCATGGCGCAGCAGACCGGCACCCAGTTCGCCGCCTTGGGCCCCGCGATGTCCTGGAACGCCCACGAGATCCGCGCGCTGCGCTGGCTGGACGACGCCCGCACCGAAGTCGTCGTCTACGTCCGCACCGTCTCGGTGATGAACGAGCACAACAAGTACCGCTGGTGGCTCGCCCATCGCAACGGCGCCTGGCGCACTTACGACATGGAGAACTTCAAGGACAACAGCCGCATCCTGACGATGATGGGCATCGCCGTCGCCGCCGGAAAGCGCCAGGAAGCATGGAGCGCCAAGATGCCGCAGCTCATGCAGGCCGCGCAGGCCATTGCCACCGGGGACCTGGAGAACGCCGAGGTGATGCTGAAGCAACTCGAGGGCACGGAGTTTCCTCAGGTGCTCGAGTCCCAACGCCAGAAGCTGATCAGCGACGTGCGCCTGCAGCAGGGCAAGTGGCAGGAGGCCATCGACGCGGCGGACCGGGCCGAGAAGCTGACCGGCGACGCGCCCATCTTCAACCAGGTGCGCGCCGCGGCCTACGTGGAGTTGAAGCAGCCCGAGAAGGCGCTGGCCAGCACGCAGAAGTACATCGACCTGCTGGGGCCCGACGCCGACATCCTTTCCCAGGTGGCACGCGCCCGCGTGCAGATGGGCCAGCCGAAGGAGGCCGAGCAGGCCTTTCTCGACGGCCTCAAGGATGACCCGCAGTCGTTCTTCTGCCTGCTCCAGTACGCGAAGTTTTTACCGAAGGAGCGCAAGGCAGAGATCGCCGCGCCCTTCGCCAAGCTCAAGGATCCCGACGAGATGCTCGATCGGCTCGGCAAGACCCTCTCCGGGCAGCAGGACGCCGAGACGCTGCTGGCCGTCTGCGCCGCCTACCACGCCGTGAAGCCGGTCTCGGGAAAAGAGAAGCAGTACGAGACGATCGCGCAACTGCTGCAAAAGGCCGCGGCCGCGCAAGCCCCCGAATCAAAGACCGCAGCGCCTTCCGAATAGCGCGGAGCGCGGCATCCACCTGCCGGACGCGAATCGCATGCGTGCGTGCAGAAAAGGTGCAAAGCGCTAACTAGTGGTCGAGCGGAGGCTATTTGTGCGTTCGCCGCCAGGAATTCCAGCCCAGCACAAGCAGTACGGCGGCCGCGATGCCGCAAAGCAGCCACGTTTCCTGCGTAAGCGGCTCGTGCCTGCCGGTCACGCCCGCCGCAGCAGCCAGCCCCGGCACCAGCACCGCCATCAGCGCGCAGAACAGCCCAAGGCCTTCCACCATCGAAGGTTTGGGCTTCGAACGCAGCCACTGGCGGAGGTCCTGCCGGCGCGCCTGCTTCATGCCAAATTATTCGCGGCACGTCCGGCATCCTTTTGAGGAATCGCGCGGGCCGCGCGCTTTACCCAAGGTGCATACGAACAGCCTGCGAAATAGCGTGGCGGTCATTGGGACAAGGGTTCAAGTTGGTGGAATGGGAACTGCGTGTCTGGGAACTCTATATTGACCTTCCGTCCTGCGCCTGCAATCAATCCGCAATCCGAAACCCGCATTCCGCAATCGTCAGCCTTTGCTCCACGCCTCTTCCTTCACTTCGTATTCCCACTCGGCGTGCCAGAAGGTCTCCTGCAGCGACGGGTGCCGCGTCTGCCAGACCAGCGCGCCCTTGGCGTCCAGGCGGCGCAGCACGTGCGCCCCGTCGGCGTCGCCGGGCACGGGTTCGATCTCCAGTCTCGCCACGCGGTGCGTGACGTCCTCGAAGCCCGGCGTCTTGGACTTGCCGTTCTTGCGCGCGAAGTAGACCACGCGCGGGTAGTCCTCGACCTTCACGGCGATCGAATAGAGCGCTTGCTTGACGGCCTTCTTGTTCTGTGCGGACTTCTTGGGCACGTGGCACTCCCCGGTGCGGGCCGCCCTCGAACGGCGTGAAGGAATTCATAGCCGCAAAGTATGCCTTTGAAAAGTCCCGCGAAGGCTTCGCTCCTATTCCGCCGCCAGGCCCAGCGCCGCGCGCCGCACCAGGTCCAGCGCGATGGCCGCGCTGCGTTCCCGGATCGTCTGCCGGTCGTAGCCGGCCATCAGCCGCCGCAGCGCCACGGTGCGCTCCGCCGTCGCCAGCGCGAAGTAGACCAGGCCCACGGGCTTCTCCGCGGTGCCGCCGTCGGGCCCCGCGACGCCGGTGACGCTGACGGCGATGTCCGCGCCGGATCTCGCGCGGATGCCTTCGGCCAGTTCGCGCGCGGTCTCGGCCGAGACCGCCCCGTGTTCGGCCAGCGTCGCTTCCTTTACCCCGCAGGCGCGCACCTTCGCGGCGTTGCTGTAGACGACCGCGCCTTCCAGCAGCGCGGCGCTGATGCCGGGGACCTCGGCCAGCATCGCGCTGGCCAGGCCCGCGGTGCAGGATTCGGCGAAGGCCACCGTGCGCTTCTTTTCCAGCAGCGCGCGGCCGGTGGCGGCGGCGATCGAACCGTCGTCCTCGGCAAAGAGCCCCTCCTTTAATTGCTCGCGCGCGAAGGCGGCGCCTTCGTCGAGCAGTTTTCGCGCGGCGGGCTCGTCGGCGGCCTCGGCGACCACGCGCACGCCGATGATGCCGTCGCTGACCTTGGTGCCGACCATGGGGTTGCTGCCGGCGGCCATGTACTTCTGCATGCGTTCGCCGACGCGCGATTCGGGAATGCCAAACGCGTACAGGTACGTGCGCAGGATCACGCGCGGCGCAGGGAACTCGCGCTTCAGCACCGGCTCGATGTGGTGCGCGTAGATGGCCTTCATCTCGCGCGGGACGCCCGGCATCAAAAAGATGTGTGCGCGTCCGGCGCGTGCGTGCACGCCCGGCGCGGTGCCCCAGTGGTTCTGCAGCACGGCTGCGCCCTTCGGGATATACGCCTGCTTGCGGTTGCTCCCGCTGAGCTGCTCCTTGGGCCGCTTGAGGCGCGCGGCCATCTGGTCCATCACCTCCTCGTGGAATTCCAGCTCGGCGCCCAGCGCCTTGCCGAGGGCCTCGATGGTCAGGTCGTCGGCCGTCGGCCCCAGGCCGCCGGTGACGACCACGACCTGCGCGCGCGAAATCGCCAGCTTAAAGGCCGCGACGATGTCGCCGGTCTCGTCGCCCACCGTCTGGCTGTAGCGCACGCGCACGCCCAGCGGCAACAGCTGCTGCGCGAGCCACGCCTGGTTGGTGTCAAGGATGTCGCCGTAGAGCAGTTCGTCGCCGATCGAGAGCAACTCGGCGTCGGCGCGCTGGGGTGCAGGGGCGGTCATGCGGGATGCTCCGGTGGCTCTTCCAGTAGGCGATTGACAGCGTACCAAATTCCCAGGCAAACGCACCAACCGGCAATACCGGCGACAAAATAGATAGCTGGATTCAGGAACATGCCCGCGACCGGATTCGGATAGTCGAGAAACCGATCCGATCCTGCGGGCTTATCGAACACGACCACGGGCAGCGGCCATCCTTGCCCATGAAAGCCGTCTGGATCACCGAATTTGATTTCGTTGGTGAACCGCGCGATTGCGAACGAAGCAAGGAGCCAAACACAGGGAAAAAGAAGAACGGCAAGTCTTACTGCATTTCCGAAACCACTTCGCGGCTTGGCTGGACCTTCAGACATACGAAACCGGATCCTTCACGCCGGCCTCCGAAAAACCCTTCAGCCGCAGCAGGCAACTGTCGCAGCGCCCGCAGGCCAGCGTTTTACTCCCGCGCCGCACGGGATCGTAGCACGAATGCGTCTGCGCGAAATCGACGCCCAGGCGCGCGCCCAGCTTCACGATCTGCGCCTTGGTCTTGCGGATCAGCGGCGTATGGATCTTGAACCCCTTGCCTTCGACACCGGCCTTCGTCGCGACCTTCGCCAGCCGCGCGAACGCCCTCACGAACTGCGGGCGGCAGTCGGGGTAGCCGCTGTAGTCCAGCGCGTTGACGCCGATCACGATGTCGTGCGCCTTGATCGTCTCGGCCAGGCCCAGCGCCAGCGAAAGGAAGACGGTGTTGCGCGCGGGCACGTACGTCGCCGGAATGCCGTGCGCGATGGCCGACCAACTGCGCGCCTTCGGCACGCGGATGGCGCGGTCGGTCAGCGCGCTGCCGCCGATGCGCGCCAGGTCCACGGCGATCTCGACGTGCTTCGCCACGCCCAGCGCCTTCGCCACGCGCCGCGCCGCGCGCGTTTCGGCCGCGTGCCGCTGGCCGTAGTGCACGGTCAGCGCGGTCAGGCGAAAGCCCTCCGACATGGCCCACGCGCCGGCGGTGGCGCTGTCCAGGCCTCCGCTGAGCAGCAGCACGGCGGGCTTGCGGTTCGGTTTGCGCTTCGGCATGGGCGGGAATTCTACCCGCCCGCCGCGCGGCGGGCGTTGTATTTTCGCGTGGCAGCCCGAAGATGGGGCGCTCCGATTCGATATTCCGCGCGGAGGCCGCGATGCCCGAACGCCCGAACATCCTGCTCGTCCACACCCTCGACACCGGCCGCAACCTGGGCTGCTACGGGAAAAAAGTCGCGACGCCGAACGCCGACCCGCTCGAGTTCGCGAACCTCGCGGCGTCGCCCGAGCACGCGCAGACCAAGGCGGCGCTGAGCGCCAAGCTGGACGCGTGGATGAAGGCGACGGACGATCCCATTCGCAAGGGCCCCGTGCCCGTACCCGAAGGCGGCCACACGACGCCGGTCGGCGCCTACAGCCCCAACGGCGACCCGAGGCCGAAGAATTGAAGGCGCCATGAGCACCGACGAGCCGAAGCGCGAACCGGAAGAGCCGGATGCGGACGAGCGCCCCATCCCGCCGCTGATCGACGATACAACGGGCAAGCCCGTCGACATCGAAGGCGTGCTCTGGGTGATCGCGCCGTGGCTGCTGGTGATCCGAAGCCGCCTCTCTTACTCCATGGTGGAGATGCTGGTCCTTACCCTGGCCGTCGCGGCCACGCTGGGCGTCATCGTCTCCATGTGCCTCAAGGGGCCGACTTCTTACTCGCCATTGGTGGTCCTCTTCTTTCTCCTGCTGCACGTTCACCTGATGCTCTTCGCCTGGCCGATCTACTATCTGCGCACGAAATCGAAGGGCGGCGCGCGCGGGAGTCGCCTGGCTTTCATTGTGGTCTCGCAGGGGCTCTTCGCGCTGTTCCCTTTGTTCTTGAATCTGATCGCAAAAGAAGGACCGTAACGCCATGAGCGCAACCGCCACCACGCCGCTGGTGATCAACGAGATCTACGCTTCGCTGCAGGGCGAGAGCACCTGGGCGGGCGTGCCGATGGCCTTCGTGCGCCTGACCGGCTGCCCGCTGCGCTGCGTGTGGTGCGACACCGAGTACGCCTTTCACGAGGGCGCCCCGATGGCGCTCGAGGAGATCCTTTCGCGCGTCGCCGGCTTGAAGGTGAAGCACGTCGAAGTCACCGGCGGCGAACCGCTGGCGCAGGCGCGCTGCAGCGAGCTGCTGAAGGCGCTCTGCGACGCCGGCTACACGGTGCTGCTGGAGACCGCCGGCAGCCACGACATCGCACCCGTCGACCCGCGGGTGCACGTGATCATGGACCTGAAGGCGCCGGGCAGTGGCGAGGAAGCGCGCAACCGCTGGGCGAACATCGAACACCTGCGCCCCGCGAAAGACGAGCTAAAATTCGTCGTCGACGGCCGCGCCGACTACAACTGGGCGCTGAAGACCATCGCCGAGCACAACCTCGGCGCGCGCGCGAAAGCGATCCTCTTCTCGCCGGTCTTCGGGAAGCTCAGCTACCAGACGCTCGCGCAGTGGATGCTCGAAGACCGCGAGCGCCTGCCGGACAACGTGCGCTTCCAGCTGCAGGCGCACAAACACGTCTGGGACCCCAAGCAGCGCGGCGTGTAGACGGACTTTCGCGCCACGCACATCGTGCACGACTCCCTGTCGTTTTGACAATCGCGAGTCAATTGCGCCCGGCCAGCGCGGACCGAAGGCCCCCCAGCCGCCCCGCATCGATCGCTTAACTCTTTTTTTACGAGCAGGTTAAAGAAACCGACCGATGGGAATTCGCTGGACCCCCCTTTGCTTCTTTGCGGGCCGGAGCCCTCGGGTTCCGCAGGAAAAGGGACGCAGTAGAACGAGGAGATTCGAGCGATGGGCAAGATCGTAGGCATCGACCTGGGGACGACCAACTCCGTCGTGGCGATCCACGAAGGCAAGGAGACCAAGGTCATCGTCAACGCCGAAGGCAACCGCCTGACGCCCAGCGTCGTCGCGTTCACCGACGACGGGCGCCTGGTCGGCCGGCCGGCGAAGAGCCAGGCCGTGACGAACCCCAAGCGCACCGTGTACTCCATCAAGCGCTTCATGGGCCGCCGCCACACGGAGGTCGCTCAGGAAGAGAAGCTCGTCCCGTACAAGGTCGTCGGCGAGGCCCACGAGCTGGTGCAGGTCGACATCGACGGCAAGAAGTACTATCCCCCCGAGATCAGCGCGATGGTGCTGCAGGACCTGAAGAAGTCCGCCGAGGCTTACTTGGGCGAGAAGGTCGAAGGCGCCGTCATCACCGTGCCCGCGTACTTCAACGACGCGCAGCGCCAGGCCACCAAGGAAGCCGGCAAAATCGCCGGCCTGGACGTGAAGCGCATCATCAACGAACCCACCGCCGCGGCGCTCGCCTACGGGCTCGACAAGAAGAAGGACGAGAAGATCGCGGTCTTCGACCTCGGCGGCGGAACGTTCGACATCTCGATCCTGGACGTGTCCGAAGGCCTGGTCGAAGTGAAGGCCACCAACGGCGACACGCACCTGGGCGGCGACGACTGGGACCAGGCGCTGGTCAACTTCGTCGCGGAAGAGTTCCAGAAGCAGTACGGCGTCGACCTGCGCAAGGACTCGATGGCGCTGCAGCGCCTGACCGAAGCCTGCGAGAAGGCCAAGTGCGACCTCTCGACGCTCAGCCAGACCACCATCAACCTGCCGTACATCACCGCCGACGCGTCGGGCCCCAAGCACCTGCAGCAGACCGTCAGCCGCACGAAGTTCGAACAGCTGACCGAGCGCCTGTCCGAACGCCTGAAGGGCCCCGTCCTGCGCGCGCTCGACGACGCCGGCACCAAGCCGTCCGAGATCGACGAAGTGGTGCTCGTCGGCGGCTCCACGCGCATGCCGAAGGTGCAGGAGATCTGCAAGCAGATCTTCGGCGGCAAGGAACCCCACAAAGGCGTCAACCCCGACGAAGTCGTCGCCGTCGGCGCGGCCATCCAAGGCGCGGTGCTGACCGGCGACGTGAAGGACATCCTGCTGCTGGACGTCACACCGCTGAGCCTGGGCGTCGAGACGCTCGGCGGGATCATGACCGTGCTCATCCCGCGCAACACCACGATCCCGACCAGCAAGTCGGAGGTCTTCTCCACCGCCAGCGACAGCCAGCCCGCCGTGGACATCCACGTGCTGCAGGGCGAACGCAAGATGGCCGGCGACAACCGCACGCTGGGCAAGTTCCAGCTCGCGGGCATTCCCCCGGCGCCGCGCGGCGTGCCGCAGATCGAGGTCACCTTCGACATCGACGCCGACGGCATCCTGAACGTCAACGCCAAGGACAAGGCCACCGGCAAGGAACAGAAGATCGAGATCAAGGCCTCGAGCGGCCTCAGCAAGGAAGAAGTCGCCAAGATGGTCGAGGACGCGGGACAGCACGAGGCCGAGGACAAGGCCAAGGCCGAACTCATCGACCTGCGCAACCGCGGCGACCACCTCTGCTACCAGACCGAGAAGTTCATCAAGGACAACGACGGAAAACTCAGCGACGGCGCCGAGTCTGCCGCGAAGAAGGCCGTCGAGGAATGCCGCGAGGCCCTGAAGGGCAACGACAAGGCCGCCATCGAGAAGAAGGTCGCGGACCTCGAGAAGGCCAGCCACAAGCTCGCCGAGGAGATCTACGCGCAGACCGCGCAGGCCAGCGCCGGCGGACCCGGTGCGCCCGGCGGCGCGGGCGGCGGCACCGGCAGCGCCAGCAGCGAGAGCAAGGGCAAGTCCGGCGCCTCGGGCCCCAAGGACGTCGAAGGCGAAGTGATCGACGTCGAAGCCAAGAAGGTCGACTGAGAAGCTTTCGGCGATCAGCTATCGGCAGTCAGCTGTTAGCTGACCGCTGAAAGCTGAATGCCGTTTGCCGTTATCTCTCATCTCTACTCTATTATCTCTAATCTGCCGTTCCTCACCCCCCCCTGCCGTTAAGACCTGTCCCTGTCCTCCGAGAACGGATAGACTCGCGGACTGCTTCAGATCGCCCACCCTCATCCTTTCGGGAGGTCTCCCATGCGTGCCCGCCTACTCGTGTTGGTGCTCTCCGCCGCGCTGCTGGCCGCCGGTTCCCGCGCGCAGGCCTCGGCCGCCGGAAACGCCGCGAAGCAGATCAACGCCGTGATCAAGACGCAGCTCAAACAGCTGAAGCAGCTCGAAACCAACGCGATCAACGCTTTCAACGCTGATGTCGACGCGCTGGCCAACGACGTGCGCGACGGCACGCCGCCGGCGCTCGACGAGATCACCGCCGCGCTGGAAGGGGTCATCACGCAGGCCTTCCTGGAGATCTACCAGGCGCAGTGCGACGAAGCCGACTTCATCTCCAGCGCCGCGGAGCTGGCCTTCCTGGCCAACACCATCGAGGCCCCTGCGGGACTGCGCTGCGGCGACGGCGGCATCTTCGACAAGGTAGGGCTGACCTTCGAGAAGGAAACGCTGAAGCTGCGCAAGAAGATCGCGGCGAAGGCCAAGCTCTTCGTGCCGGTGGTCAAGAACCACACCGGCGGCAAGCTCCTCTTCGTGCTGCCGCCGTCGCGTTCGGGCGGCGTGCCCGCGGCGAACGGTTCGGTCGCCACGAACCCCAACTACCGGCTGCCGACCAACGAGATCGTCTTCACGGCGCTGGTCGCGATCAGCGACCCGGACCTCAGCAACGACGGCGTGCTGTCCGTCGGCGGCTTCACCGCGTCGTTCCTGCCGACCGTGGACGTGGAAGGCAGCGCGGCGCAGGCCGACACCGGCGCGGCCACCTCGCCCGCGGTCGGCCGCTGGCAGCGCACCGTCACCGCGCTGCCGGAAGGCAACTACCGCGTCGTGGTGCACACCGGCACGGCAACGCAGGTGCTCTTCACCGCGGCGATCGGAGTGTTTTAGCAACAGGGGTTAGGAGCGAGACGGTAGATGAGAGATAAGAGATAAGAGATAAGAGATTATAGATGAGAGATTGGCGATGACAGATAGGAGTTAAGGACAGGCAAACGGAAAAACTGCGGCGAAGGCCTAACGCCGCACGCCATGAGAATCCCGTATGGTTGAAGGCGCGAAGATCTTCTTCTTCACGATTTTGGCCGCCGCAGTCTATGGCATCCTGCACGACATGGTCACCGCGCGCGTCTGTGTCGAGTACTTCACCATCGGGCATCCGCCGGTCTTCAAGACCATCGATCCGACATTGCTCGCGCTCGGCTGGGGCATTCTCGCGACGTGGTGGGTCGGCGCAGCATTGGGGGTTCCGCTGGCCCTCACGGCGCGCGCGGGCGCGCTTCCGCCGCTGGGCTCAAAAGAGCTCGTGAAGCCGCTCGCCGTCCTGCTGGGCACGATGGCCGTGCTGGCATTGCTCGCCGGGATCGCCGGCTACGTGGCCGCGGGGCAGCGCTGGGTCTGGCTGCTCGAGCCGCTGGCCTCGCGCGTGCCTAAAGAAAAGCACGCCCCGTTCCTCGCGGACCTCTGGGCGCACCTGGCGAGCTATGTTGCCGGCTTTATTGGAGGAATCGTGCTGTGCGTACGCAACCTGCGCGTGCGACGGAAGCGCGGGCATTCAGGCGTCAGCTGACCGCCGAAAGCTGAATGCTGTTTGCTGTTTGCTGTTTGCTGTTTGCTGTTTGCTGTTTGCTGTTTGCTGTTTGCTGTTTGCTGTTTGCTGTTTGCTGTT
>JAKLKQ010000008.1 GCA_023150555.1 Planctomycetota bacterium
GACCATTCCGGATAGAGCATGGCGACCTCCAGCATCTTCTCGCGTTCTTCGGGCAGGAGTTGGTTCCACACGCGCCCCTTGTAGGGCGAGCGATCCTGCAAATAGGCACGGCCCTGAAGGCGAAACCGCTTGCGCCACCGGTAGTAGGTCGATGGTGCCACATCGACGACAGCCAGGGCCTGCCGCACGGGCAGGCCGGAGCCTTCGACCTGCCGGATGATCTCCAGCTTCTGTTCGGCACGCATGCGCATGTACCTCCGGCGCTCTACATGCCCAGACTTTTTTTATAGCGCAGGGCCGTCAGGGTGGCTTCGGCCAGGGCCTTCTTCAGATCGTCGTTCTCCTGCTTGAGGCGCTGCACCTCGTCGCTGGTCGCATCACGCTTGGTGTCTTTGGTCAGTCCGTTCTTCCCGGAGTCCAGGAAGGCCTTGGACCACTTGTAGTACATCGACGGCATGATGCCCTCCCGCCGGCAGAGTTCCGTGACCGGGATCTCGCCGCGTAGGCCCTCAAGCACGATCTGGATCTTCTGCTCGGCGGAAAACTGCCTGCGGGTGGCCTTGCGGATCTCTTGGACGACGTTGCGTGCTGCCATCTCTGACTCCCTTCTGCTGGTCTCTCCAGCTTCGGGAGCCGACCGCGGGTGTCAAATCCTTCAGGGCTACGCCCTTCCGGATTCGACACCCGCCTCTCTTCCTACTTCTGTCCCACTTTCCTAGACGTTGAACACTCACGACGCCGAACCCACGCTGCCAAGCCACCGATTTCCGTCGAAATTGCTCGTTTGCGTCGTGCGAACTGGCGCCTTTCACCAGTTTGGCAACTTCGCTGGCGGATAGTTGGGGATCGATGCGAACCACCAGATGGATATGGTCCTCGGTGCCGCCTACGCCCTCGAAATAGACGCCGGGCGTCTGCCTGCATTTGTTGCGAATGTGCTGGTGAATGAATTTCTCCACCTGGGTTTCAGAAGGGGCGCATTGTTAGCTGTAGGCCAATTGAAATGGAGATAGATTTCACTGTAGGTATGTGTGCTCATTGCCATTGTTCCTTGGGCCAAGCCGGCTGAAGCCGGCTGCCGGGATTTTGGAACTATGCCACCACCAGCTAAAGCTGGTGGCAAACAACAGAAACACTTTTCTAAAGGCATCTCTTGCTTGCCACCACCTTCAGGTGGTGGAAGGAGCCCAGCATAAGATTTTTTTCAGCCGGCTTAAGCCGGCTTGCAGGTTTTTTGGGCCACTCCACCACCAGCTGAAGCCGACGTATGGCAACAGAAATACTTTTCTACAGGCATTTCTTGCTTGCCACCACCTTCAGATGGTGGAAGGCATCTATTCAAAGGTTTGTCAGCCCTTGTACGGCCAGCCGGGCAGTTCGCAGCGCAGCGGGTGGTCCTGGCGCAGGCCCAGCGCGTAGCCGGCCTGGACCAGCTGGTGGATCTCCTTGCTGCCCTCGTAGATCACCGCGCCGCGGCTGTTGCGCCAGAAGCGCTCGACGGGGAACTCGTTGGAGAACCCGTAGGCGCCGTGGATCTCGATGGCGTGGTCCGCGCACTGCTGGCTGGCGACGGTGGCAGTCCACTTGGCCATGCTGACCTCGCGCGTGCAGCGCTTGCCCTGGTTCTTCAACCAGCCGCACTTGCGGACCAGCAGGTCGGACGCGTCGATGGACTGGACCATGTAGGCGAGCATCTGCTGCACGAGCTGGTGGCGGCCGATGGGCTTGCCCTCCGTGGTGCGTTCGCCGCAGTACTTCACGCTCGCGTCCAGGCAGGCGCGCATCAGGCCCACGCAGCCGGCGGCGACGGTGTAGCGGCCGTTGTCGAGCGCCGACATGGCGATCTTGAAGCCCTCGTCCTCGTGCCCGACCAGGTTCTCGGCGGGGATCTCGACGTTGCGGAAGGCCACACCGCCGGTGACGCCGGCGCGCACGCCCAGCTTGCCCTTCAGGACGTAGGGTTCGACGCCCTTCCACTTGCGCTCGACGATGAACGCGCTGATGCCGTGCGGGTCGCGGGCCTTCTGTTTCGCGCGGTCGGTGTAGGCCATCACCAAATACTGGTCGGCGACGGTGGAGAGGCTGATCCAGATCTTCTCGCCGTTGAGCACGTAGCGGTCGCCCTTCTTCTCGGCGAAGGCCTCCAGGCCCACCACGTCGCTGCCGGCGGCCGGCTCGGTGAGGCAGAAGGTCCCGATCTTGTCGCCGGTAGCCATGGGCGTGAGGTACTTCTGCTTTTGGGCCTCGGTGCCCCACTGCAGCAGGGCCAGGCTGTGCAGGCCGTTGTGTACGGAGATGATCACGCGGGCGGAAGTGTCGACGTACTCGAAGGCCTCGCTGACGATGGCCAGGGAGTGGTAGTCCATGCCCAGCCCGCCGTACTGTTCGGGCAGGCAGACGCCCAGGTAGCCTTCCTTGCCCATGGCGCGGTATATGGATTCGTCGGGCGACTGGTTCTCGTCGCGTTCGCGCAGGCCGGGCTCGACGACGCGCTTGGCGAAGTCGAGGGCGCCCTCGCGCAGGGCCTCGTTGTCCGCGTTGTAGCTCAGGTCCATGGGAGGCGTCTCCTTGCAGATGTTGGCGTGTCCGAAGGCAGCTTACCCGCGCCTCTATAGCGTTGGAAGGTCAGCCCGGAGTACTACCCCCGGTCCGGCACGGGCAGCGCTTATTGTTCTGAAAACGCCGAACGGTCGCCAAACACCTTGCATAGGGGAGTTTAGGACGTTTCTGCACGTGTGCAACGTCGCTCGAGCGGGCCGAAATCGACCGGGCGGAAGGTAAAAGTTTCGTAAGAAGGCCTTTTCCGGAGATGGCCTGAAAGACGCAGGGTATTCTCGCGTATAGGGTTGGTAGGTGACCGAAGAATTTCGCCGCCGGTGACAATTTAGAGAGAACCTTTGGGACGCAGGACCGTCTACAACGTTGGAAGGTAAGAAAATCCGGGAGGCGCTCAGAGGTCTTCCATGGTCAACAACATTCGAAGAGCACTCGGTTTCATGCTCATGCCTGGCGGCAACCGCCAGCCTCTGCCCGAAGTACCCCACCAGGCCGACCAGATCGTCGTGCGCGCTTCGGCACTGCGCGGGTACTCCGACAAGGACGCCCAACTCCGTTTCATCATGCTGACCGGCCAGGACGAGTCCGCCGTGCTGCGCAACCTGCGCGCCGTCGTGGTCGAGCGCGAGAAGCCGCCGGCGAAGGCCTGCAATCCCGAAGGTCTTAACCTGGTTATCTTTCGCGGCGTGTTCGGCAGCGGCGGTTACGGCCTGAAGGTCACCGAGGTCGCCTGGCAGGACGGTACGTTGGTGGTCGACTGCGATTTCGAGGATCCCGGTGCGGGGATCCGGACCACCGCCGGCTTCACGCAACCCGCGGCTTTGGTGCCCCTGAAGGCCCTGCCGCCGGGCAAGTACCATGCGTCGTTGCGCGTGCGCCGCCTTCGCCGGTCTTCCGAAGGGGTCGTCTGCGAAGCCCCTGCCGCGGAGATCGGCTCGCTGAGTTTCAAGGTTTCCGCCTGACCGGGCGGTAGCCGCAGTAGAGAAGGGCCTCCTCTCTTCTCTCTCTCCACGGGAACCCCGCCATGTGGCGGGGTTCCTCGTTTTAAGGACCTTTACACAACTTCCCATTAGCTAAAATTGGCTAATGTGTTACCGGCCTTGCAGTGTGAACATGCATTAAGATGAAAGTAGGCTGCAATCTGGTATGGATTTGCGGGGGCGTTGGTGGTTTACTGACAATTGGAGAGATCAGTCCGATTGTCCTATATTATTATAAGTTTTTGACATGGAACTAGTTGAGGGAAAGCCATCTTTACATACTTTTCGGAATGGAAAATGTTGAAATTGCTGTTGACAGGGGTAGATTGTGAATATAGGGAAGGCGTTGATTTGCTTGACCCGGATGAGCTAAGCGGCAGTGATCCTAACTGGGTGAGTATTCCGACTTGATGTAAGCACTGAGCTTGGAGGATGTTATGGCCATTAGGCAGACGCGGTCCGCACGTAAAGGTCGGGGCAAGAAGCGCCGGAAGCGCAGGGAGCCGTCGGTGGTGGCCGAGCAGGCCGCCGTGTACGGGTTCAAGGCGCCGGCCGAACTGCCCCCGGGTGAGCGCTACATCTCGCCTAACCAGGCCGGCCGGATCCTGAACATCACCGGCGAAGCGGTCAAGCAGTGGATCTACCACCGCCGACTCCCCGCGATCAAACTCAGCAACGGCTACTGGAAGATCAAGGTCTCGGACCTCGAGCAGTTCATGCAGATGCGGCAGGATCTGACCCAGCGCCGCATCATGGTCATCGACAACGCCGGCGCGCAGTTGGACGAGCTCTCCAGCGCCATCGAGAAGCTGGGGCACCAAGCCGTCGTCGCCCATAACGCCACCGACGCCCTGCTCAAGGCCGCCGACCTGTACCCGTCGCTGTTCATCGTGAATGTCTCGGCGACCGCCGCCGACGCCTGGAAGCTCATCGCCAAGATCCGCAAGAGCCGCAACATCAAGACCCTGCCGATCATGATCGTCTCCGACCACGACTTGAAGGAAGGCGACTCCGAGAAGGCGCAGAACCTGACCCTGCAGGGCTTCCTGAAGCGCCCGATGAAGGCGCAGGCCATCGCCCAGGAAATCCAGAAGGTCCTCGACCGCATCATGTAAGCCCGGCGCCGAACGCGGCGCCGTTACTCCACGAGCAGGCGTTCGGCGCAGCGGTAGGCGGCGACGCCGAACGCCACCGCCACGTTCAACGATCCCTTGCTTCCCCGCATCGGCAGATGGCAAACGGCGTGGCAGCAGGCCAGCGTCTCCGCGGCCAGACCCGATACCTCGTTGCCTACCGCCAGGCACAGCGGCGCGCGCAGGTCGCCCGCCTCCAGCGCGTCGCTCAGCGGACGGCTTCCGGGCGCCAGTTCCAGGCCTACCACCAATACGCCCGCGTCCTTCAGGCGCGGCAGGATCTCCAGTGCGCTGGTGTGGTAGTTCCACGCGACGTGGTCCTCGGCGCCCAGGCTGGTCTTGGCGATCTCCTTGCGCGGCGGGCAGCCGGTGATGCCGCACAGATGCAGGCGCGCGAAGCCCGCGCCGTCGGCAGTGCGGAAGATCGAGCCCACGTTCCACAGGCTGCGCACGTCTTCCAGCAGCGCGACCAGACGCTCGCTGCCGGGCGGCGCGTCGGCGCCCCCGCGGGCGGCGCCGGCGTGTTCCCGGCGGCGGCGCTCCTTCTCGATCTGCTTCAGGATCTCGCGCGAGCGGAAGGTGATCACCTGCCCGCAGTCGGGGCAGGGGCCGTTCTTGCCGGCCTTCTCGTCGGGGACCTCGAAGGTCAGCCGGCAACGCGGGTTGGGGCATTCGGTCAGCATGGCGGCATTATAGCGCCTGAAATGGACGGCGGCGCGTCAGGGTTGCAGTTCGCGGGCGACGGCCGCGCGCAGGTCGTCCATCGGCAGGAACTTGCCAGGACACAGGGTCGCGGCGCCTTCGCGCACGTCGCGGTGCCCGTAGATGCGTTCGGGCGGGATGCGGAAGCGCCTGCAGAGTTCGGCGATCAGAGAGACGGTTGCCTGGAACTGCGGCTCGCCGGGCCGGGTCTCCTCGAAGTTGCCCACCAGGCAGACGCCGATGCCGTGCGCGTTGTACTCGGCGGAGTGCGCGTGCGCGCCCCGGTCCTGGCGCCGCCAGCGGGGGCCGGCTTCGATGGCGCCTGCCGGCGTATCGGAGCCGTTACCGACCACGAAGTGGTAGCCCAGGCTCTCCCAACCTTTGACCTTGCGGTGGTACTCGTCGAAGGCTCGCGCGCCGCCGCGGGTGGAGGCCGAATGGTGCACGACGACCGAGGTCCAGTCCCGGGGCGTTACGTCGGCATCGTAGGCCAGGGCCTTGGGCAGAGCGTAGGTTGGCGGCGAAGGCGGCAGCGCGGCTACGGCCGAGCCGGGCAGTTCGATGGGCGCCAGGTCCAGCGCCGCGGCGGCCGGGTCGAGCGCCGTGCCGGCATAGGCCGCGTACAGGGCCAGGACCAGGGCGAAGGCCAGCAGCCCCGAGCCCAGCAGCACCCACGACCGCAGGTAGGGCTTGGCCTCGCGCGGCGTGTACGGCCCGCCGATGGCGGGCACGCCGCGGCTGGTCGTCAGGCCCTTGCGCAGGCCGTCGATGAACTGAGGCAGGACCTTCACGCAACCATCCCCGGCATGATCAGAGCGGCGAGTTCCCCTGATCGGGTATCGGCCGGACGGAGGTAGGGGTGAAAGGAATTGCGGAAAGGCCGTCGCGTACCTTGCCTACTTCACTTCCTTGTAGGTGCCGTCGTTGTTCTTGGCCACGTTCTCGAGGAAGCTGCGCATGTGTTTCTCCAGCTGGGCGATGGGCCCCTTGGCCTCGCCGGTGTAGATGCCGACGGTGTTGATGCGCACGTTGGTGACCTGGTTGATGTAGCGGATGCGGCGTTCGATGGCGGCGATGCCGCGCGGATAGTCGGCGATGCTGGCCACGCGGCTGTGCAGCATGGGGTTGGGTGCGCCATCGGTGATCAGAAAGACGGTTTCGACGCCGTTGACCAGCGCGATTTGGAGCAGCGCTTCCTCCAGGGCCTCCATGGTGGGCGTGGAGCCGGCGTACTTCGCGCCTTCGATGAAGCGCGTGGCGGCGTCCTTGTTGGCCTTGGTGGCCGCCACCAGCGGGGTCGCCGGGATCATGCGATCCACCGACTGCCCGAAAAGCACGATGTTGAACAGTGTGCGTTCCGGAAGCCGCGCGACGAGTTCCTTCAGCTCCTGCTTGGCGCGCTCCAGGCGGTTGGGCGTGCCGCCCTCCTGCATCGACCCGGAGGTGTCGATCAGGAAGACGATGCGGTTTTCCGTGATGGGGACCTCGTAGTAGGTTACCGGCTCTTCGCCGGGCGGCGGTTTCTCGCCGGCCAGCTCGGCGTTGAAGGACGGCGGATCGCCCTTCTCGGCCACGACGAAGGTCTTGCCTTCGCGCTCCCACCAGCCGCGCCACGTCGCCGCGTCGGGGTTGAAGGTCTGCCCGGTGATGCTGCGCAGGGCCGCGGTGGCCTCGTAGCGCATCCGCCCGGTCTTCCACTTGTCGAGGAAATCGATCAGCGCCGGGACGGAGGAGGCGTCGCGGATGTTGGCCAGCGAACGGCAGGCGGCGACCTGAACGCAGATCAGCTTGGTGGGGTCCAGGTTCGGGAGGATGGCCGCCGTGCCGGCCTTAGCCTTATGTCGGCTGAACATTTCCATGCACGCGACCTGCGTCCGCGCGTCGCGGGTGCTGGCCAGCACCTTGGCGGCCGCTTCCAGGGCCTCGTCGTTCTTGGGTTGCTCCGCCAGGCCGAAGGCGATCACCGACTGCGAGCGCGGGTCCATGCGCTGCAGGCCGACCACCAGGACCTTCACGGCCTCGGGGTCGGTCAGCTTGGGGATGGCGTCCTGGATATCGTTGGCCAGTTCCTCGTACTCGCGCAGGATCTTGATCTGCGAGTCGCGCTGGTTGGCGTTGACCTTGGCCATCACCTGCTGGAGCAGCCCGCACATCGCGGCGGCGCCCTGCTGGTTGTTCTGGCCTTCGGCCGCCTTGATCTGCGCGCGCAGTTCGTCCTCGGCGCTCTTGCCCCAGGCCGGTCCGGCGGAGAGGCCGGCCAGCAGCAGAGGTAACACGATATATTGCGCGCTGCGCATGGGAGCGTCTCCAGGAGAATGGCTCATATGGATAGACGTCTGAACGTCCGGATAATTTACTCTAATTTCCGTATCCTCCGGGGGCAAGCGCTTGACGTGGCGGCTTTTGCGGGGTTTATAGCCTTCCTGGCAGGCTTTCTTGAATCGTGGCGGAGTTAGAGCCTTGGTCTCCCAGGAGTATCCCCAACCCGCGCCTGGGCCGTTGGCCGAACCGGCCCGCGCGGCCATCGCCCGCCTGCGAGCCCGGCCCGACCTGGCGGGCCTCTGGCAGGCCGCGCGTTCGGCGGGCCCTGCGCTGGCCGACCGCGCCGCGGAACTCTGCGAGATCCCCGCGCCGACCGGTGAGGAGGCCGCCCGCGGCCGCCACGTCGCCGGGCTGCTGGAACGGATCACCGGCGCCGCCGTTGAACACGACGAGATTGGCGACCTCTGGGTGCGGTTGAAGGGCGCGCAGGGCCTCGGACCGCGCATTCTGGTCTCGGCGCACCTCGACACGGTCTTCCCGATGGACATCCCTTGCCGCGTGCGGCGCGAGAACGGGCGCTTCGTCGGCCCCGGCATCGGCGACAACTGCACCGGCCTGAGCCTGCTTCTGGGCGCGGCGAAGCTCCTGTGCGACGCCAAACTGCCCTTAGCGGGCGAACTGATCGTCGCGGCGAACGTCGGCGAAGAGGGCCTGGGCAACCTGCGCGGCATGCGCGCGCTGGTCGACCGCTTCGGCTCGGAGCTGGACGCAACGCTGGCGTTGGACGGCGGGCTGGGCCACGTCGTCGGCGCGGCGGTGGGCAGCCGGCGCTTCCGCGTGCTCGTGAAGGGTCCGGGGGGGCACAGCTGGTCGGACTTCGGCCGGCCCAGCGCGGTGCACCAGCTCGCGCGCATCGCGGCCGCCCTGAGCGACCTCCAGATGCCCGAGACGCCGCGTTCGACGTTCAACATCGGCGAACTGAAGGGCGGCACGAGCATCAATACCATCGCGCCGGAAGCCGAGCTGCTGCTCGACCTGCGCAGCCTCGATCCGAAGGTGCTGGACCTGCTGGAAGCCCGCGCGCGTGCGGCCATCGCCAAGCCGCCGCTGCCGGAGGGCCTCACGGTCGAGATCTCCGTCATCGGCGAACGCCCCGCCGGCGACCCGGCCTGTACGCTCGACTGGGTCGACGTCGCGCGGGCGGGCTGGTCGGCGCTGCAGGTGCCCTTCCGCGTCAGCGCCAGCTCCACCGACGCGAACATCCCCATCGCGCGCGGCCTGCGCGCCTCGACGCTGGGCACGCACGTCGGCGGGCGCGCACACACCGTGGAGGAGTGGATCGACACCTCCACCCTGGCGCCGGGCCTGGAAGGCCTGCTGCTGGCGCTCTTGGCGGGACTGGAACTCTTCCCCGCCAAGGCCAAGGGCGGTGCGGCATGAGCGCTTCAGCTTCGGCGAACAAAGGCGGCAGCCAGCCTTCGGCTACCGAGAAGAAGGTCTTTCTCAAGACCATCGCGATCAACCGCCGTGCGCGGCACGACTACCACGTCGAGGACACCGTCGAGGCCGGGCTGGCGCTGCACGGCAGCGAGGTGAAGTCGCTGCGCACGCAGCAGGTGGACTTCGCCGACAGCTACGCGCGGGTGGAGAACGGCGAATGCTGGCTGATGGGCCTGCAGATCAGCACCTACCGCAAGTCGCACGTGCAGCTGCCTGACCCCGTCCGCCGCCGCCGCCTGCTGCTGAAGAAGCGCGAGATCGAGAAGCTGCGCCAGGAGACCGACATGGCCGGGCGCACGCTGATCCCTCTGGAGATCTACTTCCGCGGCAGCTGGGCCAAGGTCCGCCTGGGCATCTGCAAGGGCAAGACCAAGGCCGACAAGCGCCACACCCTGCGCGAGAAGGAAGTCCGCCGCGAGATCGACCGCACCATGAAGGACCGCCGGCGCTGAAGCCGTTGGGCAACCTTTGAAAATCCCGAAAGCTCTGCCGAGGCGGACTTAATAGCCTGCCGGACCCGGGATTCGCGACGGTACGGCGGGGGCGGCGCGGCCTTGACGGGCGCCTTGCCCCGGTCCGTCCGAACCGGTAACATCGGGCCTCGCTCGGACCTGACGCTGGCGGGCCTTAATCAGGAGGCGCAAGAATGGGACTCTGGGACAAGATCAAGGGCGAGTTGATCGACATCATCGAGTGGACCGATGATTCGAACGACACGATGGTCTACCGGTTCGAGCGCTACAACAACGAGATCAAGTACGGCGCCAAGCTGACCGTGCGCGAGGGCCAGGAAGCGGTCTTCGTCAACGAAGGCAAGCTCGCCGACGTCTTCAAGCCCGGCATGTACTCGCTGACCACCGAGAACCTGCCGGTCCTGACCACGATCCTGAACTGGCACCACGGCTTCTCGAGCCCCTTCAAGGCCGAGGTCTACTTCGTCAGCACGCGCCGATTCAAAGACCTGAAGTGGGGAACCAAGAACCCCATCATGATGCGCGACGCCGAGTTCGGCCCCGTGCGCCTGCGCGCCTTCGGCACCTACGAGCTGAAGGTGAAGGAGAGCGGCAAGTTCATCAAGGAAGTCGTCGGCACCGACGGCCACTTCACCGCCGAGGAGATCACCGAGCAGCTGCGCAACATCGTTGTCACGCGCTTTACCGACAAGCTGGGCGAGTGCAAGATCCCGGTGCTCGACATGGCCGGCAACGTCAACGAACTGGGCGAGTTCATCCGCGAACGCATCGCGCCGGAGTTCGGCGAGTACGGCCTGGAACTCACCCGCATGCTCGTCGAGAACATCTCGCTGCCGCCCGCCGTCGAGGAGGCGCTCGACAAGCGCTCCCAGATGGGCGTCCTCGGCAACTTGCAGGCCTACGCGCAGTTCCAGACCGCCAACGCCATCCCCGACGCCGCCAAGAACCCCGGCGGCCTCGCCGGCGCGGGCGCCGGGCTGGGGCTGGGCATCGGTATGGCCGGCGCCATGTCCAACGCCATGGGCCAGACCTTCAACCCTCACGCCGCCACCGTGCAGGGTTCGCCGCCGCCGCTGCCGACGGCAACGCAGTATTTCGCCGGCATCGGCGGGAAACAGGCCGGGCCCTTCGACCTCGATGCGCTGAAGGTGCAGATCCAGAGCGGCGCGATCAAACGCGACACGCTGGTCTGGAAGCAGGGCATGGCTCAGTGGGTGAAGGCCGGCGACGTGCAGGAAGTGGCCGCGCTCTTCGGCGCCGCGCCGCCGCCGCTGCCGCAGTAACGCCGGACCCCGAATTCCATTCCATTGATCGTGCCGGCCTCCGGGAGGGGACGTTCCGGACATGACCGAAGCGCAGGCCCCCGCCACCAAGCAGTTCAAGTGCAGCCAGTGCGGCGCGAAGGTGCAGTTCGCGCCGGGCACCGAGGTGATGAAGTGCCCGTACTGCGAGGCCGAGGTCCGCATCCCGTCGTCCGAGGAAGAGATCGTCGAACTCGACTTCATCGCCTTCCTGCGCGAAGCCGAGCAGGGCGAGGAGACCCGAGAGCAGCGCACCGTCCGCTGTGCGCAGTGCGCCGCGCAGTTCGACCTGCCGCCGAACATCACCTCCAGCGAATGCCCCTTCTGCGGCTCGAACGTGGTGCAGGAAGGCGCCTCGCGGAAGACGCTCAAACCCAAGTCGCTGCTTCCGTTCAAGATCGACCAGCGCGGCGCCTGGGAGCGCTTCCGCGCGTGGATCAAGGCGCTGTGGTTCGCGCCCAGCGACCTGAAGCGCTACGCGCAGACCGAGGGCAAGCTCAACGGGATGTACGTGCCCTACTGGACCTACGATTTCGACGCGACCAGCTTCTACCGCGGCGAACGCGGCGACGACTACTGGGTGACCGAGTCCTACACCACCACCGAGAACGGCAAGACCGTGCGCAAGACGCGCCAGGTGCGCAAGACGCGCTGGCGCTCCGTCAGCGGCACCGTTTGGAACACCTTCGACGACCTGCTGGTCCTGGGCAGCCAGTCGCTGCCGCGCAAGCACACCGAGGCGCTGGAGCCCTGGGACCTCACCAACCTGGTGCCCTACGGCGACGAATACCTGAGCGGCTTCCGCACCGAACAGTACACCGTGGACCTGGCGCAGGGCTTCGAGCGCGCGAAAGAGATCGCCGACGACGAGATCCGCGCGACGATCCGCCGCGACATCGGCGGCGACCACCAGCGCATCCATTCGGTGCGCAGCCGCTACGACGACATCTCCTTCAAGCATCTGCTGCTTCCGGTCTGGATCAGCGCCTACCGCTATCGCCAGAAGGTCTACCGATTCCTGATCAACGCGCGAACCGGCGAAGTGCAGGGCGAACGCCCCTGGAGTTGGATCAAGATCACGCTGGCGGTGCTGGGCATCGCGGCGGTGGTCGCCGTCTGCGTGATCCTGGGGAACAAGTAGGCGGGTCGTGCGTTACGGAGCGTTCTGCTTCACGGCCACATACAGATGGACGGTGCCGAAGGTCAGCGCCTCGGCGCGGACGTCACTCAAACCCGCCGCGCGCATTCTGCCGCTCATCTCTTCCGGACCCGCGAAGGCCTGCACCGACTGTGGCAGGTAGCGGTACGCGTCGCCGGCCGTCCACGAGATCGCGCGGCCCAGCAGCGGCAGGATCCAGCGGAAGTAGAACATGTACAGCGGGCCGAAGAACCAGCCGCCCGGCTTGGTGAACTCCAGCACCAGCACCTTCCCGCCCGGCCGCACCACGCGCGCGAGTTCGCGCAGCCCCGCGTCGAGATTGCCGACGTTGCGGATGCCGAAGGCCACCCCCGCCGCCGCGACGCTGCCGTCGCGCAGCGGAATATGAAGCGCGTCTCCGATCGCGAAACTCACGCCGGCCATGCGTTTTCGCTCGGCCTTCTTCGGGCCGTAAGCGACCATCTCGGGCGTGAAGTCGATCGCGATCACCTTGCTTTCCGGCGCGGCGCGCTTGAAGGCGAAAGCCAGGTCTCCGGTGCCGGTGCACAGGTCGGCGACGGCGTCGGCGGCGGTGAGGCCCGCGAGTTCCCGCGCGGCGCGCTTGCGCCAGCGGATGTCCAGGCCCAGCGAAAGGAAGTGGTTGAGGAAGTCGTAGCGCCGCGCCACGCGCGCGAACATGGCGCGCACTTCGGCGGGGGACTTGCCGCCCGCGTTGGTCAGCGGGGCAGAGGCGGAAGGTGCGGGCGCGGCGGCTTCGGGCATGGCGGGATGATACCGCATCGGGCGTGCGGCGGCATCTCGCGTTGCGTTACCTGGCGATGTCCTCGCCCTTGGCCGCGGGCACGTACTTCAGCGTCTCGAAGAACCACGGGACGGGCGGCAGGGTGGGGATTTTGCCGGTTGCGGCGGCGGCCTTCAGCACCGCGTGCACGCGCTGCTCGGTCCAGGGGTCCACCGCCGCGAAGAAGCGTCCGCGCAGGGGGAACGGTTCGGAGGTGGGATCTTCGTGGACAGGCGCGAAGAGTTCCTTCACCGCAGCCGCCAGATCCTTGGGTCCCACGCCCGCGGCCAGCACGGGCCGCACGTCGAAGATGCGCCGCGCGGCCGGAAGGCCTACGAAATTGCGCGCTTGGGCGCGGATCAGGGTGCCACGTTCGGGCAGCAGCACCGCCTTCGCCTTCTCCGCCGCCAGCAGCAGCGCCTCGCGCCAGGTGCCTTTCACCGTAATGTCCTCGCCCGAGTACTGGATCTCGCCCTCGGTGGCCACCTGCAGGCCGGTGGCCATCTGGAAGGCGTCGAAGGCTCGCATATCGCTGACGTTATCGAGGTCGATGTGTTTGTCCAACTCCTGCTGTATCTTATCGAGCCACTTGGGCGTCAAGGGCGGTTCCTGATACGGCGAGTGGGTGAACTCCGCCAGCACCCGTTCGATTTCCTTGTGCGCCTCGGGATCGGCCACTATGCGCAGGCGCCCGTCCTTGGTCCGCTCGCAGGATTCCAACTGCAATGGACCCATGCTCCAGGGCATCAGGCGCCCGGTGACGGGCGTGCGCGAGGCGAGGACGGCGCAGAGCCACGCGGCCTCCGCGTCGGTCCACGGTGCTTCGCCCTTTGCGGAAGGCAGGTCGTAGAAAACCTCTTGCAGCCGCAGGGCCCTGGCGCGATCGCCGCGGGCAAGAATCACGACATCGCCGCGCGGAACGACCTGGACGTCGGTGAGCTTGGCAATCCACTCGATGGCCAACACCATGCGCATGCAGGTGACGCGCAAGCTGCAACTGCTGGGAAAATGCTCCAGTTCCGGATCCAGGACGATCGGCGCGCCCAACTCGGGCATCAGTATGTCCCGGACGGTGGCGAGCGACACGTCATCGAATTCAAACCCGACGCGGCGCTCCAGCTTCTTGAGCAGTTTGGGGCTGGGCGCCAGGTAGTGTGCGGGCGATTCCGCGACCGCCTTGTTCAACTCGGCAGCGATCAGCCGGCCGGTGCCGAGCCGGGCCTTGGTGCCCAGCCCGGCCAGGATCTCGCGCAGGCGCGTGTCCTGCTCCAGGCTCAGGCTGTCTTTCATCGAAACGATGAGGTTGCGAAGCCAGGGCATAGTCTCCGGCGGCAATTCCAGCAGCTTGTCCGTGGCGGCCTGGCGTTCGGCGAAATCCTCGTGGTCCAGCTTGGGAATCAGCGCGTTGATCGTCTTCGCCATCGCCTCGTCGACGACGGGCTTGGGGTTGAAGAACGCGCGCAAGTCCTTCGCGTCCATCACGGGTGCGCCCAAGGTGCGGCGGATATCCAGGTCGAAGCCGGAGAGCACGATCTGCGCGCAGCGGAAATACGCCA
The DNA here is from genome assembly GCA_023150555.1 of Planctomycetota bacterium. Lineage (GTDB taxonomy): Bacteria > Planctomycetota > SZUA-567 > H5-PLA8 > H5-PLA8 > JAKLKQ01. Next base: position 14,404 of record JAKLKQ010000008.1, read on the forward strand.
GCCCCTTATCCTTTAGCAGGGCCATGGACGCGCCTTCGACGGTGCTGAAGTCCAGCTCCAGGCGCCGGAGGCCCTTCATGCGCGCGATATGCGCCAGACCGGCGGCGCCGATCTTCAGATCGGTGATGCGCAGGCTCTTCAACGCAGGCATCTTCTCCAGGCAGGCCAATCCGTCGTCGTTGAACTCCGCGCCGGTGAGCACCAGCCGTTCCAGGTTCGGGGCGTGCGCGGGGATGGCGGAGATGGCCGCGTTGGACAGCGGCTTGCACTCCAGGGTCGCCAGCCTCGGGAAGCGCGCGAGTTCCTTGGCGGTGAGGTCGCTCAGTTCGAGGCCGCCGAGGCATTTCAATTCCTTTACGGTGCACAGTTCCGCCCAAAAGGTGTCCGGGATCGCTCCGGTGCACTCCAGGATCAGGGCATCGACGCCCAGGGCGTTGGCGCCCGCCGCGATGTCCTTGATGACGTCGATGGCCGAAAGATTGCCTTCGTCCCCGAATTCCAGCCAGACGCGCGCGCCCGCCGGGACGCGTAGGCCGCGCCAGTCAAGCGTCGGCGTCGTGCCGACAAGCTTGCGCTCGCCGTCGGCGTCCTCCAGGTAGACCGCGGAGGGCAGCGGACAATCGATGATGCGGTCGGCGGGGGTGGGGGGCGCGGCAGGCGCGGCGGCTTCGCGGGCGGCCAGCGCGTGCGCTGCGAAGAGCAAAACGGCGGCAAGAATGCGCACGTGCATACGGGGTACTCCGGCCGGTGGAAGAATACCTCCGCGACGTCGGCGCGGCTACCTATAACGGACGGAACGCAAGATGGGTTCAGGACGGGATTTTAAGGGCTACAGCAGCCCGAGTTTCTGCATCTTTGCTTCGACGGACTTCTTGATGGCGGGGTCCATGGTGATGTAGTCGGGCCACTCGCGCGTAAAGCCTTCATCGGGCCACTTCTTCGTCGCGTCGATGCCCATCTTGCCAGTCCAGCCGTAGTGCTGGCTGGCGTGGTCCAAGATATCGGTGGGGCCCTTGACGATCTCGACGTCGCGCGCGAAGTCGCAGTTGGCGCCGACGTGGAAGAGCACCTCGTCCTGGTTCTGCACGTTCACGTGCTCATCGACGACGACGATCATCTTGGTGAACATGATCTGCCCCAAGCCCCACAGCGCGTGCATCACTTTGCGCGCGTGCTGCGGGTACTGTTTCTTGATCGCGAGGAAGGCGCAATTGTGGAAGACGCCGAACTCCGGAAGGTTGTAGTCCACGATCTCGGGCAGCGTCAGTTGCAGGAACGGCAGGAAGATGCGCTCCGTTGCCTTGCCCAGGTAGGTGTCCTCCATGGGCGGCGTGCCGACGACGATGCTCTGGTAGATCGGCTCTTTCCGGTGCGTGATCGCCGTGACGTGGAAGACGGGGTAATCGTCGGCCAGCGAGTAGAAGCCCGTGTGGTCGCCGAAGGGCCCTTCGCGGCGGCGTTCGCCCGGCGCGAGATACCCTTCGACGACGATCTCGGCCTCGGCGGGCACGAACAGGTCCGGCTGCGTCACGCACTTGACCATCTCGACGGGTTTCTTGCGCAGGAAGCCCGCCAGCATCATCTCGTCGACGCCCGGTGGCAGCGGCGCGGTGGCGCTGTAGACGACGGCCGGGTCGCCGCCGATCGCCACGGCCACGGGCATGCGTTCGCCCTTGGCCTCCCACGCGCGGAAGTGGCGCGCGCCGTCGTGGTGCATGTGCCAGTGCATCGCGGCGGTGTTCCGGTCGAAGAGCTGGATGCGGTACATCCCGCAGTTCGGCAGGCCTTTCGGATCGCGCGTGAAGACGTTGGTCAGCGTCAGGTAACGCCCGCCGTCCTGCGGCCAGCACTTTAGCGCCGGCAGCAGCCCCAGGTCCACCTTGTCGTCGGCCAGCACCACTTCCTGGCACGGCCCGCTGCCCACCTTCTTGGGAGGGAAGTTCGCGAGCTTCGCCAGCAGCGGCAGCATCTTGAGTTTTTCGACGATGGTTTCCGGCGGGCGCTGCTTCAGGAGGGCTTCGATTTCTCTGGCGATCTCATCGAAGTCCTGCACGCCCAGCGCCAGCGCGGTTCGTTCCAACGTCCCGAAGAGGTTGATCGCGACCGGCATGGCCGAGCCCTGCACGTTCTCGAACAGCAGCGCCGGGCCCTTGCGGTCGGGGCGCTTGACGGCACGATCCGCCCATTCGGTGATCTCGAGGATCGGGGAGACGCTTTCCTTGACGCGGACGAGTTCGCCGCGCGCGTCGATGGCCGCGAGGAACTCGCGGAGGTTGCGAAAGGCCATGTGGACTCCTGGCTGAGGTGGCGCCAGGAGTATAGCGGCTTTCTGGATGTGCGACAGGAACGGTGGGACGGCTCAGCGCCGGCCGCGGCCCCCGCCGCCGCCGCCGTACAGGTTCATCTGCTGGCCGGTGGCGAACTGCCAGGTCAGCTCGAAGGGCTTGCCGCTGACGGTGGCGGTAACCTTCACTTGGTAGCGCGTATTGGCCGCCAGGGGCGCCTTGGCGATAAAGCAGACGGTGTTCATGTTGTTGCCGAACATCGATACGGCCGGGCTGGTGGGCGTGGAGATGAAGCCTTCCAGTTTCGTGCCGCCGGGACCGGTGACCTCGATGGCCGCGTCCGTGACTTTCTCGCGCCCGAACGTCAGCGTGATCGGCTGGCCCACGCCACCGGCGGGCGGGCCGCCGGGGATGGGGCAGGGGCCTTCGTTGCCCGACCAGGCGGGGCTGAAGTCGGTGGCGCCGTCGGGCGGGTAGGCGATGGGGCCTTTCCACTCGAAGCTGCGCTTGGTGCCGTTGGAGTAGTCGAAGCCCGAGAAGCGCGACTCGGCGTCGTAGCAGAAGGCGACGGTCTCGATCTCCGGCTTGATCAGCGGGATGCGGTGCAGGAAGCAGGTGAGCTGTCCCAGGATTGCGGACTTGGGATTCGGCGAGCCCCGGCCCAGGCAGCTGCCCATGCCGGCCTTGGCGCCTTCGGGCGAGTACTTCGGGTGGTTCTTGTCTTCCTCGTGCTGCAGGTTGCCGACGGCTTTCATGTACTCGATGTGCTTGTAGCCCCATTCCTCGATCTTGGGGTCGCGCTTCACCGGTGGCACGCCCAGGCTGCCGCGAATGGCGTTCCAGACGGCCAGGCCGTCGTCGATGGTCTCGCCGGGCAGCTTGAACGCCGCGCCGAAGCCCACGCCGAACTTGCCGAAGGTCGCGCCGTTGCCCGAGGGCGGGATCTTGACGGCGTAGGCTTCCTTTTCGCCCAGTTCCAGGGAGTCGCCGACCTTCAGCGCAGTCTTCTTGTCCCAGACGAAGAGGTCGGTGCCGGCGTCGTCGAAGCGGCCGTTGCTGTTGATGTCGAGGATCGCGAAGGACTTGCCCTTGAAGTCGCCCTGCTGTGCCGTGTAGCTGCGGATGCCGATGGCGCCGTCCATCTGCTCGACCTTGTACGTGTAACGCCCGCGCGCCTTGTCGGAGTACGTGGTGTCCACGCCCCACAGGTCGCCGGCCTTGTAGACCCGAAGGCCCGTGTACATGCTCAGCTGCTTGATGCGGTCCTTCTCGGCCTCGGCCTTGATCTCCTTGCCGCTGGAGTCGGTGATCGGCAGGGTGCCATCAAACTTCACGACCTGCGTCTCGGGAAGGGTCCAGTCCTTGAGCTGGTCCAGCGTGACGGTGCGCGTGCGCACGGGGATGGGCTTCTCATCGTCAGCTGAGCGCGCCCATCCGTGCGCGGCCAAGGCCAGCACCGCCGCCGCGGCGATTTCAAACCGTACCTTCATGCCGATAACCTCCAGAGGGGTCCGACCTTAACGTCAGAGTGAAGGCCTTCCTATACATTAAAGACGCCGCATGCCGGATCCGGCTGCATGAAACGCCTTTGCATCGAACATTTAACTCGTTTTATGAAAAAGAGTTGCAAATGCTCTGCGGAACAGGCTCCCGCCTGCACCATGTGCTTTGCGCATTGTGGCGTAATTCGGTGATTCGTTCCGCGCGTCGTGGGTCCTCAGCAATAGAATGGTTGTCGTGAGCGCTCCGCCACCGAAAGCGCATCCGACGATTCCGGCCGCCCCGCGCGAGCCGGTCGAGGAGGCGTATGACCGCCATGCGGCGGCGTTGTACCGGTATGCGCGCTTGCTGGCGGGGAAGGGCGCCGACGCGGAGGACCTGGTGCAGGCGGCTTTCGTGGCGATGGTGAAGGAATCGCGCCTGGGCCGGCCGATTAAGGATGTGCGCGCGTTCCTGTACACGGTCGTGCACAACGAGGCCATGAACGTGCTGCGCAAGCGCGAGCTGTGGCGCGAAAAGGTCTCGGACTCCGTGCAGCGCTTCGTCGAGGCCCGCCTGGAGACGGGGCCCGGCCTGGACGGCGAGACGGTGGACGCGATCAACAAGGCGCTGGCGCGGCTGCCGCTGGAGCAGCGCGAGGCGCTGGGGCTGCGGTACTTCGAGGCCCTGGGCATGGAAGAAGTCGCGGAGGTGATGGGCGTGCCCAAGGCCACCGCCACCAGCCGCTGCCGCCTGGGGCTGGCGAAGCTGCGCGAGTACATGAAGCCGCACAAGGACTGAAAGGGCGACATGACCGACGATCTGGACCCGCAGGGCGTGAACGGCGAAGCGCTGCCTCCTCAGGATCCCCAAGCGGATCGTGAACTGGAGCAGTTGCTGTCGTCCGTGCGCGTTCCGGACGCGGAGGACCCGGAAGGCTTGCGCTGCCGGGTGCTCGGCGCCGCGCGCCGTCCGGCGCCCGCGCGCCTGGAGCCGCCGCTGCGCGCCACGCACTTTTTCCTGCCGGTGGCCGCCGTTGCGGGGCTGGCCATCGCCGCGGCGCTGTGGCTCTTCTTCGCCATCCTGGCCGATCCGGGCGAGACCCTGGTTCAATCCACTGGTCAAAAGAAGGACCCTTCTGCCGGAGAAGAAGACGGCCCCGCCGACGCGGCCACAGTCAAGGCGCGCATGCAGGCGCTGATCGGGAAGCTGAATTCCGACGACGCCTCGGTGCGTGACAACACGGAGCATCTGCTGGAAAGCTACGTGCGCAAGCACGGCGCGGCCGCGTTCGTGGCGCTGGAAGGAGAGATCCTGCCGGGCCTGGCGAACGACCTGGAGGCTCGCGTGCGCGTGCAGAAGGTGATCGAACGCCTGACGGGCCCGGAACTCGCGTGGTCCGCGGCGACCGCGCCCAACGGCGTCCAGCACTCCGCGCCGTGCGTGAACGAGACCCTGAAACTCGTCGTAGTGCCGTCCAAGGCCGGGCTCTTCGTCCTGGATGCCGAAACGGGCGCAGTCGTGTGGAAGAAGGCCGGCGACCAGCAGCAGGGCACGCCGGTACTCACCGCCGAGGCGCTCTACGCGCTGGAGCCGCAAGCCGGGATCACCGCCTACGAACCGCGTACGGGCAAGGTCCTCTGGACGGCCGCCTTGGGCCCCAGTGAGCCGAACGTCCGCCGCCTGGACCAGACGCTGGCCTATGACGGAAAGCAGGGCCTGATTCTCGCCGCGACGCGCACGGGTGCGGTTGTGGCTTTCGACCGCGGCGGCAAGGAAGTCTGGCGCAGCGAGGACCTCGTCGCTGCCGCGGGCACCGTCTCCAACACGCAGAGCCCAGCCAACGTCCGAGCGGGCCTGGTCGCGCCGGCTGCCGCCGCCGCTCTGCGGAAGGTCTTCACCGGCATCCAGGGCAAGGCCCTGGTGGCACTCGATGCCGCCGACGGCAAGACCCTCTGGCGCGCCGATGTCGATGGCATCAGCGGCGACGCGCCCGCCGTCGAGGCCGACCGTGTGATCGCGCACGGCTCCGTGCGAAGCGGCAATGGCGTGGCGTTCGCCGGCATCAAACAAGAAGCACACGTCACGGCGGGGCAGGGCCAGAGCGTCTCGATGTCCTCGGTTACGATCGGCGTCGCATCGAAGTCCTTCGTCTCCTGCTTCGAGGCCGACAGCGGGCAGGCCGTCTGGTCGGCGCAGGTCGACCCCGTTTCGGGCGGTCTGGTGGCGCGTCCGGAACAGGGCGTGGTGGTGACGCAGAGCGGCTCGGCGGTGGTCGCCTTCGACTTCAAGGGCGGGCGGAGGCGCTGGCAGGTCCCGCTGCCCCGCTACGGCGCCGGAATCTGCGCCGAAAAGGACGGCGTGGCGTATGCCGGGACCGACGACGGCACCTTGGTGGCCCTGCGCGTGGCGGACGGCAGGATGCTCTGGAAGCGCAACTTCGAGAACGACCCTGCGGCAGCGGACGCGCCGCGCCTGACCCGCCAGAACGGCAAGCAGGGGATCGTTCAGACCCTGGGCCGCATGGGCACCCCGGCCCTGCTCGGCCACCGTCTGGTCTGCACCACCGAGTCCGGCTGGACCTTCGCGCTGCGCCTGCCGGCCTTCCAGACCTCGGCGCAGGCGGCCGATGCGCCACAGGATAGCGTGCATCCAGCTGTGCTGGACTTCTCCACCGGCTCCCCGCCCACCAAATAGCCCCGACCGGCGCCTCCCCAATCGGTTATGCTGTTGGCGGATCGCCTATTCGACCGCAGGGAGGACTGCGCGTATGAATCTCGCCGACAAGATTGCCGTCGTGACCGGAGGCACCGGCGCGCTGGGGCGCGCGGTGGTCCAACGCCTGCTGGCCGAGGGTGCGCGGGTCCATGTCCCGTGGGTTGTCGAGCGCGAAGCCGCAGAACTGCACGCCGAACTCGGCGCCGGCAAGGTCACCCTCTACGAGGCCGACGTCACCCACGAGAAGGCCGTCTCGAAACTCTTCGAGACCGTCGCCGCGAAGGACGGCGGCGTGGACATCCTCGCCAACATCGTCGGCGGTTTCGCCTTCGCGGCGCTCGCCGACACCGGCTTCGACACCTGGCGCCGTATGCTCGACATGAACGCGACCTCGTGCTTCCTCTGCTGCCGCGCCGCGGCGGCGCAGATGAAGCCGCGCGGGGGCGGGCGCATCGTCAACGTCGCTGCGCGCCCGGCCGTCGTGCACGGCGGGGCGATGATGAGCGCCTACACGGCGTCCAAGGCAGCGGTGCTGGCCTTCACGCAGGCGCTGGCCGAAGAACTGGTCAAGGACCGCATCGGCGTCAACGCCATCGTACCGTCCATCATCGACACGCCGGCCAACCGCAAGGCCATGCCCGATGCCGACACATCCGGCTGGCTGCCGCCGGGCGAGATCGCTGGCGTGGTGGCCTACCTCGCGAGCCCCGAAGCGCGCATCGTGACCGGAGCGGCAGTGACCCTGAACCTGGGCTGAATTGAGTTTCTTGCACGACGTGCAGGATCAATCCGAAAGCGCCTCCGGGATTGGAATACCGAAGCGAGGCGCTAACATCGGTAGGGAAAGCATGCCCGTCCCAACGCTTGGAAAGCCGGCGCATAGATGACCGACCCGATGCCCAGCGCCAAAGCCGTTCCGCCGGTACTCTTTCCGGGCGGCGCGTCCGCGCCCGCGGCGGCGGTGATCATACCGGTGCTGAACGAGGCCGCGTCCATCGGCCTGGTGCTCGGCGAGATCCCCCGCGGCAGCGTGCGCCACGTGCTGGTTGTGGACAACGGCTCCAGCGACGGCACGCCCGAGGTCGCGCGCGCGCACGGCGCGACCGTGCTGCACGAACCCCGGCGCGGCTACGGCGCGGCCTGCTGGCGCGGCATCGAGGCGCTGCCGGCGGAGACGAAATACGTCGTCTTCCTGGACGGCGACCGCTCGGACTATCCGGACGAACTCCCGAAACTGCTGCAGCCGCTGGTGGACGGCGAAGCCGACTTCGTGATCGGGTCGCGCGCGCGCGGCGCCGAGGCCGGGGCGTTGCTGCCGCAGCAGCGGTTCGGCAACTGGCTCGCCTGCCGGCTGCTGAAGCGCATCACCGGCGAGACGTACACGGACCTGGGCCCGTTCCGCGCGCTGACGCGCAAGGCGCTCGAGCGCATGGCCATGCGCGACCGCGGCTTCGGCTGGACCGTCGAGATGCAGCTGAAGGCCCCGCGCCTGGGACTTCGCACGCGCGAACTGCCCGTGCGCTACCGCAAACGCATCGGAAAATCGAAAATCAGCGGCACGATCTCGGGCTCGGCCCGCGCGAGCTGGACGATCCTGCACACGCTCTGGACGTACCGCCGTTTCGACCCCCGCGACGAACATCCCGCGCCCGCCGCGCAAGCCCGCGGCGCGGCGGTTCCATAAAAGGAGAAAGCCGGATGGCACCCGATTCGCACCACGACGTCGAGGCCGCCGTACGCAAACGGTATTCGCAGGGCGCGCAGGCGCGCGAGGCCGCGCTGTGCTGTCCCGTGGATTACGACCCGCAGTACCTCAAAGTGCTGCCGAAGGAGATCCTGGAGCGCGACTACGGCTGCGGCGACCCCTCGCGCTTCGTGCGCGAAGGCGACACCGTCCTGGACCTGGGCAGCGGCGGAGGCAAGATCTGCTACATCGCCGCGCAGATCGCCGGGCCGAAGGGGCGCGTGATCGGCGTGGACATGAACGACGAGATGCTCGCGCTGGCCAACAAGTACCGCGACGAACTCGCCCGGCGGCCCGGCTGGGCTCCGGTGGAGTTCCGCAAGGGCAAGATCCAGGACCTGCGCCTCGACTACGGCAAGCTCGAGAACCACCTGCGCGAGCACCCCGTCGAGAACGCCAACGACTTCCTGCACCTCGAAGGCCTCTGCGAGGCTCTGCGCCGCAAGGAGCCCATGGTCCCCGACGGCTCCGTCGACCTGATCCTGAGCAACTGCGTGCTGAACCTCGTGCGCGATGGCGACAAGCGCCAGCTCTTCGCCGAGATGCACCGCGTCCTTAAGCGCGGCGGCCGTGCGGCCATCAGCGACATCGTCAGCGACGAGGACGTGCCCGAGCACCTGCGTGCCGACCCCGAACTCTGGTCGGGCTGCATCAGCGGGGCCTTCCGCGAGGACCGCTTTCTGCGCGCCTTCGAGGAGGCCGGCTTCTACGGCATCGAGCTGGCCAAGCGCGACGAGAAGCCCTGGCGCGTGGTGGAGGGCATCGAGTTCCGCAGCGTGACCGTGCTCGCCTGGAAGGGCCGCGAAGGCCCCTGCCTGGACCACAAGGAAGCCGTGATCTACACAGGGCCGTGGCGCGAGGTCCGCGACGACGACGGCCACGTCCTGCGCCGCGGAGAACGCATGGCCGTCTGCCGCAAGACCTACGAGCTCTACACGCGCGAACCCTATGCGCAGGACATCGTGCCCGTGCCGCCCCGCGAACCCGTCGAGCCCAAGGACGCTAAACCCTTCGACTGCCTGCGCGACGCCAATCGCACGCCCCGCGAGACCAAGGGCGCCGGCTACCACGAGACCACGCCCAGCGCCGGCGACTGCTGCTCGCCCGGCGGCAGCTGCTGCTGACGCGCTGCGTCGAGCGGTGCCTGGGCGTGCGCATAGATAAAGGATCGCCGCCATGGACGCACGCCTCGACGCTATCGACCGCCGCATCGCCGGCTGGATGCAGCGTTACGGGATGCGCTTCCTGCGTTTCTCCCTCGCGGTCATCTTCATCTGGTTCGGGCTCCTCAAGCCGCTGGGCCTGAGCCCCGCAGAGCATCTCGTGCGGAACACCGTTTACTGGTTCGATCCCGATCTGTTCGTGCCCATCCTGGGCTGGTGGGAAGTGGCCATCGGCGTGGGCCTACTCTTTCGTCCGTTGCTGCGCCTGGCTATCCTGCTTCTGTTCCTGCAGATGCCCGGCACGTTCCTGCCGCTGGTGCTGCTGCCGGAGGTCTGTTTCACGCGGTTTCCGGTTGGATTGACCCTCGAAGGGCAGTACATCATCAAGAACCTGATCCTGATCGCCGCGGCGCTGGTGGTCGGCGGCACCGTGCGGCAACAGACGACGGAGACCCGGAAACTGTGACGGCTCCTGCCCCCGCGGTGATCGTCTTCGCGAAATATCCCGCGCCCGGCGAGGTGAAGACGCGCCTGGCCGAACGCCTGGGCCCCGAGCACGCCGCGCGATTCGCCGAGACCTTCCTCCTCGATTTGCTCGATGGGCTCGGGTCGGCACCGGCCCTGGCCGGCGCACGCCGCTACCTCTTCTTCGATCCGCCGCCCGCCCGCGCGGCCTTCCAGGCGTTGCTCAAGAACGCCGGCGTGGAGGGCTGGGAACTGGCCGTGCAGGCCACCGGCGACTTGGGCGCGCGGCTGAAGGACGCGCTCGGGTACGTCTGCGATCCGGATCCCTGCGCAGCGGTCTTCCTGGGCTCGGACTGCCCGGAGCTGCCGCCCTCGGAAGTCGCCAAGGCGCTCTCGACCGTCGCCGGGGGGCGCGCGGCGATGTACCCCGCCGCCGACGGCGGCTACGTGCTGCTGGCGCTGCCGGCGGGGACGCCGGACGAGGTCTTCGACGGCGTGCCGTGGTCTGTGCCCGAGACCGGCGCGCGGCAGTTCCGGAGCTTGGCGCAGGCCGGCCTGCAGGTGGAACTGGGCGAGACCTACACCGATATCGACACCCACGCCGATCTGTGCGGGATGAAGGTGCGCCTGGCGATAACGCCTTCGCGCTGCCCGCGCACGTGGCGCGCGCTGCACGAGATCCCTGTGTAAAACTTTCTCTCCCGCTATACTTCCGGCTTCTATGGTGATCTACGCGTCCGTGGGCGCATGCGCGGCGTTGTTGGCGCTGCTGATCTACCGCTACGACATGTACGAGCGCGAGCCGTGGTACATGCTCGCGCTGGCGTTCGCTACCGGCGCGGTGGTCTCGCTGGGCCTGGGCGAAATGGAAGACTGGGTCCTGGGCGCGTTCGCCGCGGGCGGTTCGCCCTGGGAGCGCGCGGCGGTGGCGGCCAGCCACGAGGAAGCCGGCAAGCTCCTGATCGTGCTCGCGGTGGCGCTTGTCGCGCGCCGGCACTTCAACGATCCGATGGACGGCCTGATCTACGGCGCCTTCGCCGGGCTGGGCATGGCGGTGGAGGAGTCGGTCTTCTACATGGCGGGCGCCGACCCCGAACTGCGCGGCGAGTTCGTGCGCCTGCTGCTGCACTCGCTGTGGGGCGGGCTGAGCGGCTTCGGCCTGGGCATGGCGTGGTTCCGTATCCGCTACTGGCCGGCCAAGCTGGCGGCCGGCATCGCGGCCGCGGCGGGCACGCACTTTGCATGGGACTGCATCGCGCTGAACGCGCGGGGGCTGGCGGCGCACAAGCGTCCGGTCTTCGCGACGATCGGCTTGATGCTGCTGACCCTGCTGCTGTTTGGCGCGGCGGTGTCGATCGCGAACCGCTGTTCGCGCGAGGCCTTCTCGCCGCAGTGCACCGGGCGTTTGGCGGGCTGGCCGTTCACGCTGCTGTCGAGAAGGCGTTCAAGCTAGCGGTTGGGCCACCACACCAGCGGCAGGCTGGTCTCGTCCTCGATTTCCAGCAGGCGGTTGTACTTCGACAGCCGGTCGCTCTGCGTGATGCTGCCGATCTTGATCTGGTCGCCGCCCCAGCCGACGGCCAGGTCGGCGAGCCAGTCGTCCTCGGTCTCCCCGCTCCGCGCGCTGACGGTGACCTTCCAGTTCGCCTCGCGCGCCAGGCGCATGGCCTCGGCGGCCTCGCTGAGCGTCCCGATCTGGTTGACCTTCAGCAGCAGCGCGTCGGCGGCGCGTTTGTCGGCGGCCTTGCGGATGCGTTCGGGGTTGGTGCACAGCAGGTCGTCGCCCAGCACCAGAGCCTTGCCGCCGATTGCATCGCGCAGGCGCGGCCAGTGGTCCCAGTCGTTTTCGGCCAGGCCGTCCTCGACGCTGACGATGGGGTGTTGCTCGACCCACTTCGCGATGCGTTCGATCATGCCGTTGGCGGAGAGTTTCTCGCCGTCGAGCGTGTAGGTGCCGACGTTGTGGAAGTGCGAACTTGCCACGTCGATGGCCAGGCTGACGTGGCGGCCGGGCTCCAGGCCGGCCACGAGGATCGACTCGACGGCCTCCAGCAGCATCTCCTCGGTGTTCTTAAACGGCGGCGCCATGCCGCCTTCGTCGGCGCGCAGCAGGCGCATGTCGTAGCGCTTGGCGCAGCGTTCGGCCGCGCGGCGGTAGACTTCGCTCGCCATGGCCAGCGCTTCCTCGATGCTCACCACCGAGGTCGGCACGATCAGGACGTCCTGGATGGAGACCTGACCGCCGGCGTGCTTGCCGCCGCTGAAGAGGTTGATCGTCGGGCGCGGCAGCGTGTCGGGCGGCACGCGGCGGATGTGCGCGAGGTGCTTGTACAGCGGCACGACGCGGTGCGCGGCAACCGCGCGCGCGTAGGCGATCGAGACGGCCAGCACGGCGTTGGCGCCCAGCCGCGCCTTGTTGGGGGTGCCGTCGAGTTCGCACAGCGCCGCGTCGAGCCCCTCCTGCGTCTCGAAGCCCTGGCCGGACACCACGCTTCGGATCTCGCCGTTGACGTTCGCCACGGCCTTGCGGCAGCCCAGCCCGTTGTAGCGTCCGGTCTCCCCGTCGCGCAGTTCCAGCGCTTCGGCCTTGCCCGTCGATGCGCCGGACGGCACCGAGGCCGTGCCGGTGGCGCCGCTGGCCAGCCGGCAGGTCGCGCGCACCGTCGGGCGACCGCGGCTGTCGAGGATCTCCATCGCGTGCAGCGTCTCGATCGTGTCCATGCGATGCCCGGTCTCCGCTCTTTCTATAGGTCCGCCGCGAAGCGCTGCGCCAGCGTGGCGATGTCCGGCGGCTTATTGCGCATCAGATTGACTACGGCCCGGCGCTGCCGGTCGCGCTCGTCCGCAGCGAGGTACTCCAGCGGTGAACGCCCCGCCACCCGCGCCAGCAGGCAGCCCAGCGTGTGCCGCACCGCGGCCGGTTCGATCGTTCCGGCGAACGGGAGCCCTTCTACCGCATTGCGGTAGTTCGTCCAGAAGCGCCCGGCCGCGCGTACGAAGGCGCCCCGGTGCGCGGGCAGGTGGTGCGCCTTGCTGAGGAAGTGAGTCAGCGCGAAGCCCAGATCGAAGGCCCCGTCGCCGAAGTGGATCACCTCGTGGTCCAGCAGCACGAGGTTCGGCCCGCGCACCAGCACGTTCTTAGGGCTGTAGTCGCCGTGGACGAGCGTGTAGGTGCGCTTGCGCGTGGCCTCGATCAGCGCGTGCAGAAAGTCCGCGGCCTCGGGCACCTGTTGCGCGGCGTAGGTGTAGTACGGTTCCAGGCGCAGGCTCTCGAAGAACGAGCGGTCGCCGAAGGCCGCGCGGACGTCGCGCTCGCGTTCGTGGGCGCGGCGCTGCACCGTCGCGAGCAACCCAGCGAAGGCGTCGACGTGCGCGTTCTCGACGCGGCCCGCCAGCAGCATCGTCTTCCAGTTTTCGTGGGGCTTGGGGACGGCGGCCATCGCCAGCAGGTGTGCGGCTGGGTCCTCGAAAACCAGCGGCGTGATGGTGCCTGCGGGGGCGAGGCGTTCGAGCCAGCGCAGGCCCTCGGCCTCGCGGTGGATGCGCGCGGGGTCGCTGAACCAGTCGGCCTGCACGCGCAGCTTGGCCAGCGCCTGCTTCAGCACCCAGGCTTCGCCGCCGGCTCGCCGCACCCACACCGTGCGGTTGCTGACGCCGCCGGCCAGCACGCGGATCTCGAGGCGTTCGTCCGCCGCGATTCGCTTGGCCGCGCGCAGGTAACGAACAAGCGCCTCGGGGCGCTCGATGTCCAGTCCATCGGGGCGGTCGGGGTCTGGCATGCCTCCTTTTCTATACGGCGGGCGCGTCCCCGCCAGCGCGCTCGCGCCCCCGTGACTCGGCTGGCCGAAAGTGATACCCTGCAATTTTGGGCGTCACGGAACCGGCTCCTGCCCGTGCTCTAGTACAGAAGGGTAGACCGGAGGCGCTCGCTTTGGCTAACTCCTTACTGGATAAGACGTTGAGTATACCCTTCACGCCCCAGACCGGCCGTCCGGACCCGGCCAAGCCGCTCGAGGCCCTGCGTCCCGTGCTTAAGCGTTCGGCGGCGGCGGTCTTGCGCCGTGCCGAGGACGTGGAGGACGCGGTGCAGGAGTCGCTGCTGCGTCTGGTGCGGCACTTCCAGCGCGGCGGGTGCGAGGCCGGGGATCTGGAGGCCTTGGGCCGGGTGACGGCGCGGCGCGTGGCCTTGGACATGGTCGCGCGGCGGCGGCCGTTAAACGCGCCCGAGTTGGACCCGCCGGCGCCGGAAGGCGCGCCCCCGCTGGAAGCCGATCACGTGCGCGGGCGGCTGCGCAAGGCGGTGGACGAACTGCCGGACCCGCAGCGCGCGGCGTTTCTGCTGGTGCATCAGGAAGCGCTGACGCACGAACAGGCGGCGAAGGAATTGGGGATCACGCCGGAGACCCTGCGTGCGCGCCTGTACCGCGCGCGCTGCCGGCTGCGCGAGCGATTGAAGGATCTGGAGCCCGGACGATGAAGAACGGCAAACACCTCGACGGCCCTGCGCTGGAAGCCCTGGCGGCCGGCGCGCCGATGCCCGAGGCGAAATTCCACGTGGTCGAGTGCGACGAATGCCGCGCCAAGCTGGCCGCGATGCGCTGGGAGAACGCGCTCTTCGCGGGCGAACTGCGCGAGGCGGGCGAGCACCGGCCCGCATCGCACCTTCCCGCGCCCGCGCCTCTGCCGCCCGCACCCTTGCGCGCGCAGACGACCTGGTTGGGCTCGACGTTCTCCGGCGGGTTCGCGGTGCCGTCGGCGGTCGCGGCGGTGCTGGTGCTGGGCTCGGCCGTGGCGCTTGGGGCCTTCCTCTTCGGCAACCGCGGCGGCGAGGAAACCGCCGGCGTGCAGGACGAGCCTATCGCCGCGCCCGAGAAGCCGCAGGTGGCCGGCGACGGCGAGAAGAGTTCGAAGGACGAGAAGGACGCCGCGCGCAAGGTCACCTGGAAGGGCAAGGCGGCTCAAGAGTGGCTTAAGATCTGGACAGACGCGCAGAAGCCGAGCGCGGGGGACGAGGAAGCCAGGAAAGGTCGTATCCAGGAATCGCGGGAAGCACTGGCCAAACTGGGCGCGGCATCGCTCCCGGTGCTGGTCGAGGCCATTTCCAAGAACAACGAATACAAGGACCCGCTTTGCGAGATCCTCGCGGCGATCCAGCCGCGCGACGAGGAGATTTCCGCGTTCCTGGCGCTGCTGAAGCATGAAAACTACGCGGTGCGAGGCTCGGCGGTGATGGCGCTTCGTTCAAGGGGCAACGATCCGCGCGTCGAAGCCGCGCTGCGCGCTGCGACGAAGGACAGCGACCGCGCCGTCGCCGAGGCCGCGGAGGCGGTCTTGGTTCCGGTTCAGGCCCGGCAGGAAGAGATGCGGCAGTTGGCTGCCGATTGCCTGGCGATGGCAATTAGAGCCGAAGATGCCAGGAAATTTGCCGAGGCGGCCCAAGCCTATTCGAAGTGCCTGCAGGTAGATCCGAACATGGCGCAGGCGAAGGAAGGCTTGGCCCGATGCCAAAAGGCGATGCAGGATGCGGCCCGGGCCGAGACAGCCGCCGATGAGATCGAGACCACCTTGGTTCGCCGGGAACCGGAGCGTGCGGATGCCGAAAAGACCGACGTGAAGCCGGTGGAGCCTCCGGTGTCGCCTGCCATCGCCCCCGATGCGGCGGTGGCCGCGAGCCTTCCGGCCTTCCCGCATACTTTCGCCACTCAGTCGAGCAAGGATGCGGCGGTCGCTCTGGCGGAGGCGGTATACGAGGAGATCGAAGCCACGATCCAGTTGGCGCAGAAGGAATACGAAAAGCTCAAGCAGGTTGCCGAGAAGGGATCTGTTTCCGAGTTGGAAGTGGAGCGCGCAAAGACGCGAATGTACGTCGGAATGGCCCGTGCCAAGGCGGCGAAGGCGCAACTCGATGATCTGCAAAACCGCCCCGTGGCCAAGGACGGCGCACAGGCGGAAAAGGACGATCAGCCGAAGTCTCAGGACGAGATCGCCCGCCTGCGCGAACAGGTCGAGAAGCTCACGCAGATCGTTCAAGAGCAGAAGCGGGCCGCGGACGCCGCGCAGGCGCGCATGCGCCAGGGCCCGCCCGAGGGCACGGTACTCGCGATCAAGGAGGGCGAGGGGCAGGTCATGGTCTCGATGGGCAAGGATCAGGGCGTCCAGGCCGGCCATGTCTTCGGCGTGCTGCGCGAAGGCGTGCCCATCGCGCGTCTCAGGATCGAACAGGTCTTCGCCGACATGAGTTCGGCGAAGGTGCTGCCGGACTCGCTGGCTCCCGGCCAGGCCGTCCAAGTCCACGACGAGGTCAAGCTGCCTCCGCCGCGCCCGCGCCACGACAGGGAAGGCGAGGCGGGCATGGGCCAGCCGCCGATGCTGGACCGCGGCCAGGGCGAAGGCGGACAGCAACCGCGCCCGAGGATGCCCAAGCGCCACGTCAACCCGGGTCAAGAAGGCGTCGGTATACCGGACGCGCCTCCGCCGCCGCGCGGCGAACGCCAGGACGGCGGCAACGGCGGCCCACCGCCGCGGGAAGGCGAGCAGGGCGAGCGCGGCGAAGGCCAACGGCCGTCGCCTCCACCACCACTTCATCCGCAGGGCATGGATCGCGGCGGGCATGACCAAGGTGGGCGCCCGATGTTCCCGCCGCCGCCGCCGCGCGAGGGCGAACAGGGCGAAGGCAACCGCCCGCCGCCGCACGGCATGGTGCCGCCCGACGCGCCGCAGGGCGACAAGAAGGGCGCGGACGAAGGACTGGAGTTCTAAGTGGCCGTTGCCGTCGCGAAGCCTATTCTGGCTTGATCCAATCGAACGTCTTGGGATCGATGGTGGCGGCATCGCTGGGCTTGCCGGTCTGCCCGATGCTGCGCGTGTAGCCTTCGGCGACGTCGCCGTTGGCGTCGGCGTTGCCGAAGTGCGCCGAGCCCGTCTTCACCGAGACGACCAGCGAACCGCTGGGCGAGGCCTCGACGTCCACGGCGTTGGAGCCGTCCAGATCCAACTGCACCCAGGCGTTGTTGTAGAGCAGCTTCAGGATCTTGCCGCTCTTGCTGCCGGAGCCCTTGGTGGCCAGCCACAGACGGCAGGTGCGGTCCGGCCGCACCAGGATGCCGGTGGCGTTGCGTTCGATCATCAGCACGCACGGCGCGCGCAGCATCGCGTCGGCCGCCGGACCGAAGTCGATCTCGACGATTTCGCCCGGCGCATCGAGGGCTTCGATGCGGTTCCCGCTGAAGACGCGCCCGGGTTCCTCGGTCTCCTTCCACGCGTTGCCTTCGTACACCTGCACGCGCGCGTGTTCGGCGCCCTCGCGCAGCCAGGCCACGGGATCTTCCTTGGGTTTGTGGAACATCACCGCCAGTCCGGCGACGACCAGCACCGCGGCGCCGGCGATGAAGGGCCAAGCGGGGAAGGTTCGGACGGCGGTGCGCACGGACGAGACGGCGGCAGGGCGTTCGGACGGCACGCGATTGAGTTCCGCCTTGGTCTCTTCGAACTTGCGCAGCACCTTGCTGCCGAAGTCGGCCTTGGGCTTCAGGGGCTCGCTGATTTTGATCAAGGTAGTGGTGAACTTGTTGAGCTGGCGATGCAGGTGGGTGCACTCCTGGCAGCCGGTCAGGTGGGCGTCGATGGCGGCCTTCTCGGCCGACCCGAGTTCCCCGTCCACGAACTCCTGAAGGTGCGTGCGGCATTCGTCGCAGGTCACGGCTCGACTTCCTTTCCTCGGCTGCCCGGGGGCGGCCATCTTCCATCGGACGTCACAAGATGTCCGTCTCTGGCCACAGTTTTCTCAGTTTTCGCCGCAGCATCTGGTTCGCGCGGTGGATGCGCTTGCGCAGGGTTTCCTCGCGCAAGCCCAGCCGCCGCGAGATCTCCTTGTACGA
This sequence comes from Planctomycetota bacterium, assembly GCA_023150555.1. GTDB lineage: Bacteria > Planctomycetota > SZUA-567 > H5-PLA8 > H5-PLA8 > JAKLKQ01. The sequence continues at coordinate 32,135 of JAKLKQ010000008.1, forward strand.
GACTTCTTCCAGGTAGCGCATCGCCGCCGGCACCTGGTAGTCCTCGGGCAGGCTGTAGATCGCCTCGACGATCTGGCTGCGCAGTTCGTCCGACTGCGCGTGGTCTTGCGCTTCCTGCAGGTCGCCGCGCCCGGGCTGCTTGGCTGCTGATTCCTCGGCCGCGGCGAAGGCGCCCGTCGTGTCCAGGCTGACGCCGTCGTTCTTGCGCCGGCGCAGGAAGTCCAGCGCCAGGTTCGCGGTGATGCGCAGCAGCCATGACTTGAAGCGCGTCGGGTCGTCCAGATCTTCAAGATGCATGAAGGCCTTCACGAAGGCCTCCTGCGCCACGTCTTCCACTTGGTCGGGGTGTCCCAGCTGCCGGTAAGCCACCAGCGTCACCATCGCCTGGTAGCGCTTCAGCAGCGACTCGAACGCCTGCGCTTCGCCGCCGCGCGCCTGCGTCACCAGCAGGCGGTCGGTCGGGCCCACCTCGTCAGCCGTGAGCTCGTCCAGCGACGGCGTGCTCTGGAAGTCGGCCGGGGGTGGAGTGGGCCAGGCCGGCTGAGCCGGCGAGCCCGTGGCTGGGGTGACCATGCACCTCCTGGCGCTTCGGCGGCGTCGGGGCCTATTGGGCGGACGCCGGGATCCATGGAACTTGAATTGCCTGGCCGGATTATACGGACGTTTCGAGCAGGGGGTCAAGGACTCAGAATATGGCATGATCCGACAAAGGCGTGACGATACGGAGGTTCGATGCGTCCGGTGTATAGAGCACCGGGCCGCGAAGCGATTGACAATTTTGCATGAAGGGTTAATTTTAGGGATAGGGCGCCATCGAAAATCAGTGACGGCCTTGCCTGCCCGGCGGTTTCATATCGGATTACTCCGTTCGATCCCCCTCGGATCCAGCGCATCAGCCTTCAGGAGAAGCTGCAACCATGAGCGAAGAACAGAACAGCCAACCGGTTAACCTTGCGCCCGCCGCGGGCTCGGGCCTTCCGCAGACCTTCGGCGCGAAGCTCGCCTACATGGGTCCGGTGATCGCCCTCACGGTGGTCATCACCCTGCTGGTGACCTTCGGGCTGGTGTGGGTCGTGCGCGGCGGCCTGGACGAGAAGATCGAGGACACGCGCGTCACGCTGAAGAACACCAAGGAAGAGGTCGCCAAGAACTTCGAAGAGACCAAGGTCGTCGCAACCGAGCAGAAGAAGCAGATCGAGACCGTTCAGCAGCAGAACGCTCAGCAGAAGGAAGTGCTGACCGAGATCAAGTCGAAGCTCGAACAGCAGGTCGTGAAGGACGAGGAGCTGGCCGGGAACCTGGGCAAGCTCGAGAAGGGCCTGGCGAACTTCACCGAGGACCAGAAGAAGGTCGACAGCTCGCAGAACCAGAACATCTCCGACAACTCGACGAAGATCGTCTACATCGAGAAGCGGCTGGAGAAGCTGCAGCAGATCGAGACCGATGTCATGGCCCTGAAGAACGACACCGGCAACCTGAAGGGCCAGTACGTGCAGCTGACCAAGGACCTGACCGCCGTGAAGGAGAAGGGCGAGATCACCGAGCAGGAACTGACGGACCTGACCGAGCGCAGCCGCATCTTCCAGCTGCGCGTGCTGCAGGCCCGCGCGCAGGAAGCCGCCGAGGCCGCCCGCAAGCGCAACCTCAAGACGCTGCTCGCCCGCATCGACGAGATCGAAGAGTAAACGGCCGGACCGAAGGCGCCTTGGGAAAGGCGCTTTAACCCACTCAACGCCAACTTGAACAAGGAACCTGCGACCATGTCCGTTCGAAGCCTTGCCCTCTTCGCCCTGCTCTTTTCGCTGCTGGCCGCCACCGCCGGCTGCTTCCTCAAGAAGGAGGAAGGCACCAACCGCACCATCCTCAAGAAGGGCTGGCAGGTCGACGAGTCCATGGGCGGCTGGGTCGCCGTGCCCGACAGCAAGCCCGCGGGGCATACGGCGCAGGTCGAGGTCGAGGAGACCGACGGCGAGACCGGCAAGGTCAAGAAGACCACGATGGAGATCACCTACTACCGCCTCAGCACGCTGCAGGTCGTGCCCGCCGCGCTGGACGGTTACTACGCCTTCAACCCGCAGGCCTTCGCCAAGCTGACCAAGATCAAGCTCGAGCCCGGCGACGGAAAGGCGCCCACCAAGTGGGAGATGCGCGTCGGCCGCCGCGTCACCGAGGACAAGGACGGCTGGATCGGCGTCGCCGAGAAGTATCCGAAGGTCGAGATGAGCGAGAAGGGCAGCGGCAGCGCCAGCCTGGCCGCCGACCTGCTCGTGCCCCAGGAGATGGACGGCTGGGCCGCCATCTCCACCGACACGCTCAACAGCCTCGCCGAAAAGCGCATCCTTTCCAGCGGCACCATCAAGAAGAAGGATGCGCCCGCCGCCGCACCCAAGAGCGGCGAGAAGGACGGCGCCGGCTCGAAGGAACCGCAGGATCCCAACGCGCCCAAGGCTCAGATCGTCGAGTAGTCTTGAATCTTGAGGCAGGCGGAGTCGTGTTCCTTACTCCTCGCCGCTGACCCCTCACCCCAGCTTTTCAGAGCAGCCGCGCGCCCGGACGGTGCGGGCGCTTGCTGCGCGGCGCGCCAAAGACTTCCAGCATCGCCACCGCGTGCGCGCCGGCCATGCGCTTCTCGTCGCCGCTCGCGCTGCGAAGCTCGGCCACGAACCGCCCGACCTCGCGGCCTTCGGCGCTGACGCGCACGCCGCGGTGCGTCTTGGCCGAAAGCATCCCGCGCATGCCGTGCATGCCGCGCATGCCTTCCGCCCCCTGCATCGTGCGCATGCCGTGCATGCCGGTGGGCAGCGCCTGTGCGGGTGCGGCGGGCGCCTGCGCGGGCCGGGCCTCGTCGCGGCGCTTGCGCTTCTTCTTTTTCGAAGGCTGCGGCTGGGGCGGCGGCGGCACCTGGTAGGCCGGGGCCGCGGGCGCAACGGGTACGGCGGGCCGGGGCGGCGCAATCGGCGCGGGCTCGACGGGCGTGCGATGAACGGGTTGCTGTGCGGGCGCCTGCGGGGCGCGGCCCTGGCGGCGGGCCTCGTCAAGCAGATCGGCGAGCGAGCGCGTGCCCTGCGGCACGTTTCGCACCTGGGCGGGTGGCGGCGGCGCTGGCTGCTGCGGTGCGGCCGGGCGGGACGGCGCCGCGCCGCTCTGGCGGCGGGCCTCCTCGAGTAACTCGGCGAGCGTCTTGGTGCCGCCCGATCCGCTGGAGCGCCCGTCGCCGTAGTCGTAGGGCCCGCGGCGGTAGCCGCCGGAATCGGACTCGGAATCGCGGCGCGGGCCGACGCGCGCCTGCTCCTCGGAGTCGCCGAAGAGCGCCTTGAAGAGCCAGATGATCGCGTGGATCAGCAGGTCCATAAGCGCATCCCGTCCGGTTCAAGTGCGGGCGCCGTTGCCCGCAGCCTCAGCAATTAAACGGTGTCCGCGCTGCCGCCGCCGAACTGCTCGCGCATGTGCGTGTCGGCTTGGATATTCTTCATGTTGAAGTAGTCCATGTAGCCCATCTTTCCGGTGCGCAGGCTCTCGGCGAGGGCCTTCGGGACTTCGGCCTCGGCGAGCACCACCGCGGCGCGGTTCTCTTCGACCTGCGCCTTCATTTCCTGTTCGCGGGCACGGGCCATGGCGGCGCGGCGTTCGGCTTCGGCCTGGGCCATCTGCAGGTCGGCCTGGGCCTTGTCGGTGTCCAACCGCGCCTTGATGTTCTGGCCCACGTCGACGTCGGCGATGTCGATGGAGACGATCTCGAAGGCCGTCTGGCTGTCGAGGCCGCGGGCGAGCACCTTCTTCGAGATGGTGTCGGGGTTTTCGAGCACCACCTTGTAAGTCTCGGCGGAACCGATGGCGGAAACGATGCCTTCGCCGACGCGCGCGATGATGGTGTCTTCGGTGGCGCCGCCCAGGAACTGCTCCAGCTTCGTGCGCACGGTCACGCGCGCGCGGACCATCAGCTGGATGCCGTCCTTCGCGACGGCGTCGATGGTGGTGCGGCCCAGCTTCGGGTTGGGGCAGTCGATCACGCGCGGGTTCACGCTGGTGGTCACCGCCTCGGTGACCGACTTGCCTTCGGTGCGCAGCGTGGCGAGGTCGATGGCGCAGGCTTCCTTGAAGCTGAGGTTGATCCCGGCGCTCTCGGCGCGCTTGGCCGCGATCAGGCCTTCGACCAGGCCCTGCACGCGCCCGCCGGCCAGGACGTGGCTGGCGAGAGCATTGAAGAGCGCCAGGTCGCGCTGCCCCTTTGCGGCGGGGGCGTCGTGCGCCAGACCGGGCAGGTCCAGCTCCAGGCGGCCCTGGTGCGCGGTGACGATCGCGCGCAGCAGTTCCTCGACCTTGCCGCGGGCGAGGTAATGCGCTTCCCACATGTCGGCGGTGATGTCCAGGCCGGCCTTCTTGCTGGTGATGCGCGCGTTGACGATCAGCTGCAGGGGCACGCGGCGCAGACGCATGGCGATCAGGTCGAAGAGGCTGATCGGCGCGCCCGAAAGCTGCGCCTGCACCCACAGCATCCCGAAGTTCCACATGATTCCCAGGATCACCAGCAGAACGATGAAAGCCACCACGCCCAGCACCAGCCAGGCGCCGGGAGGGATCGGGCTGGCGCCGCCGCCGCCGCCGGGTGCGGCCATCGCCAGGACCGGGAAGAGTGCGCTCGTATTCATGCGTTTCCTTCTCCTTGCGCTTGAGGTCTAATCTGATTCGACTCCAGTCTACGCGTTTACGGGCCTTGCGCCACCGCTTTGGGCGGCATTCCTTTCCTTGTCCAGTCGTGCAAAGTCGGCCCCGCAGACTTCCGTGAAGGCGTCCCAGTCACGGGTCGAACCTTCGGCGAGCATCGCGTTCACCACCGCGACCGGATTGCCGCCCGCGAGGTTGTGCGATGCCAGCCAGAAGAAGAGGCTCAGCTCCGGCGAATGGTCCGCGGGAAGGGGATCGCGCGCCGGGAGTTTCAAGCCGCCCTGATGGGCAATGAGCACCGCCTAGAGCAGCAGTTCGAGGTTGCCGCGCGCCATCCAGTGTTCTTCCCAACGCTGGATTTCGATGCGCAATCCGGCCTGCCTCGCGGCTGCGTGGATCCTGAGAATACGGGCAATGGGTTCGCGCCTGAGGCGCATGACGGCAAGCCTGAAGAATCCGACGGGCGCGCCGATCGCCTGGGCCTTGAGCCAATACCAGACGGCAGGCAAAGCCTGAACCAGGAAGGTGAGGAGGCCGGCGAATATTGAGACCAAAAAGATGACAGTGAAGTCCAGCTCGGTCCGTGAAGTATCTTGTGCCAGCACCAGGCCTGCGGTCGTCATGCGCGCGTGCCCCAGGTTGCCTGCGCGGCGGCGTGCGGAGGCTCTAGAGGTCGATCTTCTCGCCGGGCTTGAGGATCTTGCATTTGTGGCCGCCCTTCTCGACGCGGAAGGCGAAGGCCAGCGGGTCCACCTTGATGATCTCGAAGGTGTTGAAGTGGATTGGGATGTACAGGTTCGCGCCCAGCAGCGTCGAAGCGCGCGCGGCGTCGTCGATGCCCATGGTGAAGTTGTCGCCGATGGGCAGGCAGGCCACGTCGATCTTCACTTCCTCGCCGATCAGCTTCATGTCCCCGAACAGGGCCGTGTCGCCGGCGTGGTAGATGTGCTTGGTCTTGCCCCAGCTGATCAGCAGGCCCACGGGCGTGTTCGGCGGCGGCTGGTTGCCGTCGGGCATCGGGTCGGCACCCACGCCGTGGATCGCCGGCGTCATCTTCACGCGCCCGAAGGGGAAGGTGTGCGCGCCGCCGGGGGCCATGGGATGGATCTTCAGCGTGTACTTCGCGTTGAGGAACATCGCCAACTCGTAGGTCGCCACCACCGTCGCGTTGTTGGCCTGCGCCAGCGCCACCGTGTCGCCGATGTGGTCGGCGTGCCCGTGCGTCAGCAGGATGTAGTCGCAGCGGTTGATCTCCTTCGGGTCGAGCCCGCAGAGCGGATTGCCGCTCAGGTAGGGATCGATGAAGACCGTGTGCTGGTTGTCCTGGATTCGGAACGCGCTGTGGCCGTAGTACTTCAGCGTGGGCATGGCCGTCCTCCCGGGCTCTTGGAATGGGTGGTAAGCCCATTATTCCCGTCCCGGAAGACGATTGCAACGGCATGAATACCCCCTTCTGCGCGCCGGGAAGCGCGCCCCGCCGGGTGGTAGTTACGCCCGGCGCGGAAGGTCTTTTATGAAAAAGGGGAGGGCCTTAAGGCTTCTTGGCGCGCTCGGCGAAGAACGCCAGCGCCTCGGCCTCGGTGTCCTTCAGGTTCAAGAGCGTGGTGAAGCCCACGCATTCGACCACCATCCGCACCGCGCGGTTGGGGCGCGCCAGCACCAGCAGCGAACCGGCTGCCTCCGCGCGGTCCGAGGCCCCCGCCAACACGGCCAGGCCGGTGGAGTTCACGCCGTCGAGGTACCCGCAGTCGAGCAGCAGGAACTTCGCGCCCGTGGCGATCATCTCGTCGAGGATCTTCTTCAGGTCCGGCGTCGATTTGCTGTCCACAAAGCCGCCCAGCTCGGCCTTCAGGACCTGCTGTCCGCCGGGGGTCTGGATCTCCTTCAGCTCGAACTTGATCGCCACCCTCGTTTTTCCTCCCTGCGCTTACCGGAACCTCGTATCCGAGAACCCGTTCGCCGTGTAGTTGCGCATCGCCTCAATGTGCCGGAACTGGCGGTCTTCCAAAAAGCGCAGGATGGCGTTCGCGGCGTGCCCCGCCACCTGGTCCAGGTTGCGGCTGCCATAATACCAGATGCTGGTCAGGCGGATGGTCAGTTTCCCCAGCACGTGCAGCGTATGGGCGGTGTCGGGGTCCGGCACCAAGTGGTCGGTCAGGCCGCTTTTGCCGGCCATCAGTTCGCGGCGCAGGAACAGTGCGGGCGCCTCGCCCATGACCGGATCCAGTCGCTGGATCATTCCCTTCGCGTCGAGCGTGTTTACGACGAAGATCGCGGCCTCGCAGCCGACGCTCTTCATGCTCCGCGCGATCTGGTTGACCTCCGCCACCGTCTCGCCGTGCGGAACCGGCGTGCAGCCCGCCTGCAGCAGGTGCCGGCAGATGCGCGCGCACGGGTCCAGGCCCTGCTCGCGAGCGAACTGCGACTCGATCAGGAACGGCACCAACTTCTTCTGGTGCAGGGCCCAGTCTTCGATGCGGGTCGAGCGGTTCGCCTTGGCCCTTCTTCTTGAACTGGGCGTGGCGCGCAGGATACGGGTACTGTTCGGCAACGGTGTGACCTCCGCCAAACGCTCCGGCCGGCGCAATCCGCGACGCATTCCCGAAAAAACCTGCGCCATGCACCGTGCACTTGCGGCGCAAGGTACGCCGCACCGGCTCTGTAGGCTAGGAGGAAGCAATCGGCTTGCCAGGCCCGGCGCTCCGGCCTTTTGGCCGCACGGCACGCCTATCGTAGGATAGGATTCTGGCCGTGGATACGAGTACGCCGAACCCAGCGAGTCCCTCCGCGGCGCCCGCGCTTCCCGCGGAAGAACGCCGCGCGGCGCGCTGGCTCTGGCTGCTGGCCCTCGGCCCCGCGCTGCTGTGGGCCTGCTGGCGCGCGCTTTTCTTTCCGCTCGACGACGTCACCTTCATCGCCAATAGCGCCAAGCTCGCGGAGTCTACCTCGTGGTGGGCGATGTGGCGGCCGACGCCGGAGTCCGCCTTCTATTACCCGCTCACGCTGACGACCTGGCGCCTCGACCGCGCGCTCCTGGCGCCGTGCCTCGAGCCCTTGGCCGGGGACGCCGCGTGGCCGGCGGCGATCCGCATCACCAGCCTACTGCTGCACCTGGCCGCGGCCTTCTTCGTATGGAAGATCGCGCGGCGGTTGGGGGCAAGCGCGGCGCTCGCCGCCTTCGTGCTGGCGGCCTTCGCGCTGCATCCGACGGCCTGCGAGTCCGTCTGCTGGTGCGTCGAACGCAAGACAGTGCTGGCCGGCTGCCTGGGGCTGGGCGCGGTGATGCTGTACGTCTCGGCGGAATCATGGCGCGGCTACGCGCTCGCCGCGGCGCTCTTCGCCGCCGCGCTGCTCAGCAAGCCCTCGGCCCTGGGCCTGCTGCCCGTCGTGGCCTGCTGGGAACTGCTCGGGCGCCCGCTGCTGGACGGCACAATGGCCCGGCAGAAATCGGATCGCGCAAAGCGTATGTATGTTGGGGCCGCGCTCAGGCTGGGCCCCTGGGTGGCGCTGGCCGCGGCGGGGACGTGGGTCGGGATGCGCCAGCAGCACCTGAACCTGCAAACTCCGCCGGGCGGCTCAATCTTCACGGCGCTGCTCACCGACGTCGAGATCCTCGCGCGTTACGCCGGGAACTTCCTGCTGCCGGTGGGCTTGAGCGGCCATTACGCGGTCGAGCCCATCGTCAGCCTGGCGGACCCGCGGCTGTGGGGCTACGGCACGGTGTGCGCGGCGCTGGTTGCGGCGACCTTCCTGCTCGCGATGCCCGGCACGCGGCGCGCGGTGGCCTTCGCGTGGCTGTGGGCGGTGGGCGCGCTAGGCCCCAACCTCAATCTGATCGGCATCAACGACCTGATGCACGACCGCTTTGCGTATCTGTCCGCGCCGGGCTTCTGGCTCGCCGTGGGCCTGGCGCTGCAAGGGGCCGGCGCGCGCTGGGCCGCGCGGCAGCACCTGCCCGCCGGCGCACTGGGGCGCCTCGCGCGCATCGGCATCGTGGCGCTGGCCGTCGTCTGGGCGCTCAGCGCCGCCAATCGCAGCGGCGTCTTCGCGGGCCTGGAACCGTGGGCGTCCGACGCCGTCGCCAAGCAGCCGCGTTCAGCTTCCGCGCACCTTTACCTGGCCGGGTACCAGAAGGCCCTCGCCGAGCACTTCGCCGGGACCGGGCAGCCAACCGAAGCCGCACGCGCTCGCGCGGAGGCGGTGGCTCACTACGAGGCCGGCATCGCGGCGCGCGACTGGGACCGCTACCTCTTCCAGGCGCGCGCGCACGCGGACCTGGCGCTCCTTTACTACGCGACGGGCCGGCCCGCGGAGGCCGCCGCCGAGGCCGAGCGTTCGCTCGCGGTCACGCGCGGGGAGGGGCGCATCGACGACGTGCGCGCCGATGCCCACCGGATGCTGGGGCAGTTGGCCCTGGACGCCGGCCGCCGCGCCGAGGCGCTGGGGCACTTCGAGACCGCCACGGCGCTGGCGCCCAAAGACCCGGCCCTGCCGGGGCTGCTCGAACGCGCCCGCGCGCTGCCCGAGCCGGCGCCTTGAGCGTTCCCTTTCTAATACGCAAAGCGTATTGTGCACGATGAGCAACGTAACACATGCACGGCGTGCAATAATCCTCTAAGTCCTTAGTGCACGACGGTGCATTGGCGACGTGAATCAATGACTTACAGGATTGCACGATGTGTCGAGCGTTACAGAACTGTGTACTTCGCGCCATTCTGACAAACGAAGGGCTTCCTGACGAATTTCGTCACCGTTTCTGACAAGAATTAGCAGCGGAGCGCGTGGCGCGCCTTCGCCGATTGGGTTGTGCGGCGCGGCGGAACTCGATTACACTTGAAGCATGTTCGGGCTTCTGCTTCTGCTCGCCGGCGCCGTCGCAATCCTCGATCTGTATTTGCTTTACCTGATCGCGGTGCACTTCGGCTGGCTGGCGTTTATGGCCTGCCTCTTTCTCCCCGCGATGCTGGGCGGGGAACTCGCGCGGCGGCAGGGGCGCGGCGTGGTGCAGCGCATCCAAAGCTCGATGCTCCAAGGACTTGAACCCGCGCCGGAGATGGTGAGCGGCGTCCTGTTGCTCGCGACGGGCCTCCTGTTCATCTATCCGGGCCCGCTGACGACGGCGCTCGGCGCGCTGCTGCTGATCCCGCCGCTGCGGCGACTGGTCGCGCGCGCCGCGATCGCGGGGCTGGTGGCGCGCCTTTCGCGCGGCGGCATGACGGTTGTAACCCGGCAGCGCAGCGAGACTTCCTACTCGGCGGGGCCGGCCGTTCCAGGCGGCTTGAAAGACGTCGAAGGCCGCGACCTGGGCTCGCAGCCGGGTGCCGCGCCGCCGCCTTCGCCGCAGTTGCCGCAGCCGGGAGCGCCGCCATCGCCAGACGCCGAACGCGGAGACGCGCCGTGATGACGCTGCGCCGCATCGCCGCCGCGCTGGCCTTCTATCCCACGCTGCTCTGGAACCTCTTGCTGTACCGTATCTTGTCGGGGCGGCGCTGGTGGGACCGCGTCGACGAGCACGTCCTAATCGGCGCGCTGCCGTTCGCCGGCGACGTGCCCGCGCTGCAGCGCGAAGGCGTCGGCGCCGTCGTCAACACTTGCATCGAGTACGCCGGGCCTTCCAAAGCCTATGCCCGCGCGGGGATCGAGCAGCTCCACATCCCGACCGTCGACTTCACGCCGCCGTCGCTCGAGGACTGCGAGCGCGCCTATGCATTCATGCGGCAGCAGATCGCCGCCGGGCGCCAGGTGTACGTCCACTGCAAGGCCGGGCGCGGCCGCAGCGCGACCGTCGTCGTCTGTTATCTCGTCGCGGCGAAGGGACTTACGCCCGAGCAGGCGCAGGCGCATCTGCAGCAGTGCCGCCCGCACGTCAGCACGACGATTCACAAGCGCGTCGTCGTGCACGCCTTCGCCGCACGCCACGGCGGCGACACGCGCCGGCTGATTTGAATTTTACGCGCCGCGCCGCCGCGCGTATGCTCGATGTTGCTCGAGCACATAGATCACGCTAACCGCAGTGCCCCAAGGGGGTTGACCGCAGCAAGGAGGTTCCATGCCCGGTTTCGATGAACGCCTCAGCCGCTTCCAGATCATCGGCGAGAACGTGCACTGCTCGCGCCGCGTGAAACTCAGCGGCATCCGCTGCCTCAAGGACGGCGGCAACGAGTACGTCGTCTGGAAGGAAGCCGGCGAGCAGCGCCGCATGCTGATCCCCGACTGGTTCAAGGAGAACAACCAGCACTACCAGTCCGGCTTGGTCAGCCACTGCCATCTCGCGGTGGAGCACGGACTTAGAGGCGATCCCATCGGCGCGGAATACATCACCTGGGTGACCAAGCGCCAGGTCGAGAAGGGCGCGCACTTCATCGACGTCAACATCGACGAGGTCAGCCCCAGCTTGGAGAAGCGCCTGGAATCGATGGCGTGGATCATCCCCGTCACGCAGAAGGCCGCGGGCAAGATTCCGCTGAGCGTCGACAGCTCCAACACCGAGACGATCCTCAAGGGGCTGGAGGTCTACGACTACAAGCAGAGCACCCCGATGCTGAATTCGATCGCGCTCGAGCGCCCCGAGACCATCGAAGTCGGTGCCAGCAAGAAACTTCCGTCGATCGTGATGGCCAGCAACGAAGAGGGCATGCCGCACAGCGTCGACGAGCGCATGGAGAACATTGGCCGCATCGTCGCGGAGTGCACCAAGCGCGGCATGAAGCTGGGACAGCTCTACATCGACGTGCTGATCTACCCGAAGGCCGCCGGCAGCAAGGAAGGCCTCGACGGGCTCCTGGCCATCAAGGCCGTGCACGAAAAGTACGGCGACGAGATCCACATCGCCGGCGGGCACAGCAACTTCAGCTTCGGCATGCCTTTGCGCCATCTCATCAACGCCGTCTGGCTGGACTTGGTGATCCAGAACGGCTGCGACAGCGGCATCATCGACCCCATCACCGTCGACCCCAAGGCCGTGAAGCAGCTCGACCGCAACGCCGACTACTACCAGCGCACCAAGGACATGATCGAGAACGAGGAAGATGACGCGGTGATGGACTACCTCGAAGCCGCCCGCGGCGGTGAGATCGAAGATCCCTTCGAGAAGTAACGGCGAACGGCTTTCACCACGGAGTCACGGAGGCCACGGAGAATCTAAATCTCTGTGGCCTCTTTGTTTATGCGGAAGATGGATTTGATATCAAGCGGGCGTGTAACACCCGCATTTCCTGGCCAAATCCTGAGAAGATTTCTCTGCGTGCTCCTCGTTAAAGCGCGTCTTACAGCTCCATCTCGTGCACCTTGCGGCCCAGGCGCAGTCCGCCGCGGCGGTGTTCGATCTCCTTCAGCCGCAAGCATTTGTTCTTGTGCACGAAGGCGCAGGGGCGCGTGTTCTTCATCCAGCCGCCCAGGTTGAAGGCCGTCACGCCGCCGAAGCGCCGCACGCCCGGGCAGTGCGTGTGCCCGAAGACCACCGCGCGGACGTTCGCGCCCGGAGACGCTTCTCGCGCGAAGCGTTCGATCCGCTTGCCCACCAAGGGGTTCCACATGATCGGCGCGGCCAGCTTCTGAGGGATGCAGTCGTAGGCGTGTCCGATGAGCGCCCAGTGCGTGCAGTTCGCGCGCGAGTTCACCTTGTGCGGGCCGTACTTGCGCGCGTTGAGCGTGCGGACGCGCTCGGCGATGTCGCCCTTGCGGCCAAGGCGGCTGTAGAGCGCGTGGCCGTGCAGGTAGAGCGTCTCGCCGAAGAGCGCGAACTCCTCGCCTTGCTCGCGCGTCGCGTCGTGGTTTCCGCGGAACCAGACAATGTCCTTCACGCCCTGCCTGCGGCAGACCGCCTCGACGCGGTCCTCCATCGCAAGCGCCTGCGCCTCATCGAGATACCAGTGGTCGACGATATCGCCCAGCAGCAGGACGCGCTCGAATCCCTGCACCAGCGGCGCGAGGTCTTCGGGAGCCTGCAGGGTGCTGCCGGCGCGGCCCAGGTGGCAGTCGCTGAGGGCCAGGGTACGCGGGGATGCGGTGTCTTTCATCACGGTGCCCATCTAACGTCTTGCGCCGCAAGGAACTTCATGAAGTTATTATCGCACAAACCGGCGGCCTATTCCATACTTCAGGTCGGTGGGGAAGGTCTTTTGGCGCGGCACGGCAAAACCCAATTTCGTACACGCAACTTCTTCTATCGCCGGAGGTTCCAAGAATCCTGTGCGTATTTTTCCTTGAGCAGCCGCTGCGCGGCCGAGCGTTCGGCGGCGGTGGGCTCGGCCGCGTCCTCGACAGCGCCCAACTCCGCGCAAAGGGCCTTCGTGAAGTCCGCAAGTCCCTTCGGCGCGCCGAGTTCCTTTAGCGACGTCAGGAAGGCACGGTGGTCGCGCCCCGCGCGGTAATCGGGCGAGCGGGTGGGGAAGCGCAGCACTCTCGCCAGCGCGGCCCAGTCCGGATCGGCCAGCAGCGTGCCGTGGACGAGCACGCTTAAGCGCTTGCGGGCCTGCGCGTGGCCGGCCAGCTTGCGCAACTCGCCGCCGGCGATCGTCACGGCGAAGTCGCTCAGCCCCGCGAAGCCAGTCGTAACGCCCAAGCGTTTCAACGCGCGCTGAACCGGCGCCAGCGCGGCTTCCATCGCGCCGCTAATCGACTGCGAGCCCGGCAGTTGCGCGAACGGGTAGAAGGCGCTGTAGGAGAGCACGCCGGGGCCGTTCAGCACCGCGCCTCCGCCGCTGTGGCGCCGCAGCACGGGCACGCCGGATTCTCGCGCGGCTTCGAGCTGCACCTCGCGGGCGTGCTCCTGGCCCGTGCCGAGCACCACGGCGGTGGAACGCATCTGCCAGACGCGCCACGTGGGCGGCGAGGAACTCTCCTCAAGGCCGAGCTGGATCGCCTCCTCGAGCGCGAGGTCCTCGGCCGGCGTGGGCGCGGTGAAGGTCAGGAAACGCATCGCTTACCCCAGAGGATGCTGCACGCCAACGACGGCGTGAACGTGGAAGGCTATACGAGATTGATGGTTAGACCAATTGCGGATTGCGGATTGCGGATTGGCGGGCGAAGGCGAAGCGCCAGGCGCATGATTCCGCGGCAGCGCGTCGGTGAACTCTTGCGATCTCGTGGATGAAAAGGTCTTAAATTAACGTCCGTTTTCCAGCCCGAAATCCGCAATCCCAAATCCGCAATGGCGTTAGCGGTATTGGTCCAGCAGGTCCTGAGCGCGTTTGGCGGCGGCGGTCTCGGGATAGCGCTGGCGGATCTGCAGGCAGCCGGCGTTGATCCATTGCAGCGTCTGGCTGTTCTTCTTCAGGAACTCGGCGTCCTTCGGATCCCTTTTCCCATTCACGGGTTGCAGGCGCCCGACCAGCATCTCGACCTTCGTCCAGAGCAGCGCAGCCTCTTGCTCCTTGCGTACTTTGGGATCGCGGCGCAGCGCGTCGGCTTCCCTCTTGGCCGTCACGGCCAGCTCGTCCCCGGCGAAGTCCGCGGCGAGCCGGTCGAATTTCTCGATCGCGTCAAGGGGTTGCGCGGCCTTGGCTTCCAGCGCCGCGTCAAGGCGCCGCTGGGCTTCGCCGCCGAGCGACTCGAACATCATCGCCGCTTCCTTCTTCTCCTGCGGGTCGGCGCTGTCTTTCTTCGTACGCAGCGTGGCCAGCACCTTTCCAAGGCCTTGCTGCGCGATAACTTGCTTCGCGAGCGCCTCGAGTTTCACGTACGGCCCCGGACCGGCCATCAACTCGCCGGGGGACTTGATGGGCTTGCGCTCCAACTGCGGCAGCCAGCCGGGGTTCTTGCCCTCGCCGCCTTCGTACGCGCCGCGGTACGGCCCGCTGCGCTTGTTGTCGTTAAAGTCGCGGTCGGCGTGCTCGTATTTGCCAAAGATGTTGGCGTCCAAGGGCTTGCCCGTCAACTTGCCGGCCACAGGGAAGAGGTCCAGGCTGCCAGGGCTGTTCTGCGGCGCGCGCAGGAACCTGGGGGCTTCGTCGTAGCTTCCGGTGACGTTCTCGAACTGCTCGCCCGCCGAGATTCCGCCCGACGCGAAGACGGCATTGCCGGCGACGATCTGCTTGTGCGCCGAATCGCCGCCTCCGACGCGGATGCCTGCGCCCTTCGAGACGACGGTGTTGTTGAAGACGCGGATCTCCTTCACCTTGCCGTTGTGGCGCTGGATGCGCACCGCTGCGCCGCCCAGGGTGTTGACGAAGAGGTTGTTGTACAGCGCTACGTTGCCTTCGCCCTGGAAGAGCGCCTCGTCGGAACTGTTCTCGTAAAAGAAGTTCCCGTAAATGAGGTACTGGTCCTCGCTGCCATCGCCGGACTCGGGGAAGTGCCCCACCAACAGATTGGGGCGCGCGCCGTCGCTTTGGCCCTTGCCCTTCTCGGCCTTGCAGAAGACGTTGTTGCGGATCACCGTTACGGCCTTTTTGGGCATGCCGGGGAGGTCCGGGCGGCTGTTCTGGTGCTTGATCTGGATGTTGTAGCCGATGGTGTTCATGACCAGGTTGTTTTCGATGACGCCGGCTACGAAAGGCGCATCGCCTTCGCTGCCGCCCAGGTACATCCCCGTGCCGGTGCCGACGATGACGTTGTTGCGGATCGTCCAGTTCCACGACGGCGTGCTGTTGCAGGCGATGCCCACCACCTGCTGGTTGGTGCCGTGGTTGCGGATCGTCAGCCCGTCGATGGTGATATCGTGGGAAGTATCGCGTCCGTTGACGCCGAAGACGTCCAGGCCTTTGCCGTCCAACTCCAGGTTGCGCACCACGATGTAGCTGCTGCCGAAGACCTCGACGGTGTCGTGCCCGTCGCGCCCGGTGAAGAGCGCCGGCGCGCCGCTCTCGGGCCCGGTCACGGTCAGCGGCTTGCCGGCCTCGCCGTCCATCTTGTGGATGGGCAGGCCCGAGGCATAGGTGCCGGCCGCCAGTTCCAGGGTGTCGCCGGGTTTGAGTTTCTTAAGCTGCGAGAGGTAGGTGCCGGGGTCGCCCTTCAGGGTCGCGCCGAACGCGCAAGCGTTTGCAAGTGCAAGGGTTACGAGAGCAATCCCAAGCCGCCTGATGTGTTGGCGCGCGACTTCCATGTTCGTACTACCCCGCCGTTTTCGATTGGTCTCAATTATCTAACGTCGTGAGGCGGCGGGTCTTGCGGAGAATTAGACGGGAATGCAGCAGTTGGGCGGCACAGACGGGTTGCTGTGTCTTTGGGTCTGGAAATGAGTCGCAGTCCACTGCGCGCTCTGCGGTAAAACCAATCTGCGCGGGGCCTTGTGTCTACTCGCAGGCGCAGAAGCGCAGGTCGAGTTCGCGGGCGGCGCGGGTCTCGTCGACCTTGCCCACCGGCGCGGTGTGCGGCGCGTTGATGACCAGATCGGGCGTCTCAAGCGCTTCCTTGGCGATTTTTTCCATCGCCTCGCAGAAGGCGTCGAGCGTCGCCTTGCTCTCCGTCTCGGTGGGCTCGATCATCATCGCTTCCTTGACCACCAGCGGGAAGTAGATCGTCGGCGGATGGTAGCCGTAGTCGATCAGGCGCTTGGCAATGTGCAGCGTGCGGACGCCCTTTTCCAGCATCGCGTCGGTGGGCTGGAGGATGAATTCGTGCATGCACGGCGCGGCCAGCGCGCGCTTGTACGTCTTCTGCAGGCGGGACAATACGTACGCGGCGTTCAGCACCGCGTGCTTGCCGACCTGCGGCAGGCCGTCGCGCCCATGCTTGCGGAAGTAGGTGTACGCGCGCACCAGCACGTTGGCGTTGCCCTGGTAGGTGCCCATCCGCCCGATGGTCTCCGGGCGGTCCTCGCTGAGCGCGTAGCCGTCGCCGGCCTTTTTCACGAAGGGCACGGGCAGGAACGGCGCGAGGTGCTTCTTGACGCCCACCGGTCCGGCGCCGGGGCCGCCGCCGCCGTGAGGCGTGGAGAAGGTCTTGTGCAGGTTCAGGTGCACGACGTCGAAGCCCATGTCGCCGGGGCGCGCGACGCCCAGGATCGCGTTCAGGTTCGCGCCGTCGTAGTACAGCAGGCCGCCGGCGTCGTGGACCTTCTTCGCGATGTTCTGGATCTCGGTTTCGAAGAGCCCCAGCGTATTGGGATTGGTGAGCATCAAGCCTGCGGTGTCGTCGCCCAGGGCCGCTTCGAGGCCCTTCAGGTCGACGAGGCCTTCCGGCGTGCCCGGCACGGTGACGACTTCGTAGCCGGCGATCGCCGCGCTGGCGGGGTTGGTGCCGTGCGCAGCGTCGGGGACCAGGATCTTCCTGCGCTTCATGTCCTTGCGGTGGTCGTGGTAGGCCTTGATCAGCAGCAGGCCCGCCAGTTCGCCGTGCGCGCCGGCCATGGGATTTAGTGTCACCGCGTCCATGCCGGTGACTTCACACAGGCCCTGCTCGAGTTCGAACAGTACCTGAAGGGTGCCCTGTGTGGTGTTGTCGGGCTGGAGCGGGTGCAGGCCGGCGAAGGCGGGCCAGCGCGCGACGGCTTCGTTGATCTTGGGGTTGTACTTCATGGTGCAGCTGCCCAGCGGATAGAAGGTGCTGTCGATGCCGACCTGCCGCCGCGAGAGCGCCAGGACGTGCCGAACCAACTCGAGTTCGCTCACTTCGGGCAGGTCCGGCGCCTGGGTGCGCAGCAGGCCCTTGCCCAGCACGCTCTCGGCCGAACGCGTACCGGCGGGGTTTTCGGCCGGGAAGTAGATATCCGGACAGCCGGCTCGGGATTTCTCGAAGATCAGTTCCATGGCGTGCGCTCGCTCAATCCAAGGCCTTTACGTACGCGTCGATTTCCTCGACGCTGCGTTTCTCGGTGACGCAGACCAGCACCTGGTTCTTGCGGGACGGATCGAAGCGGCCCAGGTCCAGGCCGCCGAGGATGTTCTTCGCCAGCAGCTTCTCCAGCACCTTCGCGGCCGGTTCCTTCGTCTCGTAGGAGAACTCGTGGAAGGCGGTGTACTCGGGCACGGCCGTGACGGCCTTGGCCTTCTTGAGTTTCCCGCGTAGGAGATCGGCCTTCGCGACGGCCAACTCGCCGGCGCGCTTGAGGCCCCGGCGCCCCAGGCAGCCCATGTAGAAATGCGCCATCATCGCGCACAGGGCGGTGTTGGTGCAGATGTTGGACGTGGCCTTCTCGCGGCGGATGTGCTGCTCGCGCGCCTGCAGCGTCAGCGTGAACGACGGGCGGCCCTGCACGTCGACGGTGCGCCCGACCAGGCGGCCGGGCATGCGCCGCACCAGAGCCTGCGTACTGGCGACGTAGCCGAGGTACGGGCCGCCGAACTGCAGCGGCACACCCAGCGCCTGGGCCTCGCCGCAGACGATGTCCGCGCCCTGCGCGCCCGGCGGCTGCAGGAGGCCGTAGGCGAAGGGCGTGCCCACGGCGACGACCATACCGCCGCCGGCGTGGACGTCGGCGGTGAGCTTGGAGAGATCTTCCACGGCGCCGAAGAAGTTGGGATACCCGACGGCGACGCAAGCGAGGTCCTCGCCGCCGGCCTTGGCCGCCTGGGCCAGGCCCGAGAGGTCGCTGCGGAAGCCGCCCTTCACAGGTGCGACGAGGCGGATCTCGACGCCCTGCACCTGAAGCTGCGCGCGGACGGTGGCGATGTAGCTGGGATGCAGCGCGCCGTCGAGCACGACCTGCTTCATGCGCCCGGTCTGGCGCATGGCCATCTGCACGCCTTCGATGACGGCGGTTGCGCCGTCGTAGAGGCTGGCGTTGGCGACGTCGCAGCCGGCTAGCGAGGCGATCATGGTCTGATATTCGTAGATCGCCTGCAGCACGCCCTGGCTGATCTCCGGTTGGTACGGCGTGTAGGCGGTGTAGAGTTCGCCGCGCGAGGCCAGTTCGAAGACCGCCGGCGGGATGAAGTGATCGTAGGCGCCGGCGCCCAGGAAGCAGGCGAGCTGGTCGGTGGCGCGGTTGCGCGCCGCGTACCGCTGCATCTCGGCGGTCAGTTCCATCTCGCCCAGGCCGGGGGGCGCATTGAGCGTCCCGCAGCGCAGGTTCCTGGGCAGATGGTCAAAGAGGGCGTCCAGGCTGGCCGCGCCGACGGCCTTCAGCATCTCGGCGCGCTCCGCCTCGGTATGCGGGATGTACGTCATGGTCGGCTCCGCGTCAGAGGGTGCGACGGAACGACGAACGTGATTGTGACGAAGGCATGCTAAAGCCGGCCGGCATGCCCTGCAAACGGCAATCGGAGATCGGTCAGCTCTTGGCGAGCAACTCGGTATAACCCTTGTCGTCCATCAGCTTCTCGAGCTCGGCGGGGTTGGCGATCTCCACCTTGAGCATCCAGCCGTCGCCGTAGGGCGCCTGGTTGACGGCGTCGGGGCTGTCGGCCAGGGCCGCGTTGACCTCGACGACCTTTCCCGTCAGCGGGCTGAACAGGTCGCTGGCAGCCTTGACGGATTCGATGGTGCCGAAGGTCTTCATGAAAGTGACCTTGCTGCCGGCCTTGGGCAACTCGACGAAAACGATGTCGCCGAGGGCGTGCTGGGCGTGGTCGGTGATGCCCACAATGCCGATGTTGCCTTCGACTTTCACCCACTCGTGCTCCTTGGAGTACTTCAGGCCGGCCGGGACGTTCGACATGTCGGGGCTCCTCGAGAAAGCGACGGACCGCGGGAAAAGAAGAGGGTTAACGGGAAGCGGGGCTTTCGTCAAGAAACGGCGCGGGGTCCGGCAGGCCACTCAGCGGCGGCCGGCGGCGGTCACTTCTGGGCTGGCTTCTCGGGGAGCTTGCGCAACAGGATCTGCGCGGCCTCCTTTACGGCATCGTGGGGGCTGGAGGCGAGGTCCTGCAGCAGCGCCCGGGCCTCGTCGAAGCGCCGCGCGTCGAACAGGTAGGAGGCCAGGTGCAGCTTGCGTTGGGCCTGGGTGTAGCCGTGGGCGGTGCCGGCGATGGAGTTCTCGAAGAGCGACTTGGCCTCGTCGTGCCGCCCCTGGTAGGAGAGGGTGATGCCTAGCTCAAACTCGCACAGCGCCTTCATCTCGCCGGTAGAAGCGTGCTGGACGGCGTCGCGCAGCAGGGATTCGGCGAGTTCCAGGACTTCTTTGCGCCCGGCGTCGCGGAAGCTGCGCTCGCCGGAACTGTAGAGTGTGTTGGCGGCCTGGCGCAGCACGTCGGAGCGGTCGGCGAACTGCTTGCGGATGCGTTCGGCGCTCTCCTGAATGCCGGGCAGGTGGTGCATGCGGATCTGGAGGTTCAGCAGGGCGGAGAGGGCGTTGGGCACCTCGGGGCTGTCGGGCGACTGGGCCAGGAAGCGCTGGTAGAGGTGCTCGGCGAGTTGCAACTGGTTGGCGCGGATCATGCCTTCGGCGGTCTGCTCAACGAAGTACCAGTTCTCGACGTTCTCCTCGGCGATGCGCGTCTCGGCCTCGTCCAGGCGCTTGCGGAAGGCGCTGACGTCCTTGCCGGGCCAGTGTTTCTTCTTGCGCAGTTCGCTCTTTAGGCGGCGCATGTCTTCGTTGCGGATGCGCTGCTGGAGCTGCTGCTCGACGGGCCCGGCGCCCTCCGGGTAGGTCAGCGGCAGGGCGGAGATCATCAGCGCCCGTTCGTACTCGCGCGCCGCGTCGTCCAGGCGGTCGTTGGCGAAGTGGTAGTGCGCGAGGTCCATGTAGTTTGCCACGCGCTGGGGTTCGGCCAGAATGCGGTGCTGCAGCATGGCCAGGATCTTGTCGCGCAGGGCGTATCCGGCGACCTCGACGGTCTCGCCCGGCCGGACCTGGATCCGCTGCGCCAGGCTCTCGCAATTGGTCTTGCGCACCAGCAGCTCGTGTTCGCCGGCGGGCGCGGCCCGAAGGACCAGCGGGGTGTAGCCCACCAGCTCGCCGTCCAGCAGCACCTCGGCGTCGCGGGGTTCGATCGAGACCTTCAGGACGCCGGTCTCCGCCTCGGGCAATCGCGCCGACACGGGCGTGCCGGTCTCGGCCAGCAGCACCTGGTAAACGACGGGTTCGTGGCCCTCCTTTTCGAAGCGCACGGCATACTTGCCGGGCTTGAGGCCATCTACGACCAGCGGCGTGCAGCCGGCCAGGCGGCCGTTGACGAACGCGGTGGCGCCTTCGGGCGAACTGTTCAGGCGCAGGGGCGGATAGGAAGGCCCGAAGAGGGTAAAGGCGCCCTGGTGGAAGACGCCGACGACGAAGCAGAGATTCACCAGCAGCAGGGCCGCGGGGAAGAGGGCGCGCGGCCAGGCCGCGACGGCCTTCTCAACGGGGCTGGGGGATTGCACGGCTACTCCTTGTGCGCGGACTTGCGGGTGTTGTTGACCCGCACGAGTCCGGCGTTGGCACGCTCGCGGACCGTCACGCTGGTGCTGGCGGTAAGCCTTTTGAAGTGCTTTTCGGCCTCGTCGATGCGGCCGGCCAGGTGCAGGGCTTCGGCCATTTGCAGCGTGCGCTCTTCGGCGACCTCGGCTGCGGGGACTTTTTCGAGCGACTGCTCGTAGTACCCGATGGCCTCGGCGGCGTGGCCCTGCAGGGTCAGCGCATTGGCGAGTTCGAAGGCGCACTCGGCGCGGATCGTGTCGACCTTGCTGACGTCGCGGGCGCGGCGGAAGGCTTTCTCGGACATCTCGAGCAGGTCGTTGCGGTCGGGCTCGGGCATGCGGTAGCGGCTGGACAGGACGCACTGTCCGGTCTTCAGGAGCATGTCGGGGCGGTCCTGGACGAGTTCGAAAAGCTTGTCGTAGGTGTCGCGGGCCGCCGAGATATTGCGCAGCTGCAAGCGCACCTTCAGGAGGGCCAGCAGGCAATCGGGTGCGTTTTCGCCGTTGGGGTTCTTGTCCAGGTGGTCGATGTACAGGCTCTCGGCCTGCGTCAGGTGTCCGCCCTCGATGTGGTTGCGCGCGGCCAGTTGCACCCAGGACCAGGAGGCGATGTTCTTGCGGCCGTAGATATCCTGCTGGCGCTGCAGTTTCTCGCGGAAGTCGGCGGTGTTCTTGCCTGGCCAGCGGACGTGCTTCTCGACCTCCTTCTTCAGGCGGCGGTAGTCCTCCAGGCGCAGGCGCTGTTCCAGGGCGCGCTGCTGTTCGTCGACCTCGGGCTCGAAAGTCAGCGGCGTCTCGGCGACTTCCTGCGCCTGGATGAAAGCCAGCACGGCCTCGTCCATGCGGTTGTTGACGAATTCGTAATGCCCCAGATCCACATAGTGGGCGACGCGCTGCGGTTCGCCTTTGATCTTGGCGCGGAGCATGGCCAGGATCTTGTCGTCCAGGGACTGGTCGGCGTAGCGCAGGATCTCGCCGGGCGTGATCTCGATGCGCGCGGTGAAGGGCTTGAAGTTCGTCTTACGCACAATCAACTCGTGCTGGCCGGCCGGCGCGTCGGCAAGGCTTAGCGGGGTGTGCCCGACCAGTTCGCCGTCCAGCAGGACTTCCGCGCCGCGCGGTTCGATGGCGACTTCCAGCACGCCGGTCGAGAGCGCCGGGAGCTTGGCGGCGACGCTGGCGGGCTCCTCGCCCACGACCAGGCGGCGCGATTGGGGCGCGCGGCCGGCTTTCTCGAAGCGCAGCACGTAGGTGCCGGGTCCGGCGTGCTTCCACTCGTACGGCGTGGCGCCAACGAGCGTGCTGTTGATAAAGAGGCTGGCGCCGGGCGGGTCGGACTCGATGTGCACGCTGACACCGCCCAACGCCTCATCCGGATCGCCGGAAGGCGTGGCGTCTCCGGCGCTCCGGCCGCCGTCGTTCGGCGCGCGGCCGCCGGCCAGCCAGGCCAGCACGCCGAGCGCGGCGGCCGCCGCCAGCAGCAGTGGAAGGCGGGCGCGGGCGGCGCCCTTGGGCGTCGGGGCGGCGGGCATGGTGGGCTCGGTCATCGGTGCGCCGGTATCCTTATTGCTGGTCGTAGATGGTCTTTACCGGGGGATAGTCCCGGTCGGGCGGTTCGGTCTCGGTGCCGCCTTCGCCCGAAACCTGCACGCGGCTGATCATGATGGCGTGGTCGTAGGTCCAGATGGCGATCTGGTTGCCGGTCAGCGGGTTGGGATCCTCCCACTCGAGCACCTGGCCCTTCTCCGAATTGAAGTAGTTGTCCACCCGAAAGCGCACGGTGTTGCCGCGCTTCTCGACGCGCACTTCGAACCAGTGCCGGTGGTAGCGCATGGAGGTGGGGACCTTCGCCTCGGAGTTGTTGCGGACCTCGACGCCGTTGCGCAGGATCATGGAGCCGGCGTTGTTGCGGCCGCCGAACATGAAGGTGTAGCCCTTGGTCAGGTCCTTGCCGTCGGAGCAGATGGTGACGTTGATGTCGCGGGCGTAGGCGTAGGGACGGCCGCGCTCGGCCTCCATCTTGTTGCCGACGAAGAACTCGACGGTGACGTCGCCGGGATAGAGGTTCTTGTTCCACAGCACGGCGACCTTCCCGTTGGGCAGGTCCTTGGCCCGCAGGTCGCTCTTCAGCGAGAAGAAGGACCAGCGCGGGTCGCATTGCCAGCGGTTGGCGATTTCGGCGATGGCGCAGCCGGCGGTGCGCCAGTTCGACGGTGCGGTGGCGAACTCCTCGTCCGTGAACCCTTCGCTCTGGATCTTCGTAGCCTCGGTCTTCAGCGACAGGCCTTGGCCGACGTAGGCGACCTTGGTACCGGTCAGCGGATTCTCGTCGCGGAAGACGACCACGGAGCGCCCGTTGATGGTGCCGATGATATAGCGGCCCGCGCGGCGCAGGCTGGCGGTGGCCAGGTCGCTGACAGGTCCGCCGGGCAGGACCTCGGTCTGCACGGTCTGGCCCTGGCGGATCAGGGTCACGCGCGCCAGGCGCTCGTCCTTCGTCGCGCCCGTGGTGCTGCGGCTGACCTCGTACTTAAAGACGTATCCGTTGTACTTGCCGCGATCCCTCTCGCCGGCCTCGCTCTCGTTCTTATCACGTTCCTGGTTGGCGGACTGCCCGCCGTCCTTGCTGACGGAAAGCGCGAGCGTATGCGCGTTGGGATCCAGGATCTCGCGCGGCTCGACGGTCAGTTCCACGTCGCCCGGAAACTGGTTGCGGTTCCAGATGGGTTTCACCGCCTCGTTGTTGATCATCAACTCCTTGGAGTTGGCGTCCCAGTCTTCTTTCGGGTCGGTCCAGTCCTGCATCGAAGACTCGTCGCCGAAGATCGCGTTGCTGGTCACCAGGGGCTGCGATTCCTCGAAGAAAGCCAGGCGGAAACGGCGGAAGCGCGCCGGCGCCTGCGCGGCGAACAACCCGGCGCGGCCGCGCAGGGCATCGCCGGACTCGTAGTATTCCACGCAGGCATCCTGGCCTTTGGCCTGCACCTGGATGTGGCCGCGCTTGATGCGCGCGCTCAGGCGCAGGTAGCCGTCGTCGGCCGGCGCGGGGTTCACGGTCGAGCGGTCAAGCACCTGCTCGCGGCCGCCGGCGACGTGGACCAGTTCCAGCTCGGACCGGGTGGTGCGGGCTAGGTAGTAGTCGGATTCGTCGAGGTACAGCAGCACAAGGCCAGCCTTGCCCTTGCCGGGATCTACGTCGCAGGCCAGGCGGTACTGCGACCAGCCGCGGTTTCCGATCAGGCTCTTGGACGCGCCCGCGCCGGGTTCGGCGTGCAATTCCCCGCCGAGGCGCTCGTTGGTGACCGGCTGGACCTCCCAGTTGCCCGTGCCACGCAGCCAGCCGCGCATCAGGGGGCCGGGCGAACGGAAGTCGTCGGCGATGCCGGCCACGCTGTCGACCTTTACGTCGTCGAAGACGGCGTGCTGATTCATCAGGTCGTGCATGCTGTTCATGCTGAACGGCTGCGCTTCGGGATCGTCGGCCGGCTTTTCCGGCAGCGCCACGTCGCACCAGACACCGACGGCGCCGGTGGTGAGGTACGGGCTGCTGACCTCGAAGAGCGCGTGGCCGTCGATCAAGATGCGTGCTCGCTCGTGGCTGACCAGCGCCTCGGCCTTGTACCACTGGCTGGGCAGGTAGCCGCCCGGCGCCTGCTGCACGACCTTGGCTTCGCCGTTGCGGACCAGCACCAGTTCGCGCAGGCCGGCGCTAAGCGTGCTGCCGTCGGGGTTGGTGCGCCGGGCCGACCAGCGGAAGAGCCCGTAGTTGTTCTCGTCCTGGAACGCGAAGATTAGGCCGAGCTTGCCCTCGACGGGTCCGCGCACGGCCACCTGGTAGCGGTAGTTGTCCCACCACGGCTCCCCGGCAACCGAGAAGACCTCGTGGCCCGCGCCCATGTAGTTGAAGGCATTCTGGCTCAGCAGCGGGTTGCGCATGGTCTTGATCGAGAACTCGCCCTTGCCGGGGCCGCAGTGGTACGTGCGCCATGCAAAGTTGTCCGAGTCCAGGCGCATGAAGTCGGAGGCGAAATGGATGTCCTCGCGCTCCTTGGCATCGAGAATGGGCGTGGCGCCGGGCTTGTAGTTGCGCAGGCCCACGCTGCCGCCCATGCGACGGTCGTCGAAGGCGCTGCCCACCAGCCGCAGGCCGGCGAACGCGCCGATCCATTCGCCGTGCCGCGCCACGCGCAGTTCGCCGCCTTCGCCGTCGGGCGTGTCGCACTCGGACAGGATCTGCTCGACGCCGCTCTCACACAGGCCCAGCGTGATCCGGCCGTCGCGGCGCTGCAGGTAGTGGTAGTTCTCGTTGTCCTTGCGGTCGAAGTAGATGCGGCAGGCCTCAGTATCGCCCCGCACGGACACGTCCACCCAAAGGAAGTGCTTGCCGCCTTCGGTCGATCCGGCCGGCGCGCCCCACACCGCCTGAGGACCGGGGTCCGCCTGGACCGCAGCCGGGGCGATGCGAACCGCCGGCTCCGGCGGGCCGGCCGATACCGCGCCATCGCCGCCGGGCAGCAACAGGACGCTGCCGGCCAGGCCCAGGCCCAGCACCAGCAGGAGGGAGAGCAGACCAGAGCGCTTCATGCGGTCCTCAGGCATCGTTTGCAGGCCTCAGTAAAGGAGACGCGCCTGAACGGAATGCACATGTGAACTAAATATAGCTCCCCATGTACTTTATACCGCTCAAGCAGGCTCAAGTCTCCACTTTTCGAACCCCTCACAAAGGAGTCTACTTCTGACCCTTGCTTGCTGCCCTGGATTGTGCCTGGACATCCCTTACTCAACACGCATTCGACACCCGGGCGTAGCCGGCTTTCATGGAAATTCCTGAGATAAAGGGGGAGCGGACGGCTCCGGCGGAGCGGCATCGCCGCTTACTTCGCATGAAACAAGCTAAGGGCTTTCACTGTCGGGAGTTGCCTGGAGGGCGTCGTCGTACGGCGTGATGATGGGCGGCCAGATCCGCGAGGGGTCTTCCACTTCGCCGTTGCCCTCTCCGCTGATGCGCACCCGGCTGACCACCATCGCATGATCGAAGGTCCAAAGCGCAAGGCGGTTGCCGGTAAGAGGTTCGGGGTCCTCGAAGACCAGCGACGGGCCGGGGAAGAGGTTGGTGTAAAAGGTCAGTTTCCCGCCGTGGCGTTCGGCGCGCAGATAGAACCAATTCTGGTGGAAGCTCTGGTTGGTCGGGATCTTGACGTCGTTCTGGGCCACGACCTTCCCGTTGCGCAGGATCATCGAGCCGCGGTTGTCCAAGCCGCCGAACATGAACGTGTAGCCCTTGGAGAGGTCGTGCCCGTCGCTGCCGATGGTCAGGTTGATGTCGCGCGCATAGCTGTAGAAGGAACTGCGGTCGCGGCGGCGTTCGGTCTCGAGCTTGTTGGCCGCGAACCACTCGACGGACACGTCCCCGGGAAAGCGGCGCTTGCTCCACAGCACGGCCGGCTTGCCGCGCGCGGGATCGTTGCGAAGCGTGAAGAAGGTCCAGCGCGTGTCGCAGTCCCAGCGGCTGGTGATCTCCGCTATGGCTGCGCCCGCCGAGCGCCACGCCGTCGGCGCGGCGGAGAACGTCTCGTTCAGCAGGCTGCCGCTGTGGATGCGTGTAGCCTCGTCGCGCACCGTCAGGCCTCGAGCGAAGTAGGCCAGCCGCACGCCGGGCAGGGGATGGGGATCGCGCCAGGTCAGTTCGGCCTTGCCGTTGACCTTGGCCACCACGAAGGGGCCATAGCGGGTCAGGCCCAGCGAGGAGAGTTCGCGCACCTCGCGTTCGCTCAGCGAGGCCTGCGCCACGACCTCGCCCGCGCGCAACAGGTCCAGCACCACTGCGTCGCTCCCGTCCGGCCTCGGCTGCCCGCCGCGGTAGCGGAACAGGTAGCCGTCGGTGAACGGCTGCGGCTGGGCCTCGCTGCCTTCGCCGCCCGCCGCCGCCAGGGCCACCTCGTGAAGGCGCGACTGGATCTCGCGTGGCTCAATCGTCATCTCGACGTCGCCCGGGAACTGGCCGCGGTGGAAACGCAGGTCGACCTTCGCCTTGTCGTATGAGAAGGAATCCGCCGGCCGCGACCACTCCCAACTGGCGCGCGTCCAGTCCTGCATGGTGGCTTCTTCCTCGTAGATCGCGTTTGTGGTGATCAGCGGCTTCGATTCCTCCAGCGGCGCCAGGTGGAACCTACGGAAGGCGGCGGGCGCACCGCCGGCGTCCTCGGTCCACAGGCCCACGCGCCCGCGCAGGGCCCGCTTCTCGAAGCCTTGCACCACCGCGCGGCCGGGGCATTCGGCGACCAGGTGGCCGCCATACACGCGGACGCGTAGCAGTTGGAAGGCCCGCTCCGAACCGTTGGCAGTGCCGGCCGTGCCTTGTGGCGGCGGCGCGAGGGCGCACTCGTCGATCAGGCGTTCCCGGCCGAGTTCGAAGCGCTTGAGTTGCAAGGTGTCACGTCCCAGCCGCACGAGATAGCAGTTCTGTTCGTCGCGGTAATGGAAGACCAGCCCCGCGCCGGCGGCGCCGGGCGCCACTTCGCAGGCGATCTGGTAGCGCGCCGCGGCGGGCCGGCCGATCAGCGCCTTGCTGGCGCCCGTGGCGGGAGCCTCGACCCAGCCCGCAACGCCGGGGCGGGCCTTCACCTGCCAGCGCCCGGGCCCCGCAAGCCAGCCGCCTGCCAGTTCCGGGGGCTCGCGGAAGTCGTCCTCGAAGCTGTCCGCGCTGCGCACCTGGACGTCGTCGAAGACGGCGAACTGGCGCATCAGCTGGTCCAGGCTGTTGCGATATGTGCTGCCGGACAGCGCGTGAGGATCCGGCGCACGCACGACCGGGCGGTTGACGTCGCACCACAAACCCACGGCGCCGGCGGACAGGTTCGCGTCGTGGACCTCGAAGATGTCCTGCTCGTCGATCGTCACGCGCACGTCCGCATACCCGACATGGACGACCGCCGCGTACCACTGGTCGGGCGCGTAGCCGCCGCCGTTCTCCGCGGCCAGGACTTCCTCGCGGCCGTTCTGCACCTTCACCAGTTCGCGGCTTCCCAGGCGTTTCAGCGTACCGTCGCGGTTGTACTCGGTGGCCGTCCAGCGGAAGAGCCCGTAGTTGGCCTCGTCGCGGTAGGCGAAGACGAGCCCGATACGCGCGCCCTCGGGCCCCCGCAGCGACACGCGGTACTGGTAGTTGTCCCACCAGGGCGCGCCGATGACGGCTTTCTCGTTCTGCCCGGTGCCAAAGAAATAGAATGCGTTCTGGCTCAGCACGGGATTTTCGAGACTCTTGATCTCGAAGGCGCCGGGCGAGCAGCGCCAGGCCCCGGTGTCGGCCTTTTCGCGCATGAAATCGTCCTGCAGCAGGATCTCGTCGTGGGCTTCCACGTCCAGGCCCTGCGGCTTGCCCAGCAGCGAACGCACGCCGACGGTGCCGCCCATCGCCCGCGCGTCGTAGGCCCACAACGCTAGGCGCGGACCGACGAAGACCCCGATGTGCGCGCCGTGCCGCGCCACGCGCAGCGGGCCGTCCTCGTCCTCGCCCCAGTGCCCGCGGCTGAGGATCTGCTCAACGCCGCCTTCGCAGTAGCCCAGGGTCAGGTCCCAAGAACGCTCCGGCGCCTTGGGGTCACTGCGCTTCTCGAGGAAGTGGTAATGCTCGTCGGTCTGGCGGTCGAAGTAGATGCGGTAGACGGCTTCGTCGTCTCGGACGGTGATGCCCGTCCAGAAGTAGCTCTGGCCGTCCTGGCCGTGTGCGTCGGCGCCGGCGACCCACTGCGGCCCCGGGTCGCTGCCCGAAGTGGCGGGCAGAAGGCTCAGATGAGCGACCGGCAGACCTTCCTGGCCGGCCTGCCGCGAGTGGCTCATCAGGACCATCGCGATGCCGACGCCGAACAACAGCGCCAGGGTGGCGATGGTGCCGTACATGAGTCCTTTGCGCGGCTGAGACAAGGGCGGCCTCCAAAAGTACAAGCTCATAAAATATACCCACTTAGCCCCGGCGCGTAACGCCGATTGCCGATTTTCTGCGCGCCGCGGGGCGCCGTGTTTCTGGCACTCGTGAAACGGCATTTCACCAGGAGAAACAAACTCTGCACAGATGCAGCCGCCTTCCCCTAATTGCTTGGCAGGGCTGGAGTTCTCGGAATGAAGGCTAAGGTGCGGCGAGGCTGCTCGTCCTTTAAGTGAGCGGATTCTGCGGAATGCGCCTTGATTCATCCGCTATACTAGAAAAGGTGGCGGACTTAGGCCGGGCAAGGGAAAGGCACCATGGCGGACCGGCATAATCGGCAGAGGTGGGCCCTGGCGGCGGCGCTCCTGGTAACGATGCTGGCTGGCGGTTCTGCGCGCGCGGACACCGTGACGCTGACCGACGGTACCGTCCGCGAAGGCACCATCGTCGAAGAAAATGCCATGACCGTCACCCTCGAAGTGCGCCTGGGCAGCATGAAGGGGCGCGTCGTCATCGAGCGCAGCCGCATCCGTTCCATCGAAAAGAAGGGCCTGGCCCCGGATCCGGTGGAAGCCGGCGCCGCGCCGTTGCGCGTCGACGCGCGGGGCAAGCAGGGCCGGGAGGCCGCCGACGCGTGGGTGAAGCTCGGCGACTACTACGCCTTGAAGGTCGGGTTCACCAGCGAGTCACAGGCCGCCTACGTCAACGCCGTTGCAGCCGATCCGGACCACGAAACCGCGCGCAAGCGCCTGGGGCACGTCAAGACCGAGCAGGGCTGGCAGGCCGTCGACGCCGAGCGCCGCGCCCAGGGGCTGGTGCCTCTGGACGACGAACTGTGGGTGCGGCCGGCCGAGCGCGCCTGGATCATCGACCAGCGCCGTGACGCGGGCGACGATCTGAGCATCGCGCCGCGCAAGGACGAGCCCGACAAGTTTGCGCAACGCGACATTGAAGCGGCCCTGCGCCAGAAGCGCGTGGAGCAGGCCTACCGCGAACGCGAACGCCTGCGCCTGGAATACGGCGAGTCCCTGCTGAGCCGCTACGGCTACTTCGCGCAGGGCGACGGGTTGTACATCGGCGGAAGCGGCTACACGCCGTACTACGTCGACGGGGTGGGCATCGCCTCGGGCGACGACGGCTTCTTCGTCGGGACCGTAAGCACCGATCCGTACTACGGTGCGCGCCGGTACTACGGGCCGGGCTATGGCTACGGTTCGGGCTTCGTCTACTCCGATGGCGGACGCAGCACCGCGGCATCGAACTTCCGGCGCAGCTTCGGGTACTCGCCCGGGATCGTGGCAGGGAACTTCGCCTTCGGCACGAACCTCAGCAACTTCGGCCCGTACTACGGCGGTTATGGCTATGGGGGGTATGGGTACGGCGGCTACGGCAGCGGCTATTCGAGCGGGTCGTACGGCGGCTACGGGATTCACCTGAACGGCGGCTCGAAGAAGTTCAAATACAGCATCAACATCGGCGGGTTCAGCGGTTCAAGCAGCTTCGGCTCCTCGAGCGGCTTCGGATTCTGACGCCGCGCCCGCCGCGCCGCCCGCGCGCGAACCCGCCAGTAGGTCTCCGGTGAGCAGCAGCACTATACCCCACACGCCCAACCCAAGGATCAGCCCCGGCGCCAGCGCTGCGGGCCCACCGCCCGCCGAAGGTTCGTTGCGCCCCGGCCAAAGGCGCGGGTACGAGATCAGGCGATCCGAACCGATCCACAGGACGTAGGTGTGGTGCCCGCGCACCAGATCGAAGCCCGACCGGCTGCGGTTCCAGGCCTCGGCCATGCCGCCCATGGGGCTGAGCGCCAGCACCGCACGCGCGCCAGCGTCGGCGCGCGCCATGGTGCGTTCGCGCTCCTGCTCGGTAGCCGCTTCGCTGCCGTAGAAGCCCTGCAGGATCGGGCGCGTCCAGAAGATCCCGCCGGCCATCAACGCCAGCGCCAACGCCAGTGCCATGCGCGTTATTCCAGCGCAGCGCTTGCAGAACAAAAGGAGGAACGCCGCGGCGCCCAGGAGCGCGGCAGCTTGCGCTGCGGTCAGCGCGGCCATGGTCGCCGCCGCCGAAATCGGGGCGCCGCACAGGGCCAGGCCCGCGAACGCGGTGACCGAGAACAGGCTCGTCTCCATCCATGCGCGCAAGAACGGCCAGCCCACGCTGCTCTGCAGGGGCAGCCGCGCGAGCGCGACGGCGAGCAGCGCGAGGTTCAGCAGGAAGGATGCCGCCTTGGTGCTCTGGGGGATCGCCAGGGCTGCGCCGGCCGAAGGCAGGACGGGAAAGAAGCCGTTCAGCAGCCAGGGCAGTGCATAGCCCGCGAGCAGCGCGGCGGCAGTCCACGGGGCGGACCGGATGAAGGTGCGCTTTACGGCGAGCGGCAGGGCGCGCAGCGACGCGTGGAAGCCGGAGGCGTCCATGCGCGGGTCAGGGCTTGGGGCCGGACTTGGGGTCGGTCTTGGGATCGGCGTCGGCCGTCTTCTTGGTGTCGCCCGGGTCCTTGGCGGCGCCGCTGTCGTCGAGGGGCTCGAAGACCAGCCAGCACTTCGTGCCGGTGGGCGGTACGGCCGCGCGGTTGACCTCGTAGTAGCCCGAGGCCTGGTCCTGGCCGACGTTGGCCTTCTCGGCGCTCTCGTCGGGCAGGTTCATCAGCGCGTTGGGATCGTCCATTAGCGCCACGATGGACTTCTCGATGCGCACCATCAGCACTTCGTTCCCGTCGGGCAGGCGCTCCATCCGGGAGCCGGTGAAGGCCCAGGGCGTGCGCTTCATCGGGGCGCCGGTGCCCGCGTCCCAGATTAGCGTCTCCAGGGGCACGCGGACCGTCTTCTTTTCGGTGCCGGCCGGCGTCTGCGTTTCGCGTTCGAACTCGACCGAGAACTGCACGCGCGAGCCCTTGCGGACCGGGATGCGCCCGCGCTGGCGCACGATGTCGGCGGGTGCGTACTCGCAGGCGAAGAGCGTGTAGAAGACGTCCATGGGCGGGCAGTCGAGTGCCAGGATGCATTCGTGGAGCTTTGCGTTCTCGCCCTTGCAGACGACGGCGTATTCCAGCGGGCCCTGCTCGAGCTTGAACTCGCCCTCGATCGCGATGATGCGGCGTTTCTTGTCGAAGAAGAGGGCCTTCTCCTTCTTGTGCTGCTCCATGCCCTTGCGGTCCAGGACCGGCAGGCCCGAGGGCACGACGTAAAGGTCGCCCAGCAGGGTCTTGGCCAGGCCGCGGTGAGGCGCCTCGGGGCTGAGCATCGCCTGCATCAGCGCGTCCTTGGCGGACGGCCCGGTCTTCTTGAGTTCGGCGAAGGCCTCTGCGCGCGTTGGCGCCTTCTCCAGCCGCGTGACGAGCACGAAGGGCCGGCTTTCCTGTGCGGCCTTGGTGATCATTTCATTGTCGAACTTCAGCGCGGCATCGATCACCGCCAGGCTCTCGGGCCGCCCTATGGTCGTCAGCGCGCGCAACGCGGCGGCGCGAACCTCCGGCGTGCGCTTCTCGTCGGCGGCCAACTCTTCGACGCTGACGGCGCGTTCCTGCATCCCGGCCAGGCCGATCGCTTCCAGCGCCGCAGCCACGGCCGAAGCGCGGTCGGTCTTCAACGCCTCCTCCACGCGTTTGCTCAGGGTCTCGTAATGGTCCTTCTGGCGCTCGCGCCAGCGAAGGTACGCCGCCACGTGGCCCAGGTGAATCAGGGCCGCGTCGCGCAGTTCGGGCACCTTGCTCTGGCTGGCCGCCAGCAGGCCGTCGAAGGCCGTGTTGTTGCGGTAGGTGACGTACAGTTCGCCGAGGTGTTTGACGCAGATCGTCTTCCAGGCCAGGGGCTGGGCGGCGTCCTCGATCATGCCGACGACGTCGTCGGGCAGGTACGTCAGCGACCAGTAGCCCAGCGTGCGCAGCGCCATGTCGCGGATCTGATTGTCCGCGTCGGCTTGGTGGATCAGCCAGCGCAGCGCCGTCGCGCAGGGTTCGTCCTTGTTGCGGTTGGCCAGCTCGTCGATCTCCTTGAGCTTCTCGTCATGCGTGACCTTGGGGTCCGAGGAGAACGTCTTGGCCAGGTCGGCGGGCACCGGATCGGGCTTGCCGACGGGACAGTAGGCGGCGGGCGCCTCCTGGCCGGCCTGCGCCGAACAGTTCGGAGCGCCGGCCCACAACAGCAGGCCGAGCGCGATCCAGGAAAAGGTCAGGACGCGTTTCGTCATCGGGGCACCTTGAATTCCTTGCGCCAAAAAACTATGGGCCAGTTCTCTATTTAGACGTTCGCCGATTGCCTTTTGAAAGCATCTACGACGGAAACCGCTTACGCCTTTTTAAGGACACGAAAATCCAATGCCGAGGTTCACAATTTAACACCACATTCGGAGCCTAATGCGGCATCTTAACCCGCGAAGCTGAAAATACTTGCAGGAAATCTGCCGGCGCAATCCTCGCACGTCCGCCACGTGCAGTCTCGGCTGTACAATGCGCCGTCAAGGAGTGTCTGATTGCTGAGCAACCGCCGATTCGTCCGCGTCCAGAAGGAGGACGGTTCCCAGGTTGCCGTCGACCCGGATGCGCTGCCCGGTGCGGAGGTTCCGCGTCGCGCCGGTGCAACTCGCCACCGCCGGCAGGCCCATCTCCCGGGCCACGA
This sequence comes from Planctomycetota bacterium, assembly GCA_023150555.1. Taxonomy (GTDB): domain Bacteria; phylum Planctomycetota; class SZUA-567; order H5-PLA8; family H5-PLA8; genus JAKLKQ01. The sequence goes on from JAKLKQ010000008.1 coordinate 65,555, forward strand.
CTGCTCCGTGCGAGAGCACCCCGCCGACTTCCATTACCAGCCCGCCGGCGCGCGCGAACAGCGGCGTCCAACCCGGATCGACGCTCCGCGCCACCAGCACTTCGCCTTGTGCGAGCTTGCGCGCTTCCTCGAAGTTTGCCGCCACGCGCGCGGGGCCTTCGGCGACGCCGCTGGAGATCGGCACGCCCTGCCAGGCCGCGCTTCCCTCGGCGCGTTCGCCGTCCAGGCGCACCGGGTGGCCGTCGCTGCGCAGCACGTCGGGGAAGTTCAGGCGCTTCCATTGTTCAAACTGCCTGCGGCGCGCGCGCGCCAGCCGCCGGACCGCCGCATTCTCGGGCGGGTCTTTACCGCAGCACTCGTTGAGCTCTGCGACTTTAAGCATGAAGACGTCGTCGCGGTGCTCAAGGGCCCCGCGCGCGACCAGGCCGTCGGCGGCGCGCAGCGTCAATGCACGCACACGGTCCCAGACGGGCATCCAGAAGAGATGCTTCGCGTCCTCGCGCACCGGCGCCATGCGCCGCGCGTGCGGAAGCAGCCAGCGCAGCAATGCGGCGCGGGCACGGCCCAGCACGCCTCGCGCGGCGATCGTCTCGAGCAGCGCCGCGGCCCGGTCCTTCCCGGTTTCGGCGTTCCCGCCGTTGGCGCGCGCCTCTTCGGCGGCGGGACTCGATGTTGCGGCGAGCGCCAGTTCCAGAGCCAACTCTGGCGCTTCGTGCAGGCGCGGGCGCGAGAGGTCCTGCTCGGCCGGCCCGCGGTGCCCGAACTCGGCGAGGAACGCTCGCAGCGCTTCGCGCTCGGCCGCCGGCAAAGCGTGCGGCGCGCAGGGGGCCTGGACGCCGGCGGCGCGCAGTCGCACGCCCATCGCGCGCAGCGCGCGTTCCATGCGCACGGTCCCGCTGGGATTGCCGGCAGTCAGCGCGACGGTCTCGACAAACGGGCGGCCCGCCCAGCGCGCGGCCAGCGAAGCCCATCCCAGCGGTAGAAAGAGGAGGCGAAAGCATCCCATCAGCGGAACGATCGCGGGCAGAAAGCCGGTCAGGATCCCCTGGGCGCGCCGCCAGGCCTCGTCCGGCGCGAGTTCCCGCGCGGGCATGGTTCCGGACAACGCGATCAGGCGCTGCGCCGCCGTGCCAAAGGCCTGGATGGCCGCCTCGCCCTGCCACAGCGCACGGAGTCCCAGGACGAGCATGTACGCCTCGATGGCCAGCATGCGCAGCGCCAGGCAAGCCCGCAGGTGCCCTGGCGGCAGGCGAACGGGAACGATCCGGCCTTCGGCACGCAGTTGCTCGATGGCCGCGGCCATGCGCGCGTCGATGAGGCGGAACTGCTTCAGGCTGAAGCGGTTCAGCAGGTTCAGGTAGGCGAACATCGAGACGTTCCAGCAGACGCGCCCGGCGATGCATTCCACGGGGAACGCGCCGGTGGTGCGGCCGAGGCTGCGGAAGGGTTCGGGCCAGCGTTGGGCGCCGTGCGCGTCGAGCAGCGCGTCCCAGGAAAGTGTGGGCACGGGGCCGGGCATCGTCTCGGCGAAGTTGCCGTGAAACCACACTTCAGGGTCGCACAGCGGACGGCGAGGCGGCAGCGGAAAGGTGGGCGTCGTTACCGGGCGTGCCTGCAGCAGCCACAGGCGTTCGCCGTCGTGTGCCCATTCGATGTCCTGCGCTGCGGCGCTTTCGCCGGCCTTCGCGAAATGACCGCGAACCGACTCGGCCAGCGCCGCAACTTCCTGCGCCAGATCCAGAAAGCCGCCGTCCGCCGGCAGCCCGCGCGCCTCGACCACGTGTCCGCTGCGTGCGTCGATGCGCACGTAGGCCGGTTCGCGTTGTCCGGAGACCAGGGCCTCGCCCATGCCGGCGACGGCCTCGACCACGGTGAGTTGCTCGATGCCGCTCTCGGGATCGGCCGTGAAGCAGACACCCGCCCAGCGCGCGGCCACCTGGCGCTGGACCAGCACCGGCCCGGTCTCCAGCGGCGCCGCGTCGGCATCGAGAGCCCCGGGCGCCTGCCTGCGCGCGTACGCGGCGGCCCGCTCGCTCGTGTACGAATCCCGGCAGCGGGCCACGGCGTCCACAAGCGACCGCGAATCGCGGACGCCGAGCACCGTCAGGAACTGGCCGGCGAAGCTGGCGTCCCGGCCGTCTTCGGCGCGCACGGAGGAGCGGACGGCCAGCGCGCCGCCTTCGGGGCACAGCATTGGAAAGGCCGACTGAAGCGCAAGACGCGCGTCTCCGTCCAGTGCTACGCCATCCGGAAGCACCGCGCCTTCGGGCACGGGAAAGCCCGCCGACCGGAGCGCGGCCAGCGCGGCGGCCTTGCCGCCCGCGAGGGTTCGGTTAGCTGCGTCCGGCGCGGCGAGCGCGATCAAGGGCGGGGGCAGGAGGGCCTGCGGCTGGCGGCTCATTCGGGCACATGCTACGCTTGCGCACGCGATACGCCAAGCGGACGTGATTGGATGCAAGCCCGAAGCGAAGGGAGCCTTCCCACCGCAGTGAACGCCGAAACGAATCCCGATCCCGCTCCGCACGAGGAGCCCGTTCCTCCATCGCCAGCGGCGCCGGAAGGAGGAAGCGAACCGGCCGCGCCGGTGGATTCCTCCGCGCGCGGCGGAATCGAACCCTTCGGTCCGAAGAATCCCTTCGATCGCTGGCTCGCCGGCGAGTTTCACGCCTTCGCGCTGCTGGGGCTCGCGTGCCTCCTGATCGCCCTGCAAGCTTCGCTGCCGGCCGCAAAGAAAGACGATCCCGCCCCTGATTCCGCGGTTCCGGTCCGGCCCGCCGAACCCGGCGGCGCGCCCGACGTTCGCGCCGCGCCGGACGAGCGGGCGTTTGCCGAGAACCAGGCGGCGGTGGGCGCACCTCTGCTGCTATTGATGGTGACCAGTCTCGTGGCCTTCGTGGTGGTCGTGGGTGGAGGCGCCGCCGCGCGCAAGGGTTCGGGCGATTCGTTCTGGGTGCCGAAGTCGAACTGTTGCCGGCCCGACCTCACGCTGCTGGACCTGTTGGTGGTGTTCGCCTTCTTCGTGGCGCTATTCCCATACCTGAACGCAGCGACGCAAGCGCTTACGCCGGACGATTGGTGGATAGGGGAAGGCCACCGCCGGATGCCAACCGGCGTCGCCGGCCGCCTGGCTATGATGGCGCAGACCTTTCTGATGTATTGCGTCGTTGTGGCGGGGGCCGTGGTGCTCGCTCGAAAGCGCGGCGGCCCGAATGGCGCGGCGGGCCTGTGGCCGTTCTGGCCTCGCGGCGAAGCCGGCGCGCTGGGCGGGCTGGCGCGCGACGCGGTCTACGCGTGGGGGGTGCTGTTCGTCTGCGTCTGGATACCGATGGCCACCAACCTGGTCGGTCACATGGTCGTGACGGAATGGCTCGGCGCGCCCGACGAGAATCCCGTCGTCACGTTCATGCGGGAGGAACTGCAAGAGCGCCCCAGTGCGGGACTGCTGGCTTTCGCGCTCATCGCCGCCGCGGTGTGTGCTCCGTTCTTCGAGGAGCTGATTTTTCGCGGCATCGTCTACAACGTGATGCGCCGTTACCTGGGCGTAGCCGGCGGTGCGGTGGTGGCGTCGGCGCTCTTTGCGCTCGCGCATGGCGTGTGGAGCGACTTCGCCGCGCTTTTCGTGCTCGGGATACTGATGACGTGGATCTACGAGCGCCGCGGGAACCTGTGGAGCGCCATGGTAGTTCACGCAACAAACAACCTGATCTTCGTCCTAGTGCTCTTCTACCGATACAACGCCCTGAAGATGTAACCTGTTTAAATTAAATGAGTTATGCATTTTACCTGGGAACCTGTGGAAAACCTGGGAAGGACAATGAGAACAAGGCGTTGGAAGAGCCTAATAACGGAGACTTTTGCACTTACGAGGAGGGCGAATTCGCTAACCCTAATATTTGCAACACGTTTCGGTGTTAATAAATTGTTTAAATGTAAAACTTTTTCTTGGCTTGACACCACAAAGTCTTGGGGTAGAAACACTCCTCGCCGCCTAAATGATGTGGTTTTTAACTAATATCATCAGCGGCGCCGATCGATAAACAACTTTGAGGATTAGATCTTAGGCCCTACCGAGATTAGGGTTCGAAGGGGTTTTGTTCGGTGTTCCAGGGGCGCCAGTAGATTGGGGGAGCGGAGGAAGCGATGATTCAGCCGGCCAAATCGTTGGACAGCAAGGGCGCAGCATCCGAAAATAAGGTGGTGAAGGACCGCAAAGAGCAGTTCGAGGCGACCCGCACGTCGCCGGTTGCCGACCAGACCCTCGACCCCGTTACGGCCAACGGCAAGGCGCTGGGTCTCAGCGAGAACTGCATTCGCGTATTGCGCACCCGCTACCTCAAGAAGGACGAGGACGGCAAGCCCATCGAAGTCCCTGAAGAACTCTTCCGCCGCGTCGCACGCGTCGTCGCCGAGGGCGAGCGCGCCTACGGCGCCTCCGACGAGCAGATTGCCGAGGTCGAGAACCAGTTCTACAAAATGATGGTGAAGGGCGAGTTCATGCCGAACAGCCCGACGCTGATGAACGCAGGCCGCGAGATGGGCATGCTCAGCGCATGCTTCGTCCTGCCCGTCGGCGACTCCATCGACGAGATCTTCGACACCGTCAAAGCCACCGCGCTGATCCAGAAGGCCGGCGGCGGCACGGGCTTCGCCTTCGACCGCCTGCGCCCGACCGGCGACTTCATCAAGTCCAGCGGCGGCACCACCAGCGGCCCGATCAGCTTCTGGCGCGTACTCTCCGAAGCCACGAACGCGATTCAGCAGGGCGCGTTCCGCCGTGGCGCGAACATGGGCATGATGAACATCACGCACCCCGACATCCTCAAGTTCATCGAGGCCAAGCAGGATCTGACTCAGTTTACCAACTACAATATAAGTGTTAAAGTAAGCGACAACTGGATGGAAGCATATAGAAAGGACAACAACGGCCCGCACGTGGTCATCAATCCCAGGACGAAGAAGCGCTTCGTGCTGCCGAAGAACCTCTCCATCGGAAAGTACCAGGTCGCGGACCTGGTGGAGATCGAGGCCTACGAGGCCCTGCCCGAAGAGAAGCGCCCCGACGTCTGGCGCATGGGCGAGATCTACGATTCGATCGTCAATCACGCGTGGCAGACGGGCGAGCCCGGGGTCGTCTTCATCGACCGCATCAACCAGGCCAATCCGACGCCGCACATCGGCGAGATGGAAGCCACCAATCCCTGCGGCGAGCAGCCCCTGCTGCCGTTCGAGGCCTGCAATCTGGGCTCGATCAACCTCGGCCTGTACGTCCACACCGACAGCGGCAGGCCCGCCGTCGACTGGGACGGCCTGCGCAAGGCCGTGCGCCTCAGCACGCAGTTCCTGGACAACATCATCGACGTCAACAAGTACCCGCTGCCGCAGATCACGCACGTCTGCCACAACAACCGCAAGATCGGCCTGGGCGTAATGGGTTTCGCCGACGCGCTGTACAAGCTGGGCGTCGCGTACAACAGCGACGAGGGCGTTGTCTGGGGCGAGCGCTTCATGAAGTTCCTCAACGACGAATCCCACCAGATGTCGCAGGAGCTGGCGGAGCAGCGCGGCAACTTCGGGCACTGGCCCGGCAGCACGTGGGACACCGTGCACCACCGCAAGATGCGCAACGCCTGCTGCACCACCGTGGCGCCCACGGGCACCATCTCGATCATCGCGAACTGCTCGGGCGGCGTCGAGCCGCTGTTCAGCCTGGCCTTCTTCCGCCAGGTGATGCGCGACCACACGGGCAAGGCGCAGCACATGGTCGAGGTCAACCCCATCTTCCTGAAGGTGGCGAAGGAGCGCGGCTTCTACAGCGAGAAGCTGATGGACCGCATCGCCACCGAAGGGACGCTGGCGCACATCGACGAGGTACCCGAGGACGTCAAGAAGACCTTCGTCTGCGCGCACGACATCACGCCGGAATGGCACATCCGCATGCAGGCCGCCTTCCAGCGCCACTGCGACGCGAGCATCAGCAAGACGACGAACTTCCCCGAGTCCGCCAAGCCCGAGGACGTCCGCGCGATCTACACCCTCGCCTTCGACCTGGGCTGCAAGGGCGTCACGGTCTACCGCGACGGCTGCCGCAAGGGCCAGCCGATGGCGCTGAAGAACAGCGACAAGAAGGACGCCTCCGCCAGCGCCACCACCGTGGCGGTGAAGGCCGTCGCCGAAGCCGCCAAGGCCGCCGCCGTGCCGTCCCCGACGCGCCCGGCCAAGACCCCGGCGATCCTCTCGGCGGTGCGCATCCGCCAGAACACGCCCTTCGGGCACATGCACGTCTCCATCACGGTCGATCCGAAGGTCGAGCGCGAACTGGAAGTCTTCGCGCAGTTGGGCAAGGCCGGCGACGTGGCGATGAGCGACCTCGAGGCCATCTGCCGCATGGTCAGCCTCTTCCTGCGCTGCGGCGGGTCGCTCGACCAGGTCATCGACCAGTTGGAAGGCATCGGCTCGCACCTCAGCATCCCGACCCGCGACGGCCGGGTGATGAGCCTGGGCGATGCGCTGGGCAAGACCCTGCGCAAGTACCAGGAAGCCAAGCGCGAGTACGGCCTGAAGTCGATCCTGCTGGGCGAGATCGACTTCGAGGCGCCGCCGAAGGCCTACGCCAGCGGCAGCGGAAGCTCCACCGCCAAGACGGCCGACTCGCCCCCCGGCGTGGTCATCGAGGCCAAGGTGCAGACGGCCGCCGACAAGCTCCTGCAGCAGTACAAGCTCAAGTGCCCCGAGTGCAAGAACGGGACCCTCTCCTTCATGGAAGGCTGCGTGAAGTGCCCGGGCTGCGGCTTCTCACAGTGCTAGGAAGCGATCAGCGTTCGGCTATCAGCGGTCAGCGGTGGCAAGGCGGATGAGCCACCCGGCCGTTGAAGCCGAAGGCGCCGTACCGTGACGGGATAGTTGAGGCCGGCCAGGAGGACGCACCGCAGTACCATCCTTTAACGCAAACCCGCGCTGAAAGCTGACGGCCGAAAGCTGAAAGCTCGCTTCGCCGGTGGTCGTGCCCTCCGAACAGCGTACCCCCCCACCTGTTCGGTAGCCGGCCACCGGCGATTTTTACTGCACGCCCATTTTCGATCGAACGTCATGAACCGCGGAGAAGGGTTTCCCGTCAATAGACACACGTATTGGCTCGCGGTGCCGCCCTTACAGGGCGGTGACCCTTTGCGAACGGTACCCAGGGTTCCGCGCAGCTTCGCCGCGCTCCAATATTAGCCATCGCTGTGGGTGAGATCTTCCTTGATACCTTCCAAATACGCACGGCCATCGTCGTCGAGTTTCTTTGCGAGAGAATCAATCCAAGGTTCCCAATCGAAGGAGGTTCCCAAGCTACGAAAAATGTCGGCTGCAACCTTCATGGTATTCGACAGGCTGGGGACCCCACGGATGTAAAGGAAGGTATCGTCGGTGATATGCAATTGTTCATAGTAGGACCGGAGTTCGTTGATCTGATCGAGGGCCAACTGGTATTGCTTTTGGTCCCGCAAGGCACAGGCGTACCACTGTTGCATTAGCGGAATGCTGGGCGCATCGTTGCTCGGACTTCGTTTCCGAGCAGCTACTGCACGCTTAAAGGCAATACGCCCTGTCTCGATATCGCCGGCAAGGGTCGCGGAGGTTGTGACATTGAACCAGCTTTCGGCATCATCAAGCACGGCCGCCGCCTCTTGGAATAGTGCGCATGCCTTGGCGTAATTGGCTCGTCTGAAGCAGACGAGAGCCACGATCTTCATCGCATTCGCCGAGAGCTTTGGGTCATTGGCATTGAGGTAAGGCGTGGCGCGTTTTACCGCGCGATCAAGATAGTCTGTTTCCAGGGCAAGCCATGCAGCTCGCAATTCCGGTTGGCGTGTGCTTTGCAGTTTCGGATCCTTCGAATGCATGCTTTTGCTCCATACCGAATGCCGACTGATTGTACGCCTAGAATTCTCGCTGACAATGCAGAGCCGATTTGAAACGTCCCTCCTCCGTGGCCTCTGCGTCCTCTGCGCCTCTGAGTTGAGGTCGTTCCGCGGCACGGTGGCAGTTTCGAATTCTCCAAGCACGATGCGAAGCAAAAACCGTAACAGGTACCCAGGTAACGCGGCGATGCCGCGCGCAAGGTGCAATCACATGCACCTCGTTGGCCTTGCAACACATCGCTGCATAGGCTATTAACACCATTTCACTTTTTGGAACCCAAATAACAGATATGGACATCGATTATAACAAGGTGCTGCTCCACGTGCGCGAGGCCCAGCGCATGCTCTGCCCCGGCGGCTGGACCCTCGGCGAACGCTTCTCGCGGAACCTGCACAGCCCGTGCCTCCTTTATGTCTGGGGCGGCGGCGGTTTCCTGTCGGTGCGGGAAGGCGACGCCGCGGGGGAGTTCGCCGCCGTGCGCGCGCAGGTCGCGCATAACCTCACGCAGGCCCGCCGTGCGGCGCGCGAACGCGCGGCCGGATGGGCCGCCGGCGACTGGGGCGCCGCGCACCGTGCCGGGCGAAGTACCGCTCGCAAGAAGAGCCCCGGCCGAGTGGCGGGCCGCAAAGCCCCCGCGTCTCTCAAGCCCGTGGCCGACGGTCCAGGGGCGGCCTTCGTCACGCACCGTTTGGCGCCCGGCGGCTGTCTGTGGCTGGCGCCGGGGCGGATGTACCTCGCCGAACACCGCCACCCCGAGCCGCTGGGGCTCACCTTCGTGCGCTTCCAGATCGAAGGCGGTGCGGATGCGGCGGCTTTGCGCGCGCGCGAACCCGGGCCGCTGGCCGTCGAAGACGCGGCCTTTTTGCGCGCCTGCATGGAGAAGCTGGTCGCGCTGCACGACGCGCCGGTGCCCGAGGTGGGCCACGCGGCGGCGGCCTCGTCGGCCCTGCTGCGCGCGCTGCTGACCGACCTCGATACGCCACGCCGCCGTTCGTCGCCGGTGCCGCGCGCGAGGATGCGCTTGCGGTCGTTCACCCGCGAGGGCCAGGTGCGCGAACTGGCCGTGCGGCTGCGCGGGATCCCGGGCGGCGCGAAGTTCATCCACAAGCTGGCGGCCGAATGCGGCATCACGCCCGCGCACTTCGACCGCAGCTTCAAGCGCGTGACCGGCGAGGCGCCCAAGACGTTCCTCCTGCGCCAGCGCTGGCGGCACGCGCGCTGGTACCTGCGGTACTCGACCCTGTCCATCGCCGAGGTCGCCAGGCTGCTGGGCTTCCGGCCCGGCGCGACCTTCACCAACCAGTTCCGCCGCGCGCACGGCGTGGCGCCGGAGGCCTACCGGCTGCGCTGCGATTGCGACGAGTGAGTCCGGCGGGGCGGAGGAGCGGGCGCCGGGATCCGGGCACGACGTAAGGCCAGTGAACGCGGAACGTCACTTCGGCGGTTGCTTGCGCGCGTGCGGTCTTTTGCGCGGTTTCGGCGGTGGGGCGCTCGGCGGCGGCGTGCCGCCCTCGGGCGGCTGGACGGTGAACCCCGCGGCCATGTCCTGGGGGTCGCGCAGGCGCAGGTTCGGATCGAAGTACGGGGTGCAGGGCAGCGGCGCGTCCCAACTCCGGTTGCTCCCCTTCGGGAGATACAGCTTCAGCCCGGACGTGGTGGTCTTCTGCCGGAGTTCCTCCTTCTTTGCGGTCTGCCAGCCGGCCGCGTCCGCGTGAAAGTAGCCGGACCCGGCCTTGAGGAAGTACGAGCCCAACTGCCAATTGATCGCCGCGAAGAGCGCCGCCGCCGCGAGGGCCAGGCGCCAGCCGCGCACCATGCGCTGTTCGCTGCACAGAAGCAGGGTGGCCAGGAAGATCGGGAGCAGGAACAGCATGGCCTCGGCGAAACGCGTCGCCGGCGCGGTGAAGAACCAGAAGGCCAGCCCGGCGGCGACCGGCAGGCCCAGCGACCACTCCGGCAGCCGCGGCCGTTCTGCACGCCGCAGGAGGCTCGTGACGCCCACGGCCACCGCCAGGCCGCAGGCGGCGAAGAGCGGATGGCAGAGGTAGGGCCGCAGCAGCAGGCTGCCTAACCAGGGCAGGAACCAATCCCAATGGCCGATCACCTTCGACCAATGTCGCATGGGCTGGCGCGCCCAACTCAGGATCCAGTTCTGCAACTCGGTGACGCGGTCGGTGGGGATGGCCCAATCGAACTCGATGCGGCCCGCATTCGACGGGTAAAGGGGTGCGCCCGAGAGCATGTAATTGGTCGCGATCCATACCCCGCCCATCAGGAACAAGAGCCCGGCGGCGAGCGCCAGGGGCCTCCGCCCGGCCGCCACGATCGCGTACCAGAGCAGGAAAACGAAAATCGTCCCGGCGAAGGCGAGATTGCTCGCTTTCACCGCAATCGCGCTTCCCGCGAGCAGGGCGATCGCGACGGCCCGGCCGTGCTGCCGGCGCTCGCCGCGGGTCCAGGCCTCGATGCCGCGCGCCAATTCCGCGAACAGGTTCATCTGCAGCAGGAACGGCGCGAAGTCCGGCGTCGGCGACGACAGCTCCGGCGAGAAGCGCGCCAGGTAAAGCATGTACGGAAGGCAGAATAGGGCCGGAACGTAACGGAACGGATGCGCTTCCAGCAGCGCCCTGGGGTTCCGGAAGACGGGCAGCACCACGCCGATCAGGTACGCCGCGGTCAGGACGTAAAGGAAGCTGTTGGCGATCGAGCGCCCATGGTTGAAGTAGGGATACACGTTCAGTGCCGCCGTGTAATGGAAAAAGGCGCTGTTGAACCCCAGGCGCATGTGAAGGTTCGCCAGCCCCGGCACGAGGGGGTACTCGTTGAGCCAGCGGATCTTGTTGTAGTGGTAGAGGCCCGAATCCATGATCATCTCGGGCATCATCGCCTGCGTGGCCACGAAACCCGCCGCGGCCGCCGCCGCCGGCAGCAGCACCGCGGCAAGCGCCGCCGTCTTCCACGTGAACGCGTACGCGCCGCCGCGCCAGCGCCGGTACTGGACGATCGCGGCCGGCACGAACAGGATCGCGCCGAGGCCGAAGACCGGCAGCACCGCCGCCGCGTTCAGCGGCAGGAAGAAATGAAGGATCTGGAAGACCAGCAGCGTGACCGCCCAGCCCAGCCACGCCGCCAGCGGGCGCGACGGGTAGTCCGGATCGTTCGCTCCGATGCCGAGCACCCGCAGCGCGGTCGCCCCCCATCCGATATAGGAAACCGCCAGCATCAGGTAGATCGCCAGCGCCAGCGCGACGGCCTGGAGGTGGTGGAGGTTCATAGGGACGCCCGAACCGCGATAAAAAAAACCAGGAAATTGGCGTAAGCGTTGTTCAGTATCGCAGCCGGACGGCGTTCGTCAATGCCGCAGGCGGCCGGAGCAGGCTGGAGATGGAGATGCGCCGGGAGGAACGGCGGGCCCGTCAGTCGCCCGACGCCGCGGCCGCCGGACGCGCAGCGAGGTGCGCGGTCGCAGCCTCCGGCGCGCGGCGGTGCAGCACCGCCGCCAGCACGAAGGCCTCGGCCGTGAACCCGCCGATGATGCTCCACGCGCCGGCCACCGCGCCCGAAAGCCCCGCGCCGAGCAGAATCCACATCAGCGCCGCGATCAGCGCCACGCGCAGAAGACCGCTGGCGATGTAGCTTCCGGTGCGGCGAAGGTAGATCGCCTCGCCCTGGTAGACCGAGCGCAGCCCGACGACCAGCGGCGCCAGCACCAGCACGCCCATCGCGCCCGCCGCCTGCTCCAGGACCTCGCCGTCCAGCACGAAGGCCGCGCGCAGCAGCGGGCGGCTCAGCGGCGTCCAGAAGCACAGCGCCATCGCGGCGGTGACCGCGCCGCAGGTCAGCGCCGCGAAGTGCGGGATCTTCGCGCGCACCGCGGGCTGTTCGCGGAAGGCCACCGCCTGCGAGCGCAGCTCGTTGATCCAGCTGTAGCACAGTTCGCCCAGCATCGTCGCCACGCCGAAGCCCGCCAGCACCGCCGCCGGATCGGCCAGTCCCGCTAAGAAGGCCTGGATCAGCGGGCGCGACGCGAGCATCAGCAGCGTGTTCGCCGCGATGGGCAGGTAGAAGCAGGCCATCACCTTCCATGACGGCGGCGCGGCCTCGGTGCGCGCGTCGGCCTCGGTGCCGATGAAGCGCCGCACGCAATAAAGAAGGAGGCTCACGCGGGCCAAAAGCGCCAGCAGCAGCGCGGCAGTGGCCATCGGCAGCGGGGCCCAGCCGGCGACGCCGCTGAGCCACACGACGGCGCCGATGGTCGCCAGACCCGCGACGTGCGCGCCGGCCAGCCACGCGCTGTGGCCTTCGCGCTTCAGGCTGCCGGTGGTCATCGCCATCACCGTCATCAGCGGCGGCCAGAAGATCATCGGCAGCAGCGCGGCCTGCACGCGCGAGGCCAGGTCGTCCGAAAGCCCCTGCAGCGCGACGATCGACGCGTGGCCGGAGGCGGTGCAGGAGAGGTACGCGACGACGCACGAGGACGCCACGGCGATTACGCCGGCGAAGCGGTTCAGCCTCCGGCGGATCGCCGGGCCGCCGCCCCAGGCCAGCGTGAGCATGTGCAGGCCCTGCACGGGCGAACAGATCACCATGATCAGCGCGAAGGCGACGACGAAAGCCGCGAGGTCGGTCTCGGCGCCGGGGCGCTGCGCCAGGCCGCGCAGCACCACCTGGCGCCCGAGCAGATGCAGGAAGACGACGGCGGTCAGGGGCGCGGTGAACCAGAGCAGCGTGCGCAGGGGCGGCGCGGACGCACGCACAGCGGACGGCTCGCGCCGTCCCGGGGTCGCCTGGTAGCTTTCCATGGGCTCCCATTGTGGGGGCCTGGGATGCTTGCTTCCAATGCAAAGATAGACTATGATTCATGCATGAAACGCATTAATGCGGCCGCGCCTGCGGGGCCCGCCGCGTCGATGTTCGGCACGCCCGCGCCGCCGGCCGCCCACGCGCTGACGCTCGAACAGCTGCGCCTCTTCCTGGCCGCCGCGCGCACGGGGAACTTCACGCACGCCGCCGAGCAGAGTTTCCTCTCGCAGTCGGCCTTCAGCCGCCAGATCCAGGCGCTCGAGAGCGCCCTGGGCGTGGAACTCTTCGACCGCGTCGGCCGCCACGTGCGCCTGAACGACGCGGGCCACGTGCTGGAACGCCGCGCGGCGGAGATCGTCGCGCGCGTCGAGCGCCTGGCGCACGAAGTCGTGCCCGCGGGCAAGGGCCTGCTGGGCACGATCCGCCTGGGCGCGCAGCAGAGCCTGGGCGTGCGGCTGCTGCCCACCTGGCTGGCGGCCTTTGCGCAGCGCTACCCCGGCGTGTACGTGAACCTGCTGCTGCGCAACAACGAGGAACTGCTCGAGCTGCTGCGCGGCGATTCCGTCGACGCGGCGGTGGTCGACGAGCGCTTCGTGCGCAACCGCCCGAACGCGCCGCGCGTGCGCTTTCACCTCTCGTACCGCGACGAACTGTGGGTCGTGGGGCCCAAAGGCATCGACCCCAACGCGCGGCCGGGCCCGTCGGCGCGCTGGTTCGGGCAGTTCGAGGGCGAACGCCGCCGGCAGCTGGCGCAGTACGGCATCGTGATCGGCGACTCGACGCGTACGCCGGGCGGCGAGGTCGCGCTGAAGTTCATCGAGGCGGGGCTGGGGTACACGCTGCTGCCGGAGTTCATGGCGCGGCCTTCGTGGAAGGCCGGTCGCATCGGGCGGGTGGGCGTGACGCTGACGCGCAGCCTGGCCCTAGTAACCCCGGCTTCGCACGCGGCCTCGCCGTGCGTCGAGCGCCTCGTCGAGTTCCTCGCCCCGAAGTGGAAGGCCGAGGAGGAACGCCAGCGCCGCGACACCGAGAAGGAGACGGCCCGCGCCGCCCGCGCGGCGAAGGCTGCGAAGGCCGCAAAAGGCGCCGGGGCAGGGGGTTCGGCACGCGAAAAGGGGAAGGCCGGTAAACGCCGCGAGCCGACTTGAAAAACGGCGCGGGTGCTATATTCCTATACGTCGGAAGCGCACGCCGTTCTCCCCGCGCAACGATGGTGGCTATAGCTCAGCTGGTTAGAGCGCCAGATTGTGGATCTGGAGGTCGAGGGTTCAAGTCCCTCTAGCCACCCCATCCCCGAGTTAGCCGAAGTGCTGGCCCGAAGCTGGGTTCCGCGCTCCTTGTTTCCTGCAAGCTGCCCCATGTACAATGAGGAGAGCTTTCCCGAGGGGCTTTTAGGTGAGCGAACGCGCTGAGCCGGAATGGTGGGTTGCCGCACTTAAATTGGAAGCCGCGGGCAAACTCGCCGAAGCGGAAGCGGTGATTCGGCAGGCGCTGGACCCGCGTCAGGAACCTTCGGCGGCACAGATCGCGCACCTGTACGAGCTTCGCTGTCGCCGCCTGGTGAAGCTGGGCGGGTTCGCGGCGGCCCACATCGCCGCGGAGAAGGGCTATGCGTTCATGCGCGAGTACGCCTCAGGCGCCACTTCCGGCGGCGAAGGCGTGGCGCTTTCGCGGGAAGCGGAGGACTACCGGGCGTCCCTCGGCGAACTTCTGCGCAAGGCAGCCCCGCCAACGACGACCATCACAGCGGATGAAATGCGCGCCCGCGGACTGCCGCCCGTTGAAATTTCGTGTTGTGGGTATCTTCCCATGGCACGATTCCCGGAGCCGCAAACACTGCTTTATTACCACGGCCCTCCCGGTGGCCCGGATGGTTTGTCCGTGAACATAGTACAGCACGCCCCGGGTTCGGCGCCGTTCTCGCTGGACGCGGAAGTCAAGAAGAACGACCTGCCTGGGCGGAATTTCGAGCTGGGCGGCACGGGCGAATTCGAGGTTGCCGGATGCGTGCGCCCGGTGCGATGCTGGAGCATCAAGCCCACGCCGTGGCTCGACGCGCAGGCGACGGCCTTCATAGCCGTGCCGGAATTGAACGCCACCGTTCTGATCTCATTTACGGCATGGATGGATGACAAAAACAGAGTCAGGACCCACGATATCCAGCGCTTGATCCTGGATTCCCTGACCGTAACGCCGAAGCCGTAGGTTCAGTGCCTGCCGCTCACCCGGCCCGCCTGTGTGTCCCTACTTCAGCGGCAGCAGCTTCTCGGCGTGGTACTTCAGCTTCGCGCTCACGATCCGGCCGTTGCCGACGTCGGAGATGAAGACGCGGTGGTCCGTGTGGGTGGCGACGAAGCACGGATGGAAGAGGCCGATGCCGTCGCCGCCGGCCGGCACCGGGCTGCCGGGGCCGCTGGAATCCTCGTTGCCGTACTGCCCGATCCGCAGGATCAGGTTCCCGCTGGTGTCCAGGACCGCGACGCCGTATTGCATCGGTTCGGGGACGAACGAGCGTCCCAGGTAGTCGAGCTTGAAGCGGGCGAACCAGCAGGCGCATCCGCCGCCCGCCCAGGCCGCGTTGAAGCCGCCGAAGCCGACGCCGCCGTAGATCCACTCGTAGTCTTCCACCCAGTACCCGGTGATCTCCTGCTTGCGCTGGGGGTAGGAATCCTTGGGCAGAGGGATCGGAATCTGCGGCGAGGACGAAAGGAAGCGGCCTTTCTTCGCAGGGAACTTGAGGAGCGTGGAGGACATGCCGTCCTGCGGCGGCTTCCCGTCGAAACGCCGCGCCGGGGTCGCCATCATGTAGACGTTGCGGTCCTTGTCGATGAACACGCCGTCCGTCTGAGGCGCGCCCAGCACCGCGTCCTCGACCACCACCTGGCCGTGGCGGTCCCAGATGTGCACGCAGACGGAGGTGGAGGACGTCACGCGTCCGGGGTATTGGCGCGGCGAGTACTTCTTGTACACCTCCATGACTTGATCGCCGACGACCTCCTCGTTCTTGTGAAATTCGGCCCGGTTGTGGCAGGCGACGGCGATATCCCCGCGGGCGTTGATCGACATGCCGCCCTGGTGGTAGCAGACGGCGTTGGTCGCCGGCATCTGGAGCCCGGAGATCAGGGATCCGTACCGCCCGCCGTTCATGCCGCCGTTGATCTTGTCGAATTCCGCGCCGTAATCGAAGGGGATCTCCCGCATCGTGCGCAGGTCGAAGCGGGCCAGGACGTTGATGGTCCGCAGGTAGATGTTCCCGTCCAGGTCGAAGTCGGCGTCCATGGGGTTGTAGGGGAGCTTGATCATCTTCATCTTGCCGGAGTCCGGATCGACTTCCAGAAGTTCATTGAAGGCCTTCATGGTCGCGCCGCTGTCCGCCTCGCCGACGTACAGCTTCCCGCTCCTGGGATTCACGTAGAGCTGCTGGATGTTCCAGACGAGCGTCTTGGGGCGGAACGCTTCCTCCTTCACGAAGTTTCCGAAGTTCAGCTTCTCGGCCCACTTGCCGTTCTCTTTCTGGTACTTGCGCACGCCGGAGATGAAATCCTGCTCTTCGCGCATGCGGAAGCCGCCCCACTTGTCCTCCTCGTTGCTGCGAATGTGGTTCTTGCCCGAGACCCAGAACGTGAGCGGCTCGCTCCAAGAGTCCAGCGTCACGTACGCCAAGGCGTTCTTGGAGAAACGGCCTTCGGGGTAGGTGCCGATCGGGAAGGGCTCGGTGGAGGTGGCCTTGCAGGCGGGGTAGGGCGTGATGCGCGTCAGGGTCTGGCTGATCTTCTTCGGGTCGTAGCTCGTCTTGTACTGCGGGTCGTTCCAGACCTCCTTGGAGACGCCGATGGAACTCCAGGAGAAAGCGAAGATCTCGCCCGTCTTCTTGTGCACTAGGACCTTGGCCGGCTTCGTGCACGCGATGGACTTCTTGAGCTCGCCGTCCGGCGAGAAGACCTGGATCCGGTCATTGATGAAGTCCGAGACGTACACGAGCCCGTTCGCGTCGACGTCGATCGAGGTCGGCGTCGTGAACTGTTTCTCGCCTTTGCCGAACTCGTTCTGCTTCTCGGATCCGGCGAAGACCTTCAGGGGATCGTTCTTCTCGTAATCCATCACGAAGACGCCCGGAATGTTGCCCGGGGAGCCCGCGTACGTGTCGTGCCAGAGGCTGCCGGCCGTGTAGAGCTTCTTCCCGTCCGGGGAAAAGGCCATGGAACTGGGGCCGGAGAAGACGGTCCCCTGCCCGAAGCCGCCGTACCCCTGGCGCGCGAAGGAGATCCCCGTCTTCGGGCCTTCCAGCGGCAACCCGCCCGAACTGCCGTCCGTGGCCAGCCGGTTGAGCCGCTCCATGGCGACGGCGATGTGCTTCCCGTGGACCGCGATCGCCGAAGCGCCCGTGCCTTCCATTCCGGACTTCAGCCCGCAGGTCTCGTCGCGGTTGTCGCCGGACGTCAACAGGGTCTGGTGGTAGTTGCTGTTCTTCAGCGGCACTTCATCACGGTTCCCGAACTTGCTCCACTTCAAGCCGACCACGTTGCGCACCTGGTCGGCCGGGAACGGGTAGATGGTCTTGAGGTACTTGCCGTCGCGGTCGAAGAGGCGCAGGTTGTCCCGGCCGCGCGACTCGAAGACGTAGAGGCCTTCGGGCGCCATCCAGATGATGGAGGACTCGCCCGTGCGTTTGTGCGGTGAGTAGTAGAGCGACTTGTCGAACTCCACCTTCAGGCCCAGTGAGACCCGGACGCGGAATTCGGCGCGGCCTTCCACGTAGCGCCCCTGGTCGTCCTTCGAATCCCAGTGCAGGGTCTGCTTCAACGCGTTCTTCTGGAACGGCGCGGGGGCGTTGGCGCCCAGCACGCCGCTGGCCAGATGCCGGATGACGTTCTTCTCGTTGTCCTCTACGACCACCGTCGCGTCGCAGTAGTCCTTGGAGGCGAACGTGATCGTGACGCTGTCGCCGTCGATCTGGAGCGCGGGCTCTTCGGTGAACTCGTAGACCTGCTTCCGCTTGATCGTGAACTCGGCGTAGAGGTCGTCGGCGCCGAAGCCCGAGCCGGCCATCAGGAAGAAGACGGTGACGGAAAGCAGGGCCCTGATGAAGTGTCGGCTCATCACTTTGGTCATCCCCTTTCGTCGTGCGGAAACATCGTCGCGACGGAAAAACCCGTTTTGACAAGGACCGCGCGCAGGACGCGCGGCGGCTCGTCCCATCCGGCGGAACCGGGACGTAGCCCCACGTGCGCGTCGGCAGCAGGCGTGTCGCATTTAAAAATACCCCTTAACGCAGGGTTGCGAGCGACTAATTGCAGATAATGGGCGCCCCTCGATGACACTCATAAGTATTCTTAAATCAACAGGTTGCGCCGGTTTTCCGCGCCCAGAAAAGAAATCGGCAGCCTAAAGAAACAGCAGTTCCACCGCGTGCTCAACCACTTGCCCGCATCCTTCATGAACTGTGCTTCCCAAGCTGCGCCAGGGCGTTGAACCAGCCCAGGGCCAGCTCTCCTTGCAGGAAAGGTTGGCCGATTTGCTATTTGAGCTCGCCATGAGGTAGGGTGTGGGTTGCGAGGGGCTCGCCGAACGATTTCAGGTGTTGCACAATTCGCTGCTAGCCGGGCGAGGAGAAATCCCGCAACAGGCGCGAAGCGTGGGCCGTTGCATCGGTCCCTGAACAGTCCTCCAGGAAAGCCTGGAGGGAAGGATTCCTGCATGCCCAATGCCGGCCCCGTTCACCCCGCTTCGGCGCACAACGCGGATGCTGGCACCAGTCGTCGCACCTTTCTTAAGCTCGGTGCAGCTGCAGCCACCTTCCTCGTTTTGGCTGCCCGTTTCCAGCGCACTGCATTCGCAGGATCTACAGCCGGCCAACGCGTCGCGCCCGCCGATCCTGTTTACCATCTCCTGAACCGCATCAGCAATGGCGTCACCCCCGAAGACCTGTCCCTCGCCCGGGATATGGGCTTCAACGCCTTCCTTGAGCAGCAGCTCAATCCGGCCGGCGTTCGCGAATCGGCCCTCAATGGCAAGATCAAGAAGCTCCGCGTCTGGACCATGAAATCCCAGCAGCTGCTCAAGCTGAACGACTGGGAATTGGCCTACCGCGGACTGCTCAACGGCGCGGTCGTGCGTGCCGTCTATGCCAAGGCACAGCTCTTCGAACGCGTCTGCGAGTTCTGGATCGACCACTTCAACGTCTCCGGCGACGACTCCCCCGGCACGACTGTAGACTACGTCAACGCGCTGCGCCGTCACGCCTTTGGGCGCTTCCGCGACCTCCTGGGCGCCAGCGCCAAGCACCCCGCGATGCTCTATTACCTCGACAACGCCAGCAACATCGCCGCACACCCCAACGAAAACTATGCTCGAGAGCTGATGGAACTCCACACCGTCGGCGTGGATGGCGGTTACACCGAGGAGGACGTGAGGGAGGTAGCTCGCGCGTTAACCGGCTGGTCGGTCGACTGGGGCGAAGGCTTCGCCTTCCACGAATGGGACCACGAATTCGGCGCCAAGCAGATCCTGGGCGTCGACTTCCCTGCCGGGCGCGGCATGGAGGAAGGCGATCAGATCCTCGACATGCTCGCCGACCATCCCAACACGCGCAGCTTCGTCTGCCGCAAGCTCTGCCGCCGCTTTGTCTCGGACGCGCCGCCCGAAAGCCTCGTAGCACGCATGGCCGACGTCTGGGCGCAGACCGGCGGCCAGATCGTCCCCGTCCTGCGCGAGCTCTTCACCTCGTCGGAGTTCGCCGCCGCCGCTGGGTCCAAGCTTCGCCGCCCGCTCGATTGGTTTGCCGCTTCCTTGCGCGTCACGGGCGCAACCGTGAAGGATTTCTGGTGGCAGCATTACATGCTCGAGCAGATCGGCCAGCTGCCCCACGGCTGGCACCCGCCGGACGGCTATCCCGACACAGCCCGCGCCTGGGCCAATACGGGTGGCCTCCTCGCGCGCTGGAACCAGGCCTTCGTGCTCACCGACGGCGCGCTCAACTGGCACGACCGCAGCCTCGCCACGCTGCTCAAGAAGAAGGTCGGACGCTTCAAGACCGCGGGCGAACTCGTCGGCCGACTGGGCCTGGCGGTCTTCGGCGAAGCGCTTTCGCCCGAGCAGGCCGCTCCGTACGTGGATTTCGCCAGCGATGGGCAAGGGGCCGACGCGATCATCGAGAAGGGCCTCGTGGGTGCCAAGATGGGAACCACCGCCGGCCTGATGCTCTGCTCCCCCCTGTTTATGTGGCGCTGATGACTTTTCCCCTTGTCCTCGGACCGGAGTTCCGCCGATGAAGAGCACCCTCTCGCGCCGCGACCTGCTGACCCGCTGGTTCAAAACCGGAACCGTCTCCGAAGCCGCGCACGCACCGCGCGTCGCGTTCTCGCCCCGCGGCGCGTTCCCGCTGGGCGATGTCGTCGTCTGCATCTTCCTTCGCGGCGGTATGGACGGCCTCAGTGCGGTCGTGCCGTACGGCGAAGGCGGGAACTACTACGACAACCGGCCCACCCTCGCGCTGGCCGAGCCGGGTTCGCCATCGCCCAACGCCGCGCGGGATCTGGACGGATTTTTCGGCCTCCATCCGGCCTTGTCGCCCCTCTATCCCTTGTACCAGGACGGACGGCTGGCCTTTGTGCATGCCACCGGCTCGATCGATCCCTCGCGCAGCCACTTCGATGCTATGCGTTTCATGGAAATCGGCGTTCCCGGCAATCGCAGCGTCGGTACGGGATGGCTGGGCCGGCACCTCGAGCTGCTCGGGGCTGGAAATGATTCGCCCTTCCGCGCCATGAGTTTCGGCGGGCAGCTGCCCGAGTCGCTGCGCAGTTCGATTCCGGCCTTGTCCCTTCGCGACCTTGAATCCTTCCGCATCGAGGCGCGCTGGGACCAACGGGACGCCATCGAACAGGTCATCCGCGGGCAGTATCATGTAGACAATCCATCTGGATACCTCGAACAGGCCGCCCGCTCCGTTTTCGAAGCCGTGGGCACCATCCAGAGTCTCGATCCGGCCAACTACCAGCCTTCCGGCGGCGCCGTCTATCCCGACAACGAACTGGGGTGGGGGTTGAGCCAAGTGGCGCAGATCGTAAAGGCCGACCTCGGGCTCGAAGCGGCCTGCGTGGACCTCAACGGTTGGGACACCCATAACGGACAAGGGAATTTCGGCGGCAGATTCGATGTGTTGCTCGACGCGTTCGCCCGCGCGCTCGAGGCGTTCAATTTGGATCTCGGCAGCCGGATGAACAACATTACCGTGGTGGCGATGAGCGAATTCGGACGGCGGGTCACGGAGAACGCCAGCGCCGGGACCGATCATGGCCACGGAGGGCTGATGACCGTCCTGAGCGGAGGGCTTACCAGCGGGCAGGTCTTCGCGGATTGGCCGGGGCTTGCCCCCGGTGAACTCGATGACGGCGACCTCGCCATCACCACCGACTACCGCGACGTCCTCGCCGAACTCATCGGCCGGCGGCTTCTCAATCCCAATGCCGACCAGGTGTTCCCCGGCCATACCCCACGGGAGCTGAACTTCTTCGTCCAGCGGACCTGAATTTCCGGGCCCTCAACGGCGGATGGCAAATGGCCCGCCTCATCGCCCGGAGATACCTGTCAGCCCGTGACCGCCTCTTCCAGTTTGTCCAGGGTCTGCGTGAGGCCTTCCTTCATGCCCATCTTCAGGACCGTCTCGAGGGCTTCGGCGGTGGCGTAGGTGGTCTTGGTCGTCACCGTCGTCTTCCCGTCGCGCTCGGTCATCGTCAGCACGGTGTGCGAGCTGGGCATGTTGGGAATGGCCTGGCCCGATTCGTCGCAAAAGATGTCCGTGTACTCGAAGGAGTCTTCGGGGCGGATGTTCGCGTAATTGAACTTGCCCCAACTGGTCATCCCGAACCATTCGCCCTGGTTCTTGTCCACGCACTTCATGCCGTAGTGCCAGCTGCCGCCGTCCTTGAATTCCAGGTGCTTGATGATGGTTTCCCAGCCGCGCGGCCCCCACCACTTCAGCAGCATCTCGCGCGTGGAGTAGGCCTTCCAGACCTTGGCCTTGGGCGCGGCGAAGGTGCGTTCGACGATCAGCGTTTTTTTATCCTTCTCCACCGTGAATTTTGTCTGGCTCATGACGTCGCGTCCTCCCTGAGGATGGCTTCCAGTTTGTCGAACCGTTCCGCCCACATCCGGGCGTAGCGTTCGATGTGTTTGCGGGCCACGTTCACCGTCTTCGGCACGATCAGGACGACCTGCTCCTTGCCCCGGCGGCGCTTGGTGACGAGGTTGGCCTTCTCCAGCACCTTGATGTGTTTCGAGATCGCGCCGAAGGTCAACTCGAAGTGCGCCGCGATCTCCCCGATGCTCATCTCCGCCTTGGCCACGCGCGCCAGGATCGCCCGCCGCGTGTGATCGGAGAGCGCCCCGAAGAGCAGGTCCAGCTGCAGATTTGATTCTACCATTTGGTAGAATGTAGTCCGGGCGCGCCGGATGTCAACAAGGATTTGCCGTGGCGTGCGAAAACGCAGCCTGAGGCCGGGCGAGCTTTGGCGAGAGGGGAAATATTGGCGTCCCCAGGGGGATTTGAACCCCCGTTGCCGGGATGAAAACCCGGTGTCCTAGACCGGCCTAGACGATGGGGACGCCTTGATGCTTCGGGCGATCGGCGGAGCCGCTAGGGGTCCCGCCGGAAGGGCAACAAACTAGCGTACGAAGGGCTTTTCGTCCAGTAACCGTGCGGGCCAATCCGGAAGGCTCAGGCCGGCTCGAACTCCTTCTCGATCAGCTCGGTCAGGTCCCAGAAGTTGTGGATCACGAAGGCCGGGGGCGTGGAACCCGGGCGCTCGTGGTACTTGCCCGAGCGGCGGTTGAGCACCGTCACCCAGCCGGCGCCGTTGGCGGGGTCGATGTCGCGGTCCGGGCGGTCGCCGATGTGCATGCAGCGGTCGCACGGCACGTCCTGGCTCTGCGCGGCGCGCTGGAAGAACTTGGGGTTGCCCTTGCTCATGCCCAGCTGGTCGCTGATGAAGATCGCGCGCTTCTCGATGAAGGGCAGGATGCGCAGGCGCACCAGCTTCTCGGCCTGCTTCACCGTGTAGCCCTGCGAGACGACGCCCATCACGAAGCCCCGCTTGTGCAGGTCCTTCAGGCACGCGACCACGTCCTCGTACGGGACCAGGCTGTGCACCACCGTGTCGTGGTACGCCGCCACGCCCGTCGCGACCAGGATCGCCGGGTTCAGCCCGTTGAGCACCTCCGCCGGCAGCCGCTGCAGCAGCCGGTCGAAGTGGTGCTCGTCGTTCGACGTGAACTCCTGGATCACCTCGTTGAGTTCGTTCGTGGCGGTCTCGAGATCGATCTTCATGCCCATCTCGATCATGGCCTTCAGCGAGTTCGCGCGCGCCAGGCGCACGAAGTCGCTGGTCGAATAGAGCGTGTCGTCGATGTCGAAGGTGATCAGGCCCAGCGGTCGCTTCTTGGCCATCCACGGCCTCCCCGGCATACGGTACGGTGCCCGGGGACCCTTTTACCGGATGGAAGCCCTTCGGGCACGCCAATTCCGGAGGGCTGAGCGCGGCGCGGGCGCCTTCTCGCGGGCACAAAAAAGGCGCGCGGCTCAGGGAAGCCGCGCGCCTGGGGCAGGGCCGGATCGGAAGGGAAAGATCAGAAGCTGCGGCCGCGGCTCTTCTTCGCGCCGGGGCTGCCCGGACCGGTGCCGGCGCCGTCGTTCACCTTTGGGTTGCCGTGCGGCGGGGGATCTTCGCCGTTGCCGACGCCGTTGTTGCCGTGCGGGCGCTCGCTGCCTTCGCCCTTGCAGCCGCAGTGCTTCTCGCGGAACTCCTTCAGCGCTTCCTTGGCGGTGGCCTTCTCGGCATCGTCCAGCTGCCCGTCGCCGTTGGCGTCGAACTTCTCCAGGATCCGTTCGTGGCGTTCGCCGCGGCGTTCCTGCATCGCGGCCTTGGCGGCCTCGCGCTCGGCCTCGTTCAGCTGGCCGTCGCCGTCGGTGTCGAAGTGCTTCAGCATGCGCTCGCGCAGCTCGTCGCGGCAGCCTTCGCCCTGGTGGTTCTGGCGGTGCTTCTGGAGGGCTTCCTTCGCGGCGGCCTTCTCGGCGTCGTTCAGCTGGCCGTCGCCGTCGGCGTCGAACTTCTCCAGGATCTTCTCGCGCAGTTGCGGATGCGGCTTGCGGCAGTGCGGTCCCTTGCCTTCGCCGTTGCCTGCGCCCTCGGCGCGCGCAGCGGTCGCCGTTAGCGCCAGCCCCAGCACCACCGTCATCGTCCAGCTCGTTGCGTGCGTCATGGTCTTGCTCCTTTCGTCTTCGTTCCCGGCCCTTCCCATGGTGGAGTGCGTATCAAGGCCCGGGCCACGTTTCGGAATAGCACTAACATTTTGAAGTGAAAGGAGTTGCGAGATTGCGCCGGTGCCGGAATCGTGTGGGGAAACCCCACGTTGTGGGAATCGCCCTCAGGAGGGGTGCCTTGTATCGACACCCGGCTGCTTTTAAGCTTTCGGGATGCACACGTGCCCCGAGGCCGCACACCAGGAACTGCGCGCGCTGTACGAACGGCTCGACGCCGAACTCGCGCCTTTCCGCCGCCGCTGCGACGCGACGGGGCGCTGCTGCAACTTCGCCGCGACCGATCACATGCTCTTTGTGACGAAGCTCGAGGCCGCCGAGATGGCCCGCGCCGGCGCCGAACCCGATGCCGCGCAGGCCGCCGCCGGGCGCTGCCCCTACCTGCGCGGGACGCAGTGCGGCATCCGCGAACACCGCGCGCTGGGCTGCCGCATCTACTACTGCGACCGCACGCACGAAGAAGACCGCAACGCGCTGTACGAACGGTTCCTGAAGGAGGTCCGCGCCGTCGAAGCGCGCCACGGCATCGAAGCGAACTACGGGCCGGTGACGAAGGCCTACGTCCCGGCGGAGCCCCACGCATGAGTTCGAAGCGCATCGGCCTGGCCATCACCGGCGCCAGCGGCTCGGTCTACGGCCTGCGCGTGCTGGAGGAACTCCTGCGCGCGCCCGGCGTGGAGATTCATCTCACGATCAGCGCCGCCGCGCGCAAGGTGCTCGCCGTCGAACACGGCATCGGGGTCGATCTCGAGCGCTTCGACGCGCGCGCGCTGGGCGTGAAGCCGACCAAGCGCCTGGTCTACCACCACCACGAGGACGTCTCCGCGCCGCCGGCCAGCGGCAGCTTCCGGCTCGCGGCGCTGGCGATCGTGCCGTGCAGCATGGGCTGCGCGGGGCGGATCGCCCACGGGATCTCGGGGGACCTCGTCGAACGCGCCGCCGACGTGATGCTGAAGGAACGCCGCCCGCTGGTGCTGGTCCCGCGCGAGACGCCGCTTTCGGCGATCCACCTCGAAAACCTGGCCGCGCTGGCGCGCCACGGCGCCACGGTGCTGCCCGCCGCGCCGGGCTTCTACGGCAAGCCGGAGTCCGTCGAGGACCTGATCGATTTCATCGTCGCGCGTGTGCTCGATCACCTCGATGTTCCGCACCAGCTGGGCCCGCGCTGGGGCGAGCGGAAAGCGGGGAAGGGAAGTGAGAAGCCCAAGAAGGGGCGCGGGACGTAATGGGCGCCGCGCCGCCGCTGAAGCGCCTCTGGATCCTCCTCGACGCGATCAAGATCGCCCACAGCGTCTTCGCGCTGCCCTTCGCGCTCGTCGCGATGCTCGTCGCCGCCGGCGGCTGGCCCGACGCGAAGACCTTCGGCCTGATCCTCGTCTGCATGGTCGCCGCGCGCAGCGCCGCGATGGCCTTCAACCGCCTCGCCGACCGCCGCTTCGACGCCGCCAACCCGCGCACCGCTTCGCGTCCGACCGTCAGCGGTCCGGTGGGCCCCGGCTTTCTGGCCGGCTTCGTCGCTGCGAGCGTGGGGATTTTCTGGGCCGCGACGTGGTTCCTGAACGCCGTCTGCTTCGCCCTGGCGCTGCCGGTGCTGGCGATCCTGCTCGGCTACAGTTACGCAAAGCGTTTCACCAGCCTCTGCCACTTCTGGCTGGGGTTCTCGCTGGGCCTCGCGCCGCTTGGCGCGCACCTGGCGGTGCGGGGCGACCTGCTGCCGCTCGCGGGCCTGGGCGTGCGCTGGGGGCTGCCGTTCGAGGCCTTCCCGCTGCTGCTGGGCGCCGCGGTGCTCTGCTGGGTCAGCGGCTTCGACCTGATCTATGCCTGCCAGGACGTCGAAGTCGACCGCGCCGACGCGCGGCTGCACAGCATGCCGAAGCGCCTGGGCGTGGCCGGCGCGCTGAAGCTCAGCTCGTGGCTGCACGTGCTGGCCGCCGCGCTGCTGTTGGGCGTGGGCTACTACGCGTCGATGGGCGCGTGGTACTACGGCGCGTGGGCGGTGACGGCCGCGCTGCTGGTGTACGAACACTGGATCGTACGCCCCGACGACCTCTCGCGCGTCAACGTCGCCTTCTTCACGCTCAACGGCATCGTGGGCCTGGTGCTCTTCGCGGCGGTGCTGGTGGAGCGCGCGCTTTGAGCGACGCGGTTTGCGCGAACGACCCTCCGAAAACATCCGCGCTCCTGCGGCGCATCGCCGCCGTCTTCTACGCCGCCGCCGTCGCGCTGGCGCTTCCGCTCTGGCTCTTCTTCGTCTGGTACGCGGCGACGTGGACGGCGCGCCTGGGCCTGGCCGCGCTGCTGGGGCTGACCGTCTGCGGCTTCTGCGCGCTCTGGGCCGGGCGCCCGAAGCATTGGTGCTCGCGGCGCGGGCGGCGGGCGCTTTACGTGGGGCTCGCGGCGAGCTTCCTCGCGTTGGGGGCCATCGTGGCGCTTGCGCCGAGCGGGCGGGCCGGCGGCGAGACGCTGCTCGCCGAACACGTCTTCCTGAAGGAATTTCCAAGCGCCTTCCCGCGCTTCGCGGCCGCCAACATCGTCCCCGAGGCCGATCAGGTCTGCTGGGGCGTGGCCCTGGCGCGCTGGTTCGACGCGCTGCTCGGCGGACCGAAGGCCGCGCGCCTGCGCGCGAACACCCTGGCTGCCTACTGCGAACTCGCGGGCGACGCGGAGTTGCGTGGGTTGGGTTCGGCGATGGACTTCTGCTACGCGCCGCTGCTGGGCGGCGATCCGGACACGGGGCATTACGTCGCGCTGGTGCCGCGCGATCGCAAGGGTCGCGAAAAGGTTCTGTGCCTGGTCTTCCTGCACGGCAGCGGCGGGAACTTCGCGGCGTATTGGAAGGTCCTCGCGCCGCTTGCCCGCGAGGAAGGCGTGGCGCTGCTCTTTCCCTCCTTCGGCATGGGCAACTGGCAGCGCGACGGCAGCGCCGCGTCGGTGCTGGCCGCGCTGGACGACGCGACGCAGCGCTTTCGTTTAGATCCGGAGAACTGTTTTGTCGCGGGGCTGAGCAACGGCGGGCGCGGCGTCACGCGCGCCGTGGCGCTGGCGCCGGAGCGCTTCCGCGGCGTGGTGCTGATTTCGGCGGTGCTCGAGGAAGGTACTATCGCCGAAGGCCTGAGCCAGGGCGGCTGGAAGGGCACCCGCGTTCTGCTGCTGCACGGCCAGGACGACGAGCGCGTGCCGTGGGATTACACCTTTCAACGCATGCGCCAGCTCATGGACGGCGGCGCCAGGATGCTGGCGGTTCCGTTTCCAGGTCAGGACCACTTCCTGATGTTCGCGATGCGCGAGAATATGGCGGACACGATCGCGAAGTGGATGAAGGAGCACACTAAGTAGGGAGAACTCGGATGCACGAAGATGACGAAAAGTGGGTTTCCGCTCAACAACCTCCCAGGGTGGCTTTTCCTTTTCCGGTGGGCGCGGAATTGGAAGCGCTTGAAGAGATCGTGCTTTTGATCCCTAAGGCGGTGGTGGGACCGAATGAGAATATAGGCGAATTCATAAAGGCAAATGGAGAGGCTGAAATAGCGCTTCGGGAAGATTTGGATGCTTGGTTGGTAAAGTTACAGAAGGGCCATCGACTCGTCTTAGGCCGATCTTGCCAGGTTATGATTTTGGCCAAGGACGATAGGCCGCGGCAGGTAAGAATTAGGTTACCTGGATAATACAGTTGCGTTGTAAACCCGCGCCTGCGCTGTCCGGCGCGCCTGCGGAGTGATAGATATTCCTGCCATGAGCAAGCTCGTCCGCATCGGCAGCGTCCCGTACCTGAACTCCAAGGCCCTGATCTGGGGCCTGGAGGAAAGGGAAAAGTCCGGCGCCTACACGCTGGAACTCCAGCCGCCCAGCCTGCTGGCTAAGCGCCTGGCCGCCGGGGAACTCGACGTCGCGCTGGTCAGCAGCGTCGAGTTCTTCCGCCACGATACGTACCGCATCGTGCCGGGCATCGGCGTCTGCGGCGACCGCGAGATGTGGTCGATCCGCCTCTTTCACCGCGGGCCGTTGAAGAAGATCCGACGCGTGGCGCTGGATCCCGCCAGCGAGACCACCAACACGCTGGTGCGCGTGGTGCTGGCCGAACGCCACGGCCTGAACGTCGAGTATGTACGGCTCGCGCCGGGCGAAGACGGCGCGAAGCGCGGCGACCTCGACGGCCACGTGCGCATCGGCGACCCGTGCCTGACCTTCCGCGAACCCGGCTTCGAGCCGCTCGATTTGATGGCCGAATGGCGCGCGCACACGGGCCTGCCGTTCGTCTTCGCGGCGTGGCTGGTGCGAGGCGGCGTGGAGTTGGGCCCGGTGAAGCAGCGCCTCGCGCAGGCGCGCCGCGACGGGCTCGCGCATATCGACGAAATCGCCAAGCTGCACCACGAAGAGGTCGGCCTCTCGCTCGAACGCGCGCGCGCCTACGTCGGCGGGATCATCCACTACGACCTGGGCGACGCCGAGTGCGCTGGCCTGCGCCGCTTCGGCGAGGAACTCGCCAAGCTGGGCCTGATCAAGCAGGCGCGCGAGCTGGTTTTCGTGTAGGGAGTCTTGCGGGGTCCGGTATCCGGAAAGACTATTTTGGCACTGCCCGGCGTTTGTTATTCGTGAATTGGAAAGTCGCCTTGACCCTTCGACCTTCTGAATCGCCGGAGATGCGCAAATTTGGCACGGCTATGGGTGTTCTGGTCGCTGCGCTCTACCTTATCGGCTCTGGCTTCTTTAACACCCCGCTCCCGCTTATCCTGCTTCTCGGAATCGTGGGCCTGATCTTGCTCTACCGCATGGGCCGGGCGCTCTTCGCGGGCAAGGGAATTCCGCTCAGCGAGTGGTTTGCGACGTTCCTCGCTGGCGCCGCCACCGCCACCTTCTCGGCGATGCTGATCCCCGAAGGCGACGAGGCGCCCATCGAACGCACCAAACTCACCGTCATCATCGTGGCGCTCTCGTTCGTCTCGGCCTTCGCCGGCAGCGCGTTCGCGTGGTATCACGTGTCGACGGTCGACGAGCAGGACCCGCGCCGCCGCTGGCGGGTCCTCTTTGCGGGCTGGGTGCTTGCGGTAGGATCGTGGGTCGGCCTGTTCGCGTACTACGCCGCGAAGGCCAAGTAAGAAGCTCTCGGTTCCCGCAGAGGTAAACAATGGCCGCGCCGCATGCGCCCGTGATGGTCACGCCACTGGTCGCGCTGCTCTACGGCAGCGAGGCGCAATACGCCGCCGCGCGCGAGGCCCTCGAAGGCCGCTTCGGGGCAGTGGAACTCGAGAGCCCCGCGTTTCCGTTCACGAGCACCGACTATTATGCTGCGCAGATGGGCGAATCCATCACCCGCCGATTCCTCACCTTCGCGCGCCTGGCCGACGCGTCGGAACTCGCCGCGTGGAAGCTCTTCTCGAACGAACTCGAAGGAAAGCTCGCCGCGCGCTTCGCCGGCGGGCCGCCGCGCCCGGTCAACGTCGATCCGGGCTACGTCACCGGCGCGAAGCTGGTGCTGGCCAGCACCAAGGACTTCGCGCACCGCATCTACCTGCGCGATGGGATCTTCGCCGAGATCACCCTGCGCTTCCGCGACGGCGCCTGGCAGGCGCACGAGTTCACTTTCCCGGATTTTCGCGCCGAGACCTATCACTCCTTTCTTAAACAGGCACGGGACAAGCACTTAGCCAAATAGCGGCTTTTCGTACGTATGCGTAAATTCTGTCGAATCGCGCTCCGGCCTGGACCGTCTTACGTGCAGCGGAGCGCTCCGGTGCGTTCCGCCTCCTTCATATAGATCGACGGGACGGAGGCGACGGCCATGGGCATGCGGTGGGCGGTCGGCGGGTTGGTGGCGGCGCTGGGTCTGGCGGTGGCCGTGGGCGGCTGGGGCTGGCAGGAACAATCCGCGCGCGTGGCCGCCGAGCAGAAGGTCGCCGCGGCGCGGGACGCAGCGCGCGCGCAGGCCGGGGAACTGGAAGCGGCCCGCGCCGAGATCAAGGCGGCGGCCGAGAAGCTTTCGGCCGCGAGCGAAGACTTCGAAGCGATGCGCCGCAGTTGGGGCCTGGAACGCGGGCGCCTCTCGATCCGCGGGGACCTGCTGACGGTCGAGAACGGCGAGCTGAGCGACCAGGTCAAGGAACTCAACGACCGGCTTCAGGCCGCGGGGCTGGCCACGCAGAACCTGGATGCTTCGCTGAACGCCGAGCAGGAACGCCGCCGGCAGCTCGAGGCCACCCTGGCCGCCGAACGCGACGCCGCCGAGGAGACCGCCGGGGCGCTGCGCGAGCGCGAAGCCGAGGCGCTGCAGCGCGCCGAGGCCAAGGCCCGCGACCTGAAGCGGGCGCAGAGCGAGGCCAAGGCTGCGCAGGAGCGCCTCGACCAGGCCGCCAACGCCGCGAAGGCGCTGCAGCAGCAGAACAACGCGCTGGCGCAGGACGTGCAGGACGCCAACGCGGGACTCAACGCCGCCAACGCGGGCCTCGCGCAAGCCAACGCGAACCTCGCCGAGTTTAACGCAGACTGGAGCCGCGCGCTCGCGCAGATGAACGCGCTCGAACGCCTGAACCGGCGTCTGGATCACGACCTGCGCGCCGCGCGCGCGGAGATCGAACGCCTGCGCACCGAGCTGGCCAAGTACACGCCGCGCCCGCAGCCCCAACCCCAGCCGCGCCCGCCGCACGGCGGCCCCGGCCACCAGCGCCCCGGCTACGACCTGGAGCTGGACGGCGCCACCGGCCGCGCGGTGGTCAGCAACGGGAGGTAGAACGGGGCGCTTCCGTTCTGCGGAACGACCCCAACACAGAGGGCGCAGAGAACTAAGAGGTCACAGAGAACCATCTATGGGTGGCCCGCCCCGCAGGGGGCGGCCGAAGGCCGCAAGAAGCACCTGCCATTTACATACGCAAAGCGGTAGTCGAGACTCGGTTCATCTGTCCTTCTTCATGGGTGCTGCAATTCGAGCGTCGCGGTGCCATTTCCTTTTGCTGTTCTTCAGTTTTTTTGGGTCTTGCCGTTTGCAGTTTTCCGTTTCCGTTACTCGCCCTCGCCGCTCACCCTGGCGTTCGCCGTTCACGTAGACCTTATTTGCACGCCGCGCAGCACGTGGCGCAATGTAACACATCCACGATGTGCACCGATTCTGTAAGTCCTTATTGCAGGTCGCGAATGCACCGATGTGCAATAAGGACTTACGCGAACGCACAATGTATCGGTTATCGAATGTTCTGCATAACACCCATTGTGCATGGGTTCAAAGTAGCGAAATTTCGCGACCGACAAAAAGTGTCAGTCGCGAAATCTCGCGACTTCGTTTTCAAGTGGTTCTGCGTCGATCTTAAACGGCGGGAATTTGCTTCGCGGCGGCGCCGGTCTGCGGCGGAACGCCCTGCGCGTCGGGGGTCGCGCCGCTGGGGTTGGGCACGATCTCCATGTTGGGCTCGTTCTCGAGGTACGAGTCAAAGGCTTGCGCGGACCAGACTTCCATGCGGCCCTTGAGCTTGAGCAGGACCAGCTTGCTGCCCTTGCGGCCCAGGTACGGCGTGGCGAAGTCCTTGGGCAGCCGGATCTCGCCGCCGACGACCGTCGCCGTGATCGCGCGCTGCATCATTGCTTCGAGCTGCTTCTGGTCGACGCCCTTGCTCTGCTTCATCGCGTCGATCTCGTCGGCCGTGTACGCGACGATGCAAGTTTCGTACGCGCGGCTGTTTACGTTTGGGACGAGGTAGAGTTTCTCGGCCTGCGTGGCCTGCGCGACGTCGAAGGCGTTCTCGCCCAGCACCGTCTCCCAGCGCTCGGGCGCGTCGCGGCGTTCGTCTTTTAGCGCTTTCATCCGCAGCGCCATAAGTTCTTCCGCCGTAAGGTCTTTGCCCTTCGGCAGGATCACGAAGCGCGCCACGCCGACGGCGACGAGCACCACCGCGGCGGCCGCCGCCACGTAGCGCATCCCTGGTCCGCGCTTTTCTTCGCGACGGCGCGTGCCGAAGTTGCCGGAGACCACGCGGCGCGAGCTGGGGCGCTTGGCGCGCTGCGTCTCGCCGGCGGGCGCGGCTTTCGCCGTCGCGATTCTCTCGCGGAGCTTCGCGTTAAAGTTTTCACTGACCTGTACTTGGGGAATCGCGCGGGCGGCCTCCAGGGCCCCGCGGAGGGCCTCGAGTTCGGCGCGGCATGCGGCGCAGCCTTCGGCGTGCGCGCGGACCGCATCGGCACGCGCGGCCTCGAGCTCGCCCTGGATCAGGGCGACGAGGTCTTCGCGGAGCGGGTCGGTGCAGTCCATCGTTCTCTTCTCTCTCGGTCAGGCCTTCTCGGCCGCCTCGTCCAGCGTCTGCCAGGGCCCAGTGGTGTCCTTCAGCAGGCGCGCCAGGGACTTCCTCAGGCGCTGCACCGCGTGGAACATGCGGCTCTTGACGGTGCCGACGGGGATCTCCAGGGTCTCGCTTATCTCCTGGTACCGCATCCCTTTAACTTCGCTGAGGATGAACACGATCTTGTGTTCTTCCGGCAGCTCGTCAATCGCCTCCACCACCGCGTCCGCCAGTTCGTCCTTCTTCACCGTCGCGCCGGGGTCTTCGGCCTTCACTTGCAGCGCCACGCCCAGCGACTTGCCTTCGTCCGTCTCCGCGTCCAGCGAGCGGTTCTTGCGTTCCGACTTCGTCCGGCGCAAGTGGTCGATCCAGCAGTTGCGCGCGATGCGGTAGAGGTACGTCGTGAACTTGGCCTGGGGCGTATACTCTTCCTTGTGCAGGTACAGTTTCAGGAAGACGTCCTGGGCCAAGTCCTCCGCCAGCGCGTGCTCCCAGACCAGCCGGTGGAAGAAGTTCACGAGGCCCTGCCGGTGCCGCTCGACCAGGACCTCGAAAGCCCCCTCATCGCCGGCCGCAAGGGCCGCCATCAGCTCGGGGTCGCTCTTCATGAGCCCATCCCACCCCGTGCTGCAGCCATATCAACGCAGGCCGCCGCGCCGGGGTTCATGAAAAGCGATTTTTCTAAGTGCATACATCCACCTAAGTTACAAGGGCGCCGGGCCGTAGCCTCTCAAAGTGCAGTAACGCGGGCAAGCGCCTTTTCCGGCGTCCTTTTTCGGACGAACGCCGGGCTCTCCTTGGGCCGAAGGCTATCCGATTTCACGCCGCGCGGGGTTCGGCGCCGGCACTCCCTTTTCCTTGCGTGCCGCGCGTAAGTCCTTAATCTCAGGGGAGTCTACGCCCTTTCAACCGGGAGCTTCGCATGGCCATTCTCGTCGATTCCGCAACGCGCGTCATCTGCCAGGGCATCACCGGCAGCGCCGGCGCGACGCACACCCGCGGCTGCTACGCCTACGGCACGCGCATGGTTGGCGGCGTGACGCCCGGCAAGGGCGGGACCTTCTTCGAGATCGAAGCCGCGCCGACCGGCGGCGGCTACGACGGCAAGGGCCCCATCAAGGAAGCCAAGCTGCCCATCTTTAACACCGTCGCCGAAGCCGTGAAGGCGACCGACGCCAACGCGACAATGATCTTCGTGCCGCCGCCCTTCGCCGCCGATGCCATCATGGAGGCCGCGGAAGCCGGCATCCGCCTGGTGATCTGCGTCACCGAGGGCATTCCCGTCGTCGACATGACCAAGGTCAAGCGCGCGCTGCAGCGCTACCCCAAGGTGCGGCTGGTCGGCCCGAACTGCCCGGGGCTGATCACGCCCGAGGCCTGCAAGATCGGCATCATGCCCGGCTACATCCACAAGGCCGGCGACATCGGGATCCTTTCGCGCAGCGGCACGCTGACCTACGAGGCCGTCTGGCAGGTGACGCAGGCGGGCTTCGGCCAGTCGAGCTGCGTCGGCATCGGCGGCGATCCCGTGAAGGGCACCGACTTCATCGACGTGCTGGAACTCTTCGAGCGCGACCCCGAGACCAAGGGCGTGGTGATGATCGGGGAGATCGGCGGCTCGGCCGAGGAAGAGGCCGCCGCGTGGATCAAGAAGAACATGTCCAAGCCCGTCGCAGCCTTCATCGCCGGCCGCACCGCGCCTCCGGGCCGCCGCATGGGCCACGCCGGCGCGATCGTGTCGGGCAAGAGCGGCACGGCGGAGAGCAAGGTCGAGGCGCTGCGCGCGGCCGGCATCGCCGTCTGCGATTCGCCCGCCGAGATCGGCGCGACGCTGCTGAAGGCGATGAAGCGCCTGTAATCGGGGACCGAGCATGCCTGGCGACACCGGACCGGTAAAACGCTGCCTTCGCTGCGGCACCGCCATCCGCAAGCGGGTGGTCTGCCCCAGCTGCGGCTACGAGGTCCTGCCCGACAGCCAGGGTCCCTCTCCCGGCGTCACCAGCACGCAGGGTCCGATGAAGATGTGCGCGATCTGCATGGAGTCCGTGCCCGAGCACGAACTGATGGCCTTCGCCGGCCAGGAAGTCTGCCCGGACTGCTTCGAGTCCGTCAGCGGCGAAGAAGCGCCCCTAGAAGCCGGCCAGTAGCGACGCGGCCGCGCTTCATCCTTCCATTCATCGATTGAACTCGGAAATCTTTCGGCGGGATTAGAACTCGTCCTCGAACGGGACCTGGGTGGCCGTACGGGAGAGCTTCGCCTGTCCGGCAAAGCGCGCCCGCTGGTCGTCGGCGAGGGCCCGCAGGTCGGGCTCCTGCGCGCCGTGCTCGTTCAGAAACGCGTTCCAGGCCTGCGCGCCCGCCGCGGGATCGCGCAGGAAGGCCGCTTCGCGTCCCTTCAGCGCCTGGTAGTCGGCGAGGGCCCTGGCGCGTGCGTCCAGAGGCGACGATGCCGCGGGCGCGGCCGGCGCGGCTTGGCGCAGGTGAGGCTCCGGCTGCGGGGCGGCGGCGAGCCTGCCGCTCAAGAGCGCGTAGGCGCCCAGGCAGGCCAGGCCCAGCAGCAGAACGGCCGTCGCGGCGGCGCTGAAGATCCCGAAGTTGCGGAAGAAGCGGTCCCAGTCGGCGTGCGACGCGGCATTCCAGAAACGCGGGGCCGAAGCGCGGGGTTTGGCGGCGGGCCCGGGTTTCGCGGCGTGCGGAGCCAACGCGGCGAGCGGGTGCGGCTTGGCCTCTGCGTTTCCGGGCTTCTCGCTGCTGTAGTCCTGCAGCGAGACGAGGTGCTCGAGGCGACGCGCGACGTCCTTGGGGTCGGCCAGGCGGTCGTCGGGGCACTTCTTCAGCAGGTGCATGGTGAGCTTCTCGTACGTCTCGCTGAATTCCGGACGCAGCGCGCGCAGCGGCTGGGGCTCCTCGTAGAGGTGCTTGGCCATGACGGCGGCGGGCACGCCCTTCTCGAAGGGCGGGTGGCCGGCGGCCATGACGTACATCGTCACGCCCAGGGCGTAGAAGTCGCTGCGCGGGTCGTTGCAGTTGCCGCGGATCATCTCGGGGGCCATGAAATGCGGCGTCCCGATGGTGTGCTCGTCCAGGTGCTTGGCGAAGCAGGCGGCCTCGCACTTGGCCAGGCCCAGGCCGACCAGGCGCACGCGCCCGTCGGGCTCGACCATCACGTTCCGAGGCTTGAGGTTTCGGTGCACGATGCCCTTCTGCTGCAGCGCGGCCAGGGCGCGCGCGATCTGCAGGGCGATGGCGGCGGCGCGGCGTTCGCTGAAGGTGCCGCGCTCCGAGAGCATGTCCTGCAGCGTGCGGCCGCCGATGTACTCCAGCGCCGCGTAGTGGAAACCGTCGGAGGTGCCGGTGTCGTAGAGCACCGGGAGATTGGGATGCACGACCTGCGCGAGCACGTAGGTGCTGCGGTTGAAGCGTTCCAGCGTCACCTCGCGCGGCGGCGGCCACTCGGGCAGCAGCTTCAGCGCGACGGTGCGGCCCATGCGTTCCTGGCGCGCCTTGTAGAGGGTGCAGACGGAACCTTCGTTGAGCATCTCCACCAGCGTGTAGCCGGCCACGCGCGGGAGCTCGAGCTTCGGCGTGGAACCGGTGGTGCTCTGAAGGCCGCTGGCGGAAGACATATCGGCTCTCTGGGCCAGGGGGAGCGGCGTCATGGGCGCGGCCCCCCGGTTACTAGACGTTTAAGTCTAGCATGCTGGGATGCGTGCGGGCAATACCCTGGGATGGATAACTTTAGGTAGCTCAAGGGCTTGTGGCTGCACATGTGCACGATCCGCACTCCTTCCGGCTCCTCGTCAGCGCGGAAGGCATAGGTGCAAACCTCATGCCGCCTGTTTCGGGCCCTTTTGTAGGCCCAGGCTACATTGCACGCTGTGAACGTCCGCCCTTCCAACGCGGCATATGTAGTTCAGGGCACCATGTGCTTCCTGGGGCGCAGCGTTACTTCACCTCCACCTTGTTCAGGAAGCGCACTTCCTCTTCGTTGGGCACCAGGCAGAAGGGCAGGATCGCCGGCGCCGTCACGATGCCGTCCTGCGGCACGAAGACGACCACCACGCCGCGGCTGACGCCCATCGGGCCGGCGTTGTAGTACTTCACGCCCACATGGTAGACGCCCGGCGCGGCCTTGGCGGTGCGGATGACCTCGGGCCCCAGGCCCTGCGTCTGGTCGCTGTAGAGTTCCAGGCCGCCCGCGTTTTTCGTGTGGCTGTAGAAGCACTCCTCGCCGGACGGATCGACGACGTGCAGGTCCACGTCGTTGGCGTCGGTCTCCCAGGCCACCGTCACGCGCAGCGCGTCAGTGCGTTCGAGATCGAGCTTCAGTTTCGCGGCGAACTGGATGGCCGGGTTGACCGGCGAGCGATCGCTTTCCTTCGGCTGCGTGGCCCACCACGCGTCGCGCCACGCGCGGCAGACGTAGCCCAGTTCCTCATTCAGCACGCGCTTCACGTCGCCGTAGCGGCTGTTGAACTCGACCTTCAGCGCGGCTTCATAGGCCTTCGCGGCGTCCTCGTGCTTGCCGGCCAGCCACAGGCTCAAGGCCAAGCCGCGGTGGATGTTGGGATGGTCGCCGCGCTGTTTCAGGGCCGCGCGGAAGAGGTCCACGGCATAGCCGTACTCCTTCGCCACCAGCATCAGCCAACCGGCGCGATCCAGCAGCGCGGCGTCGGACGGCGCGAGCTCGGCGATGGAGCTGAACGCGCGCAGGGCTGTCTTGGGGTCGCCCAGGTTCGTGGCGCTCTTGCCCAGGAACTCGAAGACCTGCGCATTCTCGGGGTCGAAGGGCAGCCACTGGAAGGCCAGCGCCTGCAGCGCGTCCCAGCGTTCGCTCTGAACCAGCGCCTCGGCGTAAGCGTTGCGGCGGGCGCGGTCGCGCGGCGCAGCGTCGACCAGTTTCTGCAGTTCTTCCAGCTTCGTGGCCGGCGGCGGCTCGGCGCGCTTGGTCCACTCGGGCGCGACGGGCTTCGGCTCCGCGCGTGCCGGTGCCTGTTGCAGTTCGTTGGGGCGGTTGGCGGGCGCCGGGGCCGGCGCGTCGCCGCCGGTGATGGCGAGGCTGGAATTCTGTTCCGCGAGCGCGCGTTGCTGGTCTTCCCCGCGCCGGAGTTCGCCTTCCTGGCTGCGGATTGCCGCGTCCCGTGTCTCAAGAGCGCGGGCCATGCGTTCGCGGCCTTCGCCGGCCTCGCCAGCGACGGTCAGCCTCGCCGCCGGAACTGCGGCGAAGGGATTGCCCGAACCCATCGGCACGTGGCCATCCACGTTTTGCTCATCGCGGGTCGCCGAGAGTTCTTCCGTCTGAAGTTCCAGGGCCGCGTCGAGCAGCTTGCCGCCCGCTTCGTCTGGCTTGCCGTCCTTGCCTTCCTCACCGCGCTCGGCCTTCTTGGCGGGCGCGGCGGGCTTGGCGGGTTCGGGCGCCGGCTTCAGGGCCAGGTCAGCGGCGGTGCGGTGTTTCCACTCGATGCCCGAAGCGCCGACGACCATCACGTCGCGCAGGGCCTTGCGGTCCAAACCGAAGCGGTCGTAATCGGCTTCGCTCTCGAGCACCAGCAGCGCGGTGGCGCCGCAGAGCACGCGGTTCGCGACGCTGGTCTCGACGATCTGCTTGCGCAGGTCGCCCATTCGTTTGGCGTCTTTGGCGATCTGTTCGTCCTGCGTCTGCTTCTCGAGGTGCGCCAGTTTCGCGGCGACGGCCTCGCGTTGCAGCAGCGGCGCGAAACCGGGGGCTTCGGCGGGAGCGGCCTTCAGTGGCGTGTCGGACTTCTTCGAGCCTTCGTGCAGGACCGCGCCGGGGGCGCTCGCAACGCCGTCCTTCAGTTCGCTGAAGACGACCAGTTCGTCGCCGGGCTGCACGTCGCGGAAGGTCTTGGGGTAGATCCACTTCGCGCCCTCGTCGTAGAACTCGAACGACTGGCCCACCGGGCGCTGCAGGGCGTCCATGGCCTCGCGGACGTTGGCTTCCATCGATTCGCCCAGGTTCACAGTGACGACGCGGCCGCGGGTCTTCGCGGTGATCGCCTCGAGCATCTTCGCGTCCTGCTTGGGGCCCAGGACCAGCGCGTGCAGCGTGTCGTTCTCGGGCCAGTCGCCCAACTTGGCCAGGATCTCGGCGGGCTCGCGCTTGCCCCACGTGGCGATGCCGTCGCCGACGAGCACGAAGCGCTGCGCCTTCTTCTCCGCGCGCGCGTTCTCGCCGATGTGCTTCAGCGCCTTGGCGAGGTCCGTCGCGCCCAGCGCGTGGCGTGCGGCGAGCCGGCCAGCTCTGCTCTGCAACGCTTTTTCCCGCAGTTGGGCGATGGACATCGGACCCAAGAAATTTTCGACATCGATATCGAACACGTACTCCGAAAGCGTCTGCTCGTTGAACTTGTCGTTCCAGAGCAATCCTTCCAATGCTTCAAAGGCTTCGTTTCGCCGCTTCTCGGTGTCCGCGTTGCTGGCGCTGGTGTCGATGTAGAAGACCCAGTCCATCTTCTCGGGCTTGGCGGCGGGCTTCGCGGCGGGGCGGTAGGCGAGCATCTGGTAGCTGCCGCTCTTCACCGCGCGCACTTCGGGTGTGTTCTGAGCGGCCTCGAAGTCGACCACGAAGTCCTCCTCGGGCTTGAAGGAGCCGGACTTCCGGACCAGGCGCGTGCCGGCCTTGGTCTCGCTGGCGCTGAAGTCCTTTGACTGGTTGCGCGCGGCGCGTTCGCCGGGCCATTCGGCGAGGAGCACATCCATCGAGAAGTCCTTGATCTCGGGCATGCCGGCCAGCGGGATCGTCAGCGTGCGCTTGCCGGCCTTCGCGGGCAGGACCTGCGAGTAACTCAGCACCAGCCGCGTGGTGCCCTTCGCCGGAATCGGGAAGACTTTCGCGCTGAAGCGGTTGCCCTGGTCCTGCTCGAGCAGCGCGGGGTCGCGCATGGTGTGCAGGATCTCGCGGTAGACGCTGCGGGCGCGCTGGCGCTCGACGACCTCGCCTTCCATCAGCTTGCCGTCGACTTCCTTGGCGAAGCGGCTGACCGTCGCGCCCGGCGGGAGCAGGTAAAGGAAGCGCCCCTCCATCTGGCGGTCCTGCGGATTGCGGAAGACCATCTCCATCTCGACCAGCGCCAGGGGCCCGTGCACGGCCGCGCGCAGGTCGAAGCGTTCGATTTCCAACGCTTGGCCGTCGGGGTTGCTCAGCGAGACCGGGCACGGCGCCTGCGGCGCGTCTCCGCTGCCGGCCGATACGCCCCCAAAGAACACGCAAGCCAATACGAAACAGGCACTTACGATGGCGAGAAGGACGCGGTGCATAGGGCACCTCCAGGGGAACGCGGTTGCACCCTTAGACGGGCCAGCCGCGGACGTGTTTCGAGGTTTCCGGTGCGAATGTACGGTGCCCGGAAAATCGCTGCACCACGTGTTGCACCTCGCGCGTATATCCTTTATTCATGGTCGCCTAGGCGTACTGAATCAGACCTGACAGCCGCGGGGGTGGGAGCGGATGCCGATCGAAGTCGTTTGTTCGTGCGGCCGGACCATGAAGGTCCCCGATAAGTTCGCCGGCAAGAAGGGCAAGTGTCCGGGCTGCGGCACGATGCTGCGCATTCCCGGCCAGAAAGTTTCTTCCGCACCCGCCGCGCCCGCAAAGCCCGTCGCGCCGCCGCCCGCGCCCACCGCCTCACCTGCCGTCGGCGATTTGGTGATTCCCGACAATTTGGAGTTGGACCTGGAGCCCGCTGGGTCTGCGCCGCCGATCATCGACGACGACTTGACGCTCGACCTGCCCGGCGAACCCGCCGCCGCGCCCACCGCGCCGGCGCTTGATATTCCGGAGCTTGCGCCGGTCACGCCCGCGCCCGCCGCGCTGCCGCGGGCCTCGGCGCCGGAACTCGAACTCGCCGACGACGGCGCGCCCGCCGCACCAGGCGGCATGGACCTGGCGGTGGCGGAGGACGCGGTGCCCGCGATGGCGCCGCCGCCTGCGGCCGCGCCGCGCGGGATCGAATGCCCGCAGTGCCGCGCGCCGATGGCGCCGGGCGAAGCCTTCTGCGGCGGGTGCGGGGCTCGGGTCGGCGGTGGCGCGCCCGCGGCGGACGACGGGCTGGCGCTGAGCGCCCACGCGCCGGCAGGGCCTGCGGGGCCCGCCGCCGAACCGACCGGTCCGCCGCCCGAGCGAAAACTCAAGGCTTCGACCTTCCGTCCGTCGGGCCTGTGGTTCGGGTATCTGGTGAAGCTGGGCATCATCGCGGCGGTCGTCGCCGGCCTGTATTTCGGCGGGATGTACGGTTTCGAGACCTACAACCGCATGACCTTCGACTCGCACATGGCCAGCGCGACGGAACTGATGAAAATGGGGAACCTCAGCGCAGCGGAGACGGAACTGGGCGAGGCCCGGGCGCTCTTCCCCAAGGACGACGAACTGGCCAAGGCCTACGCGCAGCTCGAAGAGGCGAAGAAGAAGGCCAGCCCGGGCAAGGGCGCCGACGACCCGGTCGCCAAGGCCGCAAAGAGCATCGTCGGCAGCGGCCTCAAGAAGAGCGTGCCGGGCAAGACCCCGGCCGCGGGCAAGACCGTCGCCGGCGCCAAGACGCCCGAAGAAGGCAAGACCGTCGCGGCCAAGACCGAGGCCGCCAAGGACGAACCCGCGCGCCCCACCAATGACCTCGACGCGCGCAAGACCTTTGGCGCGCTGAAGCTCTCGATGCAGGCGCCCAAGGACTGGACCGTGCAGGCCCAGGGCGCCGCGCCCACCGGCTCGCTGACGCTCACGGGCCCCGAGACCGAGGGCGTGGTGCCGGTGATCGAGGTCCGGCTGCTCGAGGTCCCCGGCGGCATCCGCGAGTTCACGGAGAACGTCAAGAAGGAGTGGGAGGCGAAGGGCCTTACCCTCACGGGGCAGAAGGCCTACCGCTTCAACGACAGCCGCAACCTGACGCTGCTCGAGTTCGAAGGCCTGGTGCAGGGCAAGAAGGGGCCCGAGACCGGCAAGTCGATGCAGTGGGTCTTCAACATCGGCGGCAAGAAGTGCGGCGTCGTCGGCTTCACGCTCCCCGATTCGGTCTACGACCTGTGGCGCCAGCCCATGGAACTGAGCGTGCGCACGCTCAAGACCCTGAAGTAGATTTCACCGGAAAGCGAAAAGAGAAAGCGGGCGACTCAGCGGTCGCGCAGCGAGCGCAGGTCCACGGGCGTGTGCGAGACCAGCGCCGCGGAGGGCTCGGCGCTCGGATGGATCGTGGGCTCGCCCAGCACCGCGTTCAGGTCCACGCGGTCTTCGGTCAGGCGCAGGCCGTTGACGACGACCAGGATCGAACTGGCGGCGGCGGCCGCGGCGGCCACGCCGATGTCCAGCCGGTCCAGCGCCGCCAGCGGGATCATCACCGCGTTGAACGAGAAGGCCCAGACGAGGTTCCAGCGGATCAGCCGCAGGGCTTCGTGGCACAGCAGCAGCGCGCGGGCCACGCCGCGCGGATCGTCGCCGACCAGCACGATCGCGCCGGCCTCGACGGACAGGTCGGTGCCCGTGCCCAGCGCCAGGCCCACGTCGGCGGCGGCCATGGCGGGCGCGTCGTTGACGCCGTCGCCGACCATGGCGACGCGGTGGCCTTTGCGCTTGAGCGAGAGCGTGAACTCGATCTTTTCCTCGGTGTCCATCCCTGCGTGAATCTCGTCGGGCTCCAGCCCGCAGCGCTCGCCCACGGCCTTCGCCGCGCCGGGATGGTCGCCGGAGAGCAGGTGCACGTCCAGGCCCAGGTCGCGGAGGTCGTCCAGGGCCTCGGGGGCGGTGGCGCGGACTTCGTCGCTGAGCGCGATCGCGCCTAGCAGGCGCCCGCTGGCGTCGGCGAGGAACGTCGTCGTCGCGCCGGCGGCCTCGGCCTTCGCGATGGCCGTGCCCAGTTCGCCGCGAATGGCGACCTCGTGGTCTTCCATCAGCGAGCGCGAGCCCAGCAGGTAGTCCCGGCCCCCGATGCGCCCGCGCAGGCCGCGCCCGGGCAGCGCTTCGAAGTCCTCGACCTTCCGCAGCACCACGGTGCTCTTCTTGGCCTCGACGATCACGCTCTTGGCCAGCGGGTGCTCGCTGCAGGCTTCCAGCGAGCCGGCGAGGTTCATCAGGTCTTCGCGGCTGATGCCTTCGGCGGTCAGCACGGCGCGGGTGCGGTAGGTGCCGGTGGTCAGGATGCCGGTCTTGTCGAAGAGCACGTCGGTGACGCGCCCGG
Source organism: Planctomycetota bacterium (assembly GCA_023150555.1). Taxonomy (GTDB): domain Bacteria; phylum Planctomycetota; class SZUA-567; order H5-PLA8; family H5-PLA8; genus JAKLKQ01. The sequence goes on from JAKLKQ010000008.1 coordinate 108,022, forward strand.
CGGCCTCGATGGCCTGGCCGCCCTTGATCAGGATGCCGCGCCGCGCGCCCAGCCCGGTGGCGACCAGCACCACCGCCGGGGAGGCCAGCCCCAGCGCGCAGGGGCAGGCGGCGACCAGCACCGCGATCGTGGGGCGCAGCGCCGAAGGCAGGGTGCTTTCGTGCGTGAGGAAATCGAACCAGCCGCTGGCCAGGGTCTTCAGCGTCTCGGCGGAGAGGTAATGCTTCGCCGCGTACGGGCCCAGGTACCAGACGAAGAAGGTCCCGATGGCCAGCAGGATCACGATGGGCACGAAGACGGCCGAGATGCGGTCGGCCAGCAGCTGCACCGGCGCCTTCTGCGTCTGCGCGTCGGCGACCAGGCGGCTGATCTGGGCCAGGGTGGAGGAATCGCCCACGCCGGTGGCGCGGATCTTCAGCGTACCGCCGCCGTTGACGCTGGCGACGATGACGCGGTCGCCTTTCACCTTGGGCTCGGGGCGACCTTCGCCGGTCAGCAGGGCTTCGTTGACCTGGCTGCTGCCGTCCACCACGATGCCGTCGACGGGGATCTTCTCGCCGGCCTTCACGACCACCGTGTCGCCGACGGCCACCACGCCGGCGGGGATCACCTGCTCGCGCCCGTCGCGCAGCACCCGCGCTTCGGCGGGCATCATCTGCATCAGGTTGCCGTAGAGCTTCGTGCCCGACTCTCTCGCGCGCGATTCCAGGTAGCGCCCCAGCGTCACGACGGTCAGGATCGCGCACGAGGCCAGGAACAGCGGGTACCACTTGCCAAGCGCCGGATCGCCGGAGACCGCGCCGATGAAGGACAGCACGCCCTGCGCGTAGGCCGCCGTCGCGCCGATCGCCACCAGGCTGTCCATGTTGAACGAGAAACGCCGCAGCGCGCGGAAGAAGCCCATGTAGTACGCCCAGCCCACCGTGATCTGCACCGGCGTGGCGAGCAGGAACATCCACAGCGCGCGGTTCTTGCTGTCGCCGCCCATGCAGCGGTCGACGACGAACAACAGCGCCGTCAGCACCGCGCCGGTGACCAGCCGCGCTTTCAGCGACGAGGCGTCGTCCTGCGCCGCCTGCCCGGCTTCGCGCGTGCGCGGGTCGCCGCCCACGCCGGCGGGCGTGGCTTCGTAGCCGACGGCCGCGAGCGCCTGCACCAGATGATGCGGCTGGACGTTCGCGCTGTGCCGGACGGTGGCCATGCGCGTGAGCAGATTCGTGGAAGCGGCGGTGACGCCGGGCATCGAGCGCAGCGCCTTCTCGATGCGCGTCACGCACGTGCCGCTGTGCATGCCGCCGACGACCAGCACCGTGATGCATTCCTTGCGGTCGGAAGAGCTCGAACGGCGGCTGGACAGGGCAACGCGGGTGCTCATGCGGCCGGTTTTCCTAAACCCAATAGGGACAAGGGGTGCGCATATGTTATTATCGGCGGAAAGACCGCTTTAGGTCAACCCTGTAAGAAAGATTTTTGGTGTTTCCCGACCGCCGGGCCGAAAAAGCCTACGGGCGGCCGGACGGGAGCCCGGGAAGTGGCCTTGCCAGGGGGCGCGGGATTCCCCACGATGTAGGTGGTCTTCCCAAGAGAAAGGTGCGTTGCTTCGGACATGGACCACGAACCCCAGCAACCTCCGATGATCCCGGCCGTATTGCGTGCGGAGTTGATGGCCGCCGTCGGCCCCGGCAACGTGAAGGTCGCCGCCGAGGAACTGCACGTCTACGAGTGCGACGGGCTGACCATCGACACCGCCGTCCCCGGGGCGGTCGTCTTCGTGCATTCCACCGAGCAGGTCGTGAAGGTGGTCAAGGCCTGTGCGGCGGCGCAGCAGCCCTTCGTCGCGCGCGGCGCGGGGACGGGCTTGAGCGGCGGTGCGGTGGCGCTGAACAACGCCGTCGTGATCGAACTCGCGCGCATGAACCGCATCCTGGAACTGGATCTCGAGAACCGCGTCGCGCTGGTCGAACCCGGGGTCGTGAACCTGCGCCTGAGCGAGGCCTGCCGTTCGGAAGGCTTGCACTACGCGCCCGATCCCAGCAGCCAGGGCAGCTGCACCATCGGCGGCAACGTCGCCGAGAACAGCGGCGGGCCCCACACGCTCAAGCTGGGCGTCACCGTCAACCACGTGCTGGGCCTGGAAGTCGTCCTGCCCGACGGGCGCGTCGTGAACCTGGGCGGCCCGCTGCCCGGCCTGCCGGGCTACGACCTGACGGGCCTCTTCGTCGGCAGCGAAGGGACCTTCGGCATCGCGACGAAGGTGTGGGTCAAGCTCACGCCCAATCCCGAGGCCGTCAAGACGCTGCTGGCCGTCTTCCCCAGCATCGACGCCGCCAGCCGCGCCGTCAGCGCGATCATTGCGCGCGGCATCGTGCCCGCGGCGCTGGAACTGATCGACCAGCAGGTGATCCGCGCCGTCGAGGAATGGCTGCACCTCGGCTTCCCCACCGAAGCCGGCGCGGTGCTGTTGATCGAACTCGACGGCCTGCGCGACGGGCTGGATCTGCTCGCCGGGCGCGTGATGGACGCCTGCCGTTCCAGCGATTGCCTGGACGTGCGCGCGGCGAAGGACGATGCCGAACGGCTGCTCCTGTGGAAGGCCCGCAAGCAGGCCTTCGGCGCGGTCGGGCGCCTGAGCCCCAGCTACTACGTGCAGGACGGCGTGATCCCGCGCTCGAAGCTGCCCGAAGTCCTGGCCAAGATCCAGGCCGCCGGGCGCAAGCACGGCCTGACCACCGCCAACGTCTTCCACGCCGGCGATGGCAACCTGCATCCGCTGATCCTCTTCGACGAACGCAAGCCGGAGGAAGTCGAGCGCGCGCTGAAGTGCAACGACGAGGTCCTGGCCGCGGTCGTCGAGGCCGGCGGGATGCTCAGCGGCGAGCACGGCATCGGCATGGAAAAGCTCAAGTTCATGCCGCAGGTCTTCAGCGAGGACGACCTGGAGGGCATGCGGCGCGTGCGCGAGGCCTTCGATCCGAACTACCTCGCCAACCCCGGCAAGGCCATCCCCGCGCGGCGCTGCTGGGAAGTGAAGGGCCACAAGCCGCCGGAAGCCGAAGCGGCCGCGCTGCCCCCGATGAGGAAGGCCTGACGATGGCGCTGCCCGAGAACTTCCTCGCCGACGTCGCGCGCATCTGCGGCGCCGCGCACCTGGTCGCCGGGGACGAGGTCCGACCCATCGGCGGCGCGGGATACCGCCCCGCGGCCTCCTGTGCGCCCGGCAGCGCCGACGAGATTGCCGAGATCGTCCGCGCCGACGACGAGTACGCCGTACCGATTCTGCCTTTCGGCGGCGGCACGGCCTTCGACTACGGCGAAGCGCCGCCCGCCGAAGCTCTGGCGCTCAGTATGCGCCGCCTCGATAAACTTGTCGCGTACGAGCCCGCCGACCTTGTCGTCACCGCGCAGGCGGGCATGACCTTCGGCGAGCTGCAGGCGGCGCTCTTCGAGCACGGCCAGTGGCTGCCGCTCGACGCGCCGCCCGAAGCCACGCTCGGCGGATTGCTCGCGACCGACCGCAGCGGCCCGCGCCGGCTGGGTTACGGCACGCTGCGCGACATGCTGCTGGGCCTGACCGTCGTCAACGGCGACGGCATCGCGCGCAAGAGCGGCGGGCGCGTGGTGAAGAACGTCACCGGCTATGCGCTCGAGAAGCTGCACCTCGGGGCGCTCGGCACGCTGGGCGTCATCACCGAGTGCACCTTCAAGCTGCGCCCGCGCCCCGAGACCCACAGCGTGCAGGAACTCGAAGCGCCCGACTTCGCCGGCGGCTTCGCGCTCTGCCGCGATTTGGCGAAGCGCCTGCCCTTCGCCGCCGCCAGCGCGGGCTTTCCCGGCAAGCCCTTCCGCGCGCAGTTCGCCGTCGAGGCCAGCCCGCCGGACCAGGCGCGCGTACTCCGCGAGCTGCAGGAGGCCGTCGAGAAGGCCGGCGCCGGCTTCGCGGTGAAGGAACTCGAGGCCGAGGGCATCGAGGCCGACCTGGCGCCGGCGCGCCCGCGGCGCCTGCAGGCCGTGACGCTCACCGACGGGCGCACCGTCGAGCCCGAACTGGCCGCGCGGCTGGCGTGGCCGGCGCGCGCACAGGACTTCCCCGCGCAGATGCAGAAGCTGGACGTGTGGGCGGGCGAACGCGGCTTCGGGCTGCTGATGGCCTTCTTCGATTTCCCGACGCGCGCCGTCGCGGAACTCTACTTCAAGCTGGATGATGGCGCGGCCGCGCCGGACCTTGGCGCGGTGCTCGACGCGTTGCGCTCTGAGGGCGCGGCGGCGACCGTTGTCTGGCAGGCGCCGCGGTTGCCGCGCGAACGCTCGGCCTTCGGCCCCCCGCGCGAAGAGTGGGACCTGATGCGAACCCTCAAGCTGGCGCTCGATCCGCGCGGCCTTCTCAACCCCGGCCGCTTCGTGGGAGGCTTTTAGGGTTGCAGGCGCCGCCGCCCGATGCGCCGCCCGCGCCGCCGCCGAACGGGGAATACCCCGACTACGGAGAGTACGGCGACTACGGCGATCCCGGCTGGTATGGGCTTCCGTATTGGTTCTACTACCTCTACCTCGCGCTCTGGATCTGGATGCTCGCCGACAGCATCAAGCGTTACGGCTACAGCTACTGGCCGTTCATCATCTTCTTCCTGCAGCCGCTGGGCGGGGTCGTTTACTTCGTCCTGCACGCGAAGGTGCTCTTCCGCGGCGGGCTCTTTGGCCCCAGCGTCGGTTCGCGGATCAAGAAGGCCGAGGCCGCGATGCGCATCGCGCCCACCGAGGCCGCGCGCGCCGAGCTGGCCGAGCTCTACTTCGAGGCCAAGCGCTTCGACGACGCCGAGGCGCTCTTCCAGAAGGTCGTCGCCGACGATCCGGAGAGCGTCGAGGCGCGCTACTACATCGGCGTCTGCCGCCTGCTGCGCGACGATCCGGCGGGCGCACTCGAGCCGCTGCAGTTCGTCTACGAGAAGGACAAGAAGCTGCGCTTCGGCAAGGCGTGGCTCGCCTACGCCGACTGCCTGGGTCGGCTGGGTCGGCGCGACGAGGCCATCGAGGAGCACCGCAAACTCGCGCGGCACTACCCGCGCCCGCTGACCGAGTACGCCTACGCGAAAATCCTCGCCGACGCCGGCGAGAAGGCGAAGGCCCGCGAGGCGCTCGAGGAGATGCTCGCGACCTCCGACCAAGCCCCGCGCGAGGACCGGACGTGGCTGGGGAAGGGGCGGAGTCTGCTGCGCGAACTTTCTTAACCACAACAACATTCACCACAGAGATCACAGAGGACACAGAGAACGGAAAATCCAGGTTGGAATCTTCGGCAGCATCCGGAAGGACCGGAGAACGCTCGCAGACAGACCCATAGATCTCTTCCTTTGTGTTCTCCGTGAGCTCTGTGGTGAAATTTTTTGTTCGTAGTACGCTGGTCGCCATGTCCGAACAGGCTGTTCTACAAGGTGAAACCGGCGCGGCTGCGCCGCCGCGATTTGAGTTTCCGGCGGAGACGTCGGAGCTGCTGCGCAGCTGCGTGCACTGCGGCCTGTGCCTGGGCGCGTGCCCGACCTACCGCGAGAACGGCGACGAGAACGACTCGCCGCGCGGCCGCCTGTACCTGATGAAGGGCCTGGCGTACGGCAAGATCGAGCCCGCGCCCGCCGTGCAGCGGCACCTCGACCTGTGCCTCGACTGCCGCGCCTGCGAGACCGCCTGCCCGTCGGGCGTGCACTACGGCCGCATCCTCGAGACCACCCGCGAGTACCTCAACGAGGCCGCGCCGCCGCCGTGGCACGTGAAGCTCCTGCGCAAGTTCGTCTTCGAGCAACTCTTCGCGCGCCCGGTGCTGCTCTCGACGCTGACGACGCTGATGCGCTTTCAGCAGACCAGTGGCCTGCGGCGCTTCCTGCATTCGGTTGGCGTGATGAAGCTGCTGCCGCCGCGCCTGCGCTTGATGGAAGCGATGCAGCCGCCGCTCGAGGAGGCGCCCTTCCGTTCGAACGCGCCGGCGGTCTTCCCAGCCGACGGCGATGCGCCGCGCATGAAGGTGGCGCTATTCAGCGGCTGCGTGATGGACCTGATGCTGGGCGAGATCCACCGCGCGACGGTGAAGGTCCTGCAGGCGTACGGCATCGAGGTCCACACCGTGCACGCGCAGCACTGCTGCGGCGCACTGATGTTCCACGCCGGCGAGGCGAATACCGGGCGGATGCTGGCGAAGCGCAACATCGAGGCCTTCGGAGGCCTGGGCGTCGACTGGATCGTGAACAACTCCGCCGGCTGCGGCGCGGTGCTGAAGGAGTACGGCGAGTGGCTGCCGGGCGACGAGCGCGCGCACGCCTTTGCGAAGAAGAACAAGGACGTCTCGGAAATCCTTGCCGGGCTCGAGCCCGTGCGCCCCTACAAGCGCATCAGCGCGACGGTCTGCTACGACGCGCCGTGCCACCTGCTGCATGCGCAGAAGATCAGCGCGCAGCCCGTCGAGCTGATCAAGCGCATCCCGGGCGTGGCGTGGATCGAACTGCCCGACGCCAACTTCTGCTGCGGCGCCGCCGGCGTCTACAACCTCACGCAGCCGGCCATGTCGCGCGCGGTGCTGCGACGCAAGGTCGAGGCCATCCGCTCCACCGGCGCCGAGATCGTGCTGACCGGCAACCCCGGCTGCCTCTTGCAGATCCGCCAGGGCTGCAAGGAGGCGGGGCTTTCGTGCGAGGTCCTGCATCCGATGGAACTGCTCGCGCGGGCCCTGTGAGCGTGCGCTTCCTCACGCTGACCCTCCATCCGGCCGTCGACCGCGTCTTCGCGGCCGCGCGCGTGACCCCCGGCGCGATCCACGAGGCCGCGCTGCTGCGCGAAGTCCCCGCGGGCAAGGGCGTCAACACGGCGCGCTCGCTGCGCGGCATTCTCGCGAAGAAAAGCGCGCGGATCGACGCGGCGGTCTGGTGCGGGGCGGGGGAGCGCGCCTTCTTCGTCCGCGCGTTGAAGGCCGAGAAAATCGCCGCGCGGGTGCTGCCGCGTCCGGTGAAGACGCGCCTCTGCGTGACGGTGCTCGAAGATGGCGGCCGCGAGACGCACTTCAAGGGCGCGATGCCCAAGCCTTCGCGAGCCGAATGCGCCGCGCTGCTGAAGGGCCTCGCGCACGCGTTGCGCGGGGCTGGCGGGGTGATCGCCGTGTGCGGGTCGGCGCCGCCGGGCACACCGCCGCGCGTGCTGAGCGAAGTCCTGAACCGGCTTCGCGCGGCGAAGGCCACGCTGTTGGTCGATGCCAACGGCCCGCTGCTTTCGGCGGCGGGCCGGGCGGGCGTGGACGGCTTGAAGGGCAACGCGCGCGAGATCGCCGCGTGGCTGGGCCTGCGCGGTTCGTTCTCGCCGCGGAATTCGAAACACCGCGCGCGGCTGCTTGCGCGGCTCGGCGACTCAAGCGGGAAAGGCCCCCGGAGCGTGCTCGTGACGCTGGGCGCAACGGGCGCGTTCCTGGCCACGCGCGAAGGCTGTTGGCTGGCGCGCGCGCCGAAAGTCGCGAAGAAGCTCGTGCGCAGCAGCGTCGGCTGCGGCGACGCTGCGACCGCCGGCTGGATGCTGGCTTGCGCCGAGGCCCGAGCGCCGGCGCAGGCGTTGTGCCGCGCGGTGGCGGCGGGCTCGGCCAAGGTCTACAGCGCGGACCCCGGAGATACAAAAGGGGACCGCTTCGGCGAATGCCTTGGCGCGATCTGCGCCGTGAGGTTAGACTAGATCGCTTTCGTGCACGGTTCGTCTCCGCACGCGAGCGCAGAAAGGCCTCCCTCCATGTCCGAAAATCCCGTCACCGTGAAGACCATCGTGGATGCGCTGCGTTCCGCCGGCGTCGAACCCGGCGACACGCTGATGGTGCACAGCTCGCTGAAGAGCTTCGGCACGGTCGAGAACGGCCCCGAGACGGTCATCGACGCGGTGCTGGAAGCCGCGGGCCCGCAGGGCCACGTGGTGATGCCCACGCTGACGGCTTCGTACGCGGAGAAGACCGGCGGCCCGGTGGGGATCCCGTTCAACCCGGCCACGACGCCGTCGCGCGTGGGGCTGATCACCGACCGCTTCTGGCGCCGCGCGGGCGCCGTGCGCAGCGCGCACCCGACGCACAGCGTCACCTGCATCGGCCCGAAGGCGGCGGCGTGGATGGCCGGCCACGACAAGATGAGCACCTTCGGCATCGAAGGTCCGTACGCGAAGTACGTGAAGTCCGAAGGCTGCGGCCCGTGTAAAATCGTCTTCCTGGGCGTCGAGATGGTCTGCAACACGACGCTGCACGCCATCGAGGACTGGCTCGCGTTTCCGTACATGGCCACGTCGGTGGCGCTGGTCGAGAACCCCGACGGTTCCGTGCGCCGCCAGGAAGTGACCATGGCGCCGCTGGGCCACCGCGGGTTCTATAAGGTCACCGACCGCCACCACCAGCTGATGGAAACGTCCGGCTTGGTGCGCCACGCCCGGGCGGGCTCGGCGGAGATTAGGGTGCTCCCCGCGCTGGGGTGCATCGGCGAGACCCTGCGCCTGGAACTGGAGCGCCCCGGCATCCTCTTGTGCGAACGTCCCGATTGTGAATTCTGTACTGAAGGTAGGGCCCGGATCGTGTCGATACAGCCGGAGGTCCGCGCGCGCGCGAAGCAAATTCGCGACCGCGGTCTGAGTGCTTGAGGCAAGAACAGATCCGGGCGGTTCGGCCAGCGTGACCTTCCGCCCATCCAGGTAAAGGTGGCAGCGCTCGACTCCTCGGGGATCGGGGACGGCTGCCAGGCAGAGGGGAGGCTGCGTCATGTTTTCAGCGAAATGGGCAGGAAAGGTAGTGCTCGCGAGCGGCGTGCTCGCGTTGATGGCGGGCTGCGGCGACAAGGACCGGATGGCCCGCGCGATTCAGTCGAAGGACGAAATGATCCGTCGGCAGAACGAAGAGCTGGCGGAGCGCAAGCAGCGCGAAGATACGCTGCTGACAGCAAACGAAGGCCTGCGCGACCAGAACACGAAGATGGCTGAGAACAGCCGCGCCCAGACCCAGCAGTTGGCTGCGACCAACAGCGCGCTGAACGACCTGCGCAGCCAGATGGCCTCGCTGCAGGGCAAGCTGGAGACCTCCCAAAAGGGCGAAGTGACCGTCCAAGACTCCGGTTACGGCAAGGAGCCCGGCGCGATCACCATCCGCGTGGCGAACTCGGTGCTCTTCGACAGCGGCCAGGCGACGCTGAAGCCCCAGGCCTACGAGACGCTCGACAAGGTCGCCGCCGAACTGAACGGCAAGTTCAACGCGAACTACATCCGCGTCGAAGGCCACACCGACCGCACCCCGATCGTGCGCAACAAGGACAAGTACGCCGACAACATGCAGCTCAGCCAGGCCCGCGCCAAGGCCGTCTTCGACTACCTGACGGGCAAGGGCAAGGTCAGCTCGGGCCGCATGTACACCGCCGGCTTCAGCTACAACCAGCCGGTCGTTTCGCCCGAGAAGACCAAGGCCGACCAGGCCAAGAACCGCCGCGTGGACATCGTCATCCTGCCCACGAACGTCAAGGTCGTGAAGGAACACCTGGCCGCCAACGGCCGCTAAGCCGCCTCCTTTAATAGCCATCGCAGGACGGGGCCCCGGAAACGGGGCCCTTTCTTTTGGCCCTAGCAGTCCGTTGAAAAAGGGCCCGGCCGCGCAGCCTTGGATTGTGATTCAGACCAAGGCGCGCGCAGTCGAGGCGTATCGAGAAGATACGCCGCAGCGATGCGCAACGCAGGGCCGGGTCGCAAGACAAGGCTGCGCAGAGGGTTGCGAGTCTTTTCGTCCGGAACTTCGTTCCGCTACGCTCGCCGTAGTTTCCAGCTACGGCTCCGCTTCGCGGGCCTCGTTCAGGTCGAAAATCCCTCGCAACGTGGCCTGGCCCCTTTTTCAACGGGCTGCTAGGCGGTCGGGGTCTTCGCCTCGGCCGCGGGCCGGACGTCCGCAGGCAGGGATGGCGCAGAGGGCTTCGGCTGGGGCGCCTGTGCCTGGAACCGGGACTCACGGGCGGCGAAGTACCTGCGGTCGCTCCACAGGCTTGCGACAAGCGCCAGCAACAGGCCCATCGCGACCCAGGTGTCCACAAGCCCAAAGACGCCCCAGGCGGTCTCCTCGCGGCGGCGCTCCCAGACGCGTATACGCTGCTGAACATCGGTCGAGTAGATGCGGCGGCCGTTGGCGGTGAACTGGATCTCTTCGTCGCTGGAAATCGTTAGGTCGGTGCCGAGCGAGTCCAGGATCTCGCCGGTTTGCGCGGACTTGACCAACGCCTCCCAATTTGAATTTCCCGTGCTTACGAAGCGCTCCATGTCCGGGTCCACCGCGCCTCCGAAGTTGGCCAAGGTGGCGGCGCTGGGCAGGCGGTCGCCCGTGGCCAGATCCCAGAAGCTCAGCTCCGTAAACGATCCGTCGGGCTTTCTTGCGCACATGGTCAGACGGTTCGCATTGGCGGCGAGATCGATGTAGACGGCGTTGTGCGGGCTGGTAGCCAGGCGGCACTTCGCTTCGAGCGTATCCGCGTCGAGGATCTCGATGTCGTCGTTCGGGCCGGCGACGACCCAGACCTTGGCCGGTTCGCGGTCAAAGGGCACATGCATGCCTTTGGCGGGCTGATACATGGAGTTGCCCAGAAACTTGGGCGTGGACCGGATGGCGCGGGTCGCCGCGTCCACGATCGCGCCGGGCTTGCCGTCTGGGCCTCGCACGCCGATGCAGGTGCCCTTCGCGGACACCTGCACACCGAGCATGCCCAGGGGTATGGGTTCGGCCTTGACCGTGAGTTCGGCCAATGGCGCGCCGGCGGCCAGCGGCTGAATCCCGAGCGTGCCGTCCCCGAACAGGACCAGGACCTCGTCCCGTCCAGGCAGGAACCATAGGTTGGTGGCCGGGCGGTCCTTGTAGCTGAAGGTGGATTGGCATTCCCCCGTATTCGCACAGATGACACGCAATGCGTTCTTCTCGAGCGTCACCAGGCGGCCGCCGTCCAGGAAGAAGACGTCCAACAGGTAGTCCTCGACCCCCTGCAACTGCGCCAACTCACGTTGCGCGGGGACATCCCACACCGCCGCGCGGCGGCTCTGCGTCTGGAACACGGCCCGGGTCCTGTCCGGTTCGAACCAATAGCTGTAGAGGGACGTGTCGCCTTTTCCCGTGAGCATCGGCCTGGCCGCGTCGAGGTCCCAAACTTGAAAGAGCGTGCCGCCGTAGGCGTACGCGACCAGGCCGTCGCCATGGGAACTGGAGCCGGACCAATCCTGGCCCTCAAGTGTTTCTGGAACCTGTGCTTCGCGGACGAGCACCCAGGGCTTCCAGTGGTACCAAGTCGTCCAGGCCGCGCCGCTGAAGACGGCCAGCAGGACCAGCGATCGCAGCGAGATTCGGGGCCAGCGAAACCGCCGGCGTTTCGTCTGCTCTTCCATAAGGTTTCACCCCGAGCTTGCGGTTGTTACACCTTGGACGGGGGCCCGGCGGAGATGTGACCGGATTCCAGACCGCTTCCTTTCTGTTTTTAGCCTTCACCCTTTACTCTTCACGCTTCAGCGGTCCCCGCTTTCCCTTTGCGCCGCCCGCGCATCCGGCTAGCATGCTTCCTTTCACCAATCAACCCTGGGCGGGGTATCCATCGGATGGGCAAGGCCACCGGCATCGTTTTCACCATTCTGCTGGCCGCGGTGCTCTTCTGGCTGCTCAGCAGCCGCCCCGCCGTGGCGCCCACGCCGGAAGACGCCGGCAAGACGCCCGCGCAGGGCACGGCGCCCAAGAAGGACTTCAAGGTCGCGCTCGTCACCAAGGGCGAGGTCAACGACGGCGGCTGGTTCCAGAACGCCTACAACGGCCTGCAGCGCATCGGGAAGGACCTGGGCGCCGAGGTCAAGAACTCGGTCCGCAAGGACGACAAGAGCGCCTTCGAACAGTTCGCGACGTACGGCGCCGAGGGCCAGGACCTGGTGATCGGGCACGCCAGCGAGTGGTTCGACCCGAAGCTGGTCGAGCAGATGTCGAAGTTCCCCCAAACGCAGGTCTTTATCTCCGGCAGCGAGAAGCCCGCCGAGGGCAACGTCTGCGGCATCCGCTTCGTGCTCGAGGACGCCTGCTACGTGCTGGGCTTCGTGGCGGGCTCGATGAGCAAGTCCGGCGTGCTGGGCTGCGTGGGGCCGGTGAAGCTGTCGGTGATCGAGAGCACCTTCCACGCCTTCGAGGCCGGGGCCAGGCGCGCCCGCAAGGACGTCGTCGTGCGCGTCGTCTGGACGGACTCGTGGGACGACGTCGCCCGCGCCAAGGAACAGACCCTGGCGCTGATCGCCGAGAAGGCCGATTTCATCTTCCACAACGCCAACAACGGCGCGCCCGGCGTCTTCCAGGCCGTGCACGAACACAAGGACCAGGGCGTGCTCGCCTTCGGCGCCAACGACGACCAGGCCGCCATGGACCCCGAAGTGGTCCTGGCCAGCGCGGTGCTGGACATCCCCGCCGTCTTCGTGAAGTTCGCCCGGGAAGTGCGCGACGGCACCTTCGACAAGCAGACGAAGACCGCCGGCATGCCCGAAGGCACCGTGCGGGTGGCCTACAATCCGGCCATCGAGAAGCGCATCCCCGCCGACGTGCGGGAGAAGGCCGACCGGCTGGCCGAAGAGATCGCCGCCGGCACCGTCAAGGCCGACCGGCTGCAGGCGAAATAGGAGCGCGACGCGGCTAATGTCTTCGCTGCTGAACTTCGTCACCGTGATCTGCCAGGGCTCGGACGACGAGCGCGTGCCCCAGCCCAGCGCCTCGGGCAGCGGCCGCCACGACCTGCACGTCGTCGACGTGATGAGCGCCGGCGAGATCGGCCCCGCCGTGGCCAAGGCGAAGCAGGCGGTGCTGCTGCTGTACGGGCTGAAGGAGGACGCCGCGCAGGCCCTGCGCGCGCTGCGCGCCGACAAGGCCCACGCCAACCTGCCCGCCTTCGTCGCGGTGCCCGGCACGGAGATCGACGAACGGCTGCTGAAGCACGCCGAAGAACTGAAGTTCGACCTGCTGCCGCTGCCCATGCCCGCCGCGCCGTTCTGGGCCATGCTGCGCGAGGCCGGGCGCCGCCACAAAGCCGGCGTCGCGTTGCCGCGCGTCAACCGCCGACGGCACTACCGCGCGCGGCTGTCGGTGCAGGCGTTCTGCCTGATCGAGTCCCAGACCGTGGACATCGGCGCCGGCGGCATCCACATCCAGAGCAACCACGCGTACGCAGTGGGCGAGTCCACCTACATCGACGTGCCGGCCCTGCGCGAGACGCTCGGCGGGCCCGTCGAAGTGAAGGTGGTGAAGGTCGAGGCGCTGAAGGGCGGGGGCTTCAAGTACGGCATCCGCGCCCAGTTCGTGAACCTCGCGCCCCAGATCGCCGAACGCCTCGCCCGCGCGCTCTCCGTCCTCGAGCGCTGAGTTTTCGCTTTGCCTCGAAGGCCACCAAGCACACGAAGAACGGATTTCCGTCAACGTTTCGCCTTGCAATACGCGCCAGCGCGTGGCGCGGGTTGCCAACCCGCGCATAGGTGGCGCAAAACCGCGCACATATGCTGTCTCCCGTAATGCAAAGCGGCAGCCGCGAAAAATGCACGCCTGAAAGGCGCGCTGAATGTAGCCGGGGGCAACGCCCCTGGAATAGGGCCGGTTAGAGTCGTAGGCCTCAACGGGCCGAATTAATCCGCCCTTTCAGGGCTCAAATTCGCGTAGACCGGAATCCAGTGGCGCCGCCCGCCTCTGGCGGGCTCTGCCCCTGGCCGCATCTACCTCGCCCTTCGGGCGGAAAAGCGCTCTGGCTACTCGCTCTTTTCCTTGCCTTCGTCCGCAGCGGCCAGTTCATTCGCCTTCTCGGCGCTCGCCTTCACCCGCTTCGAGTTGGGACCGCGTCGGCCCGAGCCAGAGATAGAGGATCCGGAAGGCGGCAAGCACCGCGGCGAGGACCAGGACAACGTTTCGCTCCCTGATCGCATGGAGGAAAGCGGGGAGGGCGATGCACGCGAGGCCAAGGAGGACGAAGAGCAGAAGCCCGTCCCGACCGTCGCGGTTATCCGCCGGGATGCCGTTCCTCCTTCCCCGGAGCGCAGGCTTCCTCCGGCGAATCCAGTCGAGCGCGCCGGCCCGCAAGATACTCCGCAAAACTTCCAACCCAATAGGTAAAGACGGCCACCATCACCATATTCCAGAAGAAGCGCATGGGGAAGAAGTGGGAAGCGCCGGCGATGGCCCCTTCGCCATGGTAGCTGGAAACCCAATAGGGCAGCGGGAAGCCCATGCTGGTGCCGCCGGATTCGAAGGGCATGACCGGATCGCCCGCCTGTCGGGTAAGGAGCAGGTTGAAGCCCAGGAGGATGGATGCAGCCAGGAACATGACGAACACGGCCGGAAGACCGAAGCGGCGCCGGAGGTCGTTCTTGAACATTTCGCTGAGCGCGCCGCAGAGGAAAAGCGCAAGAGCAGCGAAGCAGAGGTCGAACGCGAGCTTCAGCATGAAGGCGGCTGGCGATGCCGTCCGGTCAGTGCGGTAGAAGATGGCAGGAAACCCGTACCCTGAAGCCTCGGAGATATTCTGCACCCAGGACGCGGGGGTCATTTGCTGCGTTACCTGCGTATGCTCAGTCAAATTATTCTGTAAAAGTGCCACGCAAATGAGAAAGAGGACCAGCCATGTGCGGGCCTTCAGACGCCGCCTCGCCGGTTCTAGATGGTGTTCCGTCATCTTGAGCCCTGTGCTTGCATGGTGGCTCTGGCATGGAGTTTTCGGGGGGAACCATACGCCTGCTCGCGCTTGCCTTCGCCTTCATCCGGCGCGTCTTCGGCCTTCTCTTTTTCCCTTTCCTTCTCCTTCGCGGCGTTTACCTGCGCCCATTGCAGGGCGCCGGCGGCCTGTTCCGCTTCGAGTTCCGTGAGCGGCGTGCGGGCGAAGGAGCGCAGCAGGTCCTGCGCTTCGTCCGTGCCGATCCGCGCCAGGACGACGATCGCAACTTGGCGCTGGAACTCGAAGAGTTCGCGCAGCGCGCGGGCTCGCGCGGCCAGGCGCGTGCGGGTCTCGCCGGGTTCCATCTCCACCGCCGTACGGACGATTTCCCAATAGGCGGCCAGGCCGAAGCCGTCAACGCTGCGCAGCGCCTGCGCCACGTCGTGGTCTTCGCGGAGGTCGTCGAGGTTCTTGCGGATCAATGCGCCCGCGCGCCCCGTCGCGGGAAGGAAGGTTTGCCGGATGTAGGCCACGGTATCGGCCTTGTTCTCTTCGCGCGTGAGGTGGCCGACCAGCAGCCAGCAGGCCTCCGGCGGACGCCCGGCGATCCAGCTCCAGACGTCGGCTTGCGGCATCCTGGCCAAGCCGGTTTGGGTGCGGAGCAGCGTCTCCACCTCCGCATATTTGCTGTCCAAGTCGGCCTTCTTCTTTTCCGCATCGGCGGTCAGGCCCGGCAGCGCATTAACGCTCCGGTTGAACTCAGCCTCAAGCGCCTGGGCATCGGCGGACGCCGCGGCGTTCTTGCCGCGGACTGCCTTTAAGCGTGTATTCATCGACTTGATGCTGTACTGCGCCTCGGCCAGCGCGCGATGCGCGGCCTCGTAGGTCAGGCTCGCTCCTTCGATCCCATCGGACAGCTTGTGGAGGTCTTCGTGGAGCTTCTTGATTTCCACGCCATGGAGCATCGGAAAATTCGCCGAGCTCAGGCTGATCCCAATGGGACCGAAGAATTCCTTCCGGCACAAGCGGGCGTCCAGCCGTTCGAAAACGTCGCTTTCGCGCGTGGCCGCCCGCACACTCGGCGCGCCCGCCGCCGCGGCGAGGAGTATGAGGGCCACCACGCTGAAGATGCCAGGCGCGGCGTTGCCTGCGCGGGTACGTGTGGGGGCCGTGGTCGCCATCCTTTTATTTTACCCCATTCCGGGTTGGCGAGCGATAGGGCGGGGCGCACGTGGCGGGTTGGCGATCCGCTGTTGCACGCGCGGTTTCACGGCCGTTTTTCCTTTTGCTGTTTTTCAGTTTTTTTGGTTCTTGCCGTTTTCCGATTGCCGTTTTCCGAACCTCGCCGCCAACCCTTTTGCCCGGATACCGGTCCCCGGAAATACGCAATGCGTATATTGCACCTGGGGCAGCACGTCGAGCAACGTAACACATCCACCAGGTGCAGATTTCACGTAAGTCCTTATTCGCCGTAAAACGCACCATGTTAGAAGCGAAATTAAATCGATACAAATCGCCATGTGCACTCCAGCACGTCGCGCAGCACGTTGCGCAGCACGTTGCGGCTCGCGAAATTTCGCGACCAACTCGCGAAATCTCGCGACTTACGCACGATGCGCGGCACCAAGTGCAAATTTCGTCAGGGACTGATTTCGTCGACCGGGGTCAGTTCCGGTATGGAGGGCGTGAAATCGAACGGTGGCGTGTCCAGAATCAGCGGCGGCGGTACCTGCACGCCGGGGAGCTCGGGGAATTCCTGGTCGCCGCCCACCAGCCCCGGCAGGTTCGTCTCCGGCGCCGGCAGCTCGAAGTCGTCGCGGTGCTTGGCTTTGCCGCCGACGAAGATGGGAACTTCGTCGGTCAGTGCCAGCAGGCCCGCCTCGAGGTAGCGCTCGGGGTACTCTTCTTTCTCGTGCCGCCACGTGCAGAAGTGCGCCACGTCGCCGGGCTCGAGAAGGTCGAAGGTCTTTTCCTGCAAGGCGTTGCCGATCCCGCGCGCCGTCACGTGCCCCGAGACCAACGTCCCGACGGTGCAGCCTTGGTCCTCGGCGCTCGTCGCCTTGCGGTGCCGCACCACCAGCCCCGAGGCTTCGGGGAACTCGAAGCGCGCTGCCGGCGTCTGCACCGTGAAGCTGCCGCGCGCGGCGAAGCGCGACGCGCGCACGCGCACGATGCCCTGGTAGAGCATCAGGCCGGTGCGGATCTGGCGTCCCGCGATCTGGCGCTCGCCAATGCGCAGGCGCGCGTCCCGGCCGACCACGACCAGGGTGCCGTCGCTGAAGCGCAGCTGCGCGATGGTGTCGGGCCCGGTGACGACGGTGTCCTGGGGGAACACGACGGCGCCGGCGGAGACCTTCTCGGTCGAACTCGCGCCGCGGCGTTGGACCTCGACGGCCTGCGTCTTGATCCAGTCGAAGTCCTTCGTGCGGTCGCCGTCCTTGGACTCGTCGATGTGCACGTACTGCAGCAGCGCCTCGGTGTGCGCGAAGGCCGCTTCGGGTTTGCGTTCGTCGGGCGCGGGACCCTGGTTGCCCTGCGTCGGCGGCGTCGTCCCCGGCTGGCCGGGCGTTTCCTGAGCCAACACCGATCCGAACGCGAGGAGCGCCACCATCAGTCCGCTCGCGTACGAGTGCCGCGATTTTCTGTTTTTTGCGACACGCATGGTTTCTGATCCAACACACTGGCGAATGCTGCGGCGCCTTTCGGGCTCTACCACTTCGGTCAGATTGATGGGGCAACCGAAGTGCCAAAAGTTGCACATGTGCTAACTCCTAATACACACGTAACTGGCCTTAGAAGCCAGCTTAAAATACCGGCGGGCCAGAGAATTTGTGGGCACCTCGTGCGTGAATCTGCGTAGACCCTGTTGCAAGTTGGAAGCCGGAAGGTAACATCTTTCGTTCCAATGAGTTACGGGCGCTTCGGAGCGTCTGGTGCACCTTGAGGAATTGACATGCCGACCTACGTGTACCAATGCACAGCGTGCGGGCACGAGTACGAGCGCTTCGAGTCCATCACGGCCAAGCCCAACAAGACGTGTCCAAAGTGCCACAAGAAGAAGGGCGAGCGCCAGATCTCGGGCGGCGCGGGCGTCATCTTCAAGGGTTCGGGCTTCTATACGACGGACTATCGCAAGTCGTCCTACAAGGAGTCGGCCAAGATGGACTCCGCGTCGTCCTCGTCTTCCTCGAGCGGCTCAAGCGAGTCGAAGCCTTCCGGAGGCGAGGCGAAGTCTTCGACCGGCGAAGCGAAGTCGGGCGGCGAGACGAAGAGCAAGTCTTCGGACAAGGGCAAAGGCAAGAGCAAGTAGCCCCGCGACCGCGCGTCAGGCCGCGGGCGCGCGTGCGGCGCGGCGCGGCGCCAGCCACGCAATAGCTATGGCCGCCGCCAGGCAGGCGGCTTCAAGGCCGAGCGTCTGCAGGCCCAGCGACTCGCCGGTGCCCTCGCCGAAGCAACCGCACGAGATGTCCAGGCCGCGCGCCAGGGCCTGCCCCACGCCTATCGCGAAGGCCGCCATCAACGCCGCCACGATCCACGCCGCCGGCCGCGTCCACAGCCCCAGCACCAACAGCGCGCCGGCGACGAGTTCGACCCACGGCAGCGTCACGGCCAGGATCTGGTTGAGCTGTGCGGGCAGAAGCCGGTAATTGGCGATGTTCCGGGCGAAGGTCTCCTGCACGTCCAGCTTGCTCCAGCCGGCGTAGACCATCGCGCCGCCCAGCGCCAGGCGCAGAAGCCAGTCGAGCACGCTGCGCCCGCTCATTTCGGCGGCCCCTGGATCCCTAGGCCGCTGTCCTTGTAGGCCGGCCAGCCGCCGTCGAAGACCTTCACGGTCGCGTAGCCGAACTGCATGAGCTGCATGGCGATGTCGTCGCCCCGCGGGCACTTGTCCGAGTCGCAGACTATTACCAGCAGGCGCGCGGCGTCGAAGAGCGGCTTTTTCTGGCGCAGGTCTTCGACCAGCGTCTCGGGCGTCATGCGCACGGCGCCGACCGGGGCGCCCTCGGCGAGCAACTCGTCGCTGCGCGCGTCGATCATCAGGATGCCCTGGGGGTTGGTGCGGAGTTCTTCCATCAGCTCGATGCCGAGGATGCGCGGGCCGGGTTCGGGCAGCGCGCCGGGGCCCTTGGGGTCGAGGAGGGGCATGGGCTTCGAGGAGAGCGCGTTGGTCGCCAGGCCCAGCGCGCAGGCCACCGCGACGATGCCCAGGGCGCGCGCGAGGTCCGCTTTCCACTCGGAAGCCGTTGCAGGCTTGGGCGTCGAAGCAGGGGGCGAGGCGGCGTCGGACATGGCGGCCGGGCGGTCAGCGCTCGTCCTGTGGCGTGGCATTGATCGGGGGCATGATGGTGTAGGGGACGCTCAGCGGAGACTCGCCTTCCAGCTCCAGCAGGAAGGCCCCCTGCAGAGGCTTGTCCTTGGGCAGCGGGCTCTTGAAGTGGAACTCGAGCTTGATCTTGTCGCCTTCGGGCTTGGCGCTCCAGTCGAAGGGGCGCTTGAGCGAATCCCTGACGTTGAGGACCTTCAGGGGGCCGGGCTGCTTGCGGCTGAGCGTGGTGGCCAGGGGCGGCAGGCTGCCGTCGGGCATCTGGGCGTAGACGAAGGCCTTGGGCATGGCGACGACGGTGCCCAGGACCTCGGTCATCAGGGTGGCGGAGACGACGCGGGCGCCCGGCAGGTCGGTGACCATGCCGACCTGCTCGGTGAGCGTCCCGTGTTCGGTGCCGCCCTTGCAGGTGACCTCGACGTAGTACTTGGAGTTGTTGCTCCCTGGCATGGGCTTCGCGTTGAAGGTGAATTCCGGGCGCGAGCAGCTGAAGCCCTTGAGGACGAACGGCTTGCCGTCCGGCTGGCGGACGGTGAAGAAGCGTTTGGCTTCCTGGCCGGGCTCGAGGGTACCGAAGGAGAGGGCCTTCGGTTCGATCCAGAGCACGTGGTGAAGCTTGGCTTTGACCATGGCCTGGAGCTTGGGCGAACCGGGCTCGTCGGTCTCCAGCAGGATGCCGACTTCCTCGCTCAGCTTGTCCTTCCCCGCGCGGTAGATGGCTTTCAGCTCCGCGTGCTCGCCGGGCTTGATGATCTGAGTGTCCATCCTGGGCTTCACGCAGCCGCAGCTGGGCTTGATCGTGATAATGCGGATGGTGCGGTCGCCGGGATTCTTGACGGTGAAGCTGAGGTCGTTGTGCGAACCGGGCTCGACGTTGTCGCGTTCCCAGACTGGCGGTTCCAGCACCAGGCGGGACTGCGGGCCTTCGGGCAACGGTGGCCGGTCGAAGGCGCCCGCGCCGTGCGCGGCTTCGGGCGGCCCGGCATCGACCGGAGCCTCCTTGGTGCCGCGGCCCCACAGGGCGTAGGCCGCGGCAAATCCGAGCACTACGGCGAGGGCCAGCCAGCGCAGCGAGTCGTTCATGGCGGATTCGATCTTACCACCGCTGGCGGAGGGGCTCAATGCGCGCGCCATGGGCAGGAGACGCCGGCAGGTCGCGGTCCTTAGGCCCAATCGCGCGACAATAAAAAGGGGCGCGCCGTGGCGCGCCCCCGTGGGAACACCTGGGAAGCGGGTCCGGCTATTCCTTGCGCTTCACCGACTTCAGGACCGGCGGTTCGACGGGGGTGGAGGGTTCGCCCGTCATGGGATTGGGCTGCACCTTGACGGCCTTGATCTTGTCGACGACCTCGGTGCCCTTGATCACCTTTCCGAAGGCGCAGTACTGCATCTGGTCCAGGCTGCGGTTGTTCCGGACGTTGATGTAGAACTGCGAAGTCGCGCTGTCCAGGTCGTTGGTGCGGGCCATGGCGATGGCGTAGATCTCGTTCCGCACGCCGTTGCCGGACTCGTTCTTGATCGGCGCCTTCGGCTTCTTTTCCTTGCCGTCGGTGCCCATGCCGCCGCCCTGGATCATGAATCCGTTGATGATGCGGTGGAAGATCGTCCCGTCGTAGAACTTGTCGTCCACGTAGCCCAGGAAGTTCTTGACCGTGACGGGCGCCTTGTCCTCGTACAGCTCGACCTCGAAGCTGCCTTCGCTGGTCTCGAAGACCACGACGGGGTGCTTGGCCTCTTCCTTCGCCTCGCCTTCCTTGGGCGCTTCGCCCGTCTTCTCGGCGCCCTCGGCCTTCTCGGTCTTTTCTTCCTTCGGCGTTTCGGCGGTCTTGGCCTCCTCGCCTTCCTCGGCGGCGGCGCGGAAAGCCGGGGCCAGCAGCAGGCCCGCGAACAGCAGCACGGCAAGCGTTACACGCATCACGGCGGGACTCCTTCGCAGTAGGGGTGGTCCGGCGGGGGCCGGCGGCGCCTGTGGGCCCTTAGGCCTTCACCTTGGCGCTGGTAATGGAGACGGGCTCGACGGGCTGTGCTTCACTCAGCCGGCCGGGTTTCTTGACCGGCACCTTCTTGATCTTGTCGATGACGTCCTGGCCTTGGGTGACCTTGCCGAAAGCGCAGTACTGGCCCTGGTCCAGGAAGTCGTTGTCTACGACGTTGATGTAGAACTGCGCGGTGGCGCTGTTCAGGTCGCTGGTGCGGGCCATGGCCAGGCCGTACTTGCAGTTCTTGGGGCCCTTGCCGGACTCGTTCTTGATGGGGGAGCGCGTCGCCTTCTGCTTGCCGCTGAGGTCGAAGCCGCCGCCCTGGATCATGAAGCCGTCGATGACGCGGTGGAAGATGGTGCCGTCGTAGTGCCCGTCCTTGACGTACTGGACGAAGTTCTCGACCGTGACCGGGACCTTGTCCTGGTACAACTCGGCCTCGAAGGTGCCCTGCGAGGTCTCGAAGACGACGACGGGATTGGCCATGACGAATCCTCCTTTACGCTGCGGTTTCTTCCGGATGTCTCGTTTGGTGGTTTCCGACGATACCCGCGCCCGGGCGGCTGTCTACCTACTTACGCGCCCACCGGCAGCCGGCTGAAAAACTCTGCCACGCCCTTCACGCCGGGGCGGAAGCGGAAGAGTCCGCCCGCGCCGGGGCCTTCGGCGCTTTCCTGGCCTTCCTTGCCCAGTGCGGTGGTGACGTACATCGTGTCGTAGGCCGGCCCGCCGAAGACGACGCTGCTGACCTTGCGGCAGGGGAAGGGCACGCGGCGGACCTCGCGGCCTTCGGGGTCGTAGCGGACCAGGGCGTTGCCGTCCCAGCGCGCCGACCAGACGAAGCCTTCGGCGTCGACGGTCAGGCCGTCGGGGACGCCCTCGCCGGGGGTCTCGGGCACCTTCACCCAGACGCGGCGGTTGGCGATCGCGCTGCGCTTCCGGTCGTAGTCGAAGACGTAGATCTCGCGCTTGGGGCTGTCGGTGTAGTACAGGCGCGTGCGATCGGGCGAGAAGCCCAGGCCGTTGCTGCATCCGACGCCGGTGACGAGCCGTTCGAAGCCGCCGTCGAGATCGAAGCGGTAGAGCGCGCCCAGGCGCCCGCCGCTGCCGACGGTTCCGGCGAAGACGCGGCCTTCGGGGTCGGCGATCACGTCGTTGAAGCGGTTAAGTTCCTCGCCGGGCAGGTGCTCGCGCAGGACCTTTTCCCTGCCCTGGCCGGCCCAGCGCCGCACGGCGCCGCGGGCCTGGAAGAGCAGCAGGCTGCCGTCGGCCTGGATGGTGAAGCCGCCGGTGACCTCGCCTTCGTAGCAGATCTCGTGGTGCTCGCCGCCGGGCCCGCAGCGGTGTACGCGCCCGCGCGGGATGTCGGCCCAGTACATCTTGGATTCGGCCGCGTGCCAGAGCGGGTTCTCGCCGGTCAGGCAGCGCGTGGGGACGAGCAGTTCGGGGGCTTCGGGCATCCCTGACCCTCTACGAACTGCGCACCAGGACGTAGTCGGGGATGGACAGCAGGGTCTCGCGGGCCTGGCTGGGCGGCAGGAAGTCGAGCACGTCGCGGGCGCGCTTGATCTCGTCGCGGGCGATCTTCATCGCGTAGTCGATCGACCCGGCGCGCTCCAGGTAGGGGCGCAGGGCCTCGCGGGTCAGGTCCTTGCCGCCGGGCTTGAAGAGCCGCACCAGCTCCTGGCGCTGCGGCGAGCCGGCGTTGGCGAAGAGGTGGATCACCGGCAGGGTGGGCTCGCCGTTCTTCAGGTCGCTGCCCAGGGACTTGCCGACGGTGGTCTCGTAGCCGACCAGGTCCAGGCAGTCGTCGACGATCTGGAAGGCGCGGCCCAGGCGCAGGCCGTACTCGTACATTTTGCGCCCGTCGGTCTGCGAGGCCCCCGCCAGCAGCGCGCCCAGTTCGGCTGCGGCGCCGAAGAGTTCCGCGGTCTTCTTCTCGATCAGGTCGAAGTAGGCCTTCTCGTCCATCTCGATGTCGAAGCGCGAAGCGATCTGAAGCAGCTCGCCCTCGCAGATCAGCCGCGCCGTCCGAGCCAGCATGCGGAAGGCGCGGGCGTCGGGGAGCTTGCCTAGGTTCTCGAAGGCGCGCGAGAAGAGGATGTCGCCGGTCATCACCGCCGACTTGTTGCCCCACTCGGCGTTCAGCGTCGGGACGCTGCGGCGCGTCTGGGCCTCGTCGAGGATGTCGTCGTGGCAGAGTGTCGCGAGGTGGATCATCTCCACCGTCGCGGCGACCTCGCAGGCCAGCGGCGCCTCGCCGCCGAAGGCCCGCGCCGAAAGGTGCAGCACGGCCATGCGCAGGCGCTTGCCCTTGAAGCGTTCGATGTGGCGCGCCAGCGTGTTGATGTAGCTGTACTGGCTGCTGAGGTACGCCGAGAGGATCTCCTCGGAGCGCGCCAGATCCCCCAGGATGGGGGCCACCAGCTGTGCCAGGACCGCCGCGCGTTCTTCCGAACTGCGCGGGAGCCCATCCAGATCCGGTACGCCCATCGTATACCCTTCGGTCAGAAAATCGGAATCGCTCAAAGGTAACCCAACGGAGTCGCATTATAGGTGGCGCTCGCTCCGCTACAAGCCCGGCGCCGGGGTCGAAACAAATCGTTCCTGCGCCTGAATACCAAGCTGCCAAGGGAAGGCGATAGCGGGTATAATCCAACGTGTTTGGGCAACGGCAGTTCCGGGAGATAAGATGACCTACCTCACAAACCCAAGGCCTTTCCTAATGCACGCTGTGCTTGCCGGCACAGTCGTCCTGGTTTGCCATGCCCTGGCCGTGGCCGAGGACGCCGCCAAGACGCCCCAACCGCCGGTCCAGCCCCAGCCCAAGCCCCAGCCGCTGCCGACCATTGAGGACATCTCCGGGCAGGCCGCCTCCGGCCAGTCGGCGCTGGTGCCCGCCGTGCCGCCCGCCCCGCAGCCGGGCGCTGCGAACATGAAAGGCATCCAGGTCCCCGCCAACGCCAAGATCATGGTGGTTCCGGTCAACGATGAGGATTCCACGCGCTACGGGATGATCGACCAGTGGCAGGCCAGCTTCGTGAAGAAGCGCCTGGGCGAGGCCAAGGCCGACGGTTTCGACCTGGTCGTCCTGGACATCGACACCAACGGCGGTTTCGTGGACTCCTGCGACCAGATCAACCAGGCCATCGCCGACAGCGGCCTGCCTGTGGTCGCCTTCGTGCGCGACAAGGCCTTCTCCGGCGGCGCGATCATCTCGTTGGGCTGCCGCGCCGTGGTGATGCGGACCGGGAGCTTCGTAGGCGGAGCCCAGGCCGTTGACCTGCTGGGCGACATGGACGCCGACCAGCGTGCCAAGGCGGTGAGTTGGATGGTCAAGATGGCCCAAGCCCTGAGCGAGAAGAACGGATACAGCCCCGGCCTGGCCCGCGGCATGGTCGACCGCGACTGCGTGATCGTCGAGACCGACGATCCCAGCCACCGCTTCATGACGCAGCAGGAACTCGACGACTGGAAGGCCCAACCAGCCCGGCGCGGTCCCGCTCCAAACCTGATCCGTTCCATAAAACCCGAAGGCGAGGTCCTGAGCATGACGGCCAACGAGGCCTTCGCCTTCGGTTTCGCCAGCCTGGTCGTCAACGACCGCGACGATATGTACACGTCGCTGGGCGTGACCTCACCGCAGGTGACCGTGGCGAGCGTGACCGGCACCGAACGCGTGGCGCGCTTCCTTGGACATCCGGTGCTCATGGTGGTGCTGGTGATCGTGGCCCTGATCGGCCTCGTCTGGGAACTGAAGGCGCCGGGCGTGGGGGTGGGCCTCGGGATCTTCCTCCTCTCGATCGGCCTGCTGCTGTGGATTGCGTTCATCGTCGACCGGGCCGGGGCGGCGGAACTGATCCTTTTCGCGCTGGGCATGATCCTGCTGGGCGTGGAACTCTTCGTGCTGCCGGGCTTTGGCGTGGCGGGGATCGCGGGGATCGGCTGCGTGCTGCTCTCGATCGTCCTCGCCTTCATCCCCGAAGGGGCGCTGGGCGGCGCCTTCTCGAGCGACGAGAACGCCAACCCCTTCGACGCTCAGGTCCTCTCCGACAGCCTGATGTACGCGTCCCTGGCGCTCTTTGCCGTCATCGGAGCGATCGTGACCGTGGTCCTGACCGGCTTCAAGCTGCCGGGGCTTTCCCGGCTCGCGCTGGGCCGCCAGATCGGCGATCTGGCCGCCGCGGGCGCGGGCGGCCCCGTCGTGGAAGTATCCTCGGGCGCCACGGGAACCGCCATCCAGCCGGTGATCCCCATCGAGCGCGCCCCGCCGCCGCCGCCCAGGGCTCTGGCCGAGCTGGTCGGGCAGGAAGCCGTGGTGGAGAATGCCCTCATGCCTATGGGCAAGGTGCGCCTGGCCGGCGAGACCTACGCGGCACAGGCCGAGAGCGGTTCGATTGACGCGGGCGTTCGGGTTAAGATCATCGGGGTGCGCCCCACCGGGCTGGTGGTGCGCGAAATCTGAACCGTCCCGAAGGGCCCTGGAGGTAAAGGGAGCATGGATCCGCTGGTCTGGGCGGTGGTGTGCTGCTTCGCCATGGTGGTCGCCGTCGTCGTCGAGATGCTCACGCCCAGCTTCGGGCTGCTGACGGTCCTCGCGGTCGGCCTGTCCTTCGCCAGCATCTACTTCGGCTTCCAGAGCAGCCAGCCGGCCGGCTTCTGGATGGTCGCCGCCAATATCGCGCTGCTCCCGGCGGCCTTCGTCCTGGCCATGCACTTCATGAAGCACAGCCCGCTCCTGCACCGCAAGGACATCCAGGCCAGCGTACCCACGGCCGAATCGATTCCCAACAGCGCCGCGCCGCCCGTGCCCGAACTCGCCACCCTGATCGGGCAGGAAGGCAAGGCCATCACGCCGTTGCGCCCTGCGGGCAAAGCGGCGTTCGGCGACTACCGCGTGGACGTCGTGACCGAGGGGAAGTTCGTGGATTCCGGCGCGGTCGTGAAGGTGCTGCGCTTGCGCGGCGGCATCGTGGTCGTCGAACCGGTGGCGTAGGCGGCGGGTATTTTTTCAGGATCGGGCGGCACGCGTCCTTCGGCAGGCTCGGATCAACGGCCCAAGCTGCGGCGCAGCGCCTGGACTTCGCTTCGCAGGTCTTCTTCGCGCTTCATCTGCTCGGTAACTTTACGCACGGCGTGCAGAACCGTGCTGTGGTCGCGGTTGCCGAAGTAGCGCCCGATCTCGGCAAGGCTTTGGGAGGTCAGGTGCTTGGCGAGGTACATCGCGACGTGGCGGCTGCGCACCAGCGCGGCGTGGCGCTTGGGCGAACGGACCTCGTCGATGCTCTGGCCGAAGCGCTGCGCGACGACCTCCAGCACTTCGTCGAGCGCCAGCGGGCCTTCGCGCAGGTAGCCCAGTTCGCGCAGGGCAACCTTGGCCAGCTCGGTGTCGGGGCTGCGGCCTTCGGCGGCGGAGAGCGCGCCCAGCTTGCACACCGTGCCTTCCAGCTCGCGCACGCTGCGTTCGACGCGCATGGCAAGCAGTTCGACGACGCTGCCGCTCAGCTCCATGCCGCGCTGCCGGGCCTTGGCGCGCAGCTGCTCGACGCGAGTCTCGAACTCCGGCGGCGCCAGGCGCGCGACCAGGCCGGACTGCAGGCGCGCCTTCAGGCGCTCGTCCAGGCGCGGAAGTTCGCGGGGGTGCACGTTGCAGGTGAAGACCAGTTGGCGGCCGAGGTTCAGCAGGGCGTCGAAGGTGTGCAGGAACTCGTCCTGGGTCTTCTCCTTGCCGCTGAGGAACTGCAGGTCGTCGATCAGCAGGGCGTGGCAGCGCCGGATCTCGGCGCGGAACTGCTCCAGGCTGCGGTTGCGCACGGCCTGCACGTACAGGTTCGCAAACTCTTCGCAGGAAAGGGTTTTCACCTTCTGGTGCGGGGCGCGGTCCTGAAGCGCATGGGCTAACCCTTGCAGCAGATGGGTCTTACCGAGGCCATGGTCGCCGTGCAAAACGAGCGGGTTGTAGATCGCGGCGGGGGTCTCGGCGACGGCCTGGCAGGCACTGTGAGCCAGACGGTTGCAGGTGCCGACCACGAAGCTGTCCAGCCTGTAAGCGGTGCCGGAGCGCGAGGCGCTGGGCCGCGTGGAGGCGGCCGAAGGCCCGGCGGGGGTGGCCAGGCGAATCTTCTGGTCGATGATCTCGCCGATGGGGCTGGCGGCGCGGGCGCCGGCCTCGGATTCGGAAGCAGCGCCGACCTCGATGATCTCGGTGTCGGGCAGCACGGCGTGTGCGGCGGCAAAGAGTTCGTCGCGGTAGTGGCTTTCGATCCAATGCTTTACGTAACGGTTGGGGGCGAGCAGGCGGAGCTTGCGGTTGCGCCAGTCAACGAGTTGAAGGTGCTGGAACCAGGTGTCGAAGCTTTCCTTGGCGATCGTCGTCTGCAACCGTTCGCGCAGAATATTCCAGGTTGCAAGTTCGACTTTCGACACAACGCCCCCCCGAGGCGAGAAACGCGGTCAGCGCTTCTTGCCCGGCTCATTGCCAGATGTTGATACAATCGGACGCTAGATGGAAATGCCCCCGCCGTCTGCGCCCCTTCGTTGTGAATGATGAGCGGATTCTAAGTACGGGGGGTACCTTGTCAAGACGGATTTGAATTTCACGAAAAAATTCTGTTAGCGGTGCTGTTTCTAGGACTTACGCGTCGCAACTTTTCGCTTCGTTTGCGCGTGCGTGCGCGAACTTTTCGCAACGCGTTGCGGTCTCTTTGCAAGGTGGCATCGATTCGTCAGTTACAAACGGTGGCACGAGAACGCTCGCGCGTGTCACGCCGTCGCGTCGCCGGAAATTTTTTTTAACTCGAGCGAAAGATCCAGCGCGCGCACAGAGTGCGTCAGCGCGCCGATGGAAATCCGGTCGACGCCGCTCGCCGCGACGGATTTCACGTTCTCGAGCGTCACGCCGCCGCTGGCTTCCAGTAAAGGCCGAGCGCCACGGTCTTTGTACCAGCGCTGGCACCAGCCCACCGCCTCCGTAAGCCCCGCCGCGTCGAAATTATCGAGCAGAATGTAGTCCGGCGCGCTCTCGCGGCAGACTTTCGCGAGCGCGCGAAGGTCCGTGACTTCGATCATCACCGGAATCTTGCCTTGGAAGCGTGCCTTTGCCACATTGGCCGCCATCGCCGGACCTCCGGCGCCCCAGAGTGCCAAATGGTTGTCCTTGATCAGCACCATATCGTGCAGCGCGAGCCGGTGGTTGACGCCGCCGCCGCACTTCACCGCGTATTTTTCCAGATCGCGCCACAACGGCGTCGTCTTGCGCGTGTCCACGATCTTGGCCGAGGTACCTTGCACCGCTTCGACATACTTCGCGGTCGCTGTCGCGACTCCGGACAGGTGGCAGAGCAGGTTCAGCGCCACGCGTTCGCCGGCCAGCAGTGCGCGCGCGTTGCCGCGGACCTCCGCGACCGCGTCGCCCGGCGCCACGCGCGTGCCGTCTTTCTTGACGGCCTTCACGCGGATCGCCGAGCCTTCCTTTTTCGCCGCGAGGTCGCCGACCTGCTGCCAGGAAGTCTGGCCCTGCTGCGCGGCCTCGCTGGCTTCTTGAACTTCCCAGGCCCTGTTCTGAGCGGCGGCCGAAACGAGTTCCTCGGCCATCTGGAAGACCAGCGTCAAGAGATTGACGCCGCATACGACGCCCGGTGCCTTCGCGAGCACAACCCCTTCCACCTCAAGGTCTTCGGGAATCAATGCCGTGCTGGTGACGTCGCCCTGTTCGGGCGTGCCCAGGTCTTCGAGCAGCGCCATGCGCAGCCGGTCGAAGAGCGCCGGTGGCTGCTGGCTCTGTGCCGGATCGGGCGGCTTGGGAGTGGGGTTCGACGCCATGATGTGCGGATTCCAGGCCTGCTGACCTCGTGCGGCGACGGCAAATAAATTAGCCTGTTGGCTACCTGTAGTCTACGAACCTTAGCCTGGCGCGCCTCCCTATATATAAGGAGGCGCCGGAGAGTCCTGCGTGCACGAAGAGCAGAAACCAGCCCTGCCGGGAGCCCCGGTCCGTCTGGGTGGAGGAGTGTGGCTCCTGATGGGGCTGGCCGGGCTGGGTCTGGTCGGGTGCTTCTACCAACTCGCCGGCCTGAGCGCCCGCTTTGTCTATGGCCAGGGCCATGCCGACCGCCCCATCCTGGAGTTCCTGGCCTGGATGGGCGGAGCGTTTGCAGCCTATGCGGCCGCGTTGTGGGTGATCCTGCGGGTCGAACGCTTCGCCGGTGTGCGGGCCTTCGGCTGGCCGGGCGCGGCGTGGGTGGTCGCGGCGGGCTTCGCGGCGCGGCTGGCGCTGCTCTACAGCAGCCCGATCCAGGAGATCGACTACGCGCGGTACCTGTGGGACGGCGCCAGCGTCGTGCACGGCGTCAGCCCCTTCGAGTTCGCACCCGACGAGATCTCGCCGGGAGAAAACGATGTTGCCTACAGCGAGCGCCAGCTTGCCGATCTCGAGACGCTCCGCGCGCTGCGCACGGAAAGCGCAGACGCCGAACGCACGCAGGCGCGCATTCATCACCGTGAGGTGCGCACGATCTATCCGCCGCTGGCGCAGGGCGTCTTCGCCCTGTCGTACCTTGTTAAGCCGTGGAGCTTGACCGCACTGCGGGCGATCTTCCTGCTTTTCGAACTGGCCGCGACTTTGCTGCTCCTGGACACCCTGCGCCGCCTGGGACACTCGGCGATGCGGGCACTGGTCTACGCCTGGTCGCCGCTGGCCATCAAGGAGCTGGCCAACAGTCCGCACCTGGACTGCATCGCCGTCTTCTGCATCGCCTTGGCGGCCTGGGCGTGGGTGGCCGGGCACGGCAAGACCGTCTTCGTGGCGCTGGGCCTGGGCGTGCTGGCCAAGACCTGGCCGGCGGTGCTGGTGCCCGCGGCCTTGGTGGCGATTGCGCGGCACACCGGGTTCGCGCAGGCCTTCTGGGGCCTGATCTTCTTCCTGTTTACCGTGAGTCTCGGCTACGCGCCGTTCGTGGCGTGGTCGGGCGAACGGGTCTTCGAAGGCCACGTCGCGTTCGCGACGGGATGGGCCATCAACGGCAGCCTCTTTCCGCTATCGCGCTGGCTGGCCGGGCTCGCGGTGGGCGGGGAGACGCAGTGGACGGTGGGTGCAGTCGCAATGCCCGCGGCGGAGCTGCTGGCGCGAGGCGTTTGCGCCGGGATAGGCGTCGCGGTCGTGCTGGCGACGGCCCTATGGCCGGAACGCGAGCCGAGTCCGAGGAGCCTGCTCGGGCGCTGGCTGGCGGTCACCGCGGCGCTCTTTCTGCTCGCGCCCACGGGCAATCCCTGGTACGCGACGTGGCTGCTGCCGCTTATGTGCGTCTATCCGCTGCGCGGGCTGGTGCTGCTGACAGGCCTGCTGCCGTTGCACTACCTGCACTTCTTCTTCGACTACCAGGACCACTGCTACACGCCGGAGCAGGCCAGTAGCGAATTCACGATGGTCCAGTGGATCGAGTATCTTCCGGTCTACCTGGTGCTGATGCTGGATTGGGTGGCGTGGCGACGGGCGCGGGCGAAGGACGCATCGGGCGGTGTCACCCGCGGCGGCCCCATACGTGCTGCGTGAGGTAGAAGAACCAGCCCATCAGCGCGCCCAGCACCAGCACGATGCCCAGCAACTGCGCCAGATTGAAACGAATCTCCCAACGCACGTGGGTGGGGCGGCCCCAGAAATCCGCACCGCGCGGAACGCGCTTGTAGATCAGGCATACGATCAGCAGCGCCGCGAAGAAGACCGGCGCGAATTCCGGGTGCTTCAGCACCATCAACGACGGTCCCAGCGCCATCAGCAGCACGACGCCTTTCGCCCAGCCCGGTACGTCGCTGCCTTGCGGCGCTCGTCCGAGCTGCCGGTGCATGCTGTCCAGGACCACCGCCAGGATGAGCGCCAGCAACCCGAGAATGCTCGCGATGCCCAGAATCGAGAGCAGGATCCAGGGGAGCTGCGCGCCAGTCTCCATACGGCTTCAGCCGATGCGCTCGAGCCGGTAGCCGCCGGGGTTCTGCACCTCCACCGCGTAGCCGGCGGGCACCTCCAGGCGGTAGCGCAGCCGGCGCCCTGTGCGGGTCCAGCGCAAGCGGATCGCGCCGCCGGGGGTGGGCAGACTGCCCTCGCACCAGGCCAGGTCCTGAGGCGCGAAGCGCACGGTCACTTTTCGGTTCAGGATGTCGACGGTACCCAGGCCCAAGGCATCGCGGAAGAGCGCGTGGCAGAGGTGCCCGGCGAAGCCGTGGTTGCAGCTGGCGGTATCGCCCATGAACTCCCACAGCGTGCCGGTGCGCTCGGCCATGTAATGGTAGTACCCCAGCGCTTCGCCCAGGAACTGCTTGCAGCGCCCGTACCGCGACAGCACCTCCAGGCGCAGGATATTCCCGATAAAAGCATTAGCGAAATGAATCTCCTTGTACCTCTTGGTCTTATGCCTTTCGGGTCCGAAAATGGAGCATAATACGCGCCACAGGCCGGGGTGCAGCCTCGGGGTGGCGACGCCGAAGAAGAAGGCGTAGTACTGGCAGACCTCCGTGCGATTGCGCGTGACCTTCAGGCGCTTGCCTTCTCGGGTTGCGTTGTCCACGAAGAATTGCCCGTCGAAGGACTGCCGGCGGATCACCCCGCGCAGGCGTTCGGCCTCCCGGACCCACGCGCGCCGCCCGTACAGGCGCCCCGCGGCCTCCAGGGCGCCCAGGTAGACCATGTTGGTGGGGTAGTTTACGTCCTGCAGGAACGTGTTCGCCTTGGACCACTCGACGAAGATCCAGCTCTCCAGCTTCTCCAGCAGGCCCGATTCGTTGCGGAAGCGTTCGAAGTACTTGAAGAGTTTCTCGACGCGGACCTTCAGTGCGTCCACCAGGGCGCGGTCGCCGGTGCGCGCGAAGTATTCCTCCAGCTCGACGACGAACCAGAGCGCCCAGTTGGGGATGAAGCGTCCGTCGCGCTGCTCGCCGGGGTAGCACATCGGCAGCATGCCGTCGGGGAGGGGCGCGAAGCGCTTGGGCAGCGCGTAGTTCTCCAGGAAGTTGCGCTCGACCTTCGCGTGCCCGCTCAGGGCCATCCCCGCGCGCGCGGTGAAGAAGCTGTCGCACAGCCAGCCGGCGCGTTCGCGGGAGGGGCAGTCCATCAGCACGTCGGTGGCGTTCTGGCGGTAGGTCTCGCGCGCAGCTTCGAAGACCAGGCTCACGCGCGGATCGCTGCACGCGAAACTTGCCTCGAAGACGTCCGGCGCGGCGTATTCGCGCAGATGCACGGCCTCGACCGTGCAGCTTCCGCGCACGCACATCGACTTCACGGTGCGCAGGGTGTAGGGCTCCTGGGACTCGAGATCGTAGATCCCCGGGGCCAGGTCGTACTGCACGGCGCTGCAGGCCCCCAGGCGGCGCCAGTTGACGTCGCCGTCCTGCACCAGCTCGTCGAAGGTGAAGATCACCCGCGCGGCGCGGTGGCAGGTCACGCGCGCGCCGATGAAGCCGGTGCGGTTGACGCCGAAGTCCCAGACCGCGAAGCGTCTCGCGGCCAGGCGCTTTGGCGTGACGCGGGCGGCCGGACCCTTCAGCTTGCGCAAGCTTCTGGTGGGCATGCCCTGCAGGTCGGTCGAGAGCACCTGCGCGAGCTCTTTCTCCGGATAGCCGTCCAGCAGCGGACCGATCTTGGTGACGGCGCGGTCCTTCCAGAGGTCCTTCACCTTCGCGCCGACGGAAAAGCTCCCTTCGCTGACGACCCGCCCCGGCGCGCGGCATTCGAAGGTCGGGAAGGGCACGCCGCGCGCGATCAGGCGTTTGGGGCGCTGCGTGGCCAGAGCTATTGCACGGAAGGGCGCTTTCGGGTTTGTACGCCAGGCATCGTAACTCGGGCGCAGGCGGTAGAGTTCCACGAAGGGGCGCTGGAAGCTGTAGCGCTGCGCCTTCTGCACGCGCTCGGCGAGTATCTTCGCCTGGAAGCGCCTGCCTTGCCCGCCGGTGCTGGCCGCCACGCGCCCGTCCGTCTCGACCTCGGCCTGCAGGAAGGACGGATGCCGGATGGTGTAGTACCCGCACGCGTAGTAGCCGCAGACCTCGACGGCGACGATGTTCGCGCCTGCGTTCAGGTGGCCGTCCAGCGGCCATTCGTCGACGCGGAAGAAGTCCTTCGGCCCGCGCGCGGGGCCGTGGCCCAGGTAGGCCCCGTTGACGTAGATGCGGTAATGGGTGGCGCCGGTGCAGCGCAGCACGGCGTGGCGCGGCACCTGTGCCAGGTTGAAGACGGCGCGGAAGCCGGCGGTGACGTTGACCTCGCGCTCGCGTCCTCTCGGCCAGACGGGCTTGGCGGAGACGAAGCGCGGCGCAGCGGAGGCAGGCGGACGATCGGAAGGCACGGGGATCTCCTGGCGAGCTTGGATCGAAAGGGCGAGCGGGATTATCAGGCGAGAGTGCGGCGAAACGCAACGGCAGGAACGCGAAACTACAGCGACAAACTCTTCAGGCGGTTCAAGGTGATCACGAAGGTCCTGAGGTCCGCGGATTCCTCGGTGATGGGGTAGGTCAGGTCCTGGCCTTGCACGCGGAGCGTGAGGATCTGCTCGTAGGCGCCGATGACCCCGAAGAGGACCAGAAGGCCGCCGGCGATGTAGCCCGCCCACACCGCCCCGGGATGCCGCCAATGCTCGGCGGCCGCGTAGACCAGCGCGCCGCCGGCCGCAACGAAGACCAGGGCCATGCGGCTGATGCGGCTGCCGGCCTCGGCCTTCTCGATCTCCTTCAGGCCGAAGCGCCCCACCACGGTGCCGTTGGGTGCCTTCTTGATGAGTTGCCCGTTTTCGATCGCGAGCCCCGATTTGTCGAGCGCGATGCGTTCGGGCGATTCGCCGAAGGCGGTCTCTTCCATGGGCTGGGGCCTCCCTTCTTTTCGGAGGCGTGAGCGTACCTGATTGCAGGAATGTGGACAAAAGAAAACGGCGCCGGGCTTTCAATCCCGGCGCCGTTTCAGCTCGTCCGTTCCAGCGGGTGTGCTTAACGAAGGCCGGCCAGTTCCTGGAGCGTGTGCCAGTTGCGCAGGCGGTCTTCCTGGCTGCGCAGCAGCGTGGGGCTGGGGCTGCCTTCCTTGTCGAAGTGCTTGGCGAAGCGCCCCTCGGTGCGGGCGAAGTAGACGAAGTCCATGGGTTCGCCGGTCTTGGGGTTATTGTACCAGTCGTCCTTCATGGCCGGGTTGCCGGCGAGGCTCATGCGCTTGGCGATGGTGTCGCCCTTGCGGGGATCGTACATGATCAGCGGGAAGGCGCGGGAGTCGACGGCCAGGCGGGCCTGGTGGCCGGCCATGTTGTCGGCGACGCCGTGCTCGGGCTGGCAGGTCGTAAAGACGTTGACCACGGCCGGGCCTTCGAACTCGTTGGCGGCGAAGATGGCCTTGTAGAAGTGGTTGATGTGCGCGCAGGTGGTCTGCGCGACCATGGTCTCGGGGTGCATCATGCAGATGGTGGCCAGTTCCTTGCGGCGCTCCTGCTTGCCGCCCAGGGCCTTGCCGTGGGCCGACATCTTGGTCTCCTGGCCCGTGTAGGTGCTGGTGGAGGCCTGGCCGCCGGTGTTGCTGTAGACCTGCGTATCGAGGACCAGGACGTTGATGTTCATGCCGCTGGCGAGCATGCGGGAGAGCGACTGGAAGCCGATGTCGTTCATCGCGCCGTCGCCGCCGATGACCCAGATCTTCTTGCCGGACCAGCCCAGCTGGTCCCAGCGCGCGCGCACGCCCATGGCGTCGGCGGGGCCGTTCTCGAAGAGGCTGTTGGTCCAGGGCACCAGGTACGGGTTGTAGGGGTAGGTGCTGGTGTACACCGTGTTGCAGCCGGTGCTGGCGACCAGGCCGATGTTCTTGGCGCCGTGGGCGAAGCCCGTGGCGGCCAGCATCATGCGCAGCGCGGTGGCTTCGCCGCAGCCGGCGCAGGAACCCGCGCCGCCGACGTACAGCAGGCTGCGTTCGGCCAACATCATGTCGCTGACCAGGCGCTCGTTGATGTAGGTGGGCGAAGTCTCGGGCATGCGGCGGTACACCTGGAAGTCCTTCGCGAAGGTCTTCATGTTTTCGTCGGTCTTCTTGATCATCTTCAGCGCCGCGTGGCTGCCGCAGACTTCGACGCACTCGGCGCAGCCCTTGCACTTCGTGGGATCGATGAAGATGCCGAAGAGGCCCGGTTCCTTCTTCTGTTTCTCGTAGGTGGTGTAGTACTTCTGGGTCTTGGCGAAGGTGTTCTTGACGTGTTCCTTGTAGGCCGCGTCGTTGTGGTTGCCCAGTTCCTTCTCCAGGCCCGCGGCGTCGGTGATCTTGCCCAGGATGGCCGTATCGGGGCACTCGATCACGCACTCCATGCAGCCGACGCAGTTGGCCGGGATGAACTCGGGGATCTCCGGCGCGATGTAGCTGAAGTCGCGCAGGGCGCCGGTGCCGGCGGCGACCAGGCTGCGCGCGACGTCGCGGTCGGCCTCCAGGCCCTTCTCGGCGCTCCCGTCGTTGTAGGCGCCCATCACGCGCTCGTTGAAATCGTCGAGGTCGATGGCGGGCTCGTCGATGTGGCTTGGCGCGGTGCTGTGTACGGGGACATCCGCGGCGGCTTGTTCGGGTGCCATGGCTCGTGGTCTCCTGCTTCTGTGCGGGTCCTGTGAACCTTCGGTTACTGCGCGCCGCCGGCGGCGGCCATGGGCTTGCTCTCGGATTTCATCGCCTGCGCCGGGACTTCCTTGAACTCCAGGAAGCCGCGCTTGATGGCGGCCATGTTCTCGGCGACGACCTTCTCGCCGCGCTTGCCCCAGTACTTGCGCACGACCTTCTCGATGCCTTCGAAGATCTGTTCGTCGGTCAGCTTCAGGCGCTTCTGGTAGGGCGTGACCTTCATGAAGGTGCCGACCAGCACGACGCCCTGCATGCGCATCAGCAGGTCGGGGCTGCTGCAGACCTCGCGGGCGACCTTGACCATGTCGAGGTAGTACAGCTTGGCCTTCTTCTCGCGCAAGGTGCGCTTGGCGTAGTCGGGGATGCCCGACCAGACTTCTTCGGGCGTGGCCTTGTCCGACTGCATGAAGACCGCGCCTCCGTCGGCCAGGCCCAGCAGCGGGTTGCCGCTGACCAGGGCATTGGTGTCGTTGAGCACCACCAGTTCGATCATCTCGAGCTCGCAGTGCGTGCGGACGTGGTCCTTGGCGATGGTCAGGTAGTAGGTCGTGGGCAGGCCCTTCTTCTCGGAGCCGTACTTCGGATAGGCCTGTACGTGCGCGCCGAAGACTTCGCCGGCGATCGTCGCGATGACTTTGTTGGTGGTCACCGAGCCGAAGCCGCCGACCGAGTGGCCGCGCATCGAGAAGGCCGCTTCCGGGCGCACGTCGGGGTCTTCGTCCATGTCCAGGGCCAGAGGGTGCTTGATGCCCAGGCAGAAGAACTGCTTGGGCTTGGCGGCCATCATGTTCTGCGTCACGGCCCAGAAGTGGCCGGGGCGCGCGTCGCGGCTGCCCAGCCCGGCGGCGCTGCTGAGGATCGGCGGGATGCGGTCGACCTTCGGCATGTTGAAGATGCCCGTCAACGCGTCGCTGAAGGCGGCCTTCAGGTCGCGCGTCAGCGGGTTGCTGGGAGCCAGCGGGTCGTCCATGCGCTCGAGCACCGTGACGGCCTTGCAGTTCTTCAGCGCGGTGACCAGTTGCGCGCCGGGGAAGGGGCGGTAGCTCCAGACGTTGATCACGCCGACCTTGACCTTCTTCTCCTCGCGGATCCAGTCGACCGTCGCCATGGCGGTCTCGGACATGCCGCCCATGGCGATCATGGCGTACTCGGCGTCCTCCATCTTGTAGCATTCGATGAAGTCGTAGCGGCGGCCGGTTAGGCGGTAGAACTCGTCGAAGGCTTCTTGCAGGGCGTTGGGGACGCGCTGGTAGAAGTAGCGCTGCGCGATCTTGCCCTTCATGTAGCTGTCCTGGTTCTGCACCACGCCCGACATGATGGGGTTGTCCGGGTCCATCAGGTTGCGCAGTTTCTTGTTCGGATCGCCGACGTACTGCTTCATGAACTCCTTCTCGGGCAGCACGACGTTCTCGACCGTGTGCGTGGTCAGGAAGCCGTCCTGCGCGTTCAGGAAGGGCGTCTCGCTGGCTTCCGCCGCGCGGCGCGCGATCAGCGCCAGGTCGCCGGACTCCTGCGCGTTCTTGGCGAAGAGCATGCCCCAGCCGGTGTCCGCGACCGCCATCATGTCGTCGTGGCCGGCGTGCACGTTCAGGCTGTGGCTGGTCAGCGCGCGCGAGCCGATGTGGAAGACCACGGGCAGGCGCTTGCCGCTGATCGTGTAGAGGACCTCCTTCATCAGCACCAGGCCCTGGCCGCTGGTGAAGTTCGTCACGCGCCCGCCGGCGACCGCGAAGCCTTCGCAGCTCGACGCGCTGCTGTGCTCGGACTCGGGCTCGATGAAGGCGAGCGTCTCGCCCCAGAGGTTCTTCCAGCCGTTCGAGACGGCCACCTGGAAGCCGCCGCCCATCGTCGTCGAACTGGTGATCGGGTACGCGCAGGCGCCCTGGCTGATGTTGGTCTCGACCCACACCACCGTGCCCGCGCCGTCGGACGTCGTCGGGATGCCGGGGAAGGGGAATTTCTTGCTCTCGGCCATCTCTGTGCCCTCGCTTCGGTCGCCCTGCTTATGCGGATGCGCGCATGGCGCATGACATCGCGAGTCCTGCGCATTGATTCGATGATTTATTGCGCCGGCTCGGTGTGCCTAAGTCTAGGCACACCAATAGAGTAACTTGCCAGACCCACGGGTACAGTATATGGTTTGAATGAGAGCTATATTTTTTGCTTATGGGAGTGCAACATCATGGATATCAACCAGTTACGGTACTTTATCGAGGTCTCGCAAGTCAAGAATTTCACCAAGGCGGCCCGAAATTGCCATATCGCCCAGCCTGCCCTCAGCCAGCAGATCCGTAAACTCGAGGCCCAGTTGGGCTTGAAGCTCCTCAAGCGCCTGCCGCGCGGCGCCGAACTGACCGCCGAAGGCGAGGTCTTTCTGCCCTTCGCCGAACGCGTGCTGGGGGCGCTCAACGAAGCCCGCGACGCCGCCGCCGATCTCCACGGCGCCGGCCGCGGCGTGGTGCGCATCGTCACGCTGCCCAGCGCCTGCGTGTACGTGCTGCCGCCGAAGCTGGCCGCCTACCGCCGCGACCATCCGCGCGTGGACTTGGTGCTCGAGGAGACCGTCAGTGCGAAGATCGCGAACATGGTCCTGTCGGGCGCCTTCGATCTGGGCGTGACCCAGACGCAGGATCCCATTCCGCGCATGAAGCGCGCGCTGATCGAACAGGAAGAACTGGTCCTCGCGGTGCCCGACAAGCACCCGCTGGCCGGGAGCCAGGAAGTGCGCCTGAAGGAGGCCGCCGGCGAGACCTTCGTCGTGACGAAGAAGGACACCGAATTCCGGCTGCTCGCCGAGGACCTCTGCCGGCGCTCCGGCTTCGAGATGGGCAAGCCGTTCGAGGCCGACCATTTCGACTCGATCCAGGCCTACTGCGCGGTGGGCATGGGCGTGGGCCTGATCCCGCGCACGGTGATCCTGAAGACGCTGGTGCCCGCGCCGCGCTACGTGCGCATCAGCCACCCCAAGGCCACGCGCAAATTGTGGCTGGTCTGGCCCGAGGCCGGCGTGAAAAATAAGGCCGCCGAGGCCCTGATTCCGTACCTGACGCAGTGAATGAAATCCGCCGGGGCCTGGCTATACTCCTTTACCTGCATCGCGACATAGATTGAGGACGCTTCATGCGCCAGCACGACATAGAACAGGAGGTCCGCCGCCGCGCGGAGGGGCTTCTCGAGCAGAACCATCTGCTCGTCGATTACTACCGCGTCCGCCGCCGCCTCGCGCTGCCGCTGCCAGTGCGCGCGATCTACCTGGCCGGAACGCCGATGCCCGGCAAGTTCGGCCGCGACAGCTACCCCTGGGCAACCTGGGCGACCTGGGCGCTGGAGGAACGCATCGGCTGCCTGGGCTGGTCCGCCGCGTGGAACGGCGACACCAAGGCGAAGGCCGCCGCCGCCGCGGACCTCGACGCGCTCGCCGAATGGCCCGCCTACCGCCAGTACGACAAGCCCGACCTGAGCCAGGGCCACGCGTCGCGGACGCTCTGGAGTTCCTACGCGTATTGGGATTGGCTGCCCGCCGCGACGAAGACGAAGATCGAAGGCGCGTTCGAACGCATCGTCGACGACGTCTGGCCGTTGAGCGAGAAGATCCACGGCGCCTTCGCCGACAAGGACGACATCCTCGCGGACGAGAAGGCCCACGGGCACCTGCACAACATCCCGCTGATCGGCACCGCCGGCATGGCGCTGGCCGCCGCGGCGATCGATCATCCCAGGCGCGACGCCATCGACCGCCGCATGGAGGTTCTCTTTGGCGCGCTGCTGGACTTGCGCGAACGCGGCCACAGCGAAGGCGTCGCCTACGACGGCTACCTGCTCGACTTCTTCGTCCACTGGCTCGAGACCCTGCCGCCCGAACGCCGTGCGCTGTGGCTCGACCACCCGCGCTTCGACGACTGCTTCCACGAGAGCTACCGCCTGGCCGCGCCCGGCGACCGAGTCGAGGTCCCCGAGATCGGCGACGTCGAGCCCGTCGAGATGCCCTTCCATCTCGACTTCCACGCCAAGACCTGCGCGCTGCGTCCCGATCCATTGCGCGCGTGGTTCCTGGACGGCTGCCGGCTCGAGCGCTTCCGCGCCGCAGGGCTGGCCGCGCTGCACGCGGTTGAGGCGCCGTCGCAGTTGAAGGCGCCGAAGCCCGGCGCGCTGGACGCGTACTACGCGTTGGCGCTGCGCACGGGTTGGGAGCGCGACGACGTCGCCGTCGTCGCGTCGTGCACCGCGTCGAAGATGGGGCACCTGCACGACGACAGCGGCTCGATCGTGATCGGAACCGCCGGCACGTGGGTGCTCGCCGATCCGGGCTACCAGCAGTACCTCCAGACCAGCGAACGCCCCTTCACGCTCGGCACCGCCGCGCACAACGCGCCGGTGATCGACGGCCACGCGCAGTCGGCCAAGGCGGCGAAGCGCCTGGCGTTGCAGGACTGCGGCAACGGCCTGCTGCGGCTGCGCCTGGACCTGCGCGCCTGTTACCCTGCGGAGGTCAAGACGGCGAAGGTGCTGCGCACCGTCTGGCTGGCCGGCAAGGAATGGATCGTCGTCGCCGATGAATTCGAAGGCGAACGATCTTCCGTCGCGTACCACTGGACGGGGCACCGCAGCGCGGCGTGGTGGGTCGACGAGAACTGGGCGCGCATCGTGCTGCCCACGGCCGAACTGCACTTCACCTCCCCGCAGGCGAAAATCGCCGACACCGACTTCGCGCGCCTGAAGGGCTCGCGCGGGCACATGACGCTGAAGGCCGAGGCCGACGCGAAGGCGCCGGTCGTCTGGTGGTGCTTCCGCGCCGGCGCTAGGCGCGACGGCGAAGGCGTCGAGCTGGCCGATGGCGGACGCGCGCTGAAGGTGGCGGGCCGAACCTTGCAGGCCGGGGATTGATGTGCGATGCCGCTCGGGATCCTGCAGCTCAACAGCGCGCGCAACTTTGTCGGCGAGGCCGCGCACACGTTGAACCTGACCGAGGCCCTGCGCCGCGACGGGCACCGCGTGGTGCTGGGCCTGCGCGCCAACCACGACACCTTTCATGTCGCGTACGACCGCAATCTCGATCCCGTCGGCTTCCGCATGCCGCACCGCTGGTGGCCGCCGCAGGACCTGCCCGACCTGCGCCGGATCGCCGAGGTGGTGCGCAGGGAAAACGTGCAGATCATCCACGCGCACCGCGGCAAGGACCACTGGCAGGCCGTCGCCGCGGTGAAACTCTACCGCCTGCGCATCCCCGTCGTCCGCACGCGCCACGTCGTCACGCCGCTGCGCGCGCACGTCGGCAACCGCTGGCTGGCCAAGCGCACCGCGCGGATGATCGCCGTCTCGAAGGCCGTCGAGGACGACGTGCGCGCCTCGGGACTCTTTTCCGATGGCCGCCTGCTGCGCATTCCCGGCGGGATCAACCTGGAACGCTACGCGCGCAAGGGCAAGCGGGCCGAAGCGCGTGCCGCGCTGGGCCTGCCGGAAAGCGCGCCGGTCGCCGCCTGCGTGGCGCGCTTCGCGGCCGTGAAGGCGCACGACGTCCTGATCGACGCGTGGCGCATCGTCGCCGACGCGCTGCCCGATGCGCGGCTGGTGCTGGCCGGCCGCGGCAAAAAGCTGCGCGTGGCGGCGGAGGCGCAGATCGAGCGCCTGAAGCTGCAGGGCAACGTCACGATCCTGGGCCAGGTTCCGGACGCGCAGATCCTCGAACTGCTCGAGGCCGCCGACGCGGGCGTGCTGAGTTCCATCGGCTCGGAAGGCTTCTCGCGCGCGGTGCTGGAGTACATGGCCATGGGCCTGCCGGTGGCGGCGACGAGCGTCGGCGCGGTTCCCGATCTGGTCGAACCGGGCGTCTCGGGCGTGCTGGCGCCGCCGGGCGAAGCGCGGGCGCTGGCCGAGGCCTTGCGATCGGTCCTTGCCGCGCCGCAGGAGCATCGCGAAGCCTGGGGCAAGGCCGGACGCGCGCGGGCCGAGGAGCGGCATGGCTACGCGCAGTGGGCCGCCGCGCACGCGAAACTCTACGGCGAGGTCCTGGCCGAGTACTCGAAGCTTTAGACTTGCCGCGCGCCACGCATGTCGTATGCCATCCCTTTGTTCGAGCACCCCGGAAAGCGCCAAGCAGGGAATTCGCGCACCATGACCGAAGCAACCCGCAGGGGCAAGACCGGCGTGCTCACGCGCCGGCCGTCCGGCCCGCCGGAATGGCACAGCGCGAAGCTGGACGACTACAAGATCCGCTGCCTGACCCCGTTCCGCCGCTTCCGCGGCACCGAGATCCCCTGGGACGACGCCAAGACCCTGGCTATGACCACCGAGCAGGTGGTGAAGGCCAGCCGCAGCCGCAAGGTGGTCAAGCTGGCGGCCGGACAGTTCGGCGCGCCGCTGGAAGTCTACGTCAAGCGCTACAACTTCAAGTCGTGGTACGGGCCGTACCTGCGCGCGATGCGCAAGAGCCGCGCGCGCGAGGAATTCGACCTGGGCTGGAAGCTGATGGAGCTGGGCATCCGCACGCCCCGCCCGGTGTGGCTGGCCGAAGCGCGCGGAGCGCTTTCGCCGTTCAGCCTGATCGCGACGGAGGCGATTCCCGAATCGGACAACGCGGTGGAGCGCTGGCGGCGCCTGGTGAACGAACAGGACCGCGCCGACCTGCTGGTCGCGACCGCGCATTTCCTGCTGATGATGCACGAGAAGTCCTTCTTTCACGACGACTGCAAGGCCACGCACGTGCTGGTGCTGCCGCACGCGCCGTCGTCGCCGGAGGAGTTCTTCATCATCGACCTGCTGGGTTGCAGCATCCGCAAGCGCCTGACAAAGGCCCGCCGCGCCATGAACCTGTACCAGTTCCTGCGCACCTTCCACTCGCCGCAGAGAAAGCTTCCGTTCTCGGAGGAGCACCGCCGCATCTTCCTGGAAGCTTACGGCGGCTCGGCGAAGGACGCGGAGAAGTGGGAGCGGCAGATCGAGCGCATCGGGAACGCCAAGGGCAAGGTGATCTGACGCCGCACGCGTTGCTCGGGCAATTCTTCGGACGTCCAATCCGTTCAGCGCCGAAGGCGCGACAAGACAATAGCCAGGGGCGAAGCCCCTGGAACCGGATGCTTGCATGGCGGCCGCGGCACGGCGCACGCATAGCGTGCGCCGAATTCGTCCCGAAACGAATCTTTGAATTCGAAGGTTGTTTCGGGACGAATTCCC
>JAKLKQ010000090.1 GCA_023150555.1 Planctomycetota bacterium
TGATAGTTGTCGGCAGCCAAGAATGCCTTTGGTGCTGGCCGCTTGGTTCCAGACCAGGCTTCCTCGGGCGTCAGCCCGCCAATTCCCTGGTGGATGCGTTCTTCGTTGAACCATGTTCGATAGATATCCAGCTTCTTCTGGACATCGACCAGGCTGGCGAAAATGAGCGTCACGCGTTGCCAGAGCTTCATGGTCTTGAAGAAGCGCTCGGCCTTGCCATTAAACGTACAGGATCGGACCTTGCCCTTGACCACCTCGGTCCCGCGGATCTCGACTCTTTTCTTGAACGCGGTTCGAAACTGACCGCCATGGTCGGTTACGATGAATCTTGCTTGGCCGTGGTCCTTGTAGGCACGTCGCACGAGGCGAGCAATTTCCCTGCTCTTGGGCTCGGATCGGAAGACGCGAAGCGCGAGGAGTTTTCGGGAGAATCCGTCCAGGAGCATGGCGACGTGGAGCGTGAGCCAGAGCACCCGGATCGTAGTCAGGTCGAGATGCCACGTGCGGTTAGGCTTGGTGGGCCTCAAGATGTTGAAAGGAACAGTGTCGGCGCTGGCTTCAGGCGCCTTGGTTGGCGCTGCGCTGGGCCGGCGACGCGGCTTCTCGCGAAGGAAGCGCTGCACGGAGGACCTGCTGATTGCGATGCCGGCCTTCTTGAGCCAGTTGGCGAGGGTCCGGTATCCGACTTCGGGGTCGGGGCAGAGTTCGCGGAGGTGATGGACAAGGTCGCGGACGCCATCGCTGAGCCGGTTCCAGGGCGGCTTGCCGAAGAAGAGACCCGGATCCTTGCGCCCGCGCCAGACACGGAGCCAGCGGCAGCGACCGTCAGCGCGCGCTTGACGTGCTCCTGGCCCTTCACATCGGCGAGGTCTGGCAGGTTTTCGCTCGCCTTTGCCGCAAAGAGCGCCTTCAGGTCAACGCGCACGGGCTCGAGCACCGCAGAGCCCGTCAGGAAACCGACCGCCTGCGCCAGGCTCCCGACGCCGTAGACGTTCACGCCGTCCACGACGGCCGCCTCGGCGGCGTTCTCCTCCGGCACCAGCAGGCCCTTGCGCTTTTCCGCGCGCGCCTGCAACGCGAACAGCAGCGCACCCTTGACCGGGCGCACGCGCCCATCCATCGCCAGCTCGCCGGCGATGACATAGTCCTGCAGGCCGGTCGCGCCGAGTTGATCGGCGGCCTGCATCAGGCCCAGCGCGATGGGAAGATCGTAGATGGGACCTTCCTTGCGCATGTCGGCCGGCGCCAGGTTGACGGTGATGCGCGCGTTGAGCGGCCAAAAGAAGCCCGAATTGTTCAATGCGGCGCGCACACGGTGAATGGATTCTTTTACCGCGGCATCGGGCAGACCGACGACGGCTTCGCTGTTTTTGTCGTGCGACGCGACGTCGACTTCGACCTCGACGCCAAGAGCCTCCACGCCCTGGGCGGCGGCTGAAAAGATCTTTGCTTGCATGCCGGGAGCTTACCCAGCCTGAAAGGCGTTGCAACGGGATCAAAGAGGGCCCCAAAAACCCCGACCCGACCCGCGAAAGCCGCGGTAGCATGGCGCGTCCATGAGCAACCCAAATTCCATTTCGGGTGGCACGCCAGCCGCTCCGCCGCCCCCGCCTAACGGGCACGCTGCCGCGGCCTGGCGGCCGTGCGCCCTGCGCGCC
The DNA here is from genome assembly GCA_023150555.1 of Planctomycetota bacterium. Classification (GTDB taxonomy): domain Bacteria; phylum Planctomycetota; class SZUA-567; order H5-PLA8; family H5-PLA8; genus JAKLKQ01. Next base: position 1,659 of record JAKLKQ010000090.1, read on the forward strand.
TTCGTGAACCTGGCGGCCTCCGCAGGGCTGACGGCGCTGACGCTTTGGTACAGTTATCATTACGGGCGCCTTGCCTTTCCGCCGGGTTACGACGACGTCGTGTACATGATGGATGGACTTCGGCGGATGAGGTTGATGCAGGACGACGGCTGGATGGCCGTGTGGCAGGACGCCATCGACTCCTCGACGCACTCGCCGTTCTCCATTTACTTCGCCTTCACGAGTTTCCTCGTTTTCGGACCGCATGACTGGGCGCCGTATGCCGCCAACGGACTGCTGGTCTTCGGCCTGCTGTTGGGCGTCGACGCGCTGTGCACGGGGAGGCCGTGGTGGGAGCGGCTGCTGGTGAACGCGTATGTTTTGACCGTGCCTATGACCATGTACGGAATCCACGAGTTCCGTCCGGATATTCCCAACGCGTGGTGGATGACACTGGGCCTGATCATCGTGCTCCAGAAACCGCTGCATGAGCAGACGCGCCTGCGTCAGGCCTGCGCTGGCCTGGCGATTGCCGCGGCCCTGCTCACCAAGCCGTCGGCTTCGCCGATGACCGTCCTGCTTTCGGGGCTCGTATTGGCGATCCGGCTGGTCAATGACCGCCTCGACGCAGGGTCTGCCTTTGCCTACCGGCCGGCCTTCCGGCGCATCGGCGCGTTCATGGCGTGGGCCATTCTTCCCGCTGTGCCGTTCTACGCGGTGCACGGCACAGAGGAGCTTGCCTACATCTACAATGCCCTTTACGGAGACGCTGCCTCGTTGGGCGACTACACCCTTTCCGCCTTGCGAACGATCGCCTTTTACCTGGTAGGAAGCGGCGGACGAATCATCCTTGGAACGCACCTCATTCTCTGGGCCCTGTTGATAGGTCTAGCGGCCATCTATTGCCTGCATCGAAAGCGGTTCAGGGACTTGCTCGCCGCCTGGGTGTACGCCCTGCCCGTCTCCGCGGCCTACGGGATCGCAACGGTCAACCACATTAAGACGCAGTTCCTGGGAATGGCCTTCCACGCGCTGCTGCTGGGCACCGTCTTGCTCCTGATCTGCTGGGGCCTCCGTGAAATGGAAGCGCACGGCTGGCCGGCACGGCGGCGCGCACTCGCGCTGGCGGTGCTCCTGACGCTGGGCCTGGCCTGCGCGAAATTTCCGCCTTCCTCCGGCGCCCGTGACGCTGCGAATATCAGGGCGCGACGCGCGACGATCGAGCGCCTGGTCGAGTCGCTGCGCGAAGAGGACATCAAGCCGTCCGACCAGATATTCTTCACTTCGGTCGGAAACGCGCACCCCGAGATCGTCCTGCTTCGGGATCTTCAAGCGGAACTGCCGGTACGAACGCGCATCGGCACACCGTTGTCGGTGGACCTGGAGCGGTACCGTTTGGCCATGGACGAGGCCACTTGGGTGGTGGCCGGGGAACCCGGTGCCGCGGAGTTCAACATGAATCTGCTCTGTTCTCGCGTGCTGGACAAGACGCTGGCCATGGTTCGCGCACGCCCGGATTTCAAGCTCACCGGTTCGGTGCGCACGTACTCGGGCAAGTACATCTACGTATACCGGCGCATTCGGCCGGCAAACCAAAACCCCGATATGACAGCGCCAATGAAATAGCGGCGGAACGCGTCTCCGCGCCCCGCCGCCGGTTCCCACACGCGCCCGGAAGCCTCCGGCCGATTGAAGCAGTTACTGGTCTTTCTCGATCTCTGACTGCAGCTCCTTCATCTTCTGTTCTGCGTTTCCTTCGTTCACCTCGCTTGTGGCTTCCTTCTTGAACTGCTCCTTCAGATCCTTCTGCTCGGCTTCCGTATAGCCCACCGGCGCCGCGGCGCCCGTCGCCGCCTTATCGGTCTTTGATCCGCAACCGGCCATACACGCAAGGGCCGCCAGAACGAGCAGCGTCCAACCGCTCTTGAGGAGTTTCATCGTCGTTCCTTTCGCATGGTTGGCCATGGCTCAGCGCCCTTTGCCCTTGGTCTTGCCGTGTTCGCCGGCCTTTCCTTTCCCTTCGCCCTTCGCTTCGTCCTCATCGTCGCCGGTCTTGGCGCGCTCGCCCGTTTTGCCATGCTCCGCATCTTTGCCGTGCTCGGCGTCCTTGCCATGCTCGGCGTCCTTGCCATGCTCGGCGTCCTTGCCATGCTCGGCGTCCTTGCCGTGCTCACCGGCCTTGCCGTGCTCGGCGTCCTTGCCGTGCTCACCGGCCTTGCCGTGCTCTCCGGCCTTCTTGCCGGTCAAGCGCTCGACGGCGCGCTGATGCCGCGCATCTTCCTTCTCGCGCATCTCGGGCAGGTTCTTAAGGATACCCTCGTTCTTGTGCTCGTTGGCAATCTCCTCTAGGCGGTCGAATAGCGCCACGCGCTTGAGGTGTTTCTCCTGTTCTTTCGCAAGCTGGTCCTGCTTGCCTTTCCCTCCTTTTTCTCCGGCATGGCCGGCGTCGGCCACCAACAGAAGGCCCATTGCCAGGGCCAGGCCATATCGCATCGGGATGCGCAGCATCGATTCGCCTCCGATCTGAGGTTGTGCGGGCGGTTTGCACGCAGGTCGTACTTTTACCGGACGAGCCCATTTGGGCCAAGCGCGAACTAGCGGCCGGGGCGTGGCGCCAGCAACGCAGGCTGGCCGGGTCCGCCGACCTGGCCGGTCACTTCGAGTTTCTGGACGCGCTTGAGGAAGGCGTTGAGCGTCTTAACGTCGCGCTTCACGAAGAAATCGTAAAGATTTCGCATGCCTTTCTGCTTGCCGTAGGCCGCCTTGTAGTAGCCCTGTGCGCGCGTAAGGTCCAGGCGCAGGCCAACGGCCGGGCAGGGCGCGTCGCCCAGGCTGTAGACCCGCGAATCGCCGAGTCGCTCGAACATCAGTTGCCTGCGGTAGTAGGCTTCGTGGTGAACGGGCACCAGCGCGCAGAGGTCGGTGGCCTTGTAGACGCGGTCGGCGTACCGGTACGCCGCGCGGAAGAGGTGCAACTGGGCCGCGCGCGCAAGGAGCATGTCCTTGGCTTCGACAGCCAGACTCAGCACTTCGCAAAGCGTACGTCCGCTTTCGCGAAGGGCCTTCAGCTCCGCGTGGTAGAGTTCGTCGGTAGGCAAGCCCAGCACACTGTCGGGAAGGACGGTCAATGTGCCGACCAGGCGCTCTTCGTGGTGGATCAGGAACGTCCGCGCCGCCGGCAGGCGATGGAACGGCGTGAGCCGCGATTTCGAGGGGCCGCCCTCGGGCAGCCCTTCCGACTGCAGCGTGCGGTAAACCAGGCAATACGCTTCTTCCAGGTCGGCCTTGGTATCCGCAACGCTCAGGCGAAGATCATAGGAGTCCTCTTCGGCGCGGAAGGCCAGGCCCTCCTCGCCGGGCGTGGGCTGCTTGCCCAGCAGCATGTCGACGGCGCGGCGCAGCCGGGCGACGGTTTCCGGATGGGCGTGCACGCAACCGCCGCAAGCGTGGAAGTTCTTGGCCTGAAGCTGCTCGCAATGCTCCACGGTAATCTGCCGCGTGATGAAACCCTTCGATCCGTCGACGGGATCGGGACACTTGCGCAGTTCCAGGGTGTCCGGCGGCCGGTTTCCGTTCGGCTGTTCGGGCATTGCGTGCGGCTCCTTGTGTTGGCTTCCCGGTCAAACGCCCGCAGGCAGAAAACGCGTCTCGAAGGCGAGTTTCCCGTCCTCACCGGCGCGGTACACGACCTCGATGCGGTATAATGTGCGGTCCTGCCAGATGCGCAGCCGCAGGGCCGTCGGATCGACCGCCTCGCTGCCCACCGCATAGGGTGCCGGGCTAAACTCACAGTCTACCGGACCGAGGCGAAACCGCATGCCCGTTCCTTCGACCTGCTCCACCGGGCTCTGCGGCTGGTACAGCGACCAGACCACGTGCGTGATCTTCTCGCCGGGCTTCTTCGCCTTCACCACGTCGGTGATCACGAAGCGCAGGGGCTTCTGCTTCTCCTCAGACGCCGGCCAACGCTCCAAGGTGCGGACCCACGACGTCAGGCCCGCCTCGGGCGGATAGGCCGCCGCCAGTTCGAGCGACAGACGCGGGATCTCGCCTTTCGGCTCCCACGCCAGCACCTTGGCCGCCGCCTCTTCTCCGGCGCGCTGCTCATGTTCGCCCACCAGCAGGCAGCAATGCCCGCGACTCGAGGCGCTGAGGTACGTGTACCGTTTGGGGCCGAAGAAATCGGCCGTGTACTGCGGCGCGCCCAGGTCCGGCACGACGACCTCGCCGTTCAATGCGACCACGAAATGGCCAAGGTCGTTGTGGTTGTGCCGCTCGGCGTTGTTCCCGCCGCTCAGGATCGCGGTCATCTTTCCCTTGGGCGTGGCGCCGTGAAGGATCCCGGTCTGCTGATCGGCCAGGAACTCCGGCGCGTCGCCATTGGCCGGATCGCTCGCCGCCGCCTGCGCGGCCGCCTCGGCGGTCACTTCCGGCGCGGCGAGCGACCGTAGCATCTGCGTAAAGAGCCATCCGTCGCGCTGGCCGTGATGGTGCGCCCACCACGGCAGCCACGGGTTGCCACTGGCCGCGGCCAGCCACGGCACGAAACTCAGGCTGGTGCCGGTCTCCATGCCGCCGTCGTTGCCGCAGAAAAAGGTATTGCCGAACAGATGCGCGCGGCGCGGATAGTCGGCGATCCGCCAGAAGCGGTTCATGTCGACGCGGCTTTCCAATTCCTCGCGAGAGAGCCGGCTGAGCCCCAGACACGCGAAGCCCACGCCGTAGTTCCAATACGCCACGCCCTCGTCGCACTCGCCGTCCTTGGTGAATGCGTCATCGAAGAAGCGCACCAAGCCCTTCAGCGCGCGCTCGCGCGCCGCGGGCCGCGGATGGCCCTGCGCGGCCAGCGACTCGCACGCCACCAGCAGGCTGCCGGCGCAGACGCCCAGCCAGTTGCTGACGCGTTTGGGCTGGTCCCACCACACCTCGAATCCATCGGCGTACGGGCTCAGGATGCGGGTATCGATCTCGTGGCGGATCGTGTCGCACAGGGAGCCGCTGGCGCTAGCGATCCACGGCGCCATGACCTCCAGGAACTCGGCGAAGTGCGCGGCCATCTCGCACGACGCAAGGTCCAGAACCGGCCGCGCGGCGGGCTTGAGATCCCTTTCCGGCAAATGCGCGGACACCGTCCAACTCGGCTCGGTGGCCAGCGCGTAGGTCCAGTCCAGCAACGGATCGTCGGGGTCGTTGGGGTCGATACCCTTCAACGCGCGGCGCACCGCGAGCACCGTGTGCATGCGCCGGTCCTGGCGCCAATGGCGGTCCAGAACGTTGCGGTCGTTCTTGCGGTTCGCGGCCAAGTAATCGCTGGCCGTCGGAAGCAAAGGCCGTACCGGAACGGCCTCTGCTTCCTGCTCGATCTGCCCGATAAGCTTGCTCAAGTAAGGTTTGGCGGCGAGTTCCGTCCACCACGCGCGGTCCGTGATGGAGCGCGGCGAAAAGGTGTGGTGCGCCAGGCTGCTGGACATGATGCGGGATCTCTCACCTATGGAGGGTGCACGCGCGCCCCAGCCATCATCTTCGGAAATGCGTATGAAGATTCAATCGCCGAAGCAGATGCCCAGATCCCTGCCGGTGAGCACCGTGTCGCAGTCGACCGTGACCTTTTTGGTATCTCGGATCGCGTCTTCCAGCGGCACCGAACCCATCGCCGGCGGCTGGTAGGAGACCATGTGCCCCCACAGTCCGGCGGCAGCCAGGCGTACCGCCGCCGCGCCGAAGCGCAGCGCCAGCAGTCGGTCGTAGGTCGTCGGCGAACCGCCGCGCTGCAGGTGGCCCAGGACCAGGCTGCGCGTCTCGAGTTTCGTACGGCGCGTGATCTGTTCGGCGACCCACTTGCCGATGCCGCCCAGGATCGGTTCGCGGCCCTTCACATTCTTGTTCTTGTATATCATGCCGTGGCCCTTCGGCGCGGCGCCCTCGGCCACGCACACGATGCCGTAGGGCCGGCCGCCGGCCGCGCGCTTCTTCAGATGCCGGCAGACGGAATCGATCTCGAAGGGGATCTCGGGGATCAGGATCGCGTCGCTGCTGCTGGCGAGGCCGGAATGCAAGGCGATCCATCCGGAATACCGGCCCATGACCTCGACGACCATGATTCGGTCGTGCGCCTGCGCGGTGGAGTGCAGCTTGTCGATGGCCTCGGTCGCCGTCTGCACCGCGGTGTCGAAGCCGAACGTGCATAGCGTGCCGCACAGGTCGTTGTCGATGGTCTTCGGCACACCGATCACGTTCAGACCCATCTGGTGGAACTTGTGGGCGATGCGCAGCGAGCCGTCGCCGCCGACGGCAAGCAGCCCGTCGATCTTATGCTTCTTAAGCTCCTCGACGACGATCTCCGCGGCCAGGCGCTTCTTGCGCGCGCGCGGAAGCTTGACGTGAATCTCGAACGGATTGCCCTTGTTCGTCGAGCCCAGGATTGTGCCGCCCAGATGCGCGATCCCGCGGACGCGCTCGTTGGTCAACTTCACCAGGGGTTCGCCGCCCAGGAAACTGCCGTACCCGCGGCGGATGCCGTACACCTCCCAGCCGCGGCGGAGCGCGCTGAGCGTCGCGGCGCGGATGACCGCGTTCAGGCCGGGCGCGTCGCCGCCGCCGGTGTTGATGGCGATGCGCCGGATGGGTGGGATCTTCTTCGAGGCCAAGGGGACCTTCCTTGTAAGAAAAGTTGGATTCAGGCGGTCGCGGCTGGCGCCGCTGCCGGTGCGGCATCTATGAGTTCGTAATGGAAGTTGCGCTGGCGCAGCGTCAGGCCCAGTTCCTCGCTCAGCGCGCGCATCTGGTCGATCTGGACGTGGTGCACGGTCCCGGCTTGCGAGACGACGTTCTCCTCCATCATCAAGCCGCCCCAGTCGTTGCAGCCGTACAGGAAGCTCATCTGCCCGACTTTCGCGCCCTGCGTCACCCAACTCGACTGGATGTTGCGGATGTTGTCGAGGTACAGTCGCGCGACGGCGTTCATGCGCAGGTACTCGGTGCTGCCGGCCGGCGGGACCTTGCCGTCCAGGCGCGTGCCCTTCATCTGCATCGTCCAGACGATGAACGCGACGAAGACGCCGTCCAGGCCGCCGGTCTCGTCCTGGAGTTGCCGCAGCCGTTCCAGGTGCTCGATGCGCTCGGGCAGCGTCTCGTAGTGCCCGATCACCATCGTGCACGAGCCGCGCAGGCCCTCGGCGTGCGCCTGGCGGTAGACCTCCAGCCACTCGCCGCTCATCGCCTTCTTCGGCGCGATGATCTTGCGCACGCGGTCGACCAGGATCTCCCCTCCGCCGCCGGGGATCGAGTCCAGGCCCGCGGCCTTGAAGCGCGCGATCAGCTCGCGCACCGGCTTCTTGAAGATCTTGGAGAAGAAGGTGAACTCGCTGGGTGAGAAGGCGTGGATCTGCAGCTTCGGATACCGCGCGCGCATGTCGCGCAGCAGTTCCTCGTACCATTCCAGCGTCAGGTACGGATGATGCCCGCCCTGCATCAGCACCTGCGTTCCGCCGATGGCAACGAGTTCATCGATCTTGCGGTAGAGCAACTCGCGGGGCAGCACGTAGACGTCGGACTCGTTGGGGCGGCGGTAGAAGTTGCAAAAGTCGCAGTCGGCGACGCAGGCGTTCGTGTAGTTAACGTTGCGGTCGATGATGAACGTCGCGACACGCTCGGGATGCAGGCGCTCCCGGACGGCCAACGCCGCGCGGCCCAACTCGTTGAGCTCGCCGCGTTCCAGCAGCGCGAGGCCTTCCTCCGGCGTGATGCGCGTGCCGGCGACGGCCTTTCCGAGAATGCCCGTGACGTCGTGGTTGCTCATGGCGCGTGCATTATCCTCCGCGCGGGCGATCCGGCAAGGCGCGTCCTACTTCACGAGGTTCGTGCCCACGCGGTTGGCCAGGGGCTTTCCGGCGGCGAAGGCGTCGATATTTCCGAGGGTCGTCTCGGCGATGTTCTGCATCGCGTTGCGCGTAAAAAAGGCCTGGTGCGCGGTAACGACCACGTTTGGAAAGGTCAGCAAACGCGCGAAGACGTCGTCCTTCAGCACCTCGTCCGAGAGGTCGCGGAAGAAGAGGTCGCCCTCCTCCTCATAAACGTCCAGGCCCAGGTAGCCGAGTTTCCCGGTCTTGAGCGCCTCGATGGCCGCGCGCGTGTCCACCAAGGCGCCGCGGCTGGTATTGATCAACATCGCGCCGGGCCTCATCCGCGCGATGGCCGACTCGTTGATCAGGTACTTCGTCTGCGGCGTCAGCGGTACGTGCAGGGTCACGATGTCCGAGCGCGCAAGCAGGTCGGCGAGCGTCACGTATTCGACGCCCAGCGCCTTGCACGCGTCGGACGGGTACGGGTCGTAGGCCAGCAGCGTACAGCCGAAGCCCTTCAGGATCTCGGCGACGATCGCGCCGATCTTGCCGGTGCCGACGACGCCGGCGGTCTTGCCGCGCATGTCGAAGCCGATCAGCCCTTCCAGAGCGAAGTTGCTTTCGCGCACGCGGTGGTAGGCGCGGTGAATCTTACGGTTGAGCGCCAGCATCAGACCGACGGCATGCTCGGCCACGGCGTACGGCGAGTACGCGGGTACGCGCACGACGGTCAAGCCCGCCTTCTCCGCGGCCGCCAGGTCCACGTTGTTGAAACCCGCGCAGCGCAGCGCCACCAGCTTCGTGCCATGGGCGGCCAGCTGGGTAATCACTCCGGCGTCGAGCGCATCGTGGACGAAGACGCAGACGACTTCAAAGCCCTCGGCCAGGCGCGCGGTCCCGGCGCAAAGGTGCGGCTCGAAGTAGACCAGCTCGTGGCGGTTGTCCGCATTGGCCGCGTCGAGGAAGCGGCGGTCGTAGGGTTGGGTGCTGAAGACGGCGACGCGCAAAACAGCGCCTCCTTTATAAGGGGCCTACTCGGCGGCCTTGATTTCCCGGTACCAGCGTTCGATCCAGGCGTCCTGCTTCCCGGTGAACGTCTCCCAGTCCAGGTCGAGGGGTTCGAGCTTCATCTCGCGCATCCACTCGGGCAGCTTTTCCTTCGGAATGTCGTCGCGCGCCGGAATGCGATAGAAGCGCTTCGCGTGCATGACCAGTTGCTCGGGCGAGGTCACGAAGTCGTAAAACTTCTTCGCCGCCTCGCCGGCCGGCCCGCCCTTCACCAGCGCGATGGGCTCGACGGGCACCGGCGTCTGCTTGGGCGCCACACAGGCGAAGGGCCGGCCGTGCTGCTCGCGCTGCAGGTACACGTCGGGCATGTTCCAGAGCGTCAGAGCGATGGGGCCCGGGCCCTGCAGGTCCTTGAAGAGCACGTTCGGATCGGCGGCGTAGCGCGCGGTGTTGGCCTCAAGCTTCCGCAGGAACGCGAAGCCGTCTTCCTCCTTGCCGGTGCGCTTCCATTCGCGCCAGACCAACGCGCCGAAGATGGTACGCATGGTGGCGCTGGCGCGCACCTCGCGGATCACGATGCGCCCCTTCCAGCGTTCGTCCAGAAGCCCATCCCACGTGTCGGGCACCTCGTCGCGTTTGAGCTTCTCGTCGTTGTAGAGAATCACTTCGGGCGTGATCCACATCGCGGCCCAGCCGCCGGTGGGGCTGGCGGCGCCGGCGGGCAGTTGCTTGACCCAATCGGGCGCGTAGGGCGCGAGCAGGTCCTCGGATTCGGCGCGCCGGAAATCGGCGGGCGAACCTCCCCACCAGACGTCGCAGCGCGGCTGTTCACGCTCGGCGCTGACGGTGCGGTAGATGTCGGCGCCGGGCTTGTCTACGATCTGCAGCTCGATGTCCGGATGCGCGGCCTCGAAAGCCTCCTTCACCGCCCCTTCGATCTCGATGCCGTGAGGGGAGTAGACGACGATGGGCGTCTTACTGCCCGGCGCGTTCCTGCCTCCGTCGCCGCCGCAGCCGGCCAGGACGCCCGCCAGCGCCGCCGCGATCGGCAGGACCCATATTCGTCTCACGCCGCAAGCCTTCCTTTCCGCGATCAAGCCCTTTACTTACCCTCTTCGGCGGCGCGCTTCGCTTCTTCTGCGGCCCGGGCTTTGGCTTCGCGCTGGTACTTCGAACGCCAGTAAAACTCGCTTCCCAATATCCCGCCAAAGAACAGCCCGCTCGCAGGCACGCTACCGGTGGCGCGAGCAACCAGGCCCTCGGGCGTGCCGCGGAGACTCAACAGCGTCCCCGTGACGCCCTTCAGCAGCGGGGCCAGGTCCTTCGGCATCGCCGCAAGGCTCGCCTTCAGGTCCTCGCCGGCGTCTTCCGCCATCACCGGACCGGCGAACAGGTACAGCCAGGACAATGTTACCGGCACGTTGGCGTAGCAGAGCGCCCCTTGTTCGGCTTCGGGGATCTTCGCCAGCAGCGCCTTGAAGTCCTCGCTGGAATCCAGCCCCGCGGTCTTGCCGTCGACGCGCGCCAGCAGGCGCTGCAGGCTCTCCTGCGATCCGGCGACCAGCACGCGCGCGCCTTCTGCGCACCAGGCGAAACCGTAGGGCGAGATGCGCCCGATGGCCGCCTGGTTGACCCAGTGCACGCTGCGGCCTTTGTACTCGGCGCTGCCCGTCAGTTCGTTGGCGTTGGGATCGCCCCCGAGGATCTTGGCGATGCCGTCGGAGAAGGCCTTGGCCGCCTCGGCGTCCTTGGCGGCGAGCGCCGCGTAGAAGTCCGGCGGAGCGATCGGATTGGGCCCGGCGGGGCGCGTGAGCCAGAACGCCATTTCGCCGTCCATGCCGGCCAGCAGTCCGTCGACGAACTTCAGGCCCGTCTTGGCGTCGATACTTTCCACGAACTCCGTCATGAGCTTAGCGTCGCGGGGGCTCTCGCCTTCGGCCATGCGCAGGATCTCATCGTACAGCACCTTGCCGTTGGCGGAAGCGGCGAGGTACACCAGCGCGTCGGGCGGGCAGAGCGCCGCGTGCGCGGCGGAGGGCGCCTTAAAGTCGAGCATCTTCAGCAGGCCGACGCGTTCGCCGTCGATCTTGGCAAAGGCCTGTTCCAGCGTCAGGCCGTCCTGGATGTTCAGCGCCACGCCCAGCGCCTTCAGACTCTCAACGCCCATGGCCTTCGCGAAGGCTACCTCTCTGGGGCTGAAGCCGCCGTCGGCGGCCAAGCGCGGGTAGTCGAAGTAAAAGCGCCCCAGCGGCTCGGGTGCGAATTGCTTGAAGGTCTCCACAAAGGCCGGATTCTCGGACAGGGGCTTGGCCTGCGTGCCGGCGACCAGATCGATGACGGCCTTCAGGTCCTCGGGATCGCGCATCGACTCCAGGATCACGTTCTTCACCAGCGCGCGGGCGTAGCGGCTCCAGCCGCCGGTGGCCTGATTGATGGCGATGCCGCGGTGGCGCGTCTGGGTGATCTGGCCATCGCCGCGGGTGATCGGCGATTGCTCGTTGTACTCGTTGTAGGTCTTGGCGCGGTCGGGATCGGTGATGCCGAGGATCGAGACGAAGCGTTCGCGGCGCTCCTGGAAGCCCGTCAAGGCGATGGCCGCCGGCCCGCCGAAGCGCTGGAAGAGCGTCGCGATGTTCTCGCGCTGCTTCTCGGTGGGGTTCCTGGCCTGGATGTACCACTGAGCGAAGGCTTCCTTCACGGGCGCGAAAGCCGGATCGTCGTAGAGCTTGCCCGCAGGCGTCTCTGCGCGCAGGCGCTGCACGCCCTTCGCCAGGCTGGCGCTGTAGAGCGTCAGGACGGTGCTTTCGGGCAGGCCTGCGGAGGGTTCCTTAAGATCCTCACGCACCTCCCAGCCGATCTCGTCGAGCACGATGCGGCCGCGCGCCAGGGCTTCCGCGCTGCCCCCCTTCATCGCCTTCTCGACGTAGGGAATCGCGGACGCGCCGGCGCGCTTGAGGTTCACCTCGGCGTCCTGCCGCGTGCCGAAGTCCTCGCTGTCGAGGTCCTTCGCCCACTGCGCGAGTTGCTCGGGTGTGGCCTGCTTGGCGCCGCCGTCGGGCTTCTCCGCCGCGGCACAGGCCCAACACGACAGGAATAGGACCGCCGCACTCCGCACAATGCGTTGCATCAATCCGCTCCTTCCCGTTCCCGCTCAGCGCAACGGCGCCCAGCGGTACTCCATCCGAGGCGTGCCGGCCTGGCCCAGGCCCGAGGCGTCGATCTGTACGCCGGCATTGATGTTCACGCCGCCGCCTTCGCCGCTTTTGGCGCTCAGGGCGCCCAACAGGCCCGCGATTCTGTGGTACTGGATCACCTGCGCGTTGGGCGCGTTGGCGAGTTTGCGGGCTTCGGCAATGGCGTCGTCCTGGTAGCCGATTGCGTCGACCAGGCCCAACGCCAGAGCCTGCCCTGCCGTATAGACGCGCCCGTCGGCGATCTTCTCGACGGCGGCGCGGTCGGTCGGGAATTTGGCGTGGCCGTTGCGGCCCTCCTGGACGATGTCGACGAAGCGCTTGTACATGTCGTCGATGATGGCCTGCAGAATCGCGCGTTCCTCGGGCGTCATCGCGCGCGTCATGGAAAGGATGTCCTTGTGCGGGCCGCTGACGATGTTGTCCTGCTTGATGCCGAGCTTGTCCTCCACGAGCGTCTGCGCGTTGAAGGTGCTCAGGATCACGCCGATGGAGCCGGTGACGGTGGTCGGCGAGGCGATGATGGTGTTGGCCGGGGCGCTGACGTAATAGCCGCCGGAGGCCGCCAGGTCGCGCATGTGGACGACAACGGGCTTGCCGGCGTCGCGCACGGCCTGGACGGCGTGGTGGATGACGTCGCTGGCGGTGACGCCGCCGCCGGGGGAATCGACGGAGAGGATCACGGCCTTCACATTGGCATCGGCGGCAGCGGTATCCAGTTGCTTGATGGTGCTCTCGACGATCCCCGGTCCCATCGCGAAGGGGCTTGCCGCGCCTTCCATGATCGCGCCGTGGACTTCGATCAGCACGATCTTCGACGGGCCGCCGGCGGCGATCACCTTCTCCTGGTAGGGCAGGTCCGTCGTGCCGGCGCCGGCGCCAATCAGCGCCGCCAGGAAGCCCAACATCAGGACAAAGACAAATCCGAGGCCGAAGAGTATCAGGCACAGCTTGGCCAGCCAATGCATGCCGCGCCGATTGGGCGGCGGATAGGCGTACGGCGCAGGCTGGGGAGCCGGAGCGGGCGCGGCAGGCGGCACGCCGCCGGGGATCGGCTGGTCGGACATGGGGCGTTCCTTTCGAATGACAGAAGCAACGGCAGGCCGACGTAATGCCGGCCCGCCATGTCTTTCATTATAAGCAGTCGGCCCCATCTCTTTCGCGGTGCGGGGCGCGAAACATCACTTGCCCAACAATGCCTTGACAGCGTCGCGTTCCTCTTCCAGCTCCTTCGCGGTGGCGGCCAGCTTCTCCTTGGCGAAGTCGCCGTGTTTCAGGCCCTCGACGATCTTCCACGTCTTCCCGTCGCTCTGGATGGGATAGCTGAACTGCAAGCCCTCGGGCATGCCGTATTCGCCGTTGGAGCAGACGGCAAGGCTGGTCCAGTCGCCGGCCGGCGTGGGCTTGCGGATGCTGTTCACGCTGTCGATCAGCGCGTTGGCGGCGCTGGCGGCGCTGCTGGCGCCGCGGGCCTTGATGACGGCCGCGCCGCGCTGCTGGACGGTGGCCAGGAAGTCGCCCTTCACCCAGGCGTCGTCCTTGATGACCTCGGCGGCGTTCTTCTTGCCAATCTTGGCGTTCCAGACGTCGGGGAACATGGTCGAGGAGTGGTTGCCCCAGATGGCGAGGTTGGTAACGGCGGATATATCGACGCCGGCCTTCTGCGCGAGCTGGGCCTTGGCGCGGTTCTCGTCGAGGCGCGTCATGGCGAAGAAGCGGTCCTTCGGCACGTCCGGCGCGCTGGCGCGGGCGATCAGGCAGTTGGTGTTGGCCGGGTTGCCGACGACGACGACGCGGACGTCCTTCGCCGCGCGCGCGTTGATGGCCTTGCCCTGCGGCCCGAAGATCTTGCCGTTGGTCTCGAGCAGGTCCTTGCGCTCCATGCCCTGCTTGCGCGGGAAGGCGCCGACCAGCAGCGCCCACGAGGTGCCCTCGAAGGCCTTGTTCACGTCGGTGGTGGTGACGACGTCCTTCAGCAGCGGGAAGGCGCAGTCGGTCAGTTCCATGACCGTGCCTTCCAGCGCCTTCATGGCCGGCTCGATCTCCAGCAACCGCAGCACGACGGGGGTGTCGGGGCCCAGCAACTGGCCCGAGGCGATGCGGTAGACCAGCGCGTAGCCGATCTGCCCGGCGGCTCCGGTGACGGTGACGTGAACGGGGGTAGCCATGGCGGTCGCACTCCTTTGGAAGAGAACCTGGATCGGTGGAAAAAAGCGTCGCAGATGCTGCGTTCCACTTTATGCCGCGGGCGGGAATTGCCAAATTCAAATCGACGGTGGCAGGCGGTGCGCCAACGCGATGGCGGCGGCCAGCGCGTCGGTGACGTCCTCCGGTTCGGGCGCTTCGGCCAAGCCCAGCCGAGCGCAGACCATCCGCGCGACCAGGGGCTTGCCGGCCGCGCCGTTGCCGGTGACGGCCTTTTTGATCTCGCTGGCGGAGAGTTCGGTCAGCGGCACGCCGGCGCGGGCGCAGGCGAGCATCGCGACGCCGCGCCCCTGCCCCATCGCGATCACGGCCTTGGCGTTGCGCCCGGCGAAGGTCTCTTCCAGCGCCGCCGCGCGCGGGCGGTGTGCGGAGAGGACGCCTTCCAGTTCCTCGAAGATCGCGCGCAGGCGTTCGGGCATCTCGGCGCGGCGAGGGGCGCGCAGCGCGCCGCAGGCCACCAGCGCCAGAGCGGGCCCTCGAGCCTCGACGATGCCCCAGCCCGCCACCTGCGTGCCGGGGTCGATGCCCAGCAGGCGGACGGCTTCGGGGGGTGGTCGGCGGGCAGGCAAGCGTCGGTTCCGGTGCGAAGGCGTGCGTCAGCCCTGCTTCATCAGTTCGATGATTTCGTGGGTGAACTTCATGTTGTGGTGGACGTTGTTGACGTCGTCGTGGTCCTCGACCTTCTCGATCAAATTCAGGACCTTCTTGGCGGTGCTTTCGTCGACCTCGCTCTCGGTGGACGGGAGCATCTTGATGTCGGCCATGGTGGTCGGGATCTTCGCCGCGGCCAGCGCCTTCTCGACGGCCTCGAAGGCCTCGGGCGAGGTGGTGATCTCGAAGACGTCCTCGCTGCGGGTCATGTCCTCGGCGCCGGCCTCGAGGACGATCTCCATCAGCTTGTCTTCCTCGACCTTGTCGCATTCGACGGCCAGCAGGCCCTTGCGGTTGAAGAGGTACTGCACGGCGTTGTTGCCGGCCAGCTTGCCGCCGGCCTTCTCGAAGATGTTCTTGATCTCGGGGCGGCTGCGCTGCTCGTTGTCGGTGACGACCTCGATCAGCATCGCCACGCCGCCGGGCGCGTAGCCTTCGTAAGTGACCTGGCTGATGCGCATGCCCTCGATCAGGCCGGCGCCCTTCTTGACCGCGTGGTCGATCTTGTCGTTGGGCATGGAGCCCGCGCGGGCCTTGTCGATGGCGTGGCGCAGCGAGAAGTTGAAGTTCGGGTCGGCGCCGTCGCGGGCGGCGATCATGATGTTCTTGCTGAGCTTGGAGAAGACCTTCGCGCGCAGGCGGTCCTGCTTGCCCTTGCGGACGGCGACGTTCGCGGCATGTGAATGGCCTGCCATGGATGTTCCTCTAGTGCGTTGGGGTTCGGCGGACGCGGACGAGTACGCAGACGCCGAGCCGCCTCATTAAATAGGGAGACGGCGGCCGGGTCAAGCCGTCGCGCGAACTCGTCGCGCCGACTTGTCGCGCCGTAGCTTCAGCGAAGGCGGGACCGGGGGCTACTTACTTGGGGGCGGGAGGGGGTTGGGGGGGGCGACTCCTACTTTTCAGACCCGCTCTGCCCTTCGCTTTCCCCTTTATCGGTCGGGCGATGTTTTTGTACAGGACGGGGTCGGTACAAGGTATACAGTCACTACGCTACAGCTCAGTAAAATCTTCTATTGCTTCATAGGCATCCTCTCGAACAGATTCAAATGGGCTATTAACAGCAATGTCCTTCAGAATCTCCAATGCCTTTGGGGTGCCAATCTTCCACAGCGCCCAAACACATTTGCGATTCAAATGACGACCCTCGTCGCTCAGTAAGTTGGCATACGCTGCTTTCTTCAACACTGGCAATGCCCTCTCGTCTGCAAGCTTACTTAGAAGGCTAACAATGTTTTCGTTAGGAATTCTAGGGTTTAGATGGTTGAGAATCGTACAGAGAACAGGAACATACTCATTGGATGGAAACGCCGCTGCGATACTCAATAGAAACTCAAGAAGAGCAAATTCTTCCCTTTCATTCGCCAGTTCTAAGTCTTTTGCCAAGGATGAATCTCTAATTGATAGGGACTTTATCTCTTTCCTATACAAAGATAGACCTTCCCTGATATCGCCAGTGCTGAACTCGCCATTACTGTACCTCTCCCACAAATCCGTCCACGAGTGCATCATGCCACCTCGATTTACTCAAAGTATCCTAAAAAGTTTACGGTAACGATATTCTGATTAAAAATATCGATAGTACCAAGTCTAAGCCCAAAGTTTAGAACATCGTCCTCAAATTTTAAATTTATAGATGTCCTCCGGAGAAATCTTGAGCAGACTCAGGGAATACAGTCCCTCCCCAGAGTCGGCAAGGCCATTGCTATCAATCTGTCCCACAGGATCATTTGACCAAGCCCTGTACTTGTTCGGGTAGTTCAGGAAGTCCCTGCTCAGGAAAATCCCCAACTCCGGGTCATAGATACGATACTTCGATAATCCATACGACCTGCTGCCTATCTGCAAGGTCAACCAGTTGGCCTGGTAAATGAGATTTTCCGGCGCCAGGTAGGAGAAGCGTAGCCCGGCGCGGCGTCTTCGGTTCGCGGGGA
>JAKLKQ010000091.1 GCA_023150555.1 Planctomycetota bacterium
TCAAGAGCTGGTCGGCCGGCTTCTCGTAGTTCCAGTCGGGCACCAGATTGCGCAGGGCGATGCCCGTGCGCTCGAAGTTCGCGCCCAGGTACAGCGTGGGATTCTCGAAGTCCTTGGTGAGCGACAGACCCGCCGCGTCGGATTCGTCGATGCTCCAGTCTCCGGCGACGACCAGCACGGGCGGATACTTCTCGTCGGCCCCGATGAAGGGGAACTTGAAGTAGAAAGGCGTCTTGAACTGGCCGAGGATGCTCCAGGAATTCTCGTTGGGACCTGGCGTCAGGGCGAAATTGCGCACCAGCCACTGCTCGCGGGGTACGAACGATTGGGAGCCCAACGACTCCAGCAGAGAAGGCGGCAGGCCGGCGAGTTTGGCCTGCTCGGGGTACTTCTGCGTCCAGGTCACGAAGCCCGGCGCGTCGAGCGTGATCGACTTGACGGTCAGGCGCTGGCCCAGGTGCATCAGCGGATTGGCCTGCTGCGCGTCCATGTCCTCGAAGAACTTGCGCACGTTGCGGAAGTCCGCGGCCATCGAGGCTTCCTTGAACCAGAACGCGTCTTCGGAACCCTTGGCGCCCGAGGGGGCTTCGGCCAGGCGGTAGATGAACGGATTGAGCTTCACGCGGTCCTGCTTGCGGTCGAAGTCGACGTCCAGCTTCATCGTGCCGGCCACGTCGGGCGCCGGCGGCAGCAGGTTCAGCATCTGCAGCAGGCGGAAGGCGTCTTCCTGCACGGTTCCTTCGAAGTGGAAAGTGCCCAGCGCGTCGGGCCAGACCTTTCGCAACCGCGCGTGGTTGGCGAGTTGCCCGATCAGCCACAGGTCGACCTCGCCGGCGGAGAGGTTGAACTGGCCGACGCGGCTCTGTTTGACCTCGACCTTCTCAAGGTCGAGGCGCTGGATGTCCTGCTCTTCCTTGGTGCTGGCGGGCCGGGAGACGTAGCGGCCTTTCAGCGTCACGTCGGGCGAGGGCTCGGTCCAGTTCCAGCGCTTCTTCTGCTGCGGCGTGGTGCCGGGTACGGGGCCTTCGATGGCCAGGTCCTTGCCGCTGGTCGTCAGGTTGAAGGCGACTTCCAGGTCGGGGCGGCTATCGGCGCCGGCGGCCGGCGTGTACGCGACGGTGAAATCGCCTTTCTGCTTGAGGAACCCGGCGAGGACGTGTTCGCGGTAGGCCTCCAGCGCCTGCGGGCCGAGGCTGCTGAAGATGCGCTCGAGGTACGGGTGGTAGCGTTCGTGGACCGCCAGCAGGTTGCTTTCGATCTCGTGGGGAATGCTCAGGATCACCTGGTCGCCGGCGCCGCGCACGGTGGCGTTGGTGACGTGAATCTTGATCGGATCCTGTTCCTTGGCTTCCGTCAGGAATTCCAGCTTCAGGTAGGGGTGCTTGGCGGCGGCCACGTCGCCGGCGCGCGCGCGCTGCGCGGCTTGATGCAGTTCGGGCAGGTAGCGCAGCATCAGGAAAAGGCTCTGGGGCGAAGTCTGTTCCTGCCACTGGCGTTCGGCCTTGCCTTCGATGCCCAGTCGGATCCGGCGCTGGCCCCGCAGGTCGGCGATCTCCTCGTCTTCGCCTCGGTCGGTGAGGACCATCACGTCCAGGTCCAGGATTTCCTCCGGGACGCGGAGGTTCATCAGCGCAAGGATCGGCTGGAACTCCTTGGTGAACTCGCGGCCCTTCAGCGCCAGATGGAATCGGGAGTCGATGCTGAGCGCGGTCAGGTTGTCCAGCGAAGTCACTTTCATCGGCTTCAGGCTGTTGACCAAGAAGCTGTCGGACTTCGCGGAGAACTCGGCGAGCAGGCTGTCGAGCTCGCCGGCGTCGTTGGGCTTGGCATCGGCCTTCAGGCCTACGGCGAACCGGCAGGGCTGCCAGACGGCGTTGGGGCCCGACCCGACCAGCACCTGCGCGTCCGAACTCAGGCCCATCGTGGCGTCGATGGACAGGCTGCGCTTGCCCTCCTTCAGTTCGCGGACCTGGGTGAGGGTTCCCGAGAGCGTGCCCTTTAGGGCATCGCGCAGGCCCAGCCGCTGGCCGACGTCGGTCTCGCCGAAGTCCGCGAGCTTGAGTTCGTAGCGGGAGCTGTAGGCGTACTCGCCTCCGCTGTTGTGCTTGCCTTCGGCGGTCAGCGTGAGGATGTGGTCCGCGGCGGGGCTCATCGCGGCGGCCAGGGTCTTGGCGCCGCGGAGCGTGACGTCCATGTTGAGCGGACCCTTCTGCAGGTCGTAGTTGAGGGTCTTGATCTCGAGGTACGCGGGAAGGTTGCCGATCGCGGGTTTGTCGCGCTCGATGACCGACACGAGGCTCTCGCTCTTCAGGTCGCCGTTGATGTGGAACTGCTTCAGGTCGTGGAAGTTCACGGCGAACTCGCCGGTGGCCGGCTTGCCGGGCACCAGCTTCAACTCGGTCTTGTCGTCTCCGTAGACGGGCAGGTCCAAGCGGAGGTGGCGGCAGATGCGCCCGAAGTCGACGCTTTCAAAGGTGAGTTGCGCGGTGCCGTCGCCGATGTCCTCGGTGGCGATCTCGCCGCGCGGATTGATCAGGCGGAAGGCCAGGTCGAGCGCGATCGTCCCGCGCGCCTCGCCGCCCGCGTTGGTCTTCGCCGACAGCGCCACCTTCAGGTTGTCGGC
The DNA here is from genome assembly GCA_023150555.1 of Planctomycetota bacterium. Lineage (GTDB taxonomy): Bacteria > Planctomycetota > SZUA-567 > H5-PLA8 > H5-PLA8 > JAKLKQ01. The sequence goes on from JAKLKQ010000091.1 coordinate 2,624, forward strand.
GAAGCCCTTCTGTGTGACGTCGATGTTCAGGCCTTCGAGCGCGCTGACGCCGGTGCCGGTGTACTCGTCGTTGATCTGAACCAGCCCGTCCTCGACGGTGACTTCGGCGTCCAGCGAGGCCAGGCCCAGGTCGAAGGGTTTCAGGCGCGGCTGCTGGACGGTCAGATACTCGCGCAGGATGTCGTCGACGTTGCTCAGGCCGCGGTCGTTCAGCTCGATGAAAATCTTCGGGCGGACCACGTTCAACTTTCCGCTGGTGATCTCGGGCGTGCCCTGGATCCAGCTGGAGAGGAAGTCCCAGGCGTTGAGCGAACCGTCGATGCGCTCGACCTTCAGCAGGTCGCCCTTGGCCAGGAAGGCCATGTTGTTCTCGACGCGCAGGTTGTGGACCGCCAGGGTCCCGTCCAGCAGGCTGACGTCGACGCGCTCGATCTGCGCCTCTTCGCGCATCAAGGCGCTCTGGATCTGTGCGGTGATCTTGGCCTTGAACCACGCGTCGTTGAACCAGACCAGGCGCAGCAGCACCGCCAGCAGCACCAGGACCAGCACCGCCGAGGCTGCGTAAACCGTCCCGCGCACCCAGCGGCGGTGCCAGAAGGGCTTGCCGGGGCCGCTCTCGCTTTCGAGCTTCAGCTGCAACGGGCCGATCACGACCGTCTGGCCCAGCGCGATGGTCTCGGGGCCGGCCAGGGGCTTGCCGTCCACGAGAACCGTGGCCTTTTCGGAAGAGGGTCGTATCGTGAGTTTGTTGCCATCCAGCTTCAGGTAGGCATGAACCGGCAGGATCCCGTCGCCGCGAACGCAGACCGGACAGGACGAGTCGCTGCCGATGCGGCTCTCTCCGTCCGGAATCAGGAAGCGGCCCTGATTGCTGGTAAAGGCGTAACGCGGCATGGGTTAGTTTGAACCGGGGTCGAGGGATCCGGACGCGTTGAAATGCACAATGTTCCTGAGTTCAGGACCCAGTTTATGGCTTTACCGCCCTGGTTCAACCTTGTTCAGCCCACATGTGCAATCGGCCGGGTAAGGTTAGTTCACATCGTGCAACTCTTAGCATGCAGGGCTGTTGCATGCGCAGCGGCCGACTCGCCCAGTGCATCTAGATTATACCCGCCTTCTAAACAAGAGACGAGGCCCATGGCCCCCTTCTTCACAAGGAATAACTCCGCCACTTCATGAGTCATCTGTCCGTAATCGGCTCCGGCCAGGCCCAGGCCGCCCATGGGGTCGGCCGCGTGCATGTCGAAGCCGGCCGAGAGTACCACCAACTGCGGATCGATACGTTTCGCGACCTTTGCCAGGCCTTCGCGGAAAAGCCGGCGAACGTCCTTGGGTGAAGTCCCTTCGGCCAGGGGAATGTTGAACGTGAAGTCCTGGCCTGTGCCTTCCCCGCGCTCGCCTGCCGCGCCGGTGCCCGGCCAGAAGGGGTGGCGGTGCATCGAGAAGAAGAAGACGCGGGGATCCTTGTAGAAGATGTCCTGCGTCCCGTTGCCATGATGCAGGTCCCAGTCGATCACGAGCACGCGTTCGAGGCCGTGGGCGTCCAGCGCCGCGGCCGCCGCGACGGCCACGTTGTTGAACAGGCAGAAGCCCATGGGGTAGCCGCGGCCGGCGTGGTGTCCGGGCGGGCGTTGGAGCGAGAGCGCGCAGCGGCCCGCGCCGGAGAGCACGTGCTCGACACCCAGCACCGCCGCGCCGGCCGCCAGGCGTGCGGCCATAGGGCTATTCGGGCCGGCGAACGTGTCAGCGTCCAGCATGCCGCCGCCGTCTGCGCAGAAGGATTCCAGTTCGTCCAGGTACGCGGCGTCGTGGACGCGCAGGAGTTCCTCCCGCGTAGCTTCGCGCGCGGTGGCGTAGCGCGTCTGCAGGCCTTCCGGCAGCGCCGCGCGCACGGCGCGGTCCACGGCTTTAAAGCGTTCGGGGCGTTCGGGGTGTCCCGGCGGCGCGCGGTGCTCCAGGCACCGCGGGTCGGAGACGATCAGCAACACCTACTCGGCCTCGGCATGGCCGTGGCTTTCGTCGCGGTGGCCGTCGTCGGGGTGCCCGCCGGCCTTGTGTTCGGTGGCGTGTACGTCCTGGCGCTTGTTGGCGACGCGCACGCTGTAAAGGACGATGGTGCTCAGCATCGCGATCAGGGCCAAGCCGAAGACGGCCAGCGACACGCCGCTCACGTACGGCAACTGGGTCCGTGGCCGCTCATCGCTGGTTCTCCGCTCTGGTTCAAAGCCCTTTCAGTGTAGGCGAACCCCGCTTTTCAGCAAGACGCACCGGAGGGCCGCGAAAGCCGGGGGTGCCTCTTGCAATTGCGGGCCGCTGAGCCGATCATGCAGGCCATACTCACGACATCCGGAGACGATGCCATGCTCGCCGTCGATAAAGCCGTCGCGTTTGCGCGCGAACACCGGGCCGCCTTTCTGGACGACCTCAAGACGCTGGCTGCGATCCCTTCGGTCTCGACGACGCCCGCGCACAAGGGCGACGTGGGCCGCGCGGCCGACTGGGTCGCCGCGCAGCTGAAGGCGTTCGGCTTCGCCAATGTCGAAGTCGCCGAGACGGCGGGCCAGCCGCTGGTCTACGGCGAACACCTCGCCGCGGGCCCGGACGCGCCGACGATCCTCTTTTACGACCACTTCGACGTGCAGCCGCCGGACCCGCTGGGCGAGTGGACCACCGAGCCCTTCACGCCGACCGAACGCGGCGGCTACCTCTACGCGCGCGGCGCCAGCGACAGCAAGGGCCAGCTGGTCGCGCACATGAAAGCCGTCGAGTCCTTCGTCAAGACCGGCAAACTGCCGGTGAACCTGAAGTACCTGGTCGAGGGCGAAGAGGAACTCGGCAGTCCGAGCCTGGGCGCCTACATCGCGAAGAACAAGGCCCGCCTGGCCGGCGACTTCTGCCTGAACGGCGACAGCGGCATCCTGGGCGCTGAGGTGCCGGGGATCCTGTATGCGCTGCGCGGGATCGCCTGCTTCGAACTGCGCGTGACCGGCCCGGCGCTGGACCTGCACTCGGGCCTCTTTGGAGGCGCGGTGCACAACCCGGCCAATGTGCTGGCGCGCCTGCTCGCCGGATTGCACGACGAGAAAGGCCGCGTCACGGTCCCCGGCTTCTACGACGACGTGCGCCCGCTGGAGAAGGAAGAACGCGAGCAGCTGGCCCGCCTGCCGCAGGACGAGGCCTTCTGGAAGCGCGGCAGCGGCGCGCCGGCGCTCTTCGGCGAGGAAGGCTATACCCACACCGAGCGCGCCACCGCACGGCCGACGCTGGACGTCAACGGGTTGCTCTCCGGTTTCACGGGCGAGGGCGTCAAGACGGTGCTGCCTGCGAAAGCCTCGGCCAAGTTCAGCACGCGCCTGGTGCCCGACCAGGTTCCGGAGAAGATCGCTGCCGGACTGCGTGCGTACTTCGAGAAGAATGCGCCGCCGTCGGTGCGCTGGGAGCTTGTTGCGCACGGTGGAACGCCCGCCTCGATCATGGTGCGCGATTCCCGCGAAGTGCGCGCCGCGTCCGCGGCCCTGGAGACGGTGTGGGGCAAGGAGCCGCTCTTCTACCGAGTCGGCGGCAGCGTGCCTGCGGTGGGCATCATCCAGAAGCTGCTGGGCGTCGAGACGCTGATGCTGGGCTTCGCGCTGCCCGATGACCAGGTGCACGCACCCAACGAGAAGCAGCACATCGAGACCTACCATCGCGGCATCGAGACCTTCATCCGCTTCATGGCGCTCATCGCCAAGCGGGATTGATTCGCCTACTTCCGGAGCGCCCAGCGTTCGGGTAGGCTCCGGAACATGGCGAACGAAGCCGCGAAACCGCTGCCCCAGGCGCCTCTTCCGCCCATTGCCGAAGCGCGCATCGTCCTTGCGCTGCCGGCGTACAACGAATCCGAAAGCATCGACCCGCTCTTTACGCGCATCGCCGCCGCGCGCAAGGAAGCGGTTCCGCACCTCAGCGTATTGCTCTACAACGACGGCTCGAAGGACGATACGCGCGCCAAGGCCTTGGCCTGGAACGGGCGCGACGGGCTGCCCGTGCGCGTGATCGGCCTGGACGAGAACCGCGGGCTGGGCGGCGCGGTGCTGGGCCTGGTGCGCGACTTCACGGGCCCCGAGCGCGGCGGGCAGCGCGACGCCCACGCCATGGCGCTGATGGACTGCGACGACACGATGGATCCATTTCAGCTTCCGGAGATGTGGGCGAAGCTTCGCGGCGAGCAACTCGAGATGGTCATCGCCTCGCGCTACCGTCGCGGCGCGATCGTGCGGGGCGTCTCGCTGCTGCGGCGCACGATGAGCCGCGGTGCGGGCACGCTTTTCGGCCTGATGCATCCGATCCGCGGCGTACGAGACTACTCCTGCGGCTACCGGGTCTACCGCCGCGAGTTGCTTGACCGGGCCTGGGCGGCCTGGGGCGAGCAGCTGGTCGTGCAGCGCGGCTTCCCCTCGATGGTGGAGATCCTGCTCAAGCTTGGGCGCCTCGGCGCGAAGGCCGGCGAGGTTCCGCTGAAGCTCCATTACGACCAGAAGCGGGGCGAGAGCAAGATGCCCGTCGGCGACAACGCCACGCGCCTGCTGAAGCTGATGTGGAAGTGGCGCCGCGAAGGCCTGGAGCCGCCGAAGAAGGGCTAGCCTATTCCTCCGGCTTTGCGTTCGCTACTGACGCACGCAGCGCCGCGGCCTTTTCCGGCATGCCGAGGCGTTCGCAGGCCTCCGCCAGCAGCATCCGCCCCGGCGTGAAGGTCGGCGCCAGGTTCACCAGCACCGCCGCGACGTCCCACGCGCCTTCGTTCTCGTCCATGTCCAGGCGCGCGCGCGCCAACAGCGAGAGTTCCCGGAGCGCCAGCTTGCCGGCCCACTGGCGCGCGAAGGGATCGTTCCCTTCCAGTTGCAGCGAGGTCACCGGCGGGAAAGCATCGGGCAGCCGCGGGCCTTCGCGGCAGGTCTTGCGCAACCCGGTCCAGGCCTGCGCCAGCGGGGCGACCGCGGGCTCGATCAGCTGCGCCGCGCCGTCGGGGTTTCCCGTGCGCAGCGCGACCTCCGCGCGCGTCAGGCGATCCCACGGCAGGCCTTCCTGCGGCAGCTTAGCGGATTCGCGGTCGAGCAGCGCCTGTGCGCCGGCCGCATCGCCGTGGTCGTGCAGGAAGACCGCCGCCTCGCGGATCATCAGCGCGCGGTCTTGCGCCAGCAGCCGGTCCGCGTCGGGCGCCTCGAGCGCCGCCAGGGCCTGCGCGCCGATAGTTGGATCTTCGGCTTCGCGTAGGGCGTACACCAGTTGCGCGCGGTTGAGTGCCGAAGCGGGTTCGGCGGCGACGGCGGCCTCGAAGAGCGTCCGCTTCGACCGGTACGTATGGGCGCGCGTGAAGGTGACGGCGAAGAACGCCACGCAGGCGGCCATGGCCAAGGCCCAGGCCGCGCGGGGCCGCGTGATGTTCGCCGCCGCAAGCAGGAGCAGGCCCGGCAGCGCCCATTGCAGATAATGGTCGGTCATCGGCGCAAGTTGCGGCAGCAGGTTGATCGCCGGCGCAAGGCCCGCCGCAGCCGCCAGCCACCCGAAGGCCGTCAGCGCACGCGCACGCGACGCGAAGATCGACCCGGCGATCAGGACGACCAGCCCGGCCCACGCGGCCAGGCCGGCGCCCGACGCCGCAGGCAACTCGGGGACCTGGTAATAGAAGCTGAGATGGGACGGCCAGAAAGTGTTCGCGAGGTAACGCCATACCAGCGGCCCGTCGCTGACGATGGCCGCCGCGCGGCTGCCGCCCAGGAACGAGCGCTCCAGATCCTCGCGCAGGAACAGCAGCGAGCCCGCCACGAACGCCGCGGCCAGGCCGGCGAAGGGCGCCCATCGCAACGCGCGCGTCTTGAGCGCGCCCCGGCCCAGTGTGGCTTCGTAAGCGAAGAGGATCGCCGGCAGGGCCACCGCGTGCGGCTTGGACAGCAACGCCAGCGCGCCGAGCGCCAGCGCCGCGGCATAGCGCAGGGCGCCCTCCTTGGGCGCATTGGGTTCGCGCGCGGCGGCGTAGCGTTCGCAACTCCACCACACGAACGCGAGGGCGACCAGGTTCTTGCGCTGCGCGAGCCACAGCACCGACTGCGCGCAGACCGGATGCACGGCGAACAACGCCGCGATACTCAGGCTCACGCCGGGCCGGCCCGTTGCTCGCCGCAGGAACGCCCACACGCCCAGCACGCCCAGTGCGAACCAGAGCATCTGCTGCGCGCGCGCCATGCGCCACGGTTCGGAACCGGCCACGGCCACGTCGAACCAGACCGTCGCCTGCGCGACCGGCGCGTAGTCGCTGAGGTAACTGCTGTGCCAGATCTCGACGAGGCCGCTCGGCGCACCGTCGCGTATCGCGGGATTGTGCTGCCAGTACAGCGTGTCGTCGAGACCCAGCGGACCGTAGGCACTAATAAAGGAGGGAAGGTACGGCGCGACGCTCAGGACCAGTAAAAGGAGGGCCTCCTGCCAGCGCTGCAAGGGCCACGCCTGTTCGCTAACTTCAGGAGCTGACCCGGTCTGGTTTGTGGCGTCCGGCATCAGGGGTGGCTCCGCATTCTCGGAAGCCTTGATTCTGTAGGGTTTTAGGATATTACGCAACGGCAGACCTGCGGGCCGGTCCGATTGCACGGGTGCAATTGGACCCGGACTTGCCGTTGCAAAGCCGGCGGCCTCCGGTATAAGCGTCCTTTCCTATCGGCGGGCCGAAGGGCCGCCGAGTGTCAGGCGTTCGGGAGTCGGAAGATGCCGAAGCAGAAGACGCACAAAGGCGTGGCCAAGCGGGTCAAGCTCACGAAGAAGGGCAAGATCAAGCGCGGGCAGGCTTTCCACGGCCACTTGATGACCGGGAAGTCCGGCAGCCGACGCCGCCGCCTGAAGTCCACCATCGTGGCCAACAAGGGCGACCAGCGCCGCCTGGCGCGGTTGCTGGGCCTGAGATAACACGACGTACTGAGGAGTCGCCGGTCCCATGCGAACCAAGAACCACGCCGCTCACCACAAGCGCATCAAGAAGGCCAAAGCCCGCGCCAAGGGCTTCGTCAGCGGTCGTCGCAAGCTGACGCGCTCCGTCCTCGAGACTACCCAGCGCGCCGAAGCATTCGCGACGCGAGACCGCCGCGCGAAGAAGCGCGAGTTTCGCGCGCTGTGGATCACCCGCATCTCCGCCGCCGTCAAGGCGCGCGGCATGAACTACAGCAGCTTCATCCACGGCCTGACCAAGGCCGGCATCGAGATGGACCGCAAGATGCTCGCCGAGCTGGCCGTGCGGGACGAGGCCGCGTTTGACAAGATCTTTGCGCAGGTAAAAGCCAAGGTCGCCTGACGTACATCCATAGTCGAAGGTGGAAAGGGGCGGCCGAAACGACCGCCCCTTTTTGTTTGGCATCGCTTTTTGGAATAGGACGCCGCCATGAGCCTGTTGGACGAACTCGAGACGCTGCGCGCCGAAGCGGCCGCCGGCCTCAAGGCCGCCGCCGACCCTGCGGGGCTGGAAGCCTGGCGCATCAAGTACATCGGCACCAAGGGCCTGCTGAAGGCCTGGATGAAGCGCATGGGCGAAGTGCCCAAGGAAGATAAGCCCGCCTTCGGGCAGCGCATGAACGCACTGAAGGATGAACTGACCGCGGCCTTCGAGCAGGCGCAGGCCGGGACCGCCGCCGCCAGGCCCGCGGCCAAGGCGAGCTTCGATGTCACCGAGCCGCTGCCGGCCGGGCAGCGCCACGAATTCGGCCGCCGCCATCCGTTGACGCGCACCACCGAGCAGTTGCGCGACACGCTGCGCGCGCTGGGCTTTGAGGTCGTCGAGGGGCCCGAAGTCGAGGACGAGCGGCACAACTTCGACGACCTGAACATCCCCGCCGACCACCCGTCGCGCGACAACTGGGACACCTTCTTCATCGCCAAGGACGCCCTGCTGCGCAGCCAGACCAGCACGGTGCAGATCCGCGTGATGGAACAGCGCAGCCGCACCCCGCCGATCCGCGTCATCGCGCCGGGGCGCGTGTACCGGCCCGACACCATCGACGCGACGCACGCCAGCACCTTCCATCAGGTCGAAGGCCTGTACGTGGACCGCAACGTCTCGATGGCGGACCTGAAGGGCACGCTGCAGCTGATGGTCGAGGGCCTTTTCGGCGAAGGCACGCGCGTGCGCTTCCGGCCCAGCTTCTTCCCCTTCACCGAGCCCAGCGCCGAGATGGACTGCTCGTGCCCGGCCTGCGCCGGCGAAGGCTGCAACGTCTGCAAAGGCATCGGCTGGGTCGAACTGGGCGGCTGCGGCATGGTCGATCCGGCGGTCTTCGAGGCCGTCAACCGCGCGCGCGGCGACAACGCGTACGATCCGGAAGTCTGGAGCGGCTTCGCTTTCGGGTTCGGCATCGAGCGGCTCTGCATGCGCCGCCACGGCATCAGCGACCTGCGCCTGTTCCTGGAGAACGATCTGCGCTTCTTGAGGCAGACCTGAACGGCAGGGGTGAGAGGTCAGGGGCGAGGGGTCAGGAAAAGAACGGACTGAGACGATGAAACTTCCAATATTCTGGCTCAATGATTACCTCGATGGTGGCGTAACCGAGGCCGCGCTTGAACAGGCCTGCGCGCGCTGGGGCCTGAAGCCACACGTCGAACTCGCCGACACGCTCGGCATGCTGCTCTCGTTCTCCGGCTTCCACTGCGACGGGATCGAAGGCTCCGGCGCCGAGGCCGTGCTGGAGCTGGACGTGCTCAGCAACCGCCCCGACGCACAGTGCGTCGTGGGACTGGCGCGCGAGGTCGCCGCCATGTTGCGCGTGGGCTTCAAGGAACCGCCGTGCGGCATCGAGGAGATCGGCGAACCGGTCGAGAAGCACGTGAAGATGCGCGTCGAGGATGCGGAGTTGTGCCCGCGCTACACCGCGCGCGTGATCCGCGGCGTGAAGGTGCAGGAGTCCCCCGACTGGCTCAAGAAGCGACTTGCGGCCCTGGGCCTGATCCCGCGCAACAACGTCGTCGACATCACCAACTTCATCTGCTTCGAACTCAACCAGCCGCTGCACGCCTTCGATCTGAAAAAATTGAAGGAGCGCACCATCGTCGTGCGCCGCGCGCGCGACAAGGAACCCTTCCGCCCGCTCTACGGCGAGATTCCACCGCTTACGAGCGAGACGCTGATGATCTGCGACGCCGAACGTCCCGTCGCCGCCGGCGGCGTGATCGGCGGCGCCGGCAGCGAAGTGGATGCCTCGACCGCCGACATCTTGCTCGAGGCCGCCTACTTCAGCCCGGCCAACACGCGCCGCACCAGCCGCCGATTGAAGGTCTCGACGGACTCGAGCTACCGCTTCGAGCGCGGCATCGACCAGGAGGCCGTAGACCGTGCCTCGGCGCGCGCCGCGCGGCTGATCGTCGAACTGGCCGGCGGGACGCTCTGCAAAGGCATCCTCGACTCCAATCCGCAGCCCCGCGAACCAAAGTCCGTCACGCTGCGTGCTGAACGCCTGCGCAAAGTCTTCGGCGTCGACGTGCCGCCCGCGGAGACCGCGCGCCACCTGCAGGCGATCGGCTGCGAGGTGCTGGAGCAGACGCCCGAGGCCGCGACGGTGCGCATCCCGTCCTGGCGGCGCGGCGACCTGGAGCGCGAGATCGATCTGATCGAAGAGGTCGCTCGCCTGCACGGCTACCACCACATCCCCATCGAGACGTCCATGCCCGCGCGCATCCCGCCGCGCGGCAACTTGGAGGTCGTCAGCGACCGCATGCGCGACCTGCTGACGGGCCTGGGTTACTTCGAGTGTGTCACCGATTCGCTGATCGACCCGAAGTGGCCGGCGCCCGCGGTCTGGGCCGAGGCCAAGCCCCTGGCGCTCGACCCGGTCAGCGTGATGCGCGAGGACCACTCGGCGCTGCGCAACAGCTTGCTGGTCTCCCTGATGGCCGTGGCCAAGCACAACCAGGACCGGCGCACGGGCACCGGACGGTACTTTGAATGCGGCAAGGTCTTCCTGCCGCACCAGGGCAAGGCGCGGCCGGACGAACGCCCCGTCCTGGGCGTGCTCGACGAGGCTGGCTTCGCGACGCTGGCCGACGCGGTTCTGCGCATCGGCGAGAGCCTGGAAGTCATCGATGCGCACCTGAAGCTCAAGCCGCTCGCCGAATTCGGCAAGCCGCCGGCGTTCCTGGTGGCCGAGAGCGCCTGCCGCCTGATCCGCGTGCGCGAAGAAGAGGACGGCGGCCGTGCCGAAGACGCCATCGGCTGGCTGGGCGTCGCCTCCGCCGATCTTTGCAAGGCCTTCGACGTGAAGGGCGCGCCGGCGGTCGCGGAGATCGATCTCGCGAAGCTGGCCTCGCTGCCGCGGGGCCCGCGCCGCTACGCGCCGCTCCCCACGCAGCCGGCCGTGGGCCGCGACCTGGCCATCGTGATCGACGAGGCGGTGACGTGGGGCGAGGTGCAGTCCTTCGCCTCCTCCTACGCGCGAAACGAGCCGCTGCGCGCAGCTAAGGAAGCGCCCGAATTCCTGTCGGTATACCGCGGCAAGCAGATCGGCCCGGGCAAGAAGTCGCTGGCGTTCTCCGTGGTCTACCGTGCCGCGGACCGCAGCTTGACGGACGAAGAGGTCAACGCGGCGCACGAGAAGTTCTCGGCGGCGGTCTGCGAACGCTTCGAGGCGACGGTGCGCAAGTAGAACGTCGTTGCGGGAGAAGGGTCCGGCCATGCGCAAGAAAAAGGCGGAGCTTCGCCAGACCGTCCTTGTTGCGCTGAAAAAACTGTCGCCCGCCGAGCGCATGGAGAAGAGCGCCCGCGTCCAGGCGCACGTGATCGATACGCCCGAGTTCCGGGCCGCGCGCGCCATCATGGTCTATCACAGCGATCCCACCGAAGTCGAAACCCACGAACTGGTCCTGGCCGCGATCCGCGACGGCAAGCGCGTGGGCTTGCCCCGCACGCGCGAAGGCGCGCGCAGCATGCAGGTGCTCGAAATTCTCGACGTAAAGCGCGATCTGGAGCCCAGCCGCTTCGGGGGCTTTAAGGAACCGCTCAGCGCGCTGCCCACCATCGCACCGGAGCAACTGGACCTGATCATCGTCCCGGGGCGCGCCTTCGACGAACGCGGGCGGCGCCTGGGGCGTGGCGGCGGCTACTACGACCGCTTTTTCGCGCAGGACGGCATTCGGGCGAAGACCCTGGCGCTGGCCTTCGACTGCCAGATCGTCGACGACGTGCCTACGCTGGACCACGACTGCAGCGTGGACCTGATCGTCACCGAATCGCGAGTCATTCGCAGTGAGAAGGCGTAGAGAAGGACTATTCTGCGGGGCCGCCCTGCGTCTGTGATTTGCCCAGGCGCACGTTGGGGGCCTTGCCCGCGATCAGCGTCACGAAAGTATCGCCGTTGACCAGCGTCACGAAGGGCGGGTACGGTTCCTTGCCTTCCTGCTTGGTGGCGGGCGTGATCTGGCGGATCCGGAAGCCCGCGGCAACCAGTTCGCCGTCCTTGTAAGGCAATTCCTTTCCGGTCGGATCCTTCAGCACCACGCCCACCGGCCGGCCATCGCCCAGCACGTCGACGACCTGGTAGGACTTCACGAGGTCAAGCTGGCGCGTGAAGAGTTCGCGGTCGTATTCCGGCCAGCTCAGCGACTTGCGGTCGGGCAGGGTGCTCAGCACCAGCTCGTCCGTCTCGCCGCGCAGGATGCGGATCGCGTTCAGGTGAACCAGCAGTTCGCTCACTTCCGGCATCGCGCCGCGCAGGCCCGGCGGAAGATCCTGCGGGGCCTTGGCGCCCTGGGCCGCGGACATCAGCGCCGGCAGCGCATCCTTTGCGTTGAGTTGCGCTAAGGAGATCGAGGCGGCCAGTCGCACGTCCGCCTGGGCGTCCTTTAAACTTTCGATCAGCAGCGGCACCTCGTCGCGCCGCCCCAGCAGCCCGAGCAGGCGCGCGGCGAGCTTGCGTTCTTCCTTGTTACCCGAGCGGAGCGCTTCGTCGATAAAGGCCACGCCTTCGTCGCTGCCCAGCAGGCCCAGGGTCAGCGCCGCGCGGCGGCGCAGCACGCCCTGCGCCGCGAACATCTGCTGCTTCAGCAGCGGCAGGCTGCGATCGGGGCCCAGGCTGGGGAAGTAGTACGCCGCCGCGACCCAGATCTCGTCGTAGTCCGAACTCAAGCCCTGCATCAGGTATCCGGCCAGGTCCGGACCGCCCAGCTGTGCGAGGCCGCTGAGCCCCATCGCCTGCAGGGCGGGGTGGGGGTGGTTCAGGAAGCCGATCAGGCCTTCCTTGCCCGAGCGGTCGCCCAGGCGCGCGGTGGCCAGCAGCGCGCGCGCTCGGACGATCTCGACCTCGTTCTTGTCGCGCGTGCGCGCGCGCAGATCGTCCAGGGCCGCGGTGTCGCCGATGCGCCCCAGGGCGTCGCAGACGTCGCCGCGCACCAGGTAATTCTTCTCGGTCTTGACCAGTTCGAGCATCGGCTTCACGGCGGCTCGGCTGCGCAGCGCGCCCAGGGACTCGGCGCAGGTCCGCCGCATCGTAGCGTCTTCCGACTGGAGCCCCTTCAGCAGCACCGCGTCGACCGGCGGCGAGTTCCGGCCAAGCACACCCAGGCCGCTGGCGGCCATGACGGCCAGCAGGCCGTTGTTGGCGACCTCGTTGACCATGAAGGGAATCGCGTCGTAGCGTTTGTGCATCGCCGCGTAGCGATAGGCATACTCGCGCGCGACCAGGTCCTTCGAGGCCAACCCGTCGAGCAGTTCCTTGTCGAGCGCTTCGAGCAGTTCCTCGAGGTTCTCCGGGAGTTGCCGCGGCGCGGCGTTGGGCACCTGCAGGCCGGGCGTGGCGGGGAGTTGCGGATGGTCCGCCGCGGTTTCGCGTTCGGCATCGTCCTCGGCGAGGTCCACCAGCGAGGCCTTTTTGGGCGGGGCCTTGGGATCGCGCTCGACTTCGAGCTGGTTCTTCAGGCGCTGAACGGCCATCTCGGCCTTGATGCGGTCGAGCATGGACGCCTTCGCGCCGGGATCGCTGGGCGCCGCGCCTCCTGGCTTGCGGTCGGTCTCGGGGTTGAAGAATCCGACGGTCTGCCGGTTCTCGTCGGTCTTCTCGCGGCCGAAGAGGCGGTCCCAGAAGCTGCGCTTCTTGGGCTGCTCGGTCGGCTCGATGACGGTCTTCGAGCCGGGCTCGAGGACCTGGATCTTGCTGTCGGTGCGTTCCTTGCCGTCTTTGTCCCTGGTGCCGCCGAAAATGTAGGTTTCGTTCTCGCCCGGCTTGACCTCCGTGCGCCGAGCGCCGTCCTTCTCGTTGCGCGGCGGCATGACGATCATGGAGCCGGCGCCCTGGTCGTCGTTCTTCTTGATCGGGATCGCGCGGCGCTGGTCTTCTTTCTTCTTCTTGGGATCGAAGTTCACCTCGACCATGGGCTGGCCGTCGGAGGTGACGACCATTTTGTTGTCGCCGGGCTTGGCGTCCTTGTCCTTCGTGCCGCGCCAGACGTTCTTGAATCGTTCGGGATCTTCCTTCTCGGCCTTCTTCTTCGACTCCTTGGTTGCCTTCTCTTCCTGCTTCTTCACTTCCTCCAGCGCCTTCTTCTGCGCGGTCTGGATCTGCTCGCGCAGCTTCTTGCTGCGCTCCTCCCAGTTGAAGCTGCTGCCTTTGTGGGCCTCGGCGACCACGTCCACGATGTCGGGTTTGGGTTCGCGCGCGGGTTCCTCGCCTTCCTCGCAGCCGGTGCACAGCAGCACCAGCACCACGGGCGCGGCCTGGCCCAGGATCCGGACCGGCTTCAGATTCCGTCGCGTGCTTCTTGCCACGAGCTTTAGCCTCGCTTCGCCAACGCCTGGAGGACCACCTGTTCCATGACCTCGACCGGAGCCGGGCGACCCGTGAAGAGCCGGAACTGCTCGGCGCCCTGCCGGACGAACATCTTCAACCCGTTCAGCGTCCGGCAGCCGCGCCCTTCGGCCAGCTCCAAGAGCCTGGTACGCAAGGGATTATACACCGTATCGAAGACCAAGCTACCCTGCGGTATCTCCGAAGCGGCCAGCGGCGTGGCGTCCACGTTCGGGTGCATCCCCACGGAGGTCGTATTTATGACGCCCAGCAGGGCCTTCGGTTGCCGGGAAATCTCCTCCCTTTTGACGCAACGAGCACCCACGTCCTGGGCGAGCTTCTCGGCTCGAGATTCGGTGCGGTTGTGGAGCCAGACCTCCGCGCCGCGCGCCTTGATCCCGAAGGCCACCGCCCGGGCCGCGCCGCCCGCGCCCAACACCAGCACGGTCTTACCATTCAGCGCGCCTTCGCCTCCGGCGGCTTCTTCGAAGCTGCCGGCTGCCGCGTGCGCATCGGTGTTGGTGGCGAACCAGCCGCCGCCGCGCGCGACCAGCGTGTTGACCGCGCCGATCTGGCGCGCCAGCGGATCGATCTCCGCGGCCGCGGCGATGACCGTCTCCTTGTGCGGGATGGTGACCGAGAGCCCGCGCACGCCGAGTTTCGGCGCGATCTCACGCGCGAAGGCGGCCGGTTCGCCGTCGACGCGGAAGGGCAGGAAGACGCCGTCGAGGTTCAGCGCCGCCAGCGCGGCGTTGTGCATCGCCGGCGAGAGGCTGTGCGCGATGGGGCTGCCGATCACGCCGTAGACCGGCGTCGCCGGGCCGATGCGCCGGAAGCGGTAGAGTTCGAGCAGTTCGCGCCAGATCGGCTGCCCGGGCGCGGTGCCCGGCGCGCCTTCGCCGCGCGCGAAGGTGAACGGCGCGGGCTGCGGAAAGCGCGGGCCCAGCACGCGCGACCAGAAGCCGGCTTCGCCCATGGCCAGCGCCATCAGCGGCTTGGCGAAGTCCGTAGCATAGAGAAGGTCCAGCAGCGGCGAGGCGTCGTGGATGGCCTTCGGCTGTACGGCGATCTTGACGACGTCGGCGCCGAGCGCTTCGCCCTGCTTGCGCAAGGCGTGCAGGCGATCGTACACAGGCACGGCTTCGAAGTCGTGGAAGCTGGCGATCAGGCGCGTGCTCTTTCGATCGGCGAAGACGCCCCGCGCACGATCACCCAGCCGGGCGAAAGTCGCTACCTCCAGGTCCACGAAGGCGGCCTGGGCCTGCACGGCGGTCTTGGCGAAGGCCAGACGCGTCTCGTCGCTGGCGTTGGCGTCGCGCCCGCCTTCCTCCGGCGAGCGGTAGGTGACTACGCAGCGTTGCGGCGTGAACGCGACCAGCGCTTCGCGGAGCTTGGCTTCGCTGCGGTCGGCGAATGCATCGACACGGAACTCGACCAGGCACGCGCCGTCGGGGCGTTCGGCGGCGGCGCGGAACTCGGCATCGGCGAGCAACTCGGCGAAGGAGCCGTGGTGGCTGGCGATGCAGACCTGGGGCGCGTCGTGGGCGTTCGGCATGCGGGCATTGTACGAAGTGCGCGGGCTTTCGGACAGGGGAGGGGCCGTGCAGGCGTACAAGGCGGCTCGCCTGCATGCACCTGCCTCGCGCAGCCTGGGCGTATTCCAGCGCTGGCACCATCCGTTCTGGAGTATGGAACAGATTGCTCTGTTGAAAACAAAGGCAGAAGTAGAGCGAGGATCATGAGGTTGTAGGTGAGGACGGCGATGAAGGTCTC
>JAKLKQ010000092.1 GCA_023150555.1 Planctomycetota bacterium
GATACAAATCGCCTAGTGCACTCCAGCACCTCGCGCAGCACCTCGTGATTCGCGAAATCTCGCGAGCAACTCGCGAAATTTCGTGAGCACGGAAATCGCGACTCGCGAAATCTCGCGACTTCGTTTTTGTGCATTTGCGCGGTCAGGTACCCAGGTGCCTGTTACACTTTTCGCCGCCCCATTTCTGCGAGCCGTCTTTCATCCCTCCGCCTTCTTCCCTCATCCCTTCGCTCGCCCCTCGCCGCTCACTCCTGCAGTTCGGGCCGATTCCCCCAAAATCCTTTGACTCGCGGGCCCCTTCGACGCGTCTTATGGGAGCCGCGCCGTTCGCATAAGTGCTTGCCGTGGCCTTACTTTGACACTGCCGCGGCGCGCGGGTACAAGGGATCGTTCCGGCCGGAAAGGGTTTTGACCATGCGTGCCTTGTGGCTCCTTCCAAGTCTGCTGCTGCTCGCCGCTGCTGCTTCCGCAGAGGACGGCCTTGAGAAACTCAGCGAAGCCGCGCGCGCGACCTTCCAGAAGTCCTTTCCCGGAGCCAAGATCCAGAAGCTGAAGGAGAAGTCGAAGGACGGCGCGACGCGCTACGAACTCAAACTCACCGACGAACTCAACGGCGACAAGGCCTACAAAGTCGAGCTCGCCGCCGGCGGCAAGGTGCTCAAGGAAGACGACCACGCCATCGCGGAACCCCAGGTCCCGCCGAAGGTTATCGCCGAGGCGAAGTCGTGGTGCAGGCTCGCGGTTAAGCAGTGGCGCGTGCAGCGCGACGAGGGCAAACTGGCGCTCTACGTGGCCACCGTTGCGCAGCGGCAATTTATGCGCGAGGGTGGCGGCGAGGAGATTGTGGCCTTCAATGCGACGATCTCCGAGGACGGCAAGCTGGTGAAGGGCGACCAGGTCCCACAGCACCTCGTACCCAAGTCCTCGAAACTCACCGAAGAAGGCACGCCCGACGTTCCGGAAAAGACCGCCGAGGCCGCGCCAAAGGCAACGGGGCCAAAGGCTTACCCGTTCATCAATCGCGAGGCCTCCGCCGACGAGGAGATCGACACCGACGTCCTGCGCAAGGTCACCAAGCTCGTCAAAGGGACGCTCGACGCCGACGAGAAAGTCCGCGAGAAGGCCTGGGCCGAGATCAACGACATGGGCAACCTCGCCGTGCCGGGGCTGCTCGCCGTCTTCAAGCAGGCCTCCACGACCTCGCAGATGGTCTCGCAAATCCTCATCGCGCTTGAGGATAGCAAAGACCCCCGGGCCGGCCCGGCGCTCGTCGAGATCCTCGCCGACAAGAGTCCCGTCAACCGCGGCAACGCCGCGCGCGCTATCGGCGACACCGGCTTCAAGAAGGGCCTGCCCGCGCTGGAGAAGGTCTACGAGAACGACCAGGAGACCGAAGGCGTGCGCCTCTTCGCCGCCAGCAGCGCCGCCAAACTTGGCAGCACCAAGGGCTTGCACGTCATCGGGAAACTCGCGGAATCGAAGGACGCCGAGATCCGCAAGCGCGCCGTCTACTTCCTGGGCAAGTACGGCGGCTCGAACGACATCCCCGCCGTCGCGAAGCTGCTCGCCGACGCCGACACCGGCGTGCGCGAGGACGCCGTCGAGGCCCTGCGCCTGGTCGCCAAGCAGAAGGCCGACGACGCCGTGCTGGGGGCACTCATCGAGGCCGTCGGCAACGACCATTACAAGGCGCGCAGCGCGGCCATGTCCGCGCTGCGCGAGGTGACCGGCCAGCAGCATCCCAACGAGCCCAAGGCGTGGCAGGACTGGTGGGCCGCCAAGCACGGCGGCAAGCTTGCGCCGGAAGAGAAGAGCGCGGCCCCCGAAGAGGGCAAGTCCAAGACGGAAGCCAAGTTGGAGCAAGACGGCGACAAGGACGACGACGGCGAATGAACGCCGGAAAGGACTTCGTAATGCGAGCTATCCAGTTCTCGCGGTGTGCGGCTATCGCGCTGCTGGTCTTCGCGGGCCTTGCGCAGGCGGTCGAAGTCACGCTCGTGCAGGCCGACGGCGAGGAACTCACCGGCACGCTGGAAGGCATCGACGCGGCGGCCGGCGTCAGCGTCGGCGGCAAGTCGGTGAAGCAGGAGGACATCGCCGAGATGTCTTTCGCCGAGCCCGCGGGCGTATCCGCCAAAGACTTGCCGGTGCTCCACTTGCGCAACGGTGACGTGCTCCCCGCCGAAATCCAGGGCAGCGCCGAGAAGGTCGACGCGCTGAAGATCAACAGCAAGACCCTGGGCGAACTGTTGGTGCGCTACAATTCCATCAAGGCCATCGAGTTCCCCGCCAAGGGCGCCAAGGCCGAGCCCGTCGAGCGCTTCATGGCCGGCGACGACCCCAAGGAAGACCAGGTCCTAATGGCCGACGGGACGTCCGCCACCGGCGCGATGGAATCCTTCAGCGACAAGGAGCTGAAGTTTAACGACAAGTCCTTTGCCTACGAGAAGTTGGCCGCGTTCCGGCTCGCGCCGTTGGAGGCTTTCAAGCCGCTGACGGGCCTCGTCGCGCGCGTGAAGCTGGCCGACGGCGCGCAACTCAGCGGCAAGCTGACCGGCTTCGCGGCAGGGAAGATCGCCTTCTCGAGCCTGGCCGGCGAGACCTGGCAGCTGCCGGCCTCGGCTGTGCGCAGCGTCTCGTACCAGGGCGGGAAGCTCGTTTACCTGGCCGACCTCGAGCCCAAGGCCGACGAGCAGCCGCTGGTCGGCGGCGCGCCGGTGGTGATGCACTGGCGGAAGAACGCCGCGGCCTCGGGCGACCGCCTGCGCGCCGGCGGCAAGACCTACGAACGCGGCATCGGCGTGCACAGCTATTGCAAGCTAAGTTATTCTCTAGACGGGACTTACGCGCTTTTCCTGGGCGAAGTGGCGCTCGATGCCAGTGCCGGCGGGTCCTCTGCCTGCGCGTGGAAGGTCGTCGGCGACGGCAAGGAACTCGCCGCCGGAGAGGCCAAGGCCGAGACGCCGCCCGCGAAGCTGAAGGTCAACGTCTCGGGCATTCAGACCCTCGAGTTGATTTGTGACTACGGTGCAGATAGAGATGATGCCGGGGATCATCTGGATTGGCTTAACGCCCGGCTGCTGAAGAAGTAAGGCCGGGACTTCTTTTCTCCAGCGTAAGGCGGTCGAATGCGAAACCAAGGCACGACGCGAAGCATTTCTAGAGCCGTGGTGAGGTCGGCGAAATTGGTGCTGCTGGTGCTCGTCCTGGCCGGCCTGGGCGGATGCACCTACACGGTTCAGCCGGTCGGCGGCGTCGAAGGTCAGACCAGCGTCTACGCGGCGATCGGCAAGGACGGCGCGCCCAACAGCGGCATCGTCGTCACGCAGCTGGGCGCGGTGGTCATTGACCCCGGCCTGAA
Source organism: Planctomycetota bacterium (assembly GCA_023150555.1). Taxonomy (GTDB): domain Bacteria; phylum Planctomycetota; class SZUA-567; order H5-PLA8; family H5-PLA8; genus JAKLKQ01. The sequence continues at coordinate 3,362 of JAKLKQ010000092.1, forward strand.
TCCGGACGTGGGCGGGCGCCTGCGCGACGACGCGCTCCTGAAGAGCCGCGTCTTCTGGGACAACCTGTGGCGCCGCCGCAACGAGAAGCCGCCGACGCTGCCGCCGCCGGTGCTGTACGTCATCAACACCACTTACCGCTCCTCGCACAGCTTCGGGAACCAGGAGTTCCTGGAGCGCGCCGAGATCATCGCCACCGAGCGGGCCGGCAAGCAGCTCGCTAACATCGACACCGTGCGCAAGATGCGCCAGATCCTCTCCGACGAGTTCAAGGTGCCGGGGCTCGAGCGGCACCAGATGGCCGAGCCCACGCTGACCTTCGAAGGCACCATGACGATCAAGACGCCCGAGGCCGAAATCAAATGCATCAGCGCCGGAGACTGCGTGGGCGAAGGCGACGCCGTCGTCTTCCTGCCCCAGCAGAAGGTGCTCTTCGCCGGCGACCTGGTGCTGGTCGGTTTCATGCCCTATCCCGGCGGGCGCACCCGCACGGTGCGCAACTGGATCAAGGCGCTCAAGCGCTTCCAGGAGCTGGACGTTCGCGACGTGATCCCCGGCCACGGCGAGATGGGCGGCAAGGAGCTGATCCAGAAGCAGATCGATTTCCTCACCGCGCTCGTGCTGGAAGTGAGCATGGCGAAGAAGAAGGGGCTGAGCGTCGAGGACGCCATGAAGCAGGTCAAGCTGCCCAACTACGCCAACTGGTCGAACTACGACAAGTGGCTCCCCGAGAACGTACGCATCGTCTACGAGGAGCTGGGCCAGGCCGCCCCGCGCGAGAAGGACGACCAGACCACCGATGCCGGCGGCAGCATGGCCGCGCCCAACGGCGTGAAGCCGGCGGATCCCTATACGGACCGCTGAGCGATGAAGATCCGATTCTGGGGCACCCGCGGCAGCATTCCCACGCCCAGCACGGCGGATTTCGTGACCAGCCGCTTCGGCGGCAACACCACCTGCGTGAGCATCCAGGCCGGCGAGCGCCTGATCATCCTCGACGGCGGCTCGGGCCTGCGCAACCTGGGCCTGGAGCTGATGCGCGGCGGTCCCGTCAGCGCCACCTTCTTCTTCAGTCACGTGCACTGGGACCATATCCAGGGCTTCCCGTTCTTTCCGCCGTGCTTCGACCCGCGCAGCAACCTGGTGCTGTACGGCGCCAGCCACGAGCGCGAGACCGGCGTCGTCGGCAGCGTGCTGGAGAACGCCCTGCGCGGGCAGCAGCGCAGCCTGAACTTCCCCATCCAGGTCGCCGACATGGGCGCGAAGATGAACTTCCGCGAGCTCTCGCCCAACGCGCAGGTGAAGCTGCCCCTCGAAGGCGGCACGCTGCTGGTCAAGAGCGGCGTGCTGAACCATCCCGGCGGGTGTTTCGGGTACCGCATCGAGGAGCAGCGCGACGGGCGCACGTGCAGCTTCGTCTTCGCGACCGACACCGAGCATTACGAGCAGAACAACCCCGCACTCCAGACGCTGGCCAAGGATGCGGATGTGATTCTGTACGACGCGCAGTACACCGTCGACGAGTACGAAGGCCGCGCCGGCATGCCCCGTACCGGCTGGGGGCATTCGACCTGGTTCCACGGCCTGCGCGAGGCCACCGCGGCGGGCGTCAAGCGCCTGCTGCTGACGCACCACGATCCCATGCACGACGACTGGGCCATTGCCCGCATCGAGAACGATGCGCGCAAGGAAGGCGCGAAGCTCAACATCGAAGTTGACGCCGCTTACGAAGGCCTGGCGTTGGAACTGTAGTTCGATTTCGGATTGTCTTGCGCCTGATCTCTAATCTCTAATCTATAAACCCTTATCTATCTCTTCGTCCCAGGCCGCCGCGATGCGGTCCCCAAGCGCCCTGCGATCGGCTTCGGGCAGGAAGGCGGCCGCAGCGCCGGCCACCGCCAGGTCGCGCAGCTGCTTCAGGTTCAGGCCGCAGCGTTCGTGGGCGTGCGCGTACTCCTCGGTCAGGTCGATGGCGCTCAGGGCGGGATCGTCGGTGTTCAGCGTCGCCTTCACGCCTGCGTCCAGCAGCGCCCTGAGCTGGTGCTGCGCGTAGCCGGAGGCCACCGCCGTCTGCACGTTCGAGGTCACGCAGACTTCCAGCACGGTGCCGCATTCGCGCAGCAGAGCCAGCGTTGCGGAATCTTCGGCCGCGCGCACGCCGTGTCCGATGCGGTCAGCACCGTAAACCTCGACGGCATCGCGCACGTTTCGCGCGCCCGGGCCTTCCGGATCCTCGCCGGCATGCAACGTCAGCCCTTTGCCCGCCGCGCGCCAGGGTTCGAAGAAGCCGTCCATCCCCGCCATCGGATAGGACTCCTCGCCCGCGACGTCCAGCGCGGCGAAGTGCCGGCCCACCGGGCGGCGCAGGAGCTCGGCCGAAGGCCGGTTTGTCGCCGCGCTGAAGTGCCGCCCCAGGCAGCAGATGAAGGCCAGCGAGACGCCGTGCTTCGCGGCGGCTTCGCGCGCCCCGGCGATCAGGGCCTCGGCGGCGGCCTCGACGAGTTCGTCCGGCGGCGGCGCGTCGGAGACGGGAACCTCCCGGAGCCTGCGCGCGAGGAAGACCGGCGAGAAGCGCATTTCCAGGTGCACGATGCCGTCGGCATGCGCGTCTTCGACGGCCTCGCGCCCGAGGCGCCGGATCGCGTCGAGGTTCCCGTAGGGAAAGCGCAGCGCGGCGAAGCGGTTGAGGAAAGGCAGGAAGCCGGGCCGTTCGCCCGGCGGAACTTCCAATGCGGTGCGCAGGGCTGCTTCGCTTTCGTGCAGCGCGGCGTTTTCCGCGCAGTGAAAGTCCCACAGGGTGCCGATGCGGAAGGCGCCCTCCAGGTGGCGGTGCAACTCCACCTTGGGCAGGGCGCGCAGGCGCGCGCGCAATTCGGCGGGCGCGCTCATGGGGCGGACTCCTGCTTTGGCGCGCCGGCCGTCGCGGCTGTATCTTGCCGGCCGCGCAGGCCGCCCAGGAAGGCGCCCAATTCCTCGAGGTAGCGGCTGGCTTCGGTGCGGCGGACGATGTGCCCAGCGCCTGGAAATTCGACCAGGCGTTTGGGAATACCGCAGGCCGACTGCGCGGGCGCGGCCTCGAAGATGCGCTTGCCCTGCGCGAACGGCACGACGCGGTCGTCGGTTCCGTGCAGGACCAGCAGCGGGCAGGTTACGCTTCCGATGCGTTCGAGGGACGGATAGGTGTCCCACAGCATCAAGCGCACGGGCAGGAACCAGTACAGGTTCGCGGCGGCGTCGAGCATGCTCGAGAAGGGCGCTTCCAGCACCAGGCCCGCCGGCGCCGCGCCCGCGCGGCACTGTTCCTGGGCGAGGCGGATCGCGACGGCGCAGCCCAGGGACTCGCCCAGCAGCACGATGCGCCCGGGTTCGACGCCCTGCGCCTTCGTCAGCCAGTCCCAGACCGCGCGCGCGTCTTCGGCGAAGCCTTCCTCGCTGGGCGAGCCGGTGCTGTCGCCGTAGCTGCGGTAGTCGATGCCCACGGCGTGCACGTCCATGGCGCTCAGCGCCATCAGCACGTCGGCGCGGTAGCCGCGGTGCCCGCCGTTGCCGTGGAAGAAGACCGTCACCAGCGGCGCATCGGCCAGTGCGGCGTCGAAGCCGGGCACTGCGCCGCCCGAACCGGTCCTGGGCTCGGGCTGCACGTGCCAGCAGCCGATGGTCTCCGTGCCCGAAGGCAGCGGCACGTTGCGACCCTGCTGCGCGGGGACCCCGAAGGCCTTCGGGTCGGCGCTGTCGAGCTTCGAGGCCGGGTACATGAGCCGCCGCTGGAAGACGAACGCAGCCAGGCACAGGACCGAATAGAAGGCGATGGCGTAGATCACGGTTCGCTTGAGGTATCTAGCCACCGAAGAGGCGCCCGAAGAGCGTCTTGCCGGGCCCACGCGGCGGCTTGCCGGCGGCGACCAACTCCAGGTCCTCGGCCAGGGCGTCGGCGGAACGGTAGCGGCGGTTGGGCTCCTTCTCCATGCTCCACAGCACGATGCGCTCCAGATTCGCGTCGATTTTGCTGTCGATCTCGCGCGGCGCCTTGGGCGCGCTGTTCTTGACCAGCTCGATGGTCTTCCAGACCGTCTCGGCGGCGAAGGGCGGGCGCCCGGTCAGGATTTCGTACAGGACGGCGCCCAGGCCGTAGACATCGCTGGCGGGCGTGAGGTACTCCTCGTTGCCGCGCGCCTGTTCGGGGCTCATGTACGCCGGCGTGCCGATCAGGGACTGCACGCCCTCGGGGCTGCGGTCGCCCATGCGCCAGCTGAGGCCGAAGTCCAGGACGTGCGGCTGGCCGTCGATGCCCAAGATGATGTTGCCGGGCTTGAGGTCGCGGTGGATCAGTCCTTGTTCGTGCGCGCAGTGCACGGCGCGCGCGGCCTGGGCCATGAACGTTGCGGCCTTCTCGCGTGGGAACTGGCCTTCGCGCAGGGCATCGTCCAACGAGGAACCCTTCACGAAGGGGAACGCGATGTACGCCTTGCCCTGCGCGGCGCCGTGTTCGAGCACCCCCACGATGTTGGGATGGTTAAGGCGCTTCAGGCATTCGGCCTCGCGCTTGGCCTCCGCGGCGCGAACCTCCATCGAAGCATTCTCGTCGCCGGGCAGCAGGATTTTCAGCGCGATGGCTTCGTTCTTTCGGTTCAGCGCCTTGTAGACGATCGAGTGGCGGCCGCGGCCCAGCTCGCCCTCGATGCGGAAATGCCAGAAGACGGGCGGCGGTTCCTCGGCGGGCGCCGGACCCTGGTCCTTCGTGGTGGGAGGATGGAGGCCGCTGCCGGAGCTCATATCGGATCTCGAAGACTCTGCTCAACCGTTGCAAAGTAGGGCCGGCGCATGCGATACGTACAGGAATTCTACACCAAGGTCCGGTTGCGTGGAACTGCTTGCGCAGTGGGAAAGTCAGCCTGCCGGGTTCGATTCTTCGAGCCGGTCCAGGGCGTGGCGCCAGGCGACTACGCCGAAGGGGTGGCCCCGGGCGACGGTGCTTCCGGCGGCAGCGGCGGGGGCTGCTGCATAGGCGGCAGGGGCGGGAGTTCGGCAGGCAGCGGCGGCAATGCGGGCGGCACCGCTCGTTTGCGCGACCGGCCGAGCCTTTCGAGTTCTTCGCCCTGCTTCCACAGTGCGAACCGCCACGCGCGGAAAGCCATCCATGTGAAGAACCAGAATATGCTCGAGTAGGCCATCAGCAGGCCGAGGAAGAGCGCGCGGTAGCCTGGGCGCTTCAGATGCGCGGTGCGTCGCAATACGTCCAGCGCCGCGTAGAAGGCGATGCCTTCACCCAGCAGGAAGAACAGTGCGAGAAAGACGACCTCGTTCTGATCCAGGCGAGAGTACTTCGCGGGGGCTGCGAATATTGCCATGGTCAATCCGTACACCAGCAGGGCAACGTACAGGTCCACCATTCCGTACTGAAGCGTGGGCGGAGGGTGGCGCTTCCAGAACGGCTTGGGGTTCTGGCCGCCCAAGAACCGGCGTGCGAAGTCGACAATTAGCCAGACCGCCCCAATGGCACCTGCGCCGACGCCGAGAATGGCAAACGCCACGAATGAGCCGGAAATGAGCAGCAAGAACAGAAAGGCGTAACCCAGGACGGCCATCAGGGTAATGCAGGCCCATCCCCAGCGGAAAATGTGCCAGGGATCGGCCTCCACCTTCGTACGGTAGGTGCTTGCCAGATGCGTCCGTAGGACGGCGTACATAAAATAGGGGAGGCCGATGTAGATGCCGACCACGAGGAAGATGCCGAGCAAGGCGGGCGCGATGCCCAAGATCATACCCTCCCGAGGACCCCTTCGATACGAATCCTATCCACGGTCACTCGAAATTCCCGCGGTTCAAGGTTACGTGCCTGCTTCATTTCGCGTCAGCCCGGCTGCGCCGGATCCCCGGGGCAGGGTGGCAGCGGCGCAATTCCCCAATTCGTCCTCTCCTGAAGGCCGGTTCAATAGCTACTCATTGTGCCGCTACTCGAATTCCTTTCGATTCAAGGTGACGTGCCTCTTCCATTTCACGTCGTCGGTCTCGGGGAAGTCCAGGCGCTGGTGCGCGCCGCGGGATTCCTCGCGCGTCTGCGCCCCGCGCACCACCAGCTGCGCGCAGGCCAGCATGTTCTGCAGCTCCAGGCCCTTCACCGACTGGAACTCCTCCGCATAGACGTACTTCTGCCAGAAATCGAGCATCTGGATCGCGTTGGCCATGGGCTCGGCCTCGCGCACGATCCCCGCCGCGCGGTTGATCAGGCTCTTTAGCGACGCGCGCACGTCGTCGACGTCGATGGGAATCGTCTCCTTCTCGCGCACGGGGCGCACGCGCTTGAGGGGGAAGGTCGGCTGGCTGCCCGACGCCAGTTTGCGCGCCATCTGTCCGGCCTCGTGCCCGAAGACCAGCCCATCGAGCAGGCTGTTGCTGGCGAGGCGGTTGGCGCCGTGCACGCCGCAGCTGGCGACCTCGCCGGCCGCCAGCAGGCGTTCGACGTCACTGCGCGCGGCCAGATCGGTGCGCACGCCGCCCATGGTGTAGTGGCAGGCCGGGCGCACGGGAATGCGGTCCTTGGCCAGGTCCAGGCCGTACTGCTTCAGCGTCTTGCGGATGGTGGGGAATCGTTCCTCGACCAGCTTCGGATCGACGTGCGCGAGGCTCAGGAAAACGTTTGTCGAGCCGTTGTTGATCATCTCCAGGAAGATCGCGCGGCTGACGACGTCGCGCGGGGCCAGTTCGCCGCGTTCGTCGTACTTCTGCATGAAGCGTTCGCCCTTGCGGTTCAGCAGGTGCGCGCCTTCGCCGCGCACGGCCTCGCTGATCAGGAAGCGCTTGGCGCCGGCGATGTACAGCGTCGTCGGGTGGAACTGCACGAACTCCATGTCCTGCACCGTCGCGCCCGCGCGGAAGGCCATCGCGATGCCGTCGCCGGTGGTCACGTCCGGGTTGGTGGTCTCGCGGTAGATCTGCCCCAGGCCGCCGGTGGCCAGGATCGTCGCTTTGGATTCGATCTTCAGGAAGCGCCCGCCCTTGGCGTCCAGCGCCACGCAGCCGTAGCAGACGCCCTGGTGGTGCAGCAGGTCCACGGCAAAGTGGTCTTCCAGCACCGTGACGTTCGGGTGGTCCTTGATGCGCGACGTCAGGCTCGACTCGATCACCTTGCCCGTGGCGTCGCCGTTGGCGTGCAGCACGCGGCGCTGCCCGTGGCCGCCTTCGAGGGTCATCGAGAGCTGGTCGTCCTTGCGGTCGAAGGGCGTGCCCCAGCGGATCAGTTCGTTCACGCGCGCCGGGCCTTCGGTGACGAGCTTGCGCACCGCGGCCTCGTCGCACAGCCCCGCGCCGGCGACCAGCGTGTCGTGCAGGTGCGCCTCGGGCGAGTCCCCCGGCGCCAGCGCCGCGGCGATGCCGCCCTGCGCGTAGTACGTGTTCGACTCCTGCTGCCCGCCCTTGGTCACCAGCAGCACCGAGGCGTCCTCGGCGGCCACCAGCGCCGCGCTGATCGCCGCGATGCCGCTGCCTAGGATCAGCACGTCGGGCGCCAGCGCCGGGATGCGGCGCAGGTCGAGATCGAGCAGGTAATGTTCTTGCATGATGGCGGCCCCCCGCCTCCTTAATGTAGAGGTCCCCGCAGCGGTGTAAAGGTCATTGAGCGAACAACTTAAAGGATGCCCCTTGCGGCAGGCTTTTCGTTCGGTATATTTTAGGAATGAGCTTCCGACGTGTCGAGAATCCTCCGAACCCCTGGCAGAGCGCGCACCTCGAGTACCTGGGCGAACCGCCCGCCGCGAAGCTGGAGATCTACGAGGAACGCGCTAAGACGATCCTCAGCGAGAACGACTCGCCGGACTTGGGCTTCCGTTGGAGCCTGAACCCCTACCGCGGCTGCTTCCACGCCTGCGCGTACTGCTACGCGCGGCCGACGCACCAGTACTGGGACTTCGGCGCGGGCACCGATTTCGAGCGCAAGTTGGTGGTGAAAGTCAACGCGCCGGAAATTCTGGAAGCGACCTTCCGCAAGCGTTCGTGGCGCGGGGAAGTGATCGCCTTCTCGGGCAACACCGACTGCTACCAGCCGCTGGAAGCGACGTACGAACTCACGCGCCGCTGCCTCGACGTCTGCAACGCCTACCGCAACCCCGTCTGCGTGATCACGAAAGGCGCGCTGGTCGTCCGCGACGCGAATCTGCTGGGCGAACTCGCGCAACGCGCCGGCGCGCGCGTGACGGTCAGCATTGCGTTTTCGGATGATTCAATAGCCCGCGCGATGGAACCCAGCGCGCCGCTGCCGTCGGCGCGCTTCGCGGCGCTGCGCGCGCTGCACGATGCCGGCGTGCCGGTGGGCGTCGCGGTGGCGCCGGTGATCCCGGGCATCAACGACGCGCAGATCGCCGAAGTGCTCGAGCGCGCCGCCGAATGCGGCGCGGACGAGGCCTTTACCACGCTGCTGCGCCTGCCCGCTGAACTGAAGGACGTCTTTACGCAGCGCCTGCACGAGGCATTTCCCGGGCGCGCGAAGAAGGTGCTGAACGCGATCCGCGAGATGCGCGGCGGGGAACTGTACAAGAGCGGCTTCGGCACGCGCCAGGTGGGCGAAGGCGCGCGCTGGGCGGCGACCGAGCGCCTCTTCGAGGTCACCTGCAAGCGCCTGGGGTTGAACGCACGCAAGGAGCGCGACTTCGCGGCCGGCGCGAAGGATGTGACGACGTTTCGCCGCCCGGGCGAGACGATGGCGCTGTTCGAGTAGCTTCGAGCGATCAGCCAAACACCCCCAGCACTTCCGCGTCGGCGAAGGCCTCGTCCGCGCCGCGTTCGTTCTCGATGCGCAGCCGCCCGAAGGCGTCGAGCCCGCGAAAGCGCCCCTCGCGCGCGCCGCCGGCCGTGCCCAGCCGCAGCGTGCGCCCGCGCCACCACGCATCGAGGCGCCGCGCGAGGTCCTCGCGCACGGAGGCGAAGCCCGCGCCGTCGCTCAACTGAGCGAAGCGCGTATCGAGGGTTTCCAGCACTGCGCCAAACAACGCCGCCCGGTCGGTCTCCATGCCGGACTCGATGCGCACGCTCGTCGGCGGCGACTTCGGCACCGCCGGCAGCGCGTCGGCCTCTTGCAGGATGTTCAATCCGATACCGACGACCAGGTGCCCCGCGCTCGAGCCGTGCGGAAAGGCGCTCTCGCAGAGCACGCCGCCGAGTTTGCGCCAGCCCGCGCCGTTGGGCGTGGGGGCATCGGCCGCGACGACGATGTCGTTGGGCCACTTCACGGTCGCGGCGACGCCCGTGCGCGCCTCGATCGCTTCCGCGCATGCCAGCCCCGCGGCCAGCGCGACCCAGCCGAAGCGTTCCTGCGGGAGATTGGCCGGCCGCAGCACGACGCTGAAGAGCAATCCCTGGCCCGGCGGCGCGAGCCAACTTCGTCCCTGGCGCCCGCGCCCGGCGCTCTGCTCTTCGGCGACGACGACCAGGCCGTGGCCGGCGCCCTCGCGGGCGGCTTCGGCGGCGAGGGCGTTCGTCGATTCGGCGCGCGCGCGGTAGTCGATCCGTTTGCCCACGGCGGCGCTGCGCAGGCCGGCCGAAAAGGCGCGCGCGGCCTCGTTCGAAGGAAAAAGCGGTTCGTAGAGCATGGAATCGCCGGTCTCGGGACCCTCGTGCGGCACCCCTTCTTTGCGCTATAAAAGGATGCGCAGCCATGTTACAGATGTTGCCGAGATCCGCAATTCAGCGAGGGGACCCATGGCCGACGCCGACGCCTTCGAAGCGCCCAACTTCTCCGACGAGCAGGGCATGGTCCGCGAGACCGTCCACGGCTTCGCGCGCAGCGAGCTGATGCCCCTGGCGCCGGAGATCGACGAGAAGAAGCGCATCCCGCGCCAGATCTACACGCGCCTGGGCGAGTTGCAGCTGCTGGGCGTGCCGGTGCCCGAGGCCTACGGCGGCATGGGCCTCAACGGCCTGTGCGCGGCGACGGTGGTCGAGGAACTCGCGGCGGCCTGCGCCAGCACGGCGCTCAGCGTCGCGGCCCACGTCGGCCTGGTCGTCGCGCCGGTGCTGCGCTTCGGCAGCGAGGCGCAGAAGAAGCGCTGGCTGCCGGACCTCTGCAGCGGCAAGGCCCTGGGCGCGTTCGCGCTGACCGAGCCCAACAGCGGCAGCGACGCAGTGGCCGCGCAGACGAAGTGCGTCAAGAAGGGCGACCGCTGGATTCTGAACGGTTCGAAGATCTTCATCACCAACGCGCACGTCGCGCAGGTCTTCCTGGTCTGCGCCAGCACCGAGCCCGGCGCGGGGCCGAAGAAGATCTGCGCGTTCCTGGTCGAGAAGGGGACCAAGGGGTTCACGATCGGGCAGGGCGACGAGAAACTGGGCATGCGCGGCAGCGACTGGGGCGAATTGCTCTTCCAGGACGCCGAAGTACCCTCCGAGAATTTGCTGGGCCAGGCGAACGCCGGCTGGGACGTCTTCATGGAGACGCTGACCGGCGGGCGCATCGGCATCGGCGCGCTGGGCGTGGGGCTCGCGCAGGGCGCCTTCGAGGCCGCGGTGATGTACGCGCAGGAACGCCGCCAGTTCGGCAAGCCCATCGGCACGTTCCAGGCCGTGGCGAGCATGATCGCGGACATGAGCGTCGGGATCGAGACCGGCCGCCTGATGGTCTACCGCGCCGCGCAGCTGCGCGATGCCGGGCGCCCGCACAAGCGCCAGGCCGCGATCGCGAAGCTGTACACGTCCGAGATGTGCAACCGCGTCTGCACCGACGCCGTGCAGGTGCTGGGCGGCTACGGCTACACGAAGGAGTTCCCCGTCGAGCGCTACTTCCGCGACGCGAAGCTGCTGGAGATCGGCGAGGGCACCAGCCAGGTGCAGCGCCTGGTGATCGCCCGCGAAGTGCTCGGACGTCTCGAGTAAACGGCTTTCACCACAGAGCACACAGAGATCGCCGAGAACTAGATTTGGTGTTGTGGTGCCGCGCGCGCTGCAACCCGGCAGGTGGTACTTTCGCGAAAACAGGGTGACCAGCTGAACTAGCTGGAGAGGTCCTTACCTATTTCTTCTTCCCTGTGCTCTCTGTGTGCTCTGTGGTGAGAAGTTGTTTGACTCGCGCTTCGATGTCGTCGCGCACGGCGCGGAAGCCGTCGTCGCTCAGGTGCTTCGGATCCTGAAGCGCCCAGTCGTGGCGCTGCTTCGCCGGAACGTGCGGGCAGGCGTCGCCGCAGCCCATCGTCACCACGTGGTCGAACGCGATGCCCTTCACCGCGTCCAGGCCTTCGGACCTGTGCGCGGACAGGTCGATCCCTTTTTCCTTCATGAATTGGATCGCGCGCGGGTTGACGACGCCGCTGGGCCGCGATCCCGCGCTGCGGGCGTCGACGGCCGCGCCGCCGATGGCCTTGGCAAAGCCTTCGGCCATCTGGCTGCGGCAGGCGTTCTCGACGCAGACGAACAGGACGCGCATCATGCCGGCAGCTTGGCCGGAAAGGCGCGGAATTGCAACCGCACGCGCGGCGGCGCACGGCTTTTCGCTTAACAGGATCTTAACGAAAAAAGGTAGACTACCGGTTTCCACCGGCCCAACGCGGTGAGCGACAATGCCCGAGACGCCGCCAGAACGCCTCCGCACCCATCCGCGCCCGCGCGCGTGGCTGTTCGTACTGCCGTGGGTCTTCGGCCTGGGCATCTTCACGCTCTATCCGTTCTTCAGCAGCCTGTACTACAGCTTCACCGAGTACAGCGTGCTGACGCCGCCGATCCCCAACGGCGTCGCGAATTACGAGGAACTGGCCGGCGATCCCGTCTTCGGCCACGCGGTGGTGAACACCTTTACCTACGCGCTGATGGCGATTCCGGCGGGCCTCCTCATCGCGCTGGGCCTGGCGAAGGCGCTCAATTCGCCGGTGCGCGGCACCAGCCTGTACCGCGCGGTGATCTACATCCCGCACCTGGTCCCGACGGTGGCCTCGACGATCCTGTGGATGTGGATGCTCAACCCCGACCAGGGCCTGGTGAACTCCGTTGTCGGCCCGCCCCTGGAAGCGCTGGGCTGGAAGCCGCCGACGTACATGAGCGACGGGCGCCTGGTCGGCCTGGACTTCGCCAAGAACCGCGTGATCTTCGGCGCGCTGCCGTCGCTGGTGCTGGTCAGCCTGTGGGGTGTGGGGCAGATGGCGATCATCTACCTCGCGAAGCTTCAGGACGTGCCGCAAGATCTCTACGAAGCCGCCGCGCTGGACGGCGCGGGCGCGTGGACCGTCTTCGTGCACGTCGAACTCCCGCAGCTTTCGCCGATCATCCTCTTCAACGTGGTGATGGGCATCATCGGCGCGTTCCAGGTCTTCAGCGAACCCTACATCATGACCGGCGGCAGCGGCGGACCGGACTTCGCGACCTTCCTGATGCCGATGTTCATCTACGAGAACGCCTTCGAATTCCTGCGGATGGGGTACGCCTGCGCCGCGGCGTGGATCCTCTTCGGGCTGATCGCCCTGCTGACGGTGATCGCCTTCCGCATCGGGCAGCGGCGCGTGTACTACGCGGGGGCGTGATGACCGAGACGGCGCCACGTCGCGGCGGCATCCGCGGGCCGGCGTTCGAGCCCCCCGAGGAACCCTATCCGCAGGCCGCCGCATCGGCGGATCCGGCACCGCGCAAGCGCATCAGCTGGCCGCGCGCGATCGCGACGCACGCGTTGCTGCTGGCCGCGACGGGCCTCTTCGTCGTCCCGCTGGTGTGGATGGTGCTGACGGGGCTCAAGCCCGAAGGCCAGACGCTGAAGTCGCCGCCGGAATGGATTCCGCGCACGCCGACGGCGGTGCTCGCCAGAACGCATTTCATCGACGCCAACGGCCTGCCGCAAAGAATCGCCGAGCCCAAGCCCGAACGCATTGCCGTAGAGAAGATGCGGCAACTCGACGCGCCCGAGACGATGGTCGTCATGGGAGCCGCCGAGGGCGAACGGCCCGGCGAAGGCGCCTTGGAAGGCCAGCGCCTGCTGGTGAAGCCCAAGGACGTGCAGCCGCCCGGCGGCGGTTGGGGCGACGCTGCCGCGCCCGGCCCCGCGCGGCTGCGCATCCGCGACGCGGTGCAGAAGAAGGAACTCGACTGCACCGTCGTGCGCACGTACGAGCCCGGCATGTGGGTGGTGCGCGAGTACGTGCCCGATACCCGCCAGGCCACGCGCGCGGGCAAGGGCGCTGGCGTAACCTACGCGTGGGATGTGGTGCCCGAGAGCGAAATACAGGAACGCGTCCAGTTCATGTGGGCCAACGTCCCCGTGAGCCTGAACAAGATGAACTTCATGCGCATGCTGCTGAACACGCTGTGGGTCTGCATCCTGGGCATGATAGGTACGACCTTCGCCAGCGCGCTGGTGGCGTACGGCTTCGCGTTCGGCGCCTTCCCCGGCCGCAAGCTGCTCTTCGCGCTGACGCTGGCGACGATGATGGTGCCGTTCCCGGCGACGATGGTCCCGATGTTCCAGGTCTACCGCGACCTGGATTGGATCGGGACGTTCAAGCCGCTTTGGGTGCACAGCTGGTTCGGCGCGGCCTTCAACATCTTCCTCTTGAGGCAGTTTTTCCTGGGCCTGCCCCGCGACCTGCTCGACGCCGCGCGCATCGACGGCTGCAGCGAACTGGAGATCTTCTGGCACGTGGTGGTGCCGCTCAGCCGCCCCGCGCTGGCGATGGTGGCGCTCTTCCATTTCCTCTACGCGTGGAAGGACTTCATGGCGCCGCTCCTGTTCCTGACCGACAAGAGCCAGTTCACGCTCTCGCTGGGATTGCACGCCTTCCAGTCGCAGCAGGGCGGCACGCCGTGGCACCTGGTGATGGCGGCCAGCGCGGTCTTCTCGATCCCGCTGATCGTGCTCTTCCTGGTCGCGATGAAGACCTTCATCCGCGGCATCGCCATGACGGGGATAAAGGGCTAACTCAAAGGTTGCGGGTCTTTTCGTCCTGAGCCTGTCGAACGGCGGGGCTTGCTCACGCAAAGACGCCAAGAGGCCGGTTTCGGGTTCCTGGTTTCTAGTTTCTGGTTCATGCTTGGCGCAAACGGACTGGGAGAACGAGAGCTCCACGGCAGGCACAGAATTCTTGCGTCGTCGATTGGCTGGCGCGCAGCCCAAACCAGAAACAAGAAACCCGAAACGAGAAACCTTCCCGCTGTGCCTCGGTGGCGAAATGCGCTCGAGTATTCAAAAAATCGCCGAAAAGTCCGAAAGGAATTTCGCCCGCCCGGCCTCGGGTGTTACACTTTTACGTGGGGGTTTTGAATCGGAATTATCGCAAAATTCGAGACCGCATGTCCGCTAACCTATACTAACATAAAAGACTAGTA
>JAKLKQ010000093.1 GCA_023150555.1 Planctomycetota bacterium
CGCGGGCCAGCGCACGCGGCGCTGCCCCCGGCCGAAGCAGCGCGCGCGGCGAACGTGCCGGACGCCTGAGCGACCGCAAGGCCGCCGGCGCATCGGGCCGCGCCAGCCGCCGCGGAAAGTCCGGCGAAGGTGACGCCGATGCCGACCCGAAGGCCAGCCGCCGCGGCAGCATGCGCCAGTCGCAGCGGCGCGAAGCGCAGCCGTTCTTCACGCTGAAGAAGAAGATCCTGATCGGGCTGGTGGTGGTGATGGGCGTGGGCGGCGTGATCGCCTTCCCCATCATCAAAGAAAAGATGTTGATGGCGAAGCTGACCGAAGGCGCCACGGAGGCTGACAAGATCGCGGCGGCCCAGAGCCTGTACAACTGGCAGCAGGACCCGAGCGGCAACGCGTCGATCGCCACCTTCAACCGGCTGCTGTCGGCCCCCGAGTCCGCGGAAGACACCCGCAAGGCCTGCGCGTTCGGCCTGAGCCTGGGTTCCAAGTCGAGCAACGAAAGAGTCCGGGAAAACGCGCTCAATTATATCGGCGAGGCGCTGAAGGGCGGCGACGCCGGGGCGCAGAAGGCCATCACCGGCTACCTGGCCGAGATCGCCGCCGCGCTGGTCGAATCCAATTCCACGGCCCACCAGGAACTGCTGGCCGCGCACCTCTTCCCCGTCACCGGCGCGGGAACGGACAACGACCTGCGCCTGCCGGCCATCGCCTCGCTGGCCCAGATGCCGGTGAAGGGCGTCTGCGACAAGCTGCTGGAGATCGCCAAGAGCGACACGGGCCCCGCGCGCGAGACGGCGCTGAAAGGCATCGACGCGACGGCCATCCCCGACTCCGTGGAAGCCCTGCTGACCGCCATGGCCGACGAATCGGACAAGCTGCTCGCCGACGCCGCGCGCGGGGGCTTCGCGAAAGTGCGCAACACCGCGCCGGTCGACAAGCTCGTCGCGCAACTCGGCCACAAGAACGAGATGGTGCGCCTGGAGATCGTCAAGGCGCTGGAGAGCAAGCCGGGCGTCGACGCCGCGCGCGAAGGCATCGTCCAGGCCTTCAAGGATCCGGCCACGGCGGTGCGCCTGGAGGCCATCGGGTCCGTGCCAAAGATGAACCTGGGCGCGACGCAAGTGGCCCACCTGGCCGGCCCAATCGCCGACGCCGAGGAATCGGTGCGCGTGAAGACCGCGGAAGTCATCGCCGAACTGCGCGACGACACCACATGGAAGCTGGTGATGGGCGCATTCCAGAAACCCATGGCCGGCAAGACGCTCGAGATGTACCTGAAGACCCTAGGCGTGCGCGGAAAGCTGCGCAACGCCAGCGGCAAGCGCAAGGACATGGAGCCCATCAAGATGATGATGGACCTCCTGGGCAAGGAGTCCGGCGCCGAGGCCGCGGTCCGCGAGGCGCTGACGCAGCTGACGCTGGTCACCGGCTACCCCCGGCGCGAGGCCACGCGGCGCAACTGGAGCAAGGACCAGTGGGACGCGTGGTGGGCGAACATCCTGGCGCGCGACAAGATCGAGCAGGAGATGGCGGCGGCCTACGAAGACTGCAAGAAGCACGCCGACATGAAGTTCAAGCCGGACTTCAATACCTACTACCAGAAGATGGTGACGGTGGTCGAGATGCTCGAGAAGTGCGTGAAGATGAGCGAGGCGGAGGATCCGGAAGACAAGGCGTATTTCACGAGCCACGAGCGCGACTACACGCAGCTGATGTACCACTTCCAGAAGAACCAGGCCCTGGACCTCAGCAAGCCTTAGAGGCTGCTTCAATACATCTCGCGGCCGGCTGCTGGTGAGGACCGGCGCAGGAGCTTCGTCAGGCTCACTCGCCAGATGCCCTCCGGATTTGGCTCGTTCCCCTTCCTCGTCCTGCCTGGTCCGCACGGCGCATCCGCCTTCGCGGCAGGTATTGAAACGGCCTCTTAAACCACGCGTCAGCGGATCCATTCGAGATAGAGCAGCGCGGCGAGCGTCTTCGCGTCGCAGATGCGCCCGCTGCGCACGGCCTTGCGGATCTCAGCCATCGTCATCGCCGCCGGCGCGATGTATTCGTCCTCGTCCTGCGCCGCGTACGCGGCTTTGAGCCCCGACGCCTTGTAGATCACGATCTTCTCGCTGCAGAAGCCCGGCGCGGTGAAGATCGCGCCCAGCTTCTTCCACTTCTTCGCCGCGAAACCGGTCTCCTCGATCAGCTCGCGCTTCGCGCAGTAGAGCGGGCTCTCGCCCTTCTCCAGCGTGCCGGCGGGGATCTCCAGCAGCCAGCGCCGCACCGCCGGCCGGAACTGGCGGATCATCAGCACGCGCCCGCGCGCGTCGAAGGGCAGAATCGCCACGGCGCCGGGATGCGCGATGGTGGTGCGGTCGAAAGTGGTGCCGCGCGGCCCGCGCCAGCGCTCCTGTTCGATGGTGAAGACCCGCGCAGTCAGCACTTTCTTGCGGCGCAGCAGCTTGAAGGCCATGGCGTCCTCCCGGGATTATGGATGCGGAAAGGAATCGTAGCGTCTGGCGGCATTTCAGGCCCGGAATTTTCGTTGACCGCCCGCCCCGCGCATTACAATCGCCCGGTCAATCCTCGACTGCGAGCGCAGGATCCGTCCGCCCAACCGTTGCGGGGTACTCACCGTGATCACAAGCATGCACCTGGCCGCGGACGGCGGCTTCCGCCAGAACCTCAACGAGGAACAGCTGCGCGAGATCGTCAAGAAGGGCGACGGGCTGCTGTGGGTGGACTTCGCGAAACCGACGCCGGACGAGGTCTTCCAGCTCGACGAGATCTTCGGCTTCCACCCGCTGGCCATCGAGGACTGCCAGCACACGAGCAAGTTTCCGAAGCTGGACGAGTTCGCCAACTACATCTTCATCGTCTGGCTGGTGCCCAACCCAAAGTATTCGCCGCAGATGGAAACGCAGGATGGCGAAGCCACCGAAGAGCCCGTGCAGGAGATCGACATTTTCGTCGGTCCGCACTACGTCGTCACCTACCACACCGGACCGCTGCCGTTTCTGCAGGGGCTGATGGATCGCGGTCGGCGCGACCACAAGCGCGTGCTGGGGCGCGGCTCGGCCTTTCTCACGCACGACATCCTGGACGCCGGCGTCGACCAATTCTTCGTGATGGTGGAGAAATTCCAGGACGAGGCCGAGGAGTCCGAGGTGCGATTGCAGGAGAAGCAGGACTTGGAGCTTCTGCAAGGGGTGCTGGACCTCAAACGCCGCATCCTGAGCCTGCGCCGGCAGATGAACGACCACCGGGAACTGCTGCAGCGCCTGCTGCGCGACAACCACTCCGTCGTCCCGCAGAAGTCCCACGCCTACTTCCGCAACATCGTCGACCACCTGAACCGCATCGTCGGCGACCTGGACGTCTGCCGCGACACCATCGACCACGCGCGCGAAGTCTTCCTCGCGCTGCTCGACGCCCGCGCCAACCAGATCATGAAGGTCCTGACGGTGCTCTTCACCGTCTCCCTGCCCTTCACCGTGCTGACCGGCTGGTACGGGATGAACTTCGAGAACCTGCCCTTCAAGCTCGAAGCGTACGGCGCCTATGCACTGACCGGCGTGATGCTCTCCATAAGCGGCAGCATCATCTGGTGGATGCGCGGAAAGAAGTGGTTCTGAACGGCAGGGATTAGGCTTCGGGACTCAGGATGCAGAAATGGTGCGCCTTCGGCGTCCTTCTTCAAGCAATCCGACATCGCACCGATATCACCGAAAAATCGCGCAGCGACACCGCATCTGAATCCTGACGCCTGATTCCGGAGCCCTTCGTCAGAACCCGATGCCGACGCCCACCGACCAGCCGCTGCGGCGGCCGTAGCGCCCGTAGCCGAAGTTCAGTGAGCTGTACGGATAGTAGTAGTACGGGTGGCAGTTGTAGTAGTACGGGTACACGTATACCGGCTGGCGATAGATCACCGTCGACTGCGGCTGCACGTACACCGGCGCCTGGTCCACGGCGGTGGATTGCGGCTGGCGGTACTCGTACTTCGCCTCGCTGCCTTCCTCCTTCTCTCTCGGCGCGCTGCGGGTCTGGCGCAGCACAGCCAGGCGGCCACCGCCCTTGCGCTCGCCTTTCTCGAAGACACTCACGTACAGGCCCTCGAAGTCGATCGTCTCGACGCGGCTGACCAGCAGCAGCGTCTTGCCGTTCGCGTGCACGGTAAACGAACTGCCGCTGCCCTCGCCCACGTAGCGGACCTCGTAGGTGCCCGCCGGCGCGGCCAGGCTCAGTCCGCCGTGCGCGTTCAGCAGCCTCTGTCCGGTGCCCTGCACGGGCTGGACCCACAGCGTCTTCGCGGCCGTGTCGAAGCGGTAGGCCCAGGCCTTGTTGTCGACGTTCTCGAGGTTCAACTGCCCTTCGCCCTCGGCGGGCGCGGCGGCAGGCGGCATCTCCGCGGCAGGCGCAGCGACGTCCGTACCGGGCGCAGGCACGGCCGGTGCGGCGGGAGCACCGGCCTTGTTCTTCAGCATCGCAGCGATGACCTTCTCGGAAACGCCGGCCTTCTTGAGATTGATGACGTCCTCGGCCTTCAGGTCGAAGCCCTTCTCGGCCTTCTGAACCATCGTCACGATCACGTCTTCGCCGATGCCTTCCTTGGTGAGCTTGATCACGTCGTCCACGCTCTGGGCGTGCGCGGCGCCGGCCAGCGCGAAAACCAGCGCAACGACGGACAGGGCGGCAAGCTGAACGGTTCGCATGGGCGGGCCTCCTTTAAGTCTCTCTGCGTATTGTAGGGCCAAATCCGGCAGGTCTCAACAGGACACCTCTTTATTATACGACGCGTTTCACGCACATGTATTCAGGCACGGATCAAAAAAAGTTTTCCGTTGACGCGCGCAAACCGGGCGCGTCCAATCGGTTGCAGCATTCGGCAGATCCGCGGAGCGAATCGAAGATGGCGGGAAACAGGCCATATCACTGGCACGTCGCCCTGGTCGCCCTGGCGGCGGCGCTCGCTGGGCTCCTTCTCCTCGCGCCGGGCCAGGCCCCCGCGCCCGGCGGCACGGCCTTGGCGCAGGATCAGGGCAAGACCGAAGCCGAGTGCCCGCCGCAACCAAAACCCGAGCCCGCTCCGGGAAAACCGCCTGCCGAAGCGGCACCCGTCTTTTGGCCCGCCGGTACGCAGGAAGACGGCGCGTGGCGCGGCCGCCTGGTGCGCCTCGACGAGCACCTCGCGGTCCTGACCGTGCGCGGCTCGCCCGAAGAACGCGGCACGGCGCACGGGCACCTCCTGAAGGACGAAGTGCAGCGGCTTGTAAAGAACGTCAACCGGTTCCTCAAGAGCCTGGAGAGCCCGCGCGACGAGAAGCCCAAGTTCGCGGCCTGCCTCGAGGCCACCAAGACGATGCGCGGCTACGTCGAGCCTGACGTCGTGAAGGAACTCGACGCCTGCGCGGCGGCGGCGGCGGTCGACGCGACCGAACTGCTACTCGCGCAGCTCTTCGGCGACGTCAACCGCGCCAAGGGCTTCACGTCCTTCTGCTCGTCCTTCGCGGCTTTCGGGCCCGCGACCAAGGACGGCGCGCTGGTCGTCGGCCGCAACTTCGACTACGCCGGGCACGGCCTGGAAGGCGGCCTGCCGCTGATCCTGCAGGAGCTGCCTGCCGGCGAGGGCAACGGCGCGGGCCGACCGTTCGTGACCATCGGCTACGCGGGCATCCTCAACGGCTGGACGGCCCTCAACGCCGACGGCCTCTTCGCCAGCAACAACACGCTCTTCGACGGCAAGGATTCGCTGGAAGGCATGTCCACGTGCTTCCTGCTGCGGAAGATCGTCGAACGCGGGCGCACCGTCGAAGACGGCGTGCGTATCCTGCGAGAGACGCCGCGCGCGGCGACGACCGGGATGCTGGTGGCGGGGCGCAACGCGGCAGGCGCGTGGGACGCGCGCTTCGTGGAGTTCGACCACGTGAAGCTCGAGGTGCTCGAGCCGAAGGACGGCGTCGTGCTGGCGACGAACTCGCGCCAGAAGCTCGCGGTGGGCTCCTACCCGCCGTCGGCCAACCCAAGCGCGCCGCGTTTCCAGGCACTGAAGAAGATGCTGGGCCGGAGCAGCGGCGTGCTCTGCTTCGACGATCCCGCGCCCAGGACCATCGCCGCCGAAGGCGTGTACATGGACATCAACCTGCACTGCGCGCTGCTGGAGCCCGCGAAGCAGCGCTTCAAACTCGCGGTCGCCCCCGGCCCCGGCACCGTCGCCGCGCGCCAGCCCTTCCGGACGTTTCAGATCGAGGAGACCCGCGTGGTGCAGGTCCGAGACGACGGACCGCCCGCCCCACCCAAGTAGCGCGCATCCTTAATATAGCGTGGTTCTCCGTACTCCTATCTCCCGGTGCACCGGTGCTTTAGGCACTGGTGCAATAGGAAAATTATGGAAAGTCCGAAGAACCCTTCACCAGCCGGGGACGCTATCATAGGAAGGGGAGACGAGAACGCTTCATGGCCACCACCACCGCCGCCCAGAACATCGTCAGCACCTACGGCGTGGACGCCGACGGCAACCTGCCGGAAGAGTACTGGCAGCTGGTGGAACGCTATCGCGGCGAACTCGTCAACCAAGCGCTGTCGATCCTCGGCGACCTCGCGGACGCCGAGGACGTGGTGCAGGAGTCCTTCTGTGAGGCCTTCCGGAATCCGGAGCGCCTCGCGAAGGTCCGTTCGCTGGGCGCGTGGCTGCGGCAGATCAACCGCGCCAACGCGCTCAACCGCGCGCGCGGCCGTTCCCGCGACGTGCGCAAGAACGAACGCCGTCAGCGCGAGGCGCCTCCGCGCCTGGCGACGACCGGCGGCTTGAGCCTGATCGAACTGCGCGACTGCGTCACCCAGGCGATCGAGCACCTGCCGGCCAAGCAGCGCGCGGTGGTCGTGATGCGGTTCTGGCAGCAGCGCAGTTACGAAGAGATCGCTTCGGCGCTGAAGCTGCCGGAAGGCACCGTCGGCCGGTTGCTGTTCGAAGCTACGCAGCAGCTCTTCGGGCGCCTGCAGCCGCACCTGTCCGCCTCCCCTTCCCCCAACCCGCAGGGTCCCAAGGGACAAGGGGAAGCGTCATGAAACTCCGAACCGACGAGTGCCGCCTGGTCGCCGAACGCCTCGGCGCGTACGCCGAAGGACGCGTGAAGGGCGAGGAAGCCGCCTCGATCGAAGAACACCTGCGCGGCTGCGCCACCTGCCGGCAGGGGGTGGAGAACTTCCGCGCGGTCGCGGGGCTGCTCAACGGCACGCTGGCGCCGGGGCGCCTCTCGAAAGACTTCGCGCAGAAGACCGGACAGCGCTTGCACGCGATCACCACCGGCCAGCGCGAGCCGCTGGAGGTGGAGTACGAAGAGCTTCCCGAAACGCCCGCGCCGACGCTGCTCGACGCGCTGCAGTCGCACATGGGTTCGGCGCCGTGGTGGATCATCAGCGGCGCGTTTCACGCCCTGCTGATCCTGCTCGTCTTCCTGATCGGCATGGTGGTGATGCAGGCGAAGCAGGACGACATCGTCATCGTCACCAACCTCGAGAAGCAGGAGAAGCCGCCGGAGCCCGAGAAGAAGCTCGAACGCGACATCATCGAGAAACCCATTCCCATCCAGGAGAGCGAAGTCGTCGCCGAGCAGACCCAAGTCGTCGTGACGCACGAGGTCGTCGAGTTTGCCGACCACAACGAGACCGACGACAACGCCGAGTCCACCAACGAGGCGCGCGGCGAAGACGGCATCAGCGACGCCTTCCTGGGCGGCCAGGGCACGGTCTCCGCGCTGGGCGTCGGCGGCGGCGGGCGCAGCGGGGCCTTCGGGCGCCCCAACAGCGCCGGCGGGCGCCTGAAGGCGGCGATGAAGAACGGCGGCGGCAAGGCCACCGAGAGCGCCGTCGACAAGGCGCTGGAATGGCTCGCGCGCAACCAGGAAGCCGAGGGCCACTGGGACGCGGTCAAGCACGGCGGCAACAAGTGCGACACGGCCATGACCGGGTTCGCACTGCTGGCGTTCCTCGGCGCCGGCCACACCGAACGCGTGGGCAAGTACAAGGACAACGTGCGCCGCGCCGTCGAATGGCTTGGGAAGCACCAGAACGCCGAGGGCCTGGTCTACAACAACGACGCGGGCGGCAAGGGCTACAACCACTCCATCGCCGGCATCGCACTGGCCGAAGCCGCCGGCATGGGCCGCGTCAAGAAGACCCTGGAGATCGCGCAGAAGGCCGTCGACTACAGCGTGAACATCCACCAGTGCGGCGACGGCAGCGAGAAGCGCGGCTGGCGCTACGCCCCCAAGCAGGAAGGCGACCTCTCCAATACCGGCTGGTTCATCATGCAGATCAAGAGCGCCAAGGTCGCCGGCCTGACCGTCCCCCACGGCGGCTTCGAAGGCGCCACCTGGTTCCTGGACCACGTCGAGTACAAGGGCCTGCTCGAGAAGTTCCCGCAGTTCCGCACCGGCGACTACGACAACGGCCGCCACCGCTACGGCTACACCGGCCCCGGCGCCACCGGCCGCCTGACGGCCATCGGCTGCCTCAACCGCCTCTTCCTCGGCACGCCCGTCGACGAACTGCGCGGCGGCATCGAGTGGATGGCGAAGGCGGGCATGCCCAAGCGCGACCACGTCGACCTGTACTACTGGTACTATGGCACGCTCTGCACCTTCCAGTACGGCGAGGACGTCTGGAAGGAGTGGAATACGAACCTGAAGGACGCGCTGCTACCCACCCAGCGCGTCGGCGGTCCCGAGGACGGGTCCTGGGACCCCACCGGCGCGTACGCCGGCAACTGGGGCCGCGTCGGCCAGACCGCCATCGCCGCGCTCTGCCTCGAGGTCTACTACCGCTACCTGCCGATGTACCGCTAAACGCCGCCGCCTAAAGAAAAGCCTGCCGTGCCCAGCCCGCATCCGAGTGCGGGCTGGGTCTTTTTCGGTGCCTTTCTTGACTTTGGAATGTTCAGTAGGGTATGGTCTCGAAATCGACAACAACCCGGCGCTTCGGTGGCGCGCCCCCCTGAACCCGAGCACACTACCCACTTTATTCCTTCGGCACGAAGGCCCGAGGCTGCATGAACGACGGAAACCCAACCGGCTGGTCGGCCGTGAGCATCCGGCCGGTCCCCGCGGACATCGCGCAGGCGCTCGAGGCGCAGGGCTTCAAGCCCGAACGCTGCGTGCTGTGCGTCGACAGCCGCGTGCTGCCCGACGGCCGCTACGGCGAGAGCTGGCTGGCGGTCGGCGACGAGCGCCTGGCGGTCGTCTCGCGCAACGGCCACGCGCCCGAAGCCAGCTGGACCGCGCGCCTGAACGAGGTCAAGGGCGCCTCCACACAGAAAGTCACCGGGGGCGGCGTGCTGGTCGTCAACGTCGCCGGCAAGCCGCAGGAAGTCCTGCGCTACGACGCGGGGCACGCGCCGCTCTTCGGGGAGGTCGCGCAGCGCATCCAGCGCCACGTCGCTCCGCCAAAGAAGGAAGAGAAGGACGCGGAGCTGGCCGGGAAGGGCGCCGCCGAGTCCGCGCCCTCGGCAGCCGCCGAAGCCCCGGCCCCGCCGCTCGACTTCAAGGAACTGCTGAAAAAGCAGCGCGAGCTGACCTGTCCGTCGTGCCTGCGCCTGTACCCGAAGAACACCAAGGTCTGTCCCTTCTGCGTGAAGCGCAGTTCCACCATCCGCCGCGTGATGGCCTTCGCCAAGCCCTACCGCACCAAGATCCTGCTGATGGCGTTCCTGATGTTCACCGGCACGGCGCTGCATATGGTCGAGCCGCAGATCGTGCGCATCCTGGTCGACGACGTGATCGGAAAACCGCAGAACGCCCGAATGCTCCTGCCGCTGATCGCGCTGATGGGCCTGCTGATGTTCGTGAACTACGGGATCGGGATCTGGCGCGGGCGGCTGGGCATCTGGGTCGGCTGCCACGTGACCAACGGCATCCAGGGCCAGGCCTTCGAGCACCTGCAGCGCCTGAGCCTGAGCTACTTCAACAAGCAGCAGACCGGCGCGCTGATGTCCCGCGTCAACAACGACGCACGGCAGATGCAGGGATTCCTGGTCGAAGGCATCCAGTACACCGTCATCAACGTGCTGATGGTCATTGGCGTGATCGCGATGCTTTTGTGGATGAATCCGCTGCTGGGCCTGATGCTGCTGGCGCCGATGCCGGTCGTGGTGGTGCTTTCGGCGGTGATCTGGAAAAAGATCCACCGCCGCTTCCACCTGCTGTGGAACGCGATCAGCGCCGCGACGGCCTACCTCAACGACGCCTTGTCGGGCGTGCGCGTGATCAAGGCCTTCGGCAAGGAGTCCGAGGAAGTCGGGCGCTTCGGGGAGAAGATCGCTTATAGCCGGGACAGCATGATCGACGCCGAGCAAACCTGGCAAACCCTGGTGCCGGTGCTGAACATGATTGTCCACACCTCCCTGCTGCTGGTCTGGTACTTCGGCGCGCAGCAGATCTACGATGATCCGGAAGGCAAGACCTTCACGCTGGGCAGCCTGATGGCCTACATCGCGTACCTGGGCATGGTCTATGGTCCGCTTCAGCTGCTGACGCGCCTCAACGATTGGCTCAGCCGCTCGCTCACCGCCGCCGCGCGCGTCTTCGAGATCCTCGACGTCGAGCCCGAGATCTCCGACCGCCCGGACGCCAAGCCTCTGCCGGAGGTGAAGGGCGAGATCGAGATGCGCGGCGTCACCTTCGGCTACGAGAAGCATACCCCCGTTCTGAAGAACGTCTCGCTGACGATCAAGCCCGGCGAGATGATCGGCCTCGTCGGCCCCAGCGGCGCGGGCAAGTCCACCTTCATCAACCTCGTCGGCCGCCTCTTCGACGTCGACGAAGGCGCCATCCTGGTGGACGGCCACGACATCCGCGAGGTCAAGACCGCCGACCTGCGCCGTCAGGTCGGCTACGTGCTGCAGGACACCTTCCTCTTCAGCGGGACGGTCGCCGAGAATATCGCCTACGCGCGGCCCGGCGCCACGAAGGAAGAGATCATCGAGGCCGCCGTCGCGGCCAACGCGCACACCTTCATCATGAAACTGCCCGACGGCTACGACACGTTCCTGGGCGAGCGCGGCACGCGCGTCAGCGGCGGCGAACGCCAGCGCATCGCCATCGCGCGCGCCATCCTGCACAACCCTCGCATCCTGATCCTCGACGAAGCCACCAGTTCGGTGGACACCGAGACCGAGGCGCGCATCCAGATCGCGCTGGGCACGCTGGTCAAGGGCCGCACGACGATCGCCATCGCGCACCGCCTCAGTACGCTCCGCCACGCCGACCGCCTGGTCGTGATCAAGGACGGCGAGGTTCTGGAGCAGGGCAGCCACGCCGAACTGATGGCCAAGGAAGGCGGCGAGTACCGCAAGCTGGTCAACATCCAGACCGAGTGGAGCCGCAACATCGCGGTGGGCGGCTGAACGGATTGCCATGACCGACGAACAGAAGACCGGGTCGAAACCCGCAGACGCCGCGCCGGCCGCTTCCGCCGGACCGCCGGTGAAGGTCGAGCCCGAGCGCCTCGAGTGGCTCGAGCCGAAGAGCCTCGCCTTCCGCTGGGACGGCGGCACCGGGCCCATCGCGATGACGATCGCGGACCAGCGCACGTTCCTGCGCATCCACGCCGGGCAGGCGTACCCGCAGAGCGACGAACGGCGCTTCATCCAGTTCTTCGATAGCCGCAAGGACGGGCAGCGCGGCGAGCCTGTCGGCATGCTGCGCAACCTCGACGACCTGCAGCCCGAGCAGCAGAAGATCGTCCAGGAATGCCTCAAACGCAGCTACCTGGTGCCGCGCGTGCTGCGCATCGTCGACATCCACGACGAGTACCACCTGGTTCGCTGGACGCTGGAGACCGACCGCGGTCCCGTCGCCTTCGACATGGACAATATTTATAAGAACATCCAGCGGCGGCCCGGCGGGCGCGTGGTGCTTACCGACACGCACGAGAACCACTACGAGATCCCCGACCGCAAGAAACTCGACCGCGAAAGCCGCGCGATGCTGGACGCCTATCTGTAGTTCACTTTGAAATATGGAAATCAGGACGGCAGGCCGGCGAGCTTGCGCATCGTCTCGAGCATACGCTCGCGTTCGCCGGGCGCCTCGTCGGCTTCCGACGGCAGTGCGAGAAGATCGCTGAGCAGGCCCACGTCGTCGAGCGTCCCGATCTCGCCCAGCAGGCGCAGGGCCTCCATGCGGATCAAGGCTTCCTTGTCCGCGAGGAAGGCGCGCAGTTTGTCGCCGGCCGCCGGCCCGAAGGCCTTCACGCGCAAGCGGTTCTCCAGTTCCTCCAGGAACGGGTCGCGCTCGAAGGCGAGGATCCGGTCGTGCCAGACCAGCAGCGCCGTGTTCGCCGTGCTGTGATGGCCGCAACGGACCAGGAATTCGATCCAGGCGAGGTCTGCCCACGCGCTGGCGGCGATCTGCTTGAAGAGCGCGTTCATGAACGCTTCCTGGTGTTCCGCGTTCATGCCGTCGAAGGCGGCTACCAGGCGCTTCAACGCCCGGTCGGGATCGTGCGGCCCGAAGAGGTCCTCGACGAACTCGGCCAGGGTGGTGAAGATCGGCGTGCGGTACTTCTGCTTGTACTCGAGCCTCCAGAGCACGCGGTCGCCGCTGCCCAGGTTGGCGCCACCCGCCGGCGCACCCGCCGACGCCTGCGGATCCTGTTCGGAGATGCGCTTGAGGATGCGAGAGGCGCGCAATTTGGCCGCCGCCGAGTCCTTGATCCCGGAGACCGTGCCGCCGCCCAGATGGCTGTGCACCACGATGACACGCTTGTTCAGGACCAATCCGTCGGCGATGGGAAAGCGCGCCTTCTGCTGCGCGGCGGCATCGTCGCGGTAGCGGTCCAGCAGGTAATCGAGCACCCGCGCCTGGCTGTCCAGGTACTGCTGCCCGAACAGTGGCGCCGTGACTTCCAGCTGCTGCCGGCGGCGATGCCAGTCTTCGTAGAGCGTCGCGGCCATGGAGCAGTCTTCGGTCCCGGAATGGACGGTTATTGAACTATATTAAGGAGCGGTTCGATGTTCTTTCGGATGTCGAAGCGTTCCTCCACCCGCGCCCGCGCGGCGCGCGCTCGTGCGGCGGCGCCGGCCGGATCGGCCAGGGCCGCGGCGATGGTCACGGCGAGCGCCTTCGGGTCGCGCTGCGGCGCGACGAAACCGGTCGACGCGTCGAGGATCTCAGGCAGGCCGCCCGCGTCCGTCCCCACCACCGGCAGCCCCAGGGCCATGGCTTCCAGTACCGCGTTGGGGATCCCGTCGCGGTCGCCGTCGTTGCAGGCCACGAACGGCGCAACCAGCAGCGTGGCCGCGTCGTACGCCAGGCGCAATTCGGCGCCCCAGCGCGGCGGCTCGAAGCGCACGCGCGCGTGGAGCTTCGACTGGACCAGTTCGGCGACCAGCGCCACGGCGCCGGGGCCGTCGCCGAGGATGGTCAGCGTCGCGCCGATGTTCGCCAGCGCCGGCTGGGCCAGCGCGCGCAGCAGGTCGGCGAAGCCCTTCTTCTCGACGTGCCGCCCCACCGCCAGCAGCCGCGCCGGCTGGCCTTCTCGAGGTCCCGTGTATTCGGAAAAGGGAAAGCGCTCCAGCGGCAGCCCGTGGCGCATATAGACGCACTTCGGTCCCGCGACCGGCACCTGCGCCAGCTTCGCGACGGCCTCCGGATGGCACGCAAACAGCGCCTGCGCGTACGCCGCCTTGGTTTCCAGGAGCTGCGGTTCGACGAAGAGATCGCGGGCGTGGCCGCTGAGCGTCAGCGGCAGGTTGCTCTCGGCGGCCGCGAGCCAGGCGATGGTGG
Source organism: Planctomycetota bacterium (assembly GCA_023150555.1). Lineage (GTDB taxonomy): Bacteria > Planctomycetota > SZUA-567 > H5-PLA8 > H5-PLA8 > JAKLKQ01. Next base: position 13,770 of record JAKLKQ010000093.1, read on the forward strand.
ACGGCAGCCCCGCGAAGTGCGCGTGCACGTGCTGGAAGCCATCGTGGCGCAATTGCCGGCCAAGCTGGTGCGCGCGCGAACAGCGCAGCACGCCGCTGGGGCGCAGGCTCTTCAGCACCGCACCCAGGCGGCGGCGCGCACCGGATTCCGCAAGCCGGGGCACGGCGCCGAACATCGTGGCCATGTTGGCGGGCGCGAAGATGCCCGGGAGCACCCGAATGCAACCGGCCAGTTCTGCCCACTCGTCGTCCGGCGGCGGGGCCTCGCCGCCACGCAACGCGAAGACGGTCAGGTCCACGCCGCGGCGGCGCAGTTCGGCGCATTCCCGCGCGACGAAGCGTTCGCTCCACTTCGGCGCCGTGCCGGTGACGACGGCGACGCGCTTAGGCACGCGAGCGCTCCATGATTTAGGTCAACCCATGGCGCATCAGCAGGGCCTCGCCGCGCGCCTTCATGCGCGCCTCGAGGATCCCCTTCACCGGCCAGCACAGCTGCCAGGTCATCAGCAGCGCGCCCTTCCAGGTGAAGCGGTACACGCAGGCAGCCTCGTCCTTGTACAGGTATCCCACCTCGCACTGCTCGTCGTAGACCTCAAGCATGGACTCGATCACCAGCGCCTTCAGCCCGCCGGCGGCGGGCGCGGTTCGCACCGGCGGGTGCGTGTCCTCGCCCACTGCGGCGTGGTGGACGGCGTAGAGCGTCTTCAGGTCCGCGAGGCCGGGCAGCTGGACGAGGCGCTTGTGCGACACCACGGCCAGCGGGTTCACCTGGGTGCTGTTGTTGGTGGTGACGGAGCTGCGATCCTCGAAGCGCGTGACGTACTCGACGAATGGAACGCGGATCTCCTTCTGTTGGACGTACGTCGCCATGGCCAGCTCGTTGGTCTGCGGGTGGGCGAAGGTGCACATATGGACGGTCTGGCCGGCGATCTGTCCCTCCTGCAGGAGAAAGGACATCTCGCTGAAACCCTGCGCGCCCAGCGCGGCGATGGCATCGCCGAAGAGTTCATGGACCTCGCGCGGCAAATCTTCCTGGGGATCGATGGCGCGCAGTTCGGGCTTGCCGGGCAGCTTCTGCGTGGCTTTGACGAGGATGGGGCCGAGGATGTAGGGGATCAGGACCAGCGCGGCGGGAATGCCGATGAGGTAAACCCACAATTCCACCGGGTCATTCCCCGTCCGGTGCGTTCGCCTGGTCGATGAAATCGAGCAACAGGCCATAGGCCGCCTCGATCATCTTCTCCCGCGCGGCGCCGTCGATATTCTGCTTGGCCAGCGGCTCGACGAGGTCCAGGAACTTCTTGTCGAACGGCCCGCGGAGGTCCGCCGGCACGCCCTTCGCGCCGAAGCGTTCCAGCAGCGCCTTCGAGCTGGCGTACACGCTGCCGTCCAGCACGGGCGCCGGCACGCCTGTGCCGGGAAAGAGCACCAGGGGCTGCATGCACGTCGGCGGCCCCATGGAGACCACCGACCAGGCCGGGCATCCGTCCCCGCCCAGGAAGGCCGTAAACGAGGTGCGCGTGCGCTCCGAACAGACGCCGGGCTCGTCCTCGGTGCCCACGAACCGCGAACCCGCAAGCACGCTGGCCAGGTCCACGGGCTTCACGCCCAGGTGGTCGCGCAGGCGCCGCTGGCGGGCCACGTCGCGGGACTTGGGGCCACCGGGCGAGTCGGGATGCTGAAACTGGTTGGCGGGCACTGCGATGCCTTCGCGGTCGAAGCCGGCCACGTGGCGCAGCGACCGGGACTCGATCACCAGGCTCTCGCCGCCAGCGTCGGCGAAGCAGAAGATCACGCCGCGGTTGCCCGGCGTGTACAGGCCGTAGCGCCCCTGCAGCTCGGAGAAGTACTCCAGCGCCTGCCGGCATGTGATGGAACGCTCGGCGACCGCGCGCAGCATGATGTGCGGGTGCAGGCCGTTGCCGTAGTCCTGGATTGGAGGACCCAGCTGCCACGTGCCCGCCAGGCCCTTCTCGTTGACGAAGGCGTGCACGCCCAGGTACGAGCCGGCACCGAGGCCCAGGTAGGCCAGCGTGCCGGGGCTGGTCGCGCGAGAGAGCACGTACTGCGGCAGATCGCGGCCGGAACGGCTGACGTGCAGTATCGCTTTCGCGCCCTTGGTGGCGCGTCCGACAGCGATGAACGCCGTGCCGCCTTCCCCGCTGCGGCTGGCCAGGACCTCGTGCTCGATGTCGGGGCTGTAGCTGGCGGCGAGGTACGTCGCGACGGGTACGCGCCCGCCGGCCGCGCACGCGCGCGCCTCGATGATCCACTCGGGCACCAGCGCGTTGATGACGGTGGTCAACTGCCGGGCAAAGTCCGGCAGCACGTCGGTCTTGATGCCCTGCTTCTGGCAGCGTTCGCGGAAGTCGTCGCAGACGGACTTGAGCAGCCCGTTCTGGGTGACGCCCAGGGTCTCCCCGCGCGCCGACGGCGCGCCTTCGAGTAGGACCAGATCCGCCATGGCTGCCGTGACGCCCCTTCTCCCGTTGTCCGAGTCGCTGATGCGCAGACCCCATCCTAGCGCGCCAGAGCCATAAACAAGTTCAGACCGAAGACTTCCAGATAGCGCGTGGACGCTGCACTGGCAGCCCGCTGAAAAAGGGTCCGGTCGCGCAGCCTTGGAGTGCGATTCGGACCAAGGCGCGCCTAGTCGAGGCGTATCGAGGAGATACGCCGCAGCGAAGCGCTACGCAGGTCCGGATCGCAAGACGAGGCTGCCCGAAGGGTTGCGGTTCCTTTCGTCCTGAACTTCGTTCCGCTACGCACACCGTA
>JAKLKQ010000094.1 GCA_023150555.1 Planctomycetota bacterium
GGGGGTTAAACGTATCGCCAGTCAATGCTGGCGGTGCGGCCCCTCGTGACCCACCTGGGTGGTGTCCGAAACTTTTTGAAAGCAGATGACAGTTAAGAGATCAGAGGTGAAAGATAAAGGAGACGAAAACAGAGATAAGGATTAAGAGGTAAAAGACGCCAGATCGAAGAAGAGGGATCGAAGCCTCCCGCCCCGTGCAGGATTCCATACTTACGCATTGCGTAAGCTGTACTCTTCCAGTCTGTCTTCTCGTGGCGCGCCCCCTCGCCCGCAAAACGAACGGAAGTTTCCGGTTTCTAGTTTTGGCTTCACGGCAGCAAACCCAACGCCCCGCATCTTCTAGAACTGCAGTGAGAGCAGATGAATCCCCTTTAAGGGAATCGCCGACGCCAAACCTGAACCAGAAACGAGAAACCCGAAACTAGAAACCCGTCGCTGCGCGTCTTCGCGTGAGCTACTTGCCAGCGCACAGGCAGATTCCGCGGTTTAAGATCGAATCACGATCCCGTGCGCTTCTCGTCGGGCTTCTCGATCGTGCGGGGCTTTTCCTTCTTTTCCTTCTCTTCCTTCGCCTTCTTCGGCGCGCGCGGCGGCAGGCGGTCGAAGCGCTCGTAGATGTCCTCGAGGTCGAACTTCGGCGCCTCAACGTCCCAGTCCCGCCCGCAATCGTAGCTCAGGCGCAGCCAGCGCTTGCACGTTGCGGAGAGGGCCGGGACGCTTCGCCGGTTCCAGAGCTCGGCCAGCTCGCCATTGCGGTAGGCCTGCAGATGGCCGCCTTCCACGAACCCGCCGAAGGGCCGCACGAAGACGGCGTCGGCGTAGGCGCGCTGCGCCCAGCCGGCCAGGCCCGTCAGCCACTGCGCCGTCTCTTCCGGCGGGCGGTAATCGCCCAGCGCGAAGCCGTGCCAGGCGCCGACGATCCACAGCCGCTTGCCGTGGGCCTGCGGAATGTCGAAGTCGTGGATCATGCGGTCGGCGGCGACCATGTTCGATTTGGCGTACGCCTGGATCGCCACCGCGTCGAGGTCCGGCATGGCGAGCGCGCGCCGGTAGATCTCGCGTTCCTCGAGGATCCACGGCTGCACGCACACCGCCGTAAGCGCCTTCGGATCCTGCACCTTGACCTGCGCGGCCAGGTTCGCGAGGTGCCACTCCCAATGGTCCGGCGTCAGCACCACGTTGGGCCGGTTTTGCTCCTCGGGCAGGCGCGCGCCTTTGTACGCGTTGGTGATTTCGCCCAGCCGGTAGTACGGCTGTACGCCGGTGCACAGCACCACGGCTTCGGGCTTGTAGCGGCGCTGGTATTCCAGTACGCGCTCCTGGTGGCGCCGCGCGAACTCGGGCCACGGCACGCCCTCCGCGCTTATATAAGGAGGAGGCGCGTCGGCGAGCACCAGCTTCAGGCCGGCGGCGCGCACGGCTTCGACGCAGCGCGCTTCGAAGGCTTCCGCCGGATCCGCTCTCGAACTCGGCGCGTAGTCCGTCCCCGCCATCCCGATGACAATGGCTTCCGCGCCGCTGGCGGCCAGGCTGAGCAGCTCCGCATGAACTTCCGCAAAGCGTAACTCGCTGTCGACCGGGCCCTGCGGGCTCCCCGCGCCCAGTTGGAACTCCGAGCACGCGCCCAGCACCAGCGGATGCCCCTTGGCGGGCAGGTAGGCCTGTTCGAAGTGCTGCGCCTCCGCCGCGGCGCTCGCTTCCAGCCGTCCGGGGAAGGTGGAGGGGAAGGCCACCAGCGCGCCCGCGTAAACGAGCGCCGCGAGCGCCTTCAGGGGGCGGAAGGGCCGCGGCGCCGACGCGGCGGCCGCCGGCGCGACCAGCCGCACCACGCAGACCGCCGCCGTCGCCATCGCCAGCACGACCGCCAGGCCCGCCGCGTAAAGCAGGTCGGGATGCACCAGCCGCACCGCCAGAAGCAGCGCCTGCGCGGCCTCCAGCCGCAGCATCACCATGCCCGCCGCCCAGCCCCCGGTGCCCAGCAGCCACAGCGCCGGCCGGCGCCGGCCCGTGCGCAACGCCAGGCCGTTCGCGACCCAGGCGAGCGACGCGAGGAAGCACGCGGCCATCGCGCCGGCGGCTTCCGGCACGCCCAGCCCCGCGGCCATCGCGGCGAGCAAAAACGAGACGGCGCCGCAGTGAATCCCGGCGCCCAGCCCCAGCAGGCCCTGCAAAACCAGGGGCGCCGGCGGCGACACGTAGTCGGGAAGATCGCGCAGCATCCCGCGGTTGGGGCGCGGCGCGGGCGCCGGCTCCGCGGGCGCTTGGGTTTCCGCGGCGGACTCCTGAACGGCGGTCGATTCGCTCAAGCGCGTGTCCTCTTGGCGTTGCTTGCAGGCCGCCGGGAACCCGGGAGGAAAGCCCGGCGCCGGGCCTTCGCAGAATGGTTGCTCCAAAGCTGCCGATTCAGAAAGATTACAGGAAAATTCGGCACGTGCGGGACCCAAAAACGGGACCCGGAACGGCACCGAAATCGGGAAGGGAAACGCGAGACGAAGCGCTTACTCGAAGTTCTTGCGGAACGGATTGCGCAGGCCGCTGGAGCCCGGCTTGGAGGACGTCCTCTTGAAGGGCGCCGGCGGCGGCGTGACCTGCACCTGGGGCTTGGCCAGGGGCGGTGTGCCGTCGGGCGGCGTCAGCGTCGAGACCGTCGTTTCGGCGCTCTTGGCTTTCTTCTTCGGCTGTTCTGTGGCCGGCGGCGGCGGCGGGACCTTGTAGTCCTCGTCCACCTGCCAGTACGGCTTGAACTTCGCCTTCTTGAGCTGCCCGCTCTTCGGCGTGTCGCCGACGGCGGGGCGCTGGCCTTCGACGGCCGGGTGGTCGGCGCCGCTGGGCACGCGCTCGATCAGGCGCGAGATCTTCGGCGGGCCGATCGGGTTGCCCGCGAGTTTGTTGGCCGACGGCAGCGGCGAGGCGCCCGCGGGCAGCGGCGTCGAGCCGAAGGCCGGCGTGGTGTTCGTCGCGGGCGCGGCGCGCCCGGCGCTGGGGCCCTGGCCCGGCAACAGGCCGCTCTTGCGGGCCACGGCAAGGCGCGCGCTGAGGCCCACGAGGCTGCGGCGTCCGGTGAGAATCAGGTCCTTGAGGTTGTTGAGCCACTCGTCGGTGATGCCCAACTCTTCGTAGCGCACCTCGACGAGATTGCGGAATCGGTTCTCGTCGCCGAAGACGGCCTGGAGCATGGTGTTGCGGGGCTGGCCGGGCATCGGCGGGACGGGGGATTTCATCTGCGTGAGGCGCTGGCCCAAAGCTTCAAGATCTTTCCGCGCGGCGCCGGCTTCGGTGTATATCTCTTCGGTAGCGCGCTCTAGATTCAGGCGCGTGCCGCCGTCGAGAATGGCCTTGGCCAGCGCGAGGCAGTTGACGAGGCGGTCCAACACGCGGCCCAGGACCAGCGAGCCGTCGCGCACGGTCTGCTCGATCATCGCCTGCTCTTGCGGCGAGCTATTCTTGTTTGGCACTGGGCTCATCCGGCGATCCTTCGTCGCGATGGTCCGGGCGGTCTGCCGGCCCGAAGCGTCCGATAATCCACAAGTCCGCATTGCAGTTGCGCGGGTGCGAACATGTAGGACACCTATTCTGCACCAGGGAATCGTTTTTGCAACCCTTCGCTTGCACAGAATTTAGACGATTGGTGGCGGCAGGCACCGCAACGTGCTGCACCTGTAACCTCCACCTGTTTCATAAGTTGCCGGAACGAAATCGGTCCGTTTTGCGGTCAATTGGTGCACTGGTGCATTAAATTGTGGCTGCTCTTCACTTCTTGAATTTCTCGGCGTAGGCGTCGACGAGTTTCTTGGCCATCTCGTCGGGCACTTCGCGGGCGGTCTGGCGCATGTCGAGCGTCGGCACGAACGGGATGTTGACCTTGATTTGCCCGTCGTCTCTTCGCGTGGTCGTGTGCGAGACCCGGGACTGGTACAGCGAACCGCTGCCTCCGTTCTGCTTGTCGAACTGGCGGTACATCTTCTTGGTGATCTCCAGGCGCTTGCCGTCGGCTTTGCCTTCGCCGACCCACTCGGTCTTCTCCTGCTTCGCCGCGTTGCCGGTGTTCTCGTTGCGCGAGGCTTCGAAGAGCAGGTATTTCTTCTCGGTCTTGTCGAAGACCATCCAGTGTTCCTGGTTGGCGATGCGCACCCAGAAGATGACGGGCGTGTTGGTCGACTGGAGTACGCCGACGAACGGCAGCGTTCCGGCGGCGGCGCCGCGCACGCCGACCACCAGCGTGCGGCCGTTGTATTCCAGCAGCTTCTCGTCGTCCTGCCAGAAACTGCGCCCCTGGGCCTTCGCGAGTCCGACGGCGATGCGTTCGCGAAGTTCGCGGACCGCGGGCTCGTCGCGTTTGACCGCGGCAAGCGCCGCGCGCAGTTCCGCGTTGGCGTCTTCCCAGCGCCCGTTCGCGGCGTGCTGTTCGGCCTGCTTCAGGTGCGTGTCGCTGCGCAGCCAGACGCGCGCGGCGTCGGCGTTCTTGCGCGCTTCTTCCAGCAGCGCGACGGCCGCCGTGGTGTCGTCGTGGCCGCTGTCGACGGCGGCCTGCGCGGCGTCGCGGACCTTGCCCCAGGCCTCCAGTTCGCGGTCGCCGGGCGGGACCTGCTTGAGCAACGCCCGGGCCTGGGCCAGGGCGCGCTCGTAGTCCTCCTTTTTCTGCTTCAGATCGAAGCCGGCCTGCGCGTCTGCCAGGCCCTTGCGCGCGGCTTCGTCTTCCTCGTAGCCTTTCACGTCCAGCGCGCCGCGGTAGGCCTGCACCGCGTCCTTGAAGCGGCGTTCGTCGAGTCCGGCGCGCCCGGCGGCCATCAGCTTATCGTAGGCGCGGCCGTTGGCGGCGGTCTCGAGACCCGCGGTGACGGGATCCATGCCGAAGGGCGCGGCGAGGCCCCGCGCCTCCTTTAAGGAGGCCTCGGCCAGGTCCCAGGCGCGTTTCTGCAGCGCGGTCTGCGCTCGCTCGAGCGCCGCGGTGTAGGTCTCGCCGTCCTGCGCGAGCTTCCTCGCCTTCGCAGCCTGCGCGTGGTTCTCGTAGCCCTTGGTCTCGCCGGCGCGCTTGAAGGCGGCTTGCGCGGGCTTCCACTCCTTCGCGTCGAAGTCCTTCTGGCCTTCAGCCATGGCCTGCGCGAACTGCTGGCCGCGGATCGCCCCCTGCTGGCGCTCGGGCCCCACGCGGCTTTCGGCCATCCCCGCGAGCGTGGCGGCCTGTTCGAAGGCGCTCACCGCCGCGAGCCAGTCGGCGGCGTCGAGTTTCCCGCGCGCTTCGGCGACGAAGCTGTCGTAGGAGATGCCGTTCTGCGCGGCCTTCAGCAGGCTGCGCGCGGCGGCGTCCTGCGCGTAGCGCTTGATCTCCAGCGCCTTCGAGGCCGCCTCGCCGGCGTCCTCCCATTCGCCCTTCTTCGCCGCGGCCTCGCCATCCTCCATCGCCGCGTTGTACGCCTGGCCGTCCTTCGCAAGCGCCAGCGCGGCACTCGCTTCGTCGTCGCTTTCGTAGCCCGTCACGGCCAGCGCTTCGCTTAAGACCTTCGCGGCTTCGGCCCAGTTCTGCGCGTCGGACAGGTGCTTGGCGCGTTCGCGCAGGCCTTCGAAGCGCCGCGCGGCGGCGATCTTCGCCGTGCCTTCGGCGATCCGGGCGTCGCCGGCGCGCTTGCGGTCCAGCTGCGCCTTGTGGAAGTAGTTTTCCGCGGCGCTCCAGTTGCGGCTCGCCATCGCGCGCTTCGCGTCGGCGACGGCCTCTTCGAAATCCTTTTCGCGCTGTGCGCCGTCGCGTGCCGCGCGGGTCTCGTCGAGCGCCGCGCGGGCGCGGCCGTGCTCCCAGAAGACCGGCACGCCCAGGGCCTGCTCGAAGGCGTCCTGCGCATCGGCGTACCGTCCTTCCTGCGCCGCGCGCTTTCCGTCCGCCATGTGGTCCTCGAAGCGCTGCTTCGACCAGAAGTATCCGCCGCCCAGCGCGCCGAGAGCCAGCACGACGAGGGTGAGCGCCAGCACCGCGGCGAAGCGGCTTTTCGGTTGCGGCGCGGCCACCGCCGAGCCCGGCGTCAGCGACGACGGCGCGGCGAGCGGCGCGTGCGTTGACACCGGCGCGTGCGAAGGCGCGAGCGGGGCCGGCGTCGAAGGCGCGGGCGTGGCCGGCAGGGGCGTCGCGGCGCCCGAAGCCGGGGCCGGGTGGGGGAAGTTCAGTGTCGGGGGCGGCAGGGCCTGTCCGCCGCCGGCGACCAGCGCTGCGCGCGCGGAGTGCAGGGCCTCGCACAGCGCCCCGGCATCCGCAAAGCGTAACTCGGGCGGCTTGGCCAGGCACTTGTCGAGCAATTCGGCGGTGCCCGGCGTCACGTCCGGGCGGTAGAGGCGCACGGGTTCGTGCGGCTTCGAGACGGTGTTCTGCAGCACGACGAAAGCGCCGCTGCCGCCGAAGGGCGCGCGGCCCGACAGAAGCGCGTACAGCGCAGCGCCAAGGCCGAAGACGTCGGACGGTTTGCCGGCGCGGTGCGCGTCGGTGGCCTGTTCGGGGGACATGTAGCCCGGCGTGCCGAGCACCTGGTTGCTGCCGGTCAGCGACTGGCCGGCGGTCTCGCTGCGCGCCAAACCGAGGTCGCTCAGTTTAGCATCGTGGAAGCGCAGGTCGTTGTGCGTCCTGCCGAAGGGGATGAGGATGTTGTCGGGCTTGATGTCGCGGTGCACGACCTTGCGCGCGTGCGCGGCGGCCAGGCCCTTCGCCGCGGCCAGCGCGATCTCCAGCGCCTCGGCCTCGGGCAGCCCCGCAAGCCCCTGCGCCTTGCGGTCCTTGAGATACCGTCCGGCGGAGAGCCCGTTGACGTACTCCATCAGGATGAAGAAGAGCCCGTGCTCCTCGTTGACGTCCATCACGTGGACGAGGTGCGGGGACTGGACGTGCGCGGCGATCTGCGCTTCGCGGAAGAAGCGTTCGACCATGCCCGGTTCGCGTTCGGCGAGGTGGAAGGGCAGCACCTTGACGGCGACCTCGGTGCGCAGGCGCGGGTGGATGCCGAAGTACACCGCACCCATGCCGCCCTGGCCGATCTTGTACATCAGCGGCACGCCGCCCAGCGACGGGCAGGTGCGGTCCTTTACCGTAGTGCGCGGCGCCGGCAGGAGGAGCTTGTCCTTCGTGAGGTCTTCCCAGCCGCCCAGGCCGCCGCTGTCGGCTTCGTCGCCGGACCACGGCGCGCCGCCGCTGCCAAAGGGCGTGCGCCCGCCGGCCCCCGGATTGCGGTCGGGGAAGGGCAGCGTGGGTTCGGTGCCGGGCGTCTGAGCCATCGGGCGGCGCGGGATTCCCTATATAAAAGGAGGCGGCGCGGCGGCCGCTCACGCGCAGCCGCCGAAACGGCTATTGTCGCGAAAAGGAGGGCAGGGGGCAAGGCGGCTAAGGAAAGAAAACTTCCGCGCCGCCTACTTGAACGCCGCTTCGCTGAAGCGTTCGAAGGCCGAAACCGCGGCGTCGATTTCCTGCGGCGCGGGCTTCGGTTTGGCGCCCTTCAACGCGGCCTGGTGCGCGGCGTGAATCTCGGGCAGCGGCGCGTCGAGGGACTCGAAACGCACCTTCGGATTGGGCACATAGAGCCCTTTCGCGTCGGTGCGTTTGATGAGGCGCTCCATGTCGTCGCACATGCCGGTCATGGCCCAGGTGCCGTCCGCGAGTTCGGAGAGGAAGAAGAGTTCGAACCAGCCTGCCGACGCCAGGATCACCGCCATGCGGTCGGGCAGGCCCAGGTAAAAGCGCAGGCAGATCTCCATCTCGTTCGCGCCCTGGCCCTGCAGCGCGCTGCGGTCGCCCTTCGGCGCGAGCTTCAGCTTCGCGAAGTGCTTGTCGAGCAATTCGAGCGCCTTCGGAAGCAGCAGCTCGTCCATGTCCTCCGCTTCGGGCAGCACTTCCGACAGGATCAGGCCCAGGAAGCTGGGGTCGAAGTACTCCTTTTCCGCGAGCTGCGCCGGCGCGACGCCCGCGGCGCGTTCCATGGGCTTCGCGTCGAGCAGTTCCACCGTCGCCGGCAGCCAAATCTTCTTGTGCTCGTCCTCGGCGCGCGTCTTGGCTTTCTCGCGGCGGCAGAAGAGGACCTGCGCATTGGCCCAATCGCCGCGCTTCAGCGGCGACGCGTAGCCGAACTCGTCGAGGGGCTGGCCCTCGGGCGGCGGCAGCCGGCGCCCATCGTCCCACGAGTTCGCGAAGACGCTCAGCAGCGCCAGCTTGGCGTCCGCCACCGTCGTCCTGAAGTACGTGCCGGGCTTGAGCCCCAGCTTCTTCTGCGCCGCTTCGTCCAGGTTCAGCGTGAAGGAGTCCCAGTAGTCGTCGAACCAGACGAGCGCCTCGGCGCGCGTGCCTTCGACGCGGTACTTTCCGACCCACGTCAGGTCGCGGCGGTGTTCGAAGGGCAGCAGGTCGCCGGCGGCGTCTTTCGCTTTCCCGCCGGGCGTCAGGACCACCAGCTCCTGAGGCCCGTCCCACCTCAGGCCCTCGCGGTCGAGGGCTTCGTGGTCGATGCGGTAGAGCGTGAGCTTGTAGTCGCCGGGCGCAACGTCCACGCGCCCGCCTTTCTCGACGTGCTTGGGGTCGTACTCGGGCCCGATGCGGCTCGCGTCGTTGGACTCGATGCAGAGTTTTCCGGAAGGGAGCTTCAGCAGCGCGGTCTGCGGCTCGAGCCAGCGCGCGGCGGAAAGTTCCTGCTCGGTGAAGGGTTTGCCTTCAAAGACCGCGCACCAGACGCCGTCGTCCTGGTACAGGCTGTAGCCGACGACCAGGCCCTTCTTGGTCTGCGCGTGGAAATTGGGCGGCATGCCGCCCGCGCCGGGGTCCTTGCCCTTGGCCGAGCGGATCGCTTCGACGTTGGCGTCGTCGTAGAGCCAGACCTCCAGGCCGGAGTTGAAGACCTGGACGACCGTACCGCCGGGGCGAATGGCGTCGATGCCCGGCGCCTTGGCAGCCGTGGCCTTTTTCTTTGCGGATTTGCCTTTGGGTTTGCCGGCGGGTTTGCGCTTGGCCATGCAAGATCACCTGGAACGGGTTTGACCGCACCCAAACGAAAGCACATGACGCCGAGAACGCTATAGCCTTTCGTGCCGTTGCCAACCGCTTTTCGGAAGGTCTCGGACGGCGGGTATTTCCTCTTTTCGTAAAAATCGTATCCTCTATAAGCAAGGCCGCCCTGGCTGAAGCGTCCATGATAGTAGCCCCGACTCCGCGAGTGCGACCATGCCCGTGCTGCGCATCGAAGGCCTGAAGAAGAGCTTCCGCGTGCCGGACGGCACGCGCACGCCCATCATCGACCTGCCTGCTTTTTCGATGGAGCCCGGCGAACAGGTCGCGCTGGAAGGCAGCAGCGGCAGCGGCAAGACGACGCTCCTGAACCTGATCGCCGGCATCCTGGCCGCCGACGAAGGGCGCATCGAGATCGACGGCGAGGCGCTGACTTCCCTTAGCGAGAGCGGCCGCGACGGGCTGCGCGCGCGCAAGATCGGCTACATCTTCCAGACCTTCAACCTGCTGCAGGGCTACACGGCGCTCGAGAACGTCGGCCTGGGCATGTACTTCGGCGCGGGCGCCGATTGGGCCTACGCAAAGCGGCTGCTGGAACGCGTGGGGCTTGCCGAGCGCCTGGAGTACCGCCCGCGGCAGCTCTCGGTCGGGCAGCAGCAGCGCGTGGCCGTCGCGCGCGCCCTGGCCAACCGCCCGCGCCTGGTGCTCGCCGACGAGCCCACCGGGAACCTCGACCGCCGCCACGCCGGCGAGGCCCTGGCCCTGATCCGCGAGACCTGCCGCGAACAGAACGCCGCGCTGCTGCTGGTCAGCCACGATCCGGGTATTCTGGCAGGCTTCGAACGCGTCGAAAAGCTTGCGCAGATCAACCGCGCCACCTTCGAGCCGGCCGCGCCCGGCAATAAAGGAGGCGCCTGATGGCCGGCGCGGCGGGCGGGGTGGGGTTCGGCGGACCGGGCCTGTTCCTGATCGTGCGGCGCAGCCTGCGCCAGCACGCGCTCTCCACGGCCATCACGGTCTGCAGCGTGGCCCTTGCCAGCGGCCTGGTGATGGCGGTCTTCGCCATCGGCGCGCAGACGAAGGTGGCCTTCACCGGCGCGCCGGCGGGCTTCGACGCGGTGCTGGGCGCCCGCGGCAGCCAGTTGCAGCTCGTGCTGAACACCGTCTTCCACCTGGAGACATCGCCCGGGCAGATCCCGTGGAAGCTCTACCAGGAAGTGAAGAAGCACCCGATGGTCGAGCTGGCCGTGCCTTACACGGTCGGCGACAACTACGAGAACTTTCGCATCGTCGGCACGACGGAAGAGATCTTCACGAAGTTCGAGTACGCGGAAGGCAGGCGGTTCGAGTTCCAGCATCCGGACATGCGCTCCTTCAATCCCGCCGCGCGCGAGGCCGTCCTCGGAAGCTTCGTCGCGCAGCGGACGGGCCTTGGCTACGGCAGCGAGTTCCACGCCTACCACGGCGTCACCTACGACCCGGCGGCAATCCACGAAGGCAGCTACGTCGTCACCGGCGTGCTGAAACCCACGAACAGCCCCGCCGACCGCGTGATCTGGATCCCCATCGAAGGCGTCTTTCGCATGGAAGGCCACGTCCTGCGCGGCGCCGGCCAGGACTTCGCCGCCGGGCAGGGGGAAGAGATCCCCGACGAACACAAGGAAGTCAGCGCCGTGCTGCTGAAGTTCAAGAGCCCCCAGGCCGGCATGATGCTGCAGCAGACCTTCAACCGCCAGCGCAGCGACACGACCCTGGCGTACCCGATCGGCGCGGTGATGGCGGACCTCTTCGACAAGATCGGCTGGATGAGCAAGGTCCTGGAACTGGTCGCGTACCTGGTCGTCGCCGTCGCGGCGGGCTCCATCGTCGCCAGCGTCTACAACACGATGAACGAGCGGCGGCGCGAGTTCGCCATCCTGCGCGCGCTGGGCGCGCGGCGGCGCACGGTCTTCTCGGCGATCGTGGGCGAGGCCAAGGCCATCGCACTGCTGGGCGCGCTGCTGGGCTACGCGGTGTATGCGGCGATCCTTTTCGCCGCCGCGGAGGTCATCCGCGCGCAGACCGGCGTCGTCCTGGACCTCGCGCAGGCTCACCCCGCGCTCTACTGGACGCCGCTCGGCATGGTCGTGCTGGGCGGTTTCGCCGGTGTGGTTCCGGCCCTGAAGGCCTACGCCACCGACGTAGCGGCCAATCTGGCGCCGTCGACGTGATGGATCGGGACCGGAGAACGCTGCCATGCGCGCAATCGCACTCCTGCTGACGGCGGTTCTCTTCCTGCCGGGATGCTCGAAACCCGCCAAGACCCCGGACGCCCCCGGAGGCGGCCACGATCACACGCGCGGCGGAGGCCATCACCACGCGGCTCCGCACGGCGGCACGCTGGTCGTCTTCGGCGAGGAGTTCGCGCACCTGGAACTGGTGCTCGACGCGAAGGAGGGCGCGCTGAAGGCGTACGTCCTCGACGGGCACGCCGAAAACGCGATTCGGCTGCCGCAGGCGGGGATCGCCTTGGCGCTTTCGGACGTGCGGGACGCGGAGAACAAGGTCCTGCACGCCGGAACCGTGGAACTCGAATTGGCCGCACGGGCGAACGAACTCTCCGGCGAGAAGCCCGGCGACACCAGCGAATTCGCCGGCGCCGCCGGCCCTCTGAAGGGCGCGGCGCGCTTCAAGGGCGAGGTCCTCGGCGTCACGATCAAAGGCATCGAGTTCAAGCGCATCGGCTTTGCGTTTCCCGAAGGCAACGAGGGCGAAGGGCACGGCGAACACGATCATTAGCCCGCCGATTTTCGGGTGCAAAACGCGCGCGCAGCGCGTCTAATGTCGGCAGAGGCTTGGACGGAAGTTTCGAGAAGACGAATGGCAGAGCAAACCATCAAAGGACGCGCGGCGCAAGGCGGCGATGCGGGCCTGGCCTTGGCGGCGCTGCTGTGCCTGGGCTTGGGCGCGTCGGGCGTCTGGTATGCCACCTCGGCAGGCGGCGCGCCGGTCCTGCCCGAGCGTTTGGCGCCGGTGCAGGGCGAGGCCTTCCTCGCGCCGGCGTCGAAGGCGAAGAAGCCCGCCCCGCAGGAACCGTCCGCGGCCAAGACGGCTTCGCCGGCCAACACCGAAGCGCCCAAGGCTGCCGCGACGGACGAGAAGGGCTACGAGCACCTCGATTTCGACCTGCTCGGCGGCTTCATCTACGAACCGCCCGATCCCCTGGAAGCGCCCGCCGTCGAACGCCCCGGACCGCTGCTGGAAACGCCCAAGAACTTCATTCCCGACACGGTCACGAAATACAAGGGCAAGCGCGTCGCCGTGCAGGGCTTCATGATGCCGATCAAGTACGAGAACGAGCAGGTCACCGTCTTCCTTCTGACCAAGGCGCGCGGATACTGCTGCGGCTTCGGGCAGGCGCCGCGCATGAACGAATGGATCTTCGTGAAGATGGGCGACGCGGAAGGCGCGGACTTCGTGCACAACCAGCTCGTGACCGTCTATGGAACCCTCGACGTCGGCGAGGAGACGCGCGACGGCGTCGTGATGAGCATCTATCGCCTGGCCTGCGACAGCGTCGCTGGGCCGCTCGACCTGTAGCCTCTTCGCATTCAGGAATTCGAAACGCCGCGCGCCGGTTCTTCCGGCACGGGCAGCACGTGTTTGGCGCCGATGAGTGCAGGCAATGCGTCGAACCCAACGGCTTGCGCGAGCGTGTAAGGCCCCACCGCCGTGCGCCGCAGCGCCTTCAGGTGTCCGCCGGTGCCAAGTTTCCCGCCGATCTGACGCGCGAGGCTGCGGATGTAGGTGCCCTTGCCGCAGGTCACGCGCAGGTCCAGCTCCGGCCATGCGTAGCTCAGCAGTTCGATCGTATCGACCCGCACCTTCCGCGGCTTCAGTTCGACGGCCTGGCCCTTGCGCGCGTACTTGTAGGCCGGCCGGCCGTCCACTTTCAGTGCGCTGTACGCCGGAGGCGTCTGTTCGATCGTCCCGGTCAAGCCCTCGAGCGCGCGGGCGACGTCCTCGCGCGAAGGCGGCGTTTCGACGGCGACCTCATTGCGAGCGCCTTCGGCGTCGTCGGTTTCGGTGAAGGCGGAAAGGTCCACGGTGGTCTCGTAGACTTTCGTCAGAGCCATCAGGCGGTCGATGGCGCGGGTGGCGCGCCCGAAGGCGCAGACGAGCACGCCGCTGGCCAGCGGGTCCAGCGTCCCGGCGTGGCCGGTCTTGCAGTTGCCCGCCGCGCGCCGCAGGCGGCGCACGACGTCCATCGATGTGAAGCCGACGGGCTTGTCGATCACGATCAGCCCGTGCAGGTCCTTGTTTGTGTAGCGCGGCATGCGGGTATTGTAACGGGCCGGTCAGGAAAAGACGAATCGAGGAGGCAGGTTGGAGCGGGTGGCGGGGATCGAACCCGCGTAGCCAGCTTGGAAGACTCTCTTCCGTCGTGGCTAAAGCGTTGTCGTCATTGATACTGCATTTTTCCTCTTGTACTCCTCTTGCACTATCAGGGGAATTTCCGGTGTCGATTGGCGTGTCAAAAGTGCCGGTTTTCAATCCGGCGTTGGTCGGGGTGGGCTCAGGCAGCATCGGCACGATGGGCGGAAGGGCCGCGATGGCGTCGGCCATACGCTGCTTGTCGCGGTGGACGTACACCCCGAGCGTCAGAGTAGGCGTGGAGTGCCTCAGTAGGCTCTGCATCGTCTTGGGATCGACGCCCGCGTTGTTCAGGCGCTGAGCGTAGGTGTGCCGGAGGCAGTGCAGATCCAGCGTGCGGCCAGCGGCATCGGTTTTGTTGATCTTGCCGTCCTCGCTTCGAGTAGCGATTCCGGCTGCCACGAGGTCTTCGGCGAAGGTCCGGACGAACCCGGCCGGGATTTTGACTACGAGGTCTGTCTCCGCGGCCGACTGCCGGCGCTTCCACGCGGTCAGGGTTTCGACGATATGAGCGGGGAGGGGGAGGATGTCCGCCTTGCGGTTTTTGGTCCACTCGGCCCGGCAGTGAAGCTGGCCAGTCTCAAGGTCCACATCGGCCCACCGGAGCTTGCCCAGTTCGCCCACGCGCAGGCCCGTGTGCAGCAGGAGCGTGTAGATAAGCGCATTCCTGCGGCCCTGCTCCACGTAACAGGCTTGGGTCTTCAGCGCGATCTGGCCGTCCTTGCAGGCTTTCTGCATCCGTTTCAATGGCGCAGTCAAAGCTGCAGCCAGCAGTTTCGAACACTCTTCGTCGGTGAGCGGCCTGCGCTTGCGATGCTGCACACCTTGCCTGAGCTTCACTGGTGCCAGGGGATTGTACGGCAGCAGGCGGCGCTCCACGGCCCAGTTCAGCATGGCCTTGGCGCACTGGAGGTAACTGTTGAGCGTCCGGGCAGACGGCGGCGATTTCTGATCTGCCAACGCGTCGAGGAAATCCTCCATGGCTTCTGGAGTCAGATCCCGAACCATCCGGACCTTAGCGCCGGCCAGGATGGCTTTGAGCTGGCGCTCACGGTTGTATGCATGCTCCGACGAGACGTGGCGGCCCAGGTGCTTAAGGTAACGATCGACCAACTCCTGAGCGGGCAATTCGGCGGCGCTGCGCTTGGGAAGGTCCCCTTTGTCGCTGAGCACCTCGGCGAGGGCCTTGGTCAGGGCGTCCTCGGCCAGAGCCTTCCTTTCGCTAATGGACCTTCGTTGCGTCCTTCCGTTTGCATCTCTCCAGCGGATCCACCAGACGGAAGACCGGCGGCGCTCTTTCATGCCGCTTGATAGGCGGACTGTGTAGGTCGGCTGGTATAGGCACCCTTTAGACCGTCGGCTCGACTTCATTCGGACACCTCCAGGAATGTCATTAGTCAGGTGGTATCGTATCCATCCATCTGATGTCAAGGAGTCACCGCGATTTTCGATGCTTCCTGTCGAACTTTTGCCATGCACCGAATTCGGCGGACGGAGGGCATCCGCACCTCACCCATTCCTGGAGCTGCAGGGGTTCAAACCTCGGTGACCGACCGATCCGGTAGTGGGGGATGCTGCCTGGCAGCTCGGGCGGAATGCTGAGTGCGTTCCATACCCAGCGTTTCGACTTCCTGAGGAAGCCAGCGCAATCCTCAACCGTCCACAGGCTCGTGTACTGCTCGGGTTTCAATGCTTCCGTACACATGGCGTCCAGGTCCTTGGCAGATGGTCATCGGGTCATCTTGATGTCGTCGAGGGTGTCCGGCAGGCGTAGCGCCTGCCGGACTTAGGGCGGATCACTCGATGCTGCTCGATCCGTCGCACGTGAGCGCCTATCGTCCTATTCAGCCTGTGTTGCCTGGGCGGGTGCCGCCATCGGCGCCGGATCCTGACTCATACGGCTGTCGCCGTCCCAAAGCACGATCAGTCCCTGCGAGACCATCTTTTCAAATTTTTCCGAAGGCTCCGCAATGTCGAGGAGTGCCGCCTGCCATGCAGCGCGAGGGAGATAAACGACGACACAGTCGGCCTGTTCGACGATCCGGGCGGCCGGTGCACCGGCGCCGGTGACAACATCCGGCACCGGGGGCGCGGTAGTCGGTGCCCCATCTGCCTGGGGCACTGAGCCGCATGAGGCAGCGCCGGCCTCCTGCGGCGGTGCTGCCGCCGGTCCTGCCTTCGAATCCGACGCTGGTCCTTTGGCGGCGGGCTCCGGCTCATTGGCATCGTCGTCAATAGGTGTGACATCGGGGGCCTTCGGGCGCGTTTCGGCCTCGAGGACGCGATACGCCTGGGCGATGGAGATCTCGCTGCTGTCCATCTGTGCGATGAGATCGGCACGGCCGGAGGCGCAAACGA
>JAKLKQ010000095.1 GCA_023150555.1 Planctomycetota bacterium
GCGTTCCCTCGACGCCCCCACAAACTAGGTTTCGGCGGGGTGCCCAAGGGACTTAAGAACTTTTCAACAGAGCAGGACTTGATGATTGACGATTTCAGGCAGGGGTGGCAGGAAAACCCCAGTGGCGAAATGCGGCATGGCGTCTACTGCGCCCGGCGCGGCTTCAGGGCGGTCGGATTTCCATACACGTTTCTCTATTGCGTAAGTTCGGAGCCCAGCCGAATGCACTGGATTCCGGTATATGGAGATTTCGACCGGGCCGAAGTCTGGACGCGCCTGTGTCGGATTCCCTTTCGGCCGTCAACGGTCAGCTGGGAGTTTAGCAGTTACGAAAATCTGCTGGTTGACCTTGGTCTTATTCTTTTGGCGTGCGGCGTGACAGGAATCTTCTTTGAGGCCATTGTTGTCGGACGATTGCGCAAGCATATTCACCTGTGGGTCAGATAGGCAGCCCCGGCATCTTGGGACCGGCAGGGCACATTCGCCTTTCGTTGCGCCCCCGGCGCCCGCCGTTAGCATGCCCCGCATGAGCGCCTTCGAGAAACTCTGCTACGACGAACTTCGCCGCCTGCACGCGATCGACGAGGCCGCGCTGTGGCATCCGTTCACGCAGATGCGCGGGCATCGCGAGGAAGACCCGCCGCCGCCGGTGATCGTCGGCGCGGAGGGCAACTGGCTGATCGACGCCGAAGGCAAGCGCTACCTCGACGCCAACAGCGGCTACTGGTGCCTCGCGCTGGGCTGCCGGCCGAAAGAGGTCGAAGAAGCGATCGCCGCGCAGTTGCAGCGCTTCGGGCACTCGACGCTGCTCGGCATCAGCCACCAGCCCGCGCTGGAGCTTGCGGGGCGGCTGACGGAACTCGCCGGCGCGCCGCTGAACCATGCCTTCTTCGCCGACTCCGGCAGCGAGGCCGTCGAGGTCGCGCTGAAGATGGCCTACCAGTACCAGGTGCTGCGCGGGCATCCCGAACGCCGCAAGTTCCTGGCCTTCGGCGAGGCCTACCACGGCGATACGATCGGCTGCGTCTCGCTGGGCGGCATCGGGCTCTTCCACGACACCTTCAAGCCGCTGCTGTTCGACGTCGTGCGTGTCCCGCCGCCGCAGGGCTACAAGTCCCCGTGGGAGGATGCCTCCGCCGCGTTCGTCGAAGCGCAGGCCAAGCCGGTGCTCGAGGCGCTCGAAAAGCACGCGCACGAACTGGCCGCGCTGGTGATGGAGCCGCTCGTCGTGGGCCCCGGCGGCGTGATCCCGCAGCCGCCGGCGTACGTGAAGCGCATCGTCGCGGCCGCGCGCGCGAAGAGCGTGCCGGTGGTCTTCGACGAGGTCGCCGTCGGTATGGGCCGGCTGGGGCGTCTGTTCGCCTTCGAGATCGCTGGCGTGAAGCCCGACATCCTGTGCCTGGCCAAGGGCCTGACCGGCGGAATGCTGCCGCTGTCCGCGACGCTGGCCAGCGACGAGATCTACAACACGTTCCTGGGCTCGTTCGGCGAACGCCGCACGTTCTACCACGGCCACACGTTCACGGGCTCGGCGCTGGGCTGCGCGGCGGCGCTGGCGGCGCTGGAGATCTTCACGCGCGACGGCGGCGCGTTCCTGAAGCGCGCGCGCGAGGAGACTATTCCCGCCTTCTGGCGCGCGCTGCAGCCGCTGCGCGAACACCGCCGGGTGGGGGAAGTGCGCGGGATGGGCCTGATGGCCGGGATCGCGATCGTGAAGGAAAAGGCCACCGGCGAGGCGTATCCCTACGAACGCCGCGCGGGCTACCGCGCGGTGCTGGCGCTGCGCAAGCGCGGCGTGCAGACGCGCACCATCGGCGACCTGCTCTTGGCGGTTCCGCCGCTGACGACTACGCCTGAAGAGATCGCGTTGCTGGGCCGCGCATACGCGGAAGCGCTGGACGAGATCGAGTAAGGAATCAGGCTTCGGGATTCAGGCGTCAGGGGTGGAGGGCCTACGGCGCGGGTTCTGGTTGCTGCCGCTGTTGCCGCTGGGTTGAATAAAAAAAGGTGCGGCTCGCTCCGCACCTTTCCCTGAATCCTGAAACCTGCGCCCTGCTTCACGCTTCCTTGGGGGCCTCGGCGGGCGCGGTGGCGGCCGCGGTTTCCTTTTCCTGCAGGACAATGCGGCAGCGGACCAACTCCTTGTACAGATTGCGCTGGGCGCGCTTCAGGCGCTTCTTGGCCTGGCGGATCTTGGGGTCGTACTTGTTGACCTTGCCTTCCTTTGCGTCCTTCGTGAGGTTGGCTTTTACCGTAGCGACGCGCTCCTTGCGCTTCGCGATGGCCTCGACGATGGCTTTGGCCGACGCGACGTCCTCGGCCTTGGGCAGCTTCATGGGCTCCTTGGTCTTCGGCATGGCGCTGTCGAACTCCTTGTCGTTAAACCGGTTCGGTGCGGACGAAGGTGGGTATTGTGCCCGGGAATGCCCGTTCGTCAATTGGATTTGCCGGGTACCGCGGCCGGCCCGGACCGGGGGTATTGGGAGCGTAAGATAGCGTTTGGGCTTCGAGCCTTCAATCCAGGCGGGAATGCGCTGTAAGGGCTTGGGTCAACGGTGTATACGATTGCGTCGGACTCGCCCAGGAACGAACAAATTGGCTGGTTCGCGGCGGCCTTCTCGGCGCCGGTTCCGGCCGGTCGAACCTCGAACGCCCTTTCGGGAGAGCACAGCGCATGCTTAAGGTACGGATCCGCAGCAGGGGAATGGGACTGGGACTGGGGCTGGCGCTGGCGAGCGCCCTATGCCTGGCGGTTCCGGGCGCCTGGGCGGGCCAGCGCAAGAAGGAGAAGGAAGAAGAGGCGCCGAAGCCCGCGCCAACCGAGCAGCCGAAGGAAGAGACGCCCGCGGAGACGCCCACGGAGACGCCCAAGGGTCCGGTCCACAAGGTCAAGGATCCGTACCAGGATCCCTACGCGGGCGGCAAGCCCGACTACCTGGACGTCGCCAACCAGGCCAAGAACGGGCGCGGGCTGTGGGCTTTCACGGACAAGGAGATGGAGCGCAGCGAGGAGAAGTCCTTCTACACGCTGTCGCTGATCAACATCGAGGACCGCGCCGAGGCGCTGGTGAAGAAGGGCATCGAGAAGGAGCAGAACGGCGAGTTTCGCGACGCGCTGCAGCAGTACCAGCAGGTGATCGAGAAGTTCCCCAACGCGCTGTTTCGCATCTCCGAATTCGGCATCTTCGTGCCGGTCAGCCAGTACGTGCAGCGCCGCATCCTGAACTTCCCCAAGCCCGACCTGGAGTTCTACCGGCAGAAGTACAACGCGATCGCGCGCGAAAGCTACGAGCAGGCGCGGCGCAACTTCTCGCTGATCGGCCTCTCCGAGATCGTCGACACGATGCTCGCCACCAGCTACGGCGACCGCGCGCTGCTGGAACTGGGCAACGCGGCGCTGGACACGGGGCACTTCCTGGAGGCGCTGGAGCACTTCAGCTCGATCCGCGACTACTTCCCGTTCTCGGACGTGCAGAACAAGGAACTGGACCTCAAGATCGCCTACTGCCACAAGATGCTGGGCGACAAGGCCGCGCCGGCGGGCACCAGCAGCGGGGACGGCGGAACGCTGACCGCCGACCAGATCGCGCAGCTGAAGAAGGTGATCGCCACCGCGCGCTACGAGAAGCCGCCGTTCCACAGCCAGCTCGCCAGCGCGCCGCACATCGCGCAGGACGATTACAACCTCCTGACGCCCACCGACGACCCCATCGGCATCAAGGAGCCGGTCTGGAGCTTCGACCAGCCGGGTTCGCGACTGGACTTCTATACCTTCGTGCAGCCGGTGGTGACCGACACCAGCGTCGTGTACCGCCACAAGAACATCGTCTACGCCCGCTCGATCCTCAACGGCGAACTGCGCTGGATCAACGACCTGGGCGGCCGCGCGACCTGGCAGAGTTTCCAGGAGCGCCAGTACCCGCAGGAAGACCTGCTGGTGCAGGACGGACTGGTCTTCACCTGCATCAGCAAGGGCGGCCCTTCGCTGGTGGCGCTGGACGAGGTGACCGGGCAGCTGCGCTGGGCTTACGGTCCCATGGTGGCGAGCAACGAAGAGGAAGCGCGCATGCGCTTCGAGGCTGCGCCGGCCGGCGGCCCGCGCACGGTCTATGCCGGCTACGTCCTGGACAACATCGAAGGCCAGACGCACACCGACAGCGAGTACGGCCTCATCGCCTTCGACAGCGCCAGCGGGCGCGTGCGCTGGCGACAGCGGCTCTGCCGCCTGCAACCGGGCAAGTTCTCGGGCGGGTTCGCCGAGTCTCGGCGCAACCGCATCCGCAGCTTCACCAGCCCGCCGCTCTACAGCGAAGGCACCGTCTACTACAACACCAACGCGGGCGTGATCGCGGCGATGGACGCGCGCAGCGGCCGCGTGAAGTGGCTGATGCGCTATCCCTACTACCCGAGCGTGCACGACGCGACGCGGCAGTTCGGCGAGGCCGAAGTCGTGCAGTACACGCGCATCTGGGCTCGCCCGCATTCGCCGATGTTCTGGTTCAACCAGCGGCCGCTGCTGGTCGGCGAGGACCTGTACGTCGCGCCCGTCGACGTGAACCTGCTGATGAAGATGAACCGCCGCAGCGGCAAGGTGATCTGGAGCGCGCAGAAGGGCGTGAACGATCCCAAAGCGCGCATGCACGGCTCCGGCGACACCAGTTACTTTATGGGGCCGATCACGACGGGCGAACTCCTGGTCGTTCACAGCGGCCGTAACAAGGAACTGGGATCCAGTTTCACTTCTCCCACCGCGATGCTGCTGGACTCCAGGACCGGCAAGCCCGTGTGGGCCTGCGACGATCCCATCGGGCCCGAGAAGCACCCCGTTCTGAACTACGGGATCAAGATCGACAAGAACTGGGCCCAGGGCCACGGCCTGGGGCTCTCGCGGCACAACTACCAGGTCTCCGCCCGCCCGCTGCTGACCGACGACGACAAGCTGTACATCCCCGCCTTCACCTACATGGGCTACCCGATCTTCGACCACGTCTCGAACCTGGTCTGCGTGGACCTGAAGGCCAAGAAGATCTTCGACCGGCGCCGCTACATCGCCGGCAACATCCTGGGCGCGTGCAACACGGCCATCGAGACCATCGCGCCGACGGTTCTGAAAGGGCTGATGGACCTGCCCCACAAGGATGCGCGCGCGAACGAGGATATCCGCATCACGAAGGAGATCAGCGAGGACAGCGTGCCCGTGAACGACCAGGGGCCCTTCCTGCCGTTCAGCCGCGTCACCTTCAAGCGCTACGGCGTGCTCTTCGAGCTGCGCATCAGCCCCCGCGACGTCTACATGATCTACGACCGCAACGCCGTGAAGCAAGCCCTGGCCAAACGCACCGATCCCGAAGCGCAGTTCGCGAAGGCCGAGCTCGCCGTCGCCGACGCGCAGCTCAACCAGGCCGCCGACCTGCTTAACGGGTGCCTGAACACCATCAATCCGGAAGATCTGGACTTCCGCGCCGCCGTCAACCAGCTGCTCTTCCGCGTCCACAAGCGCATCGCGCGCAGCGGCATCCGCGCCGGCAACGTCGACAAGGAACTCGAGCACGACCTGGGCATGTCGCGCACCGCCGGCACGCTGGCCGAGGAGATCGAGACGCTCTTCGCGCTCTCCGAGGCCTACGAGCGCAAGGGCGACCTCAACGCCGCCGCGCGCTGCCTGCGCAGCGTGATTTCCACCTACGGGCACCACGAGTATCCCGTGCCGGCGATCTTCTCGCTGAATCCCGCGCAGATCCTCGAGGCGGCCCAGGGCGTCCTGGGCCGGGCCAAGACCTTCGTCGCCGGCAGCCTGTACAAGGACGAGTTCTCCCGCAGCGCCGCGCTGTTCGAGAAGGGCCTGCCGCTGTACCTCAGCACGGTCTCGCCGCTGCCCAAGACGCTGACCCTGCGCGCCGCGGAACTGGCCTCCGCCCGCCTGGTGCTGCTGCAGGCCAAGTCGGAGGAGTTCAAGAAGAAGTTCGAGTCCGTCGCCGGACAGTGGCTCAGCGGGCGCCCGCCCGAAGAGCAGATGCACCGGCTGCCCGAGTTCCCCGGCACGGAGTCGGCGCAGAAGGTGCTGAACACGCTCCTGTCGGCCAATGCGCAGAAGAACGACGAGGACGCGCGCCGGCGCATGTGGCTGCTGGGCGACCTCGCGCGCGTCGGCCGGCTGCAGGTGCCCGACGCGAATTTGGCGCAGGTGCGCGCGCCGTCGGCGTTCGCCGAGCCCAAACCCCTGGCCATGCCGCAGCAGGACCGTTCGAAGGAACTGGAAGGTTCGGAAGGCGCGATGTGGATGGTCCTGGAACGCCAAGGGAACCACGCGCAAAGCCCCGAACTGCTCTTCCTGGGCGCGCGCGTGAAGAAGAAGCTCGACAACAAGTTCACGCTCACCTGCATCGACCTGGCCAAGAACGAGACCCGGTGGGAGACCCAGGACATCCGCCTGAAGGGCGTCGGCGACGAGCCCGGCTTCGAGGAAGCCTTCGTGCAGGGCGACGTGGTTGTGGTGCACGGCCTATACGACGTGCTCGCCTTCGGCCTGGCCGACGGCAAGCTGCGCTGGCGCTACCGCGTGCCGTTCGACTTCGAAATCAAGCACGCGCTGGCCAGCGGCGACGAACTGGTGATCTTCGGCAAGGCCGAGACGATGGCGCTCCACATCCCGACGCCGAACGAGAACGGCGAGCTGATGTGGCAGGAGAAGGAGCAGGGCGACATGTACATCGCGCCCTACTTCGACGGCGACTACCTGGTCTCCGTGCGCAAGCTGCCGTACAACGTGACCGTGCGCTACCGCGCCACCGGCAAGTTGATCGGACGCATGGAGATGCCTGACCTGCTGATGCTCGCCGACCATCCCCTGATCGACGACGGCCCCAAGGAACTGCCCGCCGCGCACGACGGCAACATCCTGTTCCTGACCGACAGCTGGTACTACATCTGCATCGACACCCGCAAGCTGGCCGTCGTCTGGAAGCGCCTGATCGACAACAACGACGTGACGCGCGAGCCGGCGATGCGCTTCTTCTGCAGCCAGGAATACTTCTGCGTGCTGAAGGAAGACTACGACGTCGACACCATCTACATGCTCTCGGCCAAGTCCGGCGACGTGCTGTGGAGCTACGACCCCAAGGACGGGAAGTCGCCCAAGCCGATGCATTCGGCCGTCGTCGTCGGCCCGAACATCTACGGCCTGGGCGTGCACCCCGGCCAGGGCTACTACTTCGTGGGCCGCGAATGCGCCACGGGCAAGCGCCTGTTCGAGACCAAGGTTGAGGGCTACCAGGGCAAACCCGAAGCCACGCTGGTGCCTCAGGCTTACGGCGAATACTTCGTCGTGCGCGTGAAGGACCGCCAGGACTTCGAGATCCGCGTCTTCGACAAGAAGGTCGGCAAGGAGATCCACGCCATCAAGGTCAAGGGCGCCGGTGACTTTGGCGTCCACGGCCAGATCTCGTCGACCGTCCAGAACGGCCGCGCGATCATGTTCACGAAGGACAAGAACGAGCTGAAATACTGACGGTTGCGGTTGCGGATTGCGGAATGGACGAGAAGTTCGGGGAGGGGTAGCCGATCGTTACCCCTTTCTATTATTCGTATCTCTGAACCGGACTGCATTCTCCCAAGCGGTTTCGAATTCTTTCTCGTCGATCTCAACCATGGTTGCACCGTCGGTTGGTTCCATACATGAGAACGGCTGGTCGGATAGTCCTAGGCCACGATCCGAATGATAGGTATCTAGAGAGCAGAACCAACGATCCTTATCAAATTCGGCCTGACGTAAAACTACATCGTTTTCGACTTCAAAATAGAAAATGCCCAAATTGATCTTGGGTCCGCAATCAAGCTTGAAGTACTGCTTCATGGCAAAGATTCTCGAATCCGTGAAATTGCTCGATTAGCCCTGATTGTACGGGTCGCCCTGCACTACTTCCCCGCGTCCCCCGCTTCGCGCGCCTTGATCTTCTCGAGCACCTCTTTGAGCACCGGCAGGATGCGCTGCGCGACCAGGCGGTTGCCGTCGGCGTTGGGATGGTTCTTGCTCTCCCAGTAGCGCTCGCGGTCGGCGCTGATCTCGTACTGGATATTCTCGATGTGCGGGCAGTCGTACTTCTTCGCGATCTCGCGCTCCATTTTCAGGATCGCCTGCCCGAAGGCCTCCTTCTCCTCGTACTGCTTTTCTGTGATGGTGCCCTCGGCGTCGAGTTGGTCGCCGAAGACGCCGAGCAGGATCACCTCCATGCCGTTGTACTTCGCGCGCGAAACAATGTCCTCCAGGTCCTGCCGCAGGGCCTCGATGGGGCGCTCGTTGCGGTGCCAGTCGTTGGCGCCCAGTTCGATCAGCACGACCTTCGGATGCAACTCGATCACGTCGCCCTGGAAGCGCTTCACCGCGCGTTCCAGCGTGTCGCCGCCGACGCCGCGGTTGATCACCTCGTAGTCGGGCAGCGCCAGCGCCAGGTAATCCGGGAAGCGCCCGCCGTAGCCGCCGCACGCGGTCAGGCTGTCGCCGAAGCAGACGATGCGGTTCGCGCTGCGCTGCAGGCTGCGCCAGGTCAGGACGGATCCGATGGATACCACGACCGCCAACATAAGCAGGATGCCGCCCCACAGCCAGGCCATCGCCGGCCGCGACAGGTCGCGGTCGGGCACGGCCTCGTGCCCGGCACCCGGCGAACCGGGGGCCAGCGGGGCGGGGGAAGCGTCGGCGTGAATGTCCATGCTCCTTCTATAGTATGTTTGGGGCCAAGACTTTCGGAAGCGAAAACCGGCGCCCGCCGCGATTTCGATTTCCTCCTTTACTATAGTCCTGATACGCCCCGCACGCGATGCGTCTAATAAAGGAGGCACCCATCCTTCGAACGACCTCTGCCACGCCTCTTTCCGGGGAGGAACCCGCGATGCGCATGGAAATGGAAGGCAAGGAGCCGCTGATCGTGCTCTTCGGCGTCCCGGTGCTCACCGCCGGCATCGTGCTGGCTTCGATGTACTTCGGGCGGCTCCAGGTGCCGCAGGCGATTCAGGTGTCCGCGCCGGTCTCGCTCAGCCCGAACCTCAACGCCGATCTCCGCGTGCCCGCCAACAGCTTCCGCATCGACGTGCCGCCCGCGCAGATTCACGAGGTCGTCAAGGAAGTGGTGCGCGTGCCGGACATCAGCGTCGTCAACCAAGTCCCGCAGGCGCCCGCGCCACATGTCGAGGTCCGCGTGCCCGAACCGCTGCCCGCCGTCACCGGCGAACAGCCCGTCACGCGGGAAGGCGCGCTGCTTCCGCCGCCGAACGACCGCTCGAAAGAAGCCGCAAAGACCGGCCGGTGAGCAGATTCCAAGCTCGGTTTTTCAGCGCCCGCAAAAAAAAGTAGCTTTCGATGCGATAATCCCTGAAGGGCCCCTAAGTGGTCCCATTAGCTCCATTTCCAAGGCATAGCCCCTGAAACGCTTTCGGAGCATGTATGAAAATCAGGCGCAACACACGATTCGCAACTGGCCGATGTCCTAACTTCTTGGCCCAAGCGGGCTTTCGGCGGCAAGTTGCTATTCTTTAGTTTACAGCCTGACGATTACGCTAAATAATAAGGTTGGCGTTTGCGGGTGGTCGTCCGGCCATCCGATCCCTTTTTTTCTTGCAGGCGCGAGGCGTCAGCAAGCACCCATGAGCACGCAAGCGGCACCCAAACCCAAAGCTGCACGGGACCGTCAGGTCCTGAACACCGTTACCGTTCGTTTTGCCGGAGACTCCGGCGACGGCGTGCAGATCACCGGCGGCCAGTTCACGGCGACCACCGCCGCGTTCGGCAACGACCTGGCGACGCTGCCCGATTATCCGGCCGAGATCCGCGCGCCGGCCGGGACGCTGCCCGGCGTATCGGGCTTCCAGATCCAGTTCAGTTCGAACGACATCCACACGCCCGGCGACCAGCCCGACGTGCTGGTGGCGTTCAACCCCGCGGCCCTGAAGGTGCACATCGCCGATTTGGTGCCCAACGGCATCGTGATCGTCGACACCAGCGCCTTCAACAAGGTCAACCTGGCCAAGGCCGGGTACAAGGTCAGCCCGCTCGAAGACGGCTCGCTGTCCGGCTTCCGCGTCTTCAGCGAGAACATCACCGAGAAGACGCTGCTGGCGCTGCGCGACGTCGAAGGCACCTCGCGCGAGAAGCAGCGCTGCAAGAACTTCTACGCGCTGGGCATGGCCTACTGGCTTTTCAACCGCCCGCTGGAACCCACGCTGCGCTGGATCCGCGACAAGTTCTCCAAGATGCCGCACATCGTCGCGGCCAACGAGACGGCGCTGAAGGGCGGCTACGCCTACTGTGAGATGACCGACGTCTACCAGGCCGTGGCCTACGAGATTCCGCCCGCGCCCAGCGTCCCCGGCACGTACCGCAACATCTCCGGCAACGAGGCCCTGGCCTACGGGCTGGTCGCCGCCAGCCAGCAGTCGAGCCTGCCGCTGTTCTACGGCGCGTATCCGATCACGCCGGCCAGCGACATCCTGCACGAACTCTCGAAGCACAAGAATTTCGGCGTCATCACCTTCCAGGCCGAAGACGAGATCGCCGCCATGGCCGCGACCGTCGGCGCGTCGTACGCCGGCGCGCTGGGCGTGACCGGCTCGGCAGGCCCCGGCATCGCGCTGAAGTCCGAAGCCGCCAGCCTGGCGCTGACCACCGAACTGCCCGTCGTGATCGTGAACGTCCAGCGCGGCGGCCCGTCCACCGGCCTGCCGACGAAGACCGAGCAGGCCGACCTGCTCTTCACGCTCTACGGCCGCCACGGCGAGTCGCCCGTCTGCGTGCTCGCGCCGGCGACGCCGGGCGAGTGCTTCAAGTACGCCTACGAGGCCTGCCGCCTGGCCGTGAAGTACATGACGCCGGTGTACCTGCTCTCCGACGGCTACCTGGCCAACGGCGCCGAACCCTGGCGCGTGCCGGAGATGAAGGAGCTGAGCGCCTTCCCGGTCAAGTTCGAGACGAACCCGCAGAACTTCGAGTCTTACCGGCGCGATCCGAAAACGCTGGCGCGCCCGTGGGCCGTGCCCGGAACGCCGGGCCTGGAGCACCGCATCGGCGGCCTCGAGAAGCGCGACATCACCGGCAACGTCTCCTACGACCCGGTGAACCACGAGAAGATGAGCGTCCTGCGCCGCGACAAGATCGCGAAGATCGTCCAGGACGTCCCGGACCTCGAGGTCAAGGGCCCCGACGGCGCCGAACTGCTGGTGCTCGGCTGGGGCAGCACCTACGGCGCGATCCGCGCGGCCGTCGAACGCGCGCACGGCAAGGGCTTGAAGGTCGCGCAGGCGCACCTCCGGCACCTCAGCCCGCTGCCGAAAAACACCGGCGACGTGCTGAAGCGGTTCAAGAAGATCCTGATTCCCGAGATGAACCTGGGGCAACTCAGCTTCCTGCTGCGCGCCCTGTACCTGATCGATGTCACCAGCCTGAACAAGATCCAGGGCCAGCCCTTTAAGGCCGTCGAGATCCTCAACGGGATCGAGGCGGTGCTGGCCGGAGAGCCGGTTCGTACGCCGGACGAGAGCGCCAACGGCGCGGCGGTTTCCCACGGAGGCATGCCCCATGTCAACGGTGGCCCCGGAGAAGGCTAAGAACTCCGGACTGGTTCCAAAGGTGGATTTGAAGAAGGCCGACTTCCAGTCGGACCAGGAGGTCCGCTGGTGCCCGGGCTGCGGCGACTACGCGATCCTGTCCGCCGTGCAGCAGACCTTCGCGGAGTTGGGTCTGCCGCGCGAGAACCACCTGATCGTCTCGGGCATCGGCTGCTCCAGCCGCTTCCCGTACTACATGAACACCTTCGGATTCCACACCATCCACGGGCGCGCGCCCGCGGTGGCCACCGGCGCGAAGCTCGCCAACCCGAACCTGACCGTGTGGGTCGTCACCGGCGACGGCGACGCGCTGTCCATCGGCGGCAACCACCTGCTGCACGCCCTGCGCCGCAACGTGGACCTGAAGATCCTCCTTTTTAACAACCGTATCTACGGCCTGACCAAGGGCCAGTACTCGCCCACCAGCGAGTACGGCAAGGTCACCAAGTCCACGCCGTACGGGTCGCTCGACCAGCCGGTGAATCCGATCAGCCTGGCGCTGGCCGCCGAAGCCACCTTCGTGGCGCGCACCGCGGACATCTACATCCCGCACATGAAGGACATGCTCACTCGCGCGGCGCTGCATAAGGGCTCGGTCTTCATCGAGATCCTGCAGAACTGCGTGATCTTCAACGACGGCGCGTTCAAGGAAGTCACCGACCGCGCCCAGCGCGACGACCAGCAGGTGATGCTCGAGCACGGCAAGCCGCTGGTCTTCGGCAAGGGCCAGAACCGCGGCCTGCGCCTGAAGGGCATGGACCTGGAAGTCGTGCCGCTGGGCAAGGACCAGACGCCCGAAGCGAACAACGTGCTGGTCTACGACGAGACGCTCGAGTCGCAGACGCTGGCGTACATGCTCTCGCGGCTGGACCATCCCGTGCCGATGGGCATCTTCCGCGCCGTCAACCGCCCGACGCTCAATGAGCGCACCTACGCGCAGATCGAGGCCGAACGCAAGCGCAAGGGCCCTGGCGACTTGTCCAAGCTGCTCCGCAAGGGCGAGGTCTGGACGGTAAATTAGATCGCGTCTCGGGTTTTCCATGGGGAAAGCAGACGCTTGGCACGAAACGACGTGAAAATTCACGCTAAACCTCTGAAAGTCCGGCGGGCCTAAGGTATACTGGTGTCGAATCTGGCAAGGCGGAGTGCCGATACCCTGTTTTATAACCACGAAGCACAACGCCGCCGCGCAGGCGCCGTTATCGCAACGCAGGACTTTCGGCGCTCGGCGCGGGACGCAATAAGAGGAGGATGAGTCATGAGCAAGATCGACCGCGACATGGACGAAGACATGTATCACGAGACCACGATTCTCCACAAACGCCACCTTACCGACGCCGTCCTGCGCGTGCCGCTGAAGCAGGTCAAGCAGGGCAAGGCCAGCGTCGTGCTGCCCGAGGACGCCACGATCCAGGACGTCGTCGTTGCCATGCGCGAAGGCAGGACCGGCGCGGTGCTGCTGGCTGCGAAGGGCTCGGGCAAGGCCGTCGGCATCTTCACCGAGCGCGACCTGCTGCTGCGCGTCGCCGGCCACGGCTGGAACTTCAAGGAAAAGAAGGTCAAGGAATACGCCACGCCCAACCCGCACTGCCTGACGCCGGAACACCAGGTCGGCTACGCGCTGAACCTGATGACCACCTGCGGCTACCGCCACATCCCGCTGGTCGACGGCAAGGGCAAGCCCATCGGCCTGCTCAGCCTCCGCGACCTGCTCGTCTACCTCACCGACTACTTCCCCGAAGACGTCATCAACCTGCCGCCCGAAGTCGTCGTCCCCACCGAACGCGACGGCGGATAGCTTCGATTTCGGATTAACTCACGCAAAGACGCCAAGGCACAGAGAACGGAGAATTCCGTTTCTGGTTTCCGGCTCATGTGTCGCAATGCAAAACGCGTTAGCGCGTGGCGCTTACGTCCGGTTGGCCCGGACGTCACCACGTCCGGGTCGCGGCGATACAATCGCCGCGACAAGAAGCATCCGGTGGACCCTCAAGCTTACGGGAACCCTCCGCGAAACGATCAGCGCCCCTCCGGGGCACGTAACGGCCATACGGCTCCGCGCA
>JAKLKQ010000096.1 GCA_023150555.1 Planctomycetota bacterium
TGATAGTTGTCGGCAGCCAAGAATGCCTTTGGTGCTGGCCGCTTGGTTCCAGACCAGGCTTCCTCGGGCGTCAGCCCCCCGATCCCCTGGTGCACGCTGGATGAGCAAGGCGAGGCGGTGGTCCGCCTATTTCAGGCGCGCGGCGCGAAGGCTTGAAAAATTCGTGTTTCCGTACGCATTGCGGTTGCGAAAACGTGGTGCATGAGGTTAGCTAAATGTGGAGCCTCGAGAAGAGGCTTAGGTCAGGTCAGGACGACTGGCCCCTGGGCCTTCGCCCCGTGAGCCCTAGAAATCACGGGGTTGTTTTTTGTCTGCGGGATCCGGGCACCGGTATCCGGGAACCGCAGGCAGGAGATAGTCGACAGCCCCAAAAGAACTTCCTCTGTGAGCCTCTGCGTCCTCCGTGCCTCTGTGTTGAAGTCGTTCCTCGCCCCTCGCCCTGACCTCTCGCCGCTCACCCCTGTCGTTCAGCGTTTCCAACTCTTCGAGTCCGGCGCCTTGCGCTGGAGTTCGATCACCGTCTCGAAGGTGAGCGGTGTGGCGGGGACCAGTTCGGTGTAGACCTCCACGCGCACCAGCAGTTGGTCCGAGACCAGAGTCCCGCCGACCGACGAGTCGAGGCCCAGCGTGACGGCGTCGGTGGAGAGTGCGAAGGCGTGTTTGGCGTTGCTGAAGCTGAACTTCTTTAAGCCGGCGACCGCGCCGCCGGACGGATCGTAGCTCCATGCGGTCGTCTCCGGTGCGAGGAGGCTGCCGGTGAGTTTCAGCTGGCTTCCGGCGAGCGCGAAGACGGTCTGTTCGTTCGTGTCGATCGGATCGCCCACGGTGATGGTGACGGCCGGGGGGCCCGCCTGCGGCAGCGCGGGCGCGGAGCCCCCGCCCACCAGCGCGCCCGAGATACTCAGCGCGTGCCCCGCCGAAACGCCGTCGTCCACCGCTTCGGCGGCCTTGGCCTTCAGCGCCAGGAAGACGCCGCTTAGGCTGCGGTTCTTCTTGAAGGAGAAGGCGCCCTTCGCGCTGGAACCGCCCTTGTTCGTATACGCAAAGCGGAAGTCTCCGCCGAAGGCTTCCGACGACGGCAGGCCGCCGCCGCTCAGGTCGAGGTCGATGCGCTGATCCTGGGTGGCCTTGACCGTCTGGCCTGCGGGCGGTTCGGTAAGGCCGGTGTCCAGACCGGTAAGGCCGCTCAGGCTGAAGGCGAAGGCGCCGGTCGCGGCGCTGAGTTTTCCCTTCAGGCCCGGCACGGCGCCGGAAGTAGTGCCCTTGTCCGTGAGCGTGTCCATGGCGAGGACGACGCCGTTCAACGAGAGCATCACGCCCGGGCCGCCGGCGGAGAAATCCAGCCCAAAGGGGTTGACGCGCCCCGAGAGCTTCAGCGTGTCTTTGCCGGGCGACTTCCAGTCGTTGCGGAACCCGCCCTTGGCCAGGTACAGCGCATCGCCGGCCGGATTGCCCGCGACGAAGACGTCGAGCGTCAGCGCTGGCCCGTCGAGGGTCAAATCGTCGGTCGCGTAGACGGTCACCAGGTACGCGCCGCCGTTGGCGAACGTATGCGGGACCAGGGCGCCGGGCGCGGCGGTGGTATCGCCCGTGCCGTCGCCGAAGTTCCAGGTGAGCTGCGCGACGGTGCCATCGACGTCCGTGCCGTCCGCGGTGAAATCGATCGCCACGCCGGCCTGCCCGTACAGCACGCCGGCGCCGGAGTAGACGGCCAGGGGCTCGTCGTTGACCGCGTTTACCGTAATCGTGACGGTGGCCTCCAGCGAGTGCAGCGTCCCGTCGTCGGCGCGGTAGCCGAAGGTGACGACGCCGTTGAAGTCGGCCGGCGGTGTATAGGTGAACGAGCCGTCGGCGTGCAATACCACTTCGCCGGTGCTGGGCGGCGTGACGAGTTCGGCGCGGATCGCCTCCCCATCCAGATCCTGGTCGTTGGTGAGCAGGCCCGCGGCGGCGGCGACGGTGAGCGGCGCGTCCTCGCCGGTGGCGTAGGCGTCGTCCGCGGCGTCCGGCGGATCGTCGACGTCCACCAGCAGCGTCGCGTCGTAGTCGATTCCGGAGAGGTCGGTAAAGACGTTGAGGGGAACGGCAAAGCCGGGCGCGATCGTGTAGCCCGGTTTGCTGGCCGAGGGCGTCACGCTGCTGGAGAAGGGATAGAGCGATATGTACTGGCCGCTGCTGTCCGTGGGGGCGCGAGCGGCGCTGAAGAAGCCGGGGTCCACCCGCACGCCCTCGACCGGCCGCGAGAACTGATCGTACACATGGCCGGTGACCTGGTGGACCGCGACGGGACTTCCCACGGTCACCACCACCCAGGCGCTGGCTTGGCCCCCGCGCATATCGGAGGCCACGCAGCGCACGATGTAGTATCCTTGCGCGGACCAGCTCTTCGAAATCCCTGCGTTGCTGGGTCCGTAGGTCTGGTCTCCAAACTCCCAGTAGTAGGCCAGCGGATCGCCGTCGGGATCGGAGGCCGTGGCGGTGAAATCGAGGCTCTGCCCGACGGCCGCGCTGGTGGCGCTTGCCCCAAGCGACAGGGTGGGCGGGAAGTTGTTGGGGAAATCGCCCAGGATCACCACCACGTCGAGCGACTCGGGAGTCGTGCCGCCCTTGGCGATGGGGGTGATGTGGATGCCGTCCTGGGTGTCCGAAAAAGTCATCCCGATGGGCAAGGGGCGGTCGTCGTCCGTGCCGGTCTGCGGATCGAGACGCATGTTCAGCAGGTGCGTGCCGTTGTTGCTCTTGCTCCAGGGGCTCCAATGCACCTCCGCGCCGTTCATGAGCGATGGGATGTTCGTGATCGCCTGGCGGAAACTGACCCAGTAATCCCGGGTGTCCTTGTCGATCTTCAACGCGCCCTTGGCGCTGCCCAGGGACTGGTCGTAGGCGAAGATGCGGTACGTGCCGCTGCTGTTGACCGTGGTCACCTGCGCAGTGGGCAGCCAGCCGAGCTTGTTCTTGTAAAAGGCGTTGAAGTGCTTCTGCGCGGTTCCCTGCCCGCCCATCATGTCGAAGACATCGCCGTATTCGCCGTGGTATCCGGTGTCCCCGATCACGGAGCGGTCATCGGTGATCCATCCGTTGGCGTGTTCGAGGCCCAGATTGTGGCCCAGCTCGTGCGCCAGCACCGCGAGCGTGATCTGGTTGTTGATCCATAAGCCCTTCGCGCCCAGCATGCCGAGCCCGTTCCAGCCGAAGACGCCGTTGGTCGCCACCGCGTCGAAGTCGAAGTTCTTGGTGTCGAAGGCGGCGCCCAGCGCCTTCGCGGCAGCCCGAGCGTCGGTCTGGAGCTGGCTATGCCCACCGGTGGTGGCGTAGAACGCTCCCGTCTGCGGCATGCGCAGGACCGGCGTCACCGTGCAGGAAAGCGTCATCTTCCCGTTGGAGTTCTCGAGGAAAAAATTGGCCGTATCCTGCATCAGCGTGTCCGCCGCGGCGTCCCCGATCGGCGCGCCGGGTTCGTCGGAGAAATCCACGCGCAGGAAGAGCAGATTCTTGGCGCCTTCGGTCCACGCCGACTTTGCAACGGCCTTTGTGCCCTGTGTCTGGGCCGCACCGGCGTAGGGGCCGGGCCTGTCTTCCTGTTCGATGAGCTTGCGTTCGAGTTCCAGTGCCTTCTCGAGGGATTCAAAGACGCGGGACTCCGCGCCGATTCGGGCGGCCACTTGGCGCGCGGCGGGCGAGGCCCCCGCTGCGCGCGCGCCGAGAACCGATTCCGCTTCGCCAACGCGCAGCGGGCTTTCGTGCAGCGCCAGGAGGTCACCCACCGCGATGCCGTGCAGCGGTACATCGAGCTTGCTTGGCAGGTGCGCGCGGCGTCCATAGACGAAGGCGCGGTAGCGAATTCCATCGAGCGTCACGAAACGCAGGGCCTCGGCGCGCTCGCCCGGCGCGGGGAGGGGGATAAGCACCTCGAAGTTTCCGCGCCCGCAAACGGGCGTCTCGAGGTGCGCGACGATTGCCTCGGGAAGCCGCACGCGCGTGGACTCGGGAATCGTGCGGTGAAGGGCTTGCTCGGGGTCGGAGCGGATCAGTTCGGCGAGCACTTCGCGGCGGCGTCCGGCCAGGCGCAGGCCTTCGGTGAGAAGCGATTCGCGATTGGTGGCGTTCGTCCAGGCTTCGATCCAGCGGTCGAACGCGGCAAAGGCATTTTCCTGCACAGGTGCCGAAGGGGGCGAAGGCTTCTCGCAGCCTCGCGCGGCGCTTGTGGGGAGCGCCAATATAAGGAGGGCCGCAGCCAGAGTGAGCCGTGAGGACAACGGGCTGCACATGTGTGGCAGGTCCGGGGAGGTAGATGCCGTCATTACCTGCACTATGCCCTCGCGGTCCCCCATATGTCAATGGTTCGGCGGGGCGCAAAGGGTGCGCAAAACCGGGCGGCGCAGGAGTGCAGGCGGCTACTTCTTCGGCGGCTTCTGGCGGATCTCGGGGCCGGTGGCGTAGGCGCTGGGCTTGGCCAGGATGCAGGTGTTGTCGGCGATGAGGTTTTCGCCGAGCGGGTCGACGGCGACGACGCCGTCGAGCTGCGTGTGGCGCGGCTGGTCGTCGATGCACTGGTTGCCGCGGACGATGTTTTCGCGGTGGCGGTCGAGATAGATGCCGACGTAGCGGCCGGGTTCGGACTGCGAGTTGTTGCGGCAGAGGTTGCCGTGGATGTTGTTGCCGAGCGCCTCGGGCGCGTCGATGCCGTGCTTGCCGTTGTAGGCGCAGACGTTGTTCGCGACGATGTTGAAGCGGTCGGGATCGCTCAAGCCGCCGATGCCGTTGGCGAGGTTGTCGTGGAAGAGGTTGCCCTGGCAGACGGCGTTGCGCACGCCGCGGCAGAAGTAGTAGCCGTCGCCGGTGCAGCGCTTGGCGGTGTTCTCGACCCACTGGCTGTGCATCAGGCTGGTGCCGGGGTGCAGGCCGGGGCCGCAGGTGTTCTCGACCAGGCAGCCGCGGACCAGCGCGTCCTCGCCGCCCTGGATGCCGATGCCGTCGCCGGGCCAGTCGCGCACGGTCAGGTCCAGCACGCGCAGGTGGTGGCTGTTGCGGGTGTGCACGGCGGCGACGGTGAAGTCGGTCTTCGCGCGGTCGTGCTTGCGCACGCCGCCGTCGATGGCGAAGGCCGAGAGCGTCACGTCGCGCTTTTCGAGGATCCACAGCGCCGGGAACCAGTTGGCCGCGTAGGCGTTGTCCTTGGTGAGGTAGCGGCGGCCGCGGTCGTCCTTGAGCACGCGGACTTCGGCCGTCTTGCCGCGGAGCGCGGTGACGATCACGTGCCGGCTGTGCCAGCCGCCTTCGATGTTGGACTTCAGGCACAACTCGTCACCGGCTTTCAGGCCGCGGGCGCTCTTGAGGTACAGCTTGCGGTCGCGGGCGGCCATGGAGCGGGCGAGGGGAGTAATCGTCACGGCGGCGGCGCGCGTGAGAACGGTCGAAGGGCCTTCGCCGCGCAAGGTGACGTGGCTGCGCAGCTCGATGCTGCGGCGCAGGCGGTACACGCCGGCGGGCAGGCGCACGATACCGCCGGACCTCGGCAGCGCGTCGATGGCTTCCTGGATGCCTGCGGTGGCGGAATCCTTCGCGGCGAAATCCTGGGCGTTGAGCACGGGCGGTCGGAAGCTCACGGCGTATTCCCTCGCAGGGCGTTAACGGTTCGCGCAATGGGCAACGGGGAGATTGTACGGCAGGCGGCCCGCGCGCGCACGCGCATCCGGAACGGACGCGCGCGGGGTTGGAGCGGTGGATCAATAGTTCATCTTGTCCTTGCTCAGCAGCACCAGGCGGCCGTTGTGCACCAGGCCCGAGACCCGGCCGTGGATGCCGAAGGACCCCGCGCCCTTCAGCGCGACAGTGTGGACGAGCGCGCCCTTCTCGATGTCGAAAACGCGCAGCTGGAAATCCTGGCCGTCCTGGACCTGCGCGACCATGTACTTGCCGAAGACCTTCGGCAGCAGCTCGACCTTGGGCTTGGCCTGGTAATCCTTGACCTCGGTGCGGAACAGGCGCTTGCCGTCGGCGCCGTTGTAGCAGAGGAAGTAGAAGCCCTGGCCGGGGTGCACGCCGATGCCGTAGGCCTTGCCTTCGTGGATGTACACGTCGTACATGGGCTGCGCCGAGTTGGCGTTCTTCGGGTCGGTGTTCCAAAGCACCTGGCCGGTCTTGCTGTTGAGCATGTAGATGACCTTCTGGTCGTAGTTCTCCTTGGTGACGGACAGGAAGTCGCCGCCGACGGCCATGCGCATGGCGGGCTCGCGCGTGACGTCGTTCTCGTCGATGAGGCGCTTCCAGACGACGGTGAGCGTGCGGACGTCGATGGCGATGTAGTACCAGCTGTCGGTGACGATCAGCAGGTCGCCTTCGCGCGCGGCCGGCAGGGCCTCGGTGCCGTTCTCGACCAGCGGGTGGGCGGGATGCAGCGAGAGGTCCGGCAGAGCAAGGCGGCCGATCAGCTTGCCGGTGCCGCGGTAACGCACGGTGACGTTGAAGGGGAGCTTGCGCAGGAAAACGACGCGGTCCTCCAGCGTGAACGGATCGGCGTACAGGTCGCCCTGTTCCTCGACCTGCCAGGCGATGTCGCCGTCGGGGTTCTGCGAGGCCAGGTACAGGGCCATGGTTTCGGCCTTGCCCGCCAGGATCAGCAGGTCGCCGCTCATGACCGACTTCTTGATTTCGAAGTCGAACGGCACGCGGTAGTGCCAGCGTTCCTTGCCGTCCTTCAGGTTGAAGGAGACCACGTCGTAGAGGCCGTGGACGACCACCGAGTCGCCGTAGACGTACGCGTCGAAGAAGCCGGCTTCCTGGCCGGTGCCGCGCAGGCGGATGTCCTGGGTCTCCCAGGCGATCTCGCCGGTCTTGAAGCTGCGGCACTGCACGATGAACTTGTTGTCGAGGCGCTTCTTGACGCGGCCGGCGACGAAGAAGAGGTCCGGGTTGTTGGCGTCCTCGCCTTTGCGCTGCATCACCAGCCAGCTGGTGCCCTCGCTGGCCTCCAGTTCGTACTCCTTGGTCGTGGCGGGCAGGGCCAGGGCGACGGGCGCCGCAGGCGGCGGCGGTGCGCCGACGCGGGCCGCGAAGGCCGGCGGCACCTTCAGGCCGCAGATGCGCGCGGCGTCGGCGAGCTGCCATAGTTTCTGCTGCTCGGCGAAGCCCGCGCCCTTTCCGGTGGTCTCGAAGAGCGAACTCAGGATCGACTGCGCGGTCTCGGTGGCGGGGAACTCCCACAGGCGGTGCAGCTGTTCGGCGGCGGGCGCGTTGTTGAGGCTCTGCGC
Organism: Planctomycetota bacterium; assembly: GCA_023150555.1. Lineage (GTDB taxonomy): Bacteria > Planctomycetota > SZUA-567 > H5-PLA8 > H5-PLA8 > JAKLKQ01. The sequence goes on from JAKLKQ010000096.1 coordinate 7,251, forward strand.
CGCGATGGCTTCGAACGACTTGCGGAAGTCGGGCTTCACGGCCTGGAGCTTGGCTAGGCGTGCGGCGGCCAGTTCGCCGGCGCGGACGGTCAGGGTCTTGGGCAGCGGGGAGACGGTGCTGAAGTACAGGGGCAGGCCCTTCTTCAGCAGGGCCAGGCTGCGCAGGAACTCCTGGCCGTAGAGCGTGTCCTTGGCGTAGGCCTCGGCGCGGTCCATGACCTCGATGGCGGTCTTGCGGATCTGCTCGGGGTTGGCGTTGAGCACCGACGCGATGGGGTATTCGTGGTGCCCGTACGTGTTGATGACGCTGCGCAGGCAGCGCGAGGCGCTGTTCAGTTCGCCCTTGCGTTCGTAGCCTTCGGCGAGGGCGAAGAGCGTCTCCATCTCTTCGGCCAGCGTGTTCGACGTGCGGCTCATGCCCAGTCCGTTGGTCAGTTCCTTGGCGCTGTCGCCGGCGCGGATGCCGCTGCGGGCCAGGCGCTTGTGCACGCCGTACAGCTGCTGGTTGATGGCGGCGCGGAAGTCCAGGTCCTCGGAGGAGATCGCGCCCAGACACTGGTTGAGCAGGTCGGCGGCCTCGTCGAGCCGGCTGTCGGCGATGGCGAGTTCGGCGCGGGCGAAGATCGACTCGGGATCCTTGCGCTCGGCCAGCACGCGGCGCGCGGCGGCGCGGTCGTACAGCATGCCGACCTCGCGGGTGCCGAAGCGCAGTTCGAAGTCGATGCCGTAGCGGTTGAAGGTCATGCGCGTGAACGGCCGGAAGGGCCCGAACTCGTTGACCGGGACAGTGTCCTTAACGATCAGTTCCTGCTCCTTGATGATCTGCTGCATCTTCTCGTCCTTGTGCGGCAGCTCCTTGTTGGCCTTCAGGGCGGCTGGGACGAGGTTGGTGATGTAGCCTTCGGCAACGGCCATCAGTTCGCCGGTGTAGTAGCGGCGCTTGCGCAGGACCTTCTTCTCGTTCAGGTCCAGGTGCGCGAGGTTGAAGCCGTAGGCGAAGGTCAGGCCGTAGCCGCCGGTGTTGATCAGCGCGTAGCTGGTGGCGACCACCTGGTTGTCTACCGTCAGGAAGGGGCGCGCGGCGGACTCGAACCAGCGGCGGTTGGTGCCGATGCCTGCCTGCCCGTAGATGTGCGGCCCCAGGTCTACGACGGGCTGGTTGTCGTGCAGCAGCAGGTCTTCGCTCTTCCAGATCGTGGCGCCGGTCTTGGGGTCCACGGTCTGGATGGAATCGTCGCGCGAGCGGTAGGCGAAGACGAGGTTCCCGTCGATGTTGGGCCCCAGGAAGTAGGCCATGCCGCCGTCTTCGTTCTTGTGCAGGTTGGGGGCCTTGGCCTTCTCGTCCCAGTTGTTGACCGACTTGATGGTGCTCCAGACGACGCGGCCGGTCTGGCGGTCGATGCAGAAGAAGAAGCGCGAGTCGACGACCGGCAGGTAGAGGTTCTCGCCGATCATCATCGGGCGCTGGTTAAACCACAGGAACGGGCGGTAGGGGCAGACGCCGTCGTAGTACGGGCGCGAAGTGCTTCCGAATTCCCGCGTGGCGTCGTGGATGCCCGGGAAGTACGGGTACTTCATCAGCCACTTGATGCGGCCGGAGCGCGCGTCCATCGCCGCGATGACGCCGGCGTTGGTGTTGTAGTACACGGTGCCCTGGTGGTACAGCGGCGGCGAGATGAAGCTGCGAATGCGGTTGCGGCGGTTCTCGGCGAAACCGCCTGAGAACTTGCCCGGCGTGAGGCGGCAGAGGATCTTCTGCCAGCGGATGCGCCCGGTGGAGCTGTCGAAGGCGACGATGCCGTAGTGGCTGTCGGTGTGCGTCTCGCCTTCAATGTTGTCCTGCACGTATCCGGCGTACACGGTGCGTGGGCCGCCGGCCGGCGCGGTCTCGAAGCGCATGTTCGCTTCTTCCGGCGTGCTGGCGACCATGGGGCCGTAGGCCCACTTGAGCTGCCCGGTGACCTCGTCGAGCGCCACGATCGAGGCGCCGACCTTATACATGGGCGCGAAGACCAGGCCGTCCTGCACCAGCACGTCCTCGCGCGGGAACTGGCGCTCGTTGGTGTTCTGCCACACGACGCGGCCGCCCAGGTCGTTGGTCCAGCGCAGCTCGCCGTTGAGCAGCGAGCGGCAATAGAGGATGTTCTTGTGTCGGTAGATCATGCTGATCTTGGTGATGCAGGGCTCGCTGAAGACGAACCAGTCATTGCGCGAACCCGGCAGCGTGAACTGCCAGGTGGGGTCTTCGAGCGCGATCGGATCCTTGGAGGGCGGATACAGTGTGTAGTCGTCGGACGAGTCGTAAGGCGGGCTGGTGGGCTGCGTGAAGTACTTGGGCTTCACGTAGCGCGCGCCCGCCAGCACCTGTTTCAGGCGGCCCATCTCCTCGGGCTTCAGGGCGCTCTCGCGGCGGCCGCCGGCGGCGGCCTTGCCCTCTGGCATGCCCAGCATCTTCTGGCAGTACTGAATGCGGATGTCCAGCTCGGGCGTCAGGCACTCCGAATCCGGGAAGAAGTCGCGGATTGTCGTGAAGTACTCCATGGCCTCCAGGTAGTGCCCGGTGTCCAGCGCGGCGTTGCCGAGTTCCATCAGGGCGTTGTCGCCGTAGCTGGTGGCGAGCATGTTGTCGACGATGTCGGAGAGGCCGATCAGGCTGTACTGCCGCCGCGCCTGCTCGAAGGCTTCCTTCGCGCGCGCGTCGTACATCGTGCGGTAGAAGGCGAGGTGTTCCTTGGGGAAGCGCAGGATGCGGCGCTGCACGAACTGCGTGGCCGGCACGAAGATGCCGTACTTCGAGATGCGGTACAGAATGTCGGGATTCTTGATCAGCAGTTTTTCGTAGAGGTCCTGGTAGATCTTCAGGGCCTCGCGCCACTGGCCCTCGGACTCCTTCTTCATTGCCGCCTCGATCAGGGCGTAGGCGCGGTCCATCTCCTCGACTAGGTTCAGCGTATAGAAGGTGGGTTCCGAGGAGAGCTTCATCTGGTCTTCGCCGGGAATCCAATTCTGAAAGGCCCCGCCGTAACCGCCGGCGCTGCGCAGCTGCTGCACGAAGCAGGGGTCCTTGCCGCCGTAGGGGTCGGGGAAGGGGTTCTCGATCGGCGCAACCTTGGCCTCGGCGGCCGGCGCGGGCGCCGGGTCCGTGGCCGGCTCGCCGGCGCGCGCCGTGGAGCAAAAGGCGCATGCGGCAAGAGCGGCCAGCGCGAGCGCGAAGGCCGGGCTGTAGGTGCGCGGGTCGAAGGGGCTCGGCATGATCTTTCCTCTCGATCGTCGGGCCTGGGGCCTGTCGAATTTCACGTGAAAATCTTATTTAAATTTCGAATGCGCGCAACCCAATCCTGTAATGGGGATGGGACCGGTGGCCGGTGGATTATTAACGCCGGAAAGGGGATGAGAATTCGATCCTTCGGCCGAAGGGCTCCCTCGAAGCGGGAAGGGCAGGGCGCCGAGTGCGTGGGTGCGGGCAACGAGGCCCGCGCCCCGGGGCCGTACGGGCCCCGGGAAGCGGACTCGTTTTCGTGCGGACATCAGCGCCTCCTCAACTGCCTCATCATGAGGATACCGGAGAGTACACCGTCCAGGCGCTTGTCGGTGACGACATCCTCCATGTTGTAGCCGAATTTCTGCGCGGTCTCGCGGATTTCCGAGAGGTGCCGCGAGCGCTCGCGCATATACGCATTGCGGAGGTCGCGCGGGTCGCAGAGCAGTTTTCCTTCGCCTTCCATGCCCAGGAAGATGGTCTGGCCGGCGAAGGGGAAGTCGCGTTCCAGCGGGTCCTCGATGTGAAAGAGGAGCACGTCCTGGCCCGCGAAGCTCATCTGGCCCAGGCCGAGGCCCAGGCGGTCGGTCTCGTCCACGAAGTCGCTTACGATAATGACCACGCCGCGCTGCTTGATCTGCGGCCCGAGCGTGAGCAGCGCCTTGGAGAGGTCGGTCTTGCCGCCGGGGGTGACCTTTTCCAGAGTGTCGATGATATTGCGGAAGTGCGAGCCGCTGCCCTTCGGCGGCATGTACGTGCGGACGTTCTGGTCGTACAGCGCCATGCCGAAGGTGTCCTTCTGGAGCATCAGAAGGTAGCACAGCGTCGCACCGATGGTGGCGGCGTATTCAAACTTGCTCATCGCCGCGTCGTCGCTCTTGTAGAACATCGATTTGCTGGTGTCGATCAGCATGCGGACGGTCATGCTGGTTTCCGCTTCGTACTCCTTTACGAAGAACTTGTCCGTCTTGGCATAGACCTTCCAGTCCAAGTGCTTGATGTCGTCGCCCGGTACGTACTGCCGGTGCTGGGCGAACTCGGTAGAGATGCCCCGCAACCGGCTTTTGTGCATGCCGGCCATGTAGTTTTCGACCAGGCGCATGCTCCTCAGCGTTAGGTTCTTGACGCTGCCGATGACCTGGGGATCGAAGATATCTGCCATTTTACGCAACCGCCTTCAGGAGTTCGTCCACGATCTTCGCGCGGCTGACGCCTTCGGCTTCGGCCGCGAAGTTCGGCAGGATTCTGTGGCCCAGCACCGCGTGCGCCACGCTGTTGACGTCGTCGATGGTGACCTTGTTGCGGCCGTCGAGGATGGCCGAGGCCTTGCCGCCCAGCACCAGGTTCTGGCAGGCGCGAGGGCTTGCGCCCCACGTGACGTACTTCTTGACGATGTCCGGCGCATCCTCGCCCACCCGGGTGCTGCGCACCAGCTTGAGGATGTAGCGCACCACGTCCTCGGGGATGTTCACCTTGCGGACCATCTTCTGGTAGTCCAGGATCTCGTCGCGGCTGAGCACGGCCTGGATGTCCGGGCGGTAACCCGACGTGGTCATCGCCAGGATCTGCATTTCTTCGTCTTCTTCCGGATAACCGACGTTGATC
>JAKLKQ010000097.1 GCA_023150555.1 Planctomycetota bacterium
GTTGCACCGGAAGGTCCGGCGCAGCGCACCGCGGAAGGCCGCGCCCCTTCGCCAGGATGTGTCTATAGGCGGGGGCCCGGGACAGGCACCGCAGTACCATTGCGGATTGCGGAGTTCGGATTGCGGATTTTGGGTTGGGAGGGCAAAGAGAAAGATGAACTAGAGCCGGAAGTGCAGGGAAAATGCGACGCCAGGATTCAGACAACAGAAACGGATTGTTTCCCGTTTCAAGTTCCTGGTTCCTGGTTCCTGGTTCCTGGTTCCTGGTTTCTAGTTTCTAATTCGGACTTTGCGGCTGAGCGCCGTTAAAGGGAAATTCTGGCCCTATGGAGGATACCCGGGTTCGCTGGCCGCCTCCGCGCAGCCAAAACCAGAAACAAGAAACCCGAAACGAGAAACGTCCTCCGTGGTCACTGTGGCTCCGTGGTGAATTCGGCCCCCGCAGAATTCCGCGCTACTGCTTAACCGGCTTGCCGCGCATCTTCGTGACGATCTCCAGCCGCGCGCGCTGCATGTGTTGCGGCGGCTGGCCGCGCAGGACCAGATCCAGATCGTCGACGACCATCCGTCCGATTGCGCGGTAGGTCTCGCTCAGGCCCCCGGCGCGGTGCCCGCTGAGGATCGTGTTCGGCGTGCGCCGCGCGCGGTGGTCCTTCGGCAGGGGTTCCTCGGGGAAGACGTCGACGGCAACACGGAGATGCCCGCGTTCGGCGGCGTCCAGCAGCGCGTCGAAATCCACCGTGTCGGCGCGGCCGACGAGTACCAGCGCCGAACCCTGCGGCATGCGCGCGAAGTGTTCGGCGCCCAGGCCCTTGCGGTTTTCGGTCGTCGCCGCCGAGAGCACGAAGACGACGCGCGCGCGCGAAAGCAGTTCGTCGAGCCCCGCCGGCACGACGTCCAGTTCGCGCAGCGCGGCTTCGGGGATCCAGGGGTCGTGCGCGAGGATCTCGCCGCCGAAGGGCTTCAGCAGCGGAAGGAGTGCGCGCCCGACGTTGCCGCAGCCGATCAGGCCCAGCGGTTTTCCGCGCAGCAGCCAGCAGCCGTCGTTCGAGAAGCGGCTGTACGTCTCCTCGCCGCGCCGGAATGCCGCGTCGTGCGGAACGATGCCCCGCGCCAGGGCCAGCGCCATGCCCAGCGCCATCTCCGCGACGGCCGGCGAGAAGGCCGGCCCGCAGCCGAGCACGGGAATATTGCGGCGGTGGCATTCCTCGTAATCGATATTGGGCAGGAAGTTGCCTTCGACGTTGCAGACCGCGCGGAGCTTGGGAGCTCGGTCCAGCCGCGCCTTCGGCAAGGCCGTCTGGCCGATCACCGCGGCGGCTTCGGGCAGCCGCGCGTCGATCCAGTCGTCGGGAGCGGGGGAGCCTTCGTGGCGCTCGACGCGGCCCAGCGCTTCCAGGCGGCGCAGGTCTTCGGCCGAGAAGATCAGACCGATGGGGCGCGGGTGCGGGTCGAGCAGGATCAGCGCGTCGCCGGGCATGAGTGCGCACCCCCCTGGCAGAATTCGGGCGGTCGAGCGTGAGGTTTTTATAGCAGGAGCGCTACGGTGAAAAAGTTCCCATTCAGATGGCAAAAAGAAAGGGCCCCCGGAGGGGCCCTTGGTGGAGGGAAGTGGGGTGGGAAGTTGGGAAGGTCAGAAGCGGAAGTTCAGTCCGACCCCCACGCGGGGACCGCCGTAGCTGGCGTAGTAACCGGGAACCCAGTACTGGACGGTGCGGGTCTCGTAGCGTTCGGGGATCCAGACCTTCGCCCAGTAGCCGTCGGCGACCAGGATCTGGATCTGCTTGCCGCAGTGGTCGTAGCCCAGCTTGTACTGCGCGGGCACCCACTGGTTCTCGTAGTGGCCGGCTTCGGCCAGGTAGGTCTCGGTCGTGGTCTCGTAGTGGCCGGGCACCCAGTAGCCGCCGCAGCCGCCGCCGCCGAAGGACAGGCTGACGCTGTTCCGATTATGGTGGTGGTGGCGATGCGCCGCTTCGGCGTTGGTCGTGGGCAGCAGGAAGATCGCCAGGGCCGCCATCATGCCTGCGCCGATCATCCAGTTCTTCCGGTTCGTGGTCTTCATGGTTGTCTCTCCCGTTCTTGGCTTGATAGCCCCTTGGGCCTCACAAGGCCCCTCTTCATCGCGATGGTCTTTAAAGCGAGAGGCGGGCCAGTCGGGCCGCGCGAGCCCAAGGATCTCGTAAGTTATTGATTCAATTGGAGTTGAGGGCAATTGGGCCGTGGCTGTGCACCTGTTGCCGCACTGAACGTTCAGGCTTCGGCGTCCGCCGGCCGAACACGAGGCTGTATAGTACGTGAGCGTATTATTTTAACTTGTTACTCCGAAAGGAGTTGGGTTCTTGTCGAAAAACCGAGATTTCTTGTGCTGAACGCCTTACTGCGGGCAGCGGATGGTTGGGAAGGTTGAAGTCAGGCCGTAGAATGGGGTACCACGCAATGGCTGGAACGGGACTGGCCGAGCGAAAAGGCAGCCGACAGGGGCCGCGCATGACGGCGACGCAAGATCGTGACGCGCAGTTGCTGCTGGCCATCGCCGAGCGCCAGGACCGCGACGCGTTCGGGGAACTCTTCGATCGCTTCCAGCGCCCCGCCTACAGCCTAGCCCAGTATCTCACCCGCGACCGGGACCTCGCCGAAGAGGCCGTGCAAGAGGCCTTCCTGCGCGTATGGCGTTCGGCCAAGACCTTCCGAGCCGACGGCAAGCCGCGCAGCTGGGTGCTGCGCATCGTCGCCGGCAAGAGCCTCGAGATCCTCAGGCGCAAGCGAAGGAACCGCGAGAAAATGGAACGCGTTCAGCAACAGGCCGCCAGCTGCGCCGAAGCCCCGTTGGCTGCGGGCGCCGAGCAAGGCGAGCTGCTGGTTACGCTGCGCCGGCACCTCGACCGGCTGCCCGACCTGGAGCGCCAGCTGATCGCGCTCTACTACGGCGGCGAGATGTCGCAGGACGAGATCGCCGCGCAGCTCGAGATGCCGCAGCGCACCGTCTCCTTCCGCATCCAGAAAATCCTGGAGCAGCTTCGCGAGCGGCTCTCGACGGCCGGCTTCGCCGCGGCGCTGCCGCTGGCCGGCGGCACGCTCAGCGGCGACCTGCTCAGCGAGGCGCTCTGTAGCGGCCCCAGCGTTCCGCCGGGCCTGGGCGAGGCGCTCACCGCCAAGCTCGGCACTGCGGCGGCGGAAGTCAGCCAGCGCGCGGCCGTGGCCAAGGCTTCGCTTTCGCCGCTGGCCTGGGCAGCGGTGGCGGTGACGGTGGCGGCCGCGGGAGCGGGCGCGTACCTCATGCTGAACAAGGAAGCGCCGTCCGAGGCTAGCGCTTCGGCCGCCAATACCGATGCGCCCGCGCGCGAAACCAAGCCCGCGCAGGACAAACCGTTTTCGGTGAATTGGAGTTTCGCGAAGGGCGCGCCCAAAGAGCTATCGGTCATCATGGGCCAGTGGACGTGGCGCGAGGGCTTCGATGGCGTCGGCGAGATGCACATGGCCCTGCGGGAATCGAGCGGCGACAATCGCCGCGACGTCTTCGCGATCCTGCCGATGAAGATCCCGGCCAGGCCGTTCCGCATGGATATAAAGGTGGGCGCGTCGCGCACCGAAGCGCACGGCATGGACCTGCTCTGGATTTCGAAGGACGGCGTTCTGCCGTTCACGCGGCACGGCACGGTCTACTCGCTCCTCGAGAACCGGAATGCCCTGCAGATCGACGTCGTCGGGGAATGGGTGATCTATCACATCAACGGCATCCCGTACGCGGCGCATCAATACGCCAAGGCGTATCCTGCGGACCGCATGGGCCTGCTCATCACCACGTACGACGTGCGCGAGATCGCGATCCGGGAGTTGGCGCCGGACGATCCGGTTCTGCGCGCGTTCGACGCCGACAAGGTGATCAAGGAACTTCGGAGGAACAAGAAGACCTACGAGCTGAAGCAGTTGCCGCTCCGGCCGATGGAATGGTCGCTGGTGCCGGAAGAATACCGTTAGTCCAAGTCGATCCGTCCCTTAACCGGACGCTGGGGCGTCCGGCGCAGGGATACTCTGTCTGCTCGCACGGGAGGTGGACCATGGACGTGCTCTCGATCGAACACCGCGCGAAGGCCTCAATCAGCGAACGGCGCGTGCTGGTGAGCGCATCCGGTCCCGCAAAGCCCGGCGCGTGCGCGGAACATCGCGACGGCGGGCGCTGGTGGCTTCTGCCGCTGCTGCCGGTCTTCTGGGCGCTTTCGTTGGCCTGGGCCGTCGGCGATGTGTTCCGCAGTCCCCGGCGCCGCCGGGTCTCCCGGTGATTCGAAGCTCGAGCATCACGCGAGAGGAACTCGGTCATGAATGTTCACTCGATCCCGCCGCGCACCGCACCCCGCCGCCCCACGGCGCTCTCGAGCGTGCTGCAGGCCATCTGCGACGAGCCCTCCTTCACCCAGTGCCACGACCGCCAGGGCGGTGATTTCCGCATTCGCGTTGCGTCCGATGCCGGTTCGCGGGCCAAGGCGTACGCGCTGGCGTGCAATGTCTACCGCGGCTGCGGGTACGTGCGGCCCGACGCGCGCTACCTGGTCAGCCCCTTCGACGCGTTGCCCGAGACCTTCACGCTGCTGGCCGAGGACGAACAGGGCCGCGCCGCCGCCACCGTGACGCTGGTCTTCGACGGCGTGCTGGGCATGCCCTGCGACGAACTGTACGCCGCGGAAGCCGCCGCCGTGCGCGCGTCCGGCCGGCGTCCGGGCGAGGTCGTGCGCCTGGCCATCGCTGACGAGTACCAGGACGCGAAGGAACTCTTCCTGCGCATGATCAACCTGGCCTTCGTCTACGGCGTGCACGCCGCGGGCGGCACCGACTGCCTGATCGAGGTCTCGCCCAAGCACGCGCACTTCTACCGCCGATTTTTCGGCTTCCGGCAGCTGGGCGAGCGCCGCGCCAGCCCGCGCGTATGCGGTGCGCCGGCCCTGCTGCTGCACCTCGACATGGCCGAGTACACCGGCGCGATGGCCGCGCGCCGCACCGGAGCGACAAGCGGCTTCGCGCCGATCTTTTCGCGCTTCCTGGCGCCGGAGCGCGAGGCCGAGGCCGCCGCGTGGCTGGCCGAACAGCATCGTCCCATGAGCGCCGCCGAGATGGAGCGCTTCGCGCTCGCGCCGGTCGCCGTCGCCTGATCCGCATTCGAAAAGGAGAAGACGCCATGCCGTTGAGCGAGACCGCCCCGAACGCGAACCTTGTCCACGCCGCGGTGCCTCCGGCGCAGATGAAGGACGCGGCGCTGGACCGCGCGGTGCTGGAGAAGATCGACAAAGCGTACGACTCGCCGCCGTGGTGGTACGACCTGCGCGGCTTCGGGATCCTGACGTTCTCGTACCGCAGCACGCTGATGCGGCAGGTGCGCTTCTTCGGCCGCAACATTCAGGGCCGGCACCTCGAGAGCGCCATCGGCAGCGGGACGCTCTTCGGCATGATCTTGCGCTGGCGGCGCTGGAAGGGCCTGCCCAAGGCGCAGATCGTGGGCTTCGATTATGCCGACGCGATGCTGGCCGGCGCGCGCAAGCGCTTCACGGGCGAGGTCAGAAAAGGCGAGGTCCAGCTGCTGCGCGCCGACGCCGGGAAGCTGGACTTCCCCGACGCGTCGTTCGACAGCGCTAACATCGCCAACGCGGTGCACTGCTTCCCCGACGTCGACGCCGCGCTGCGCGAACTTTTCCGCGTGCTCAAGCCGGGCGGGCAGGCGGCCATGAACGTGCTGCTGTACCCGCGCGGCATCGCGCCGCTGCGCGCCATCGCGGCGCGCATCAACGCGTGGGGCATGCGCAAGGGGATCCTCGAGACGCCCTACGCGCAGGCCGACATCGAGGCCCGTGTTCGCGCCGCCGGCTTCGAGATCGTCTCCAACGAGGTCTCCGGCAACGCCCTGATGCTGGTGGCGCGCAAGCCCGCCCGCTGAAGAAGTCCTCTCCAGGCGGAAATGACCCCCCGGGAACCCCGGGGGGTTTTTGTTGGCGTGCGAATTTCTTATACCTTTAACTCCTTTTCGGGCAAAGCATTGCGGTCCTGAAAGCGGGCAAGGGCCCAAAATTCTTCTGCTCAGTTCCGTTCCGGTTACGGATGGGTGGATGGAAGGCGCGGAGCGCGTATGCTGAGAGCCATGGACAGACCGCGAAACGCACGGCCGGCGGATCCCGCCGGCGGGGCCGCCGAGCCCAGCGACGCGGAGTTGGTCCTGGCCATCGCCGAACGCCGCGACGTGGCCGCCTTCGAACTGCTCTACCATCGCTACGAGCGCCCCGCCTACAACCTGGCCCGGTATCTGACGGTGTCCAATGCGTCGGCCGAAGAGGCCGTTCAGGAGGCGATGATGCGCGTCTGGCGCTCGGCTTCGAACTTCCGTCCCGACGGCAGGTTCAAGTCCTGGTTTCTGGCCATCGTCGCCGACTGCAGCATAGACCAGGTGCGCCGGAATTCGCGCGAGAAGGCGCGTGCGGAACGCCACGCGAAGGACCAGCCTCGCGAAAACACCAAGGATCCGGGTGCCGACATGGAACGCCACGAACTCACCCGCGCGCTGCACCGCCAGATGGAGCAGCTCGACGCGCTCGACCGGCGCCTGCTGGCGCTGTACTACGGCGCGGACATGAGCCAGCAGGAGATCGGCCGCGTTCTCGACGTCCCGCAGACCACCGTATCGATGAAGCTCCGCGACGCGCTGGTCAAGCTGCGCAGCGGGCTGACCTCCGCGGGCTTCGCCGGCGCGGTGCCGATGCTGGAGGCCGGGCACCTCGGCGATGCGCTGCTGGGCGGCGTGCAGGCGCCGGCGCTGCTGCACGGCAAGGTCCTGGCGGGGCTTTCTTCCGTCGCGCGGCATTCGGCACGGGGAGGGACGGCGGCTTCGAAAGGTGGCGCCGGCGTCTGGACCGCCGTGACGCTGTGCGCGATGGCCGCTGCCGCCGGCGGCTACTACTGGGCCACCTCGCAGCCGACCGCAAAGCCCGCATCGTCTGCCGCGACCGCGCAGGCGCCCGCCGGGGATCCGAAATACCTCAAGCGCTGGGATTTCAATGTCACGAAGCCGTATCCCGAACTTGCCGTGGGCCAGGGAAAATTGAATTGGCTTAGAGGAGGCGGGCCCGACGGAAGCGGCTCCATAGAGTCCGACGCCGAGGTGACTGCGATCTTCTTCGAACTTCCGAAAGACGCCCCTCTGCCGCTGGAGATCACCTTCCGCGCAACGGCGTTGGACCCGCCGCAGAAAGACGTCGTCGCGGCTGCGGTGGGTTTCACCGAATTCGGCGCCTGGTCGGCGGCCTTCCGAAACCTGCCCATGCCGGAGTTGCCGCACGGGGAGCAGGCCTGGTGTTCGTTCCGCACCGTTTTGACCGATCGTTTTTCGGATGGGTGGGTCGACGGTAAACGCTACGGCCTGTTCGCCTACGATAACGCGCGAGCGGGGCAAGTGGGTCTGGTGCTCAAGGGCCGCATGCGCCTCGACGACCTGGCCATCCGGAAACTCGCGCCCGAGGACGTGCCGGACGTGAGAGCCTTCGCTGCCGCCATCGACCGGATTCCGCCGCAGGAGCGGACCGGGGCGGTGCCTGCCCCCGAACTTGGCGCCGACGGCCCCGACCGCACCGCCTTCATCGCGTTTGTCCCGTCCGGCGCGCTGCGAGCGCCTTACCACCGGGTATGGGACTTGACCAAGGACACCCTGCCGGATCAGGACTTCAAGATGGGCAATATGTGGAACCACGTGCCCTACCAGGACGGCGCCAAATGCCTCCAATCGGACGTCGAGAAGAACGGCCTCTTCTTCCGATTGGAAAAGCTGAACGTGCCCGTGCGCCTGCGCGTGGAAGCCCGGCCGGTGCCGGGCCCTGTCGCCAAAGAAGTGTTCGTCTATCCGCGGCACCTGAACATGAAGCATGCCGCCTTCTTTCACGCCATCGGCGGTCCGGCGCCCAGAATCGTTCAAGGCGAGTGGTTCCGCTACGAGTTCTTCCTGTACGGCGACCTGGTGGAACACCGCTTGAACGGCACGCGCATCCTGGCGACGTGGCTCGAACCGGAACCCGGCTCGCCGATGTGGCTGATCTTCGACGGGCCCCACCAGCTCCGCCGCATCGAGATCGATGAGATGAAGCCGGAAGACGTGCCGGATGTGGCGCCGCTGCGCAAGGCGCTGTGGGCGATTCCCGCCGCCAAGCGCAGCGGGCGCGTGGACCTGCCCGCCGGCGACGGCATTCCGGCCGGCGCGCACCTCGAGTTCGATCCCAAGCGCCTGATGGAGCAACTACAGATCGGCCGTTAACGGTTCGACGCCGTTCCGGGAAAGGAGCGTGTGGATGAGCGACTACGATCTGCGCCCCGTGCCATCCTTCGCCCACCTGATCGGCGAGATCGTGCAGCGCGAGATGCGCTGGGACAATTCCTGCTCGATGCTCGCCGAAGTCGACCTGACGAATGTGGAACGCGCGCGCGCGCACGCCGCCAAAGCCGGACGCCCCAAGCCCAGCTACACGGCCTTCGTGGTCAAGGCGGTGGCGCTGGCTCTGCGCGAGCACCCCTGCGCGAACCGGCGCCTGGCCAAGCGTTGGTGGCTGCCCTTCGCGCGCCCCTGCTACCAGCAGTTCCAGGCCTGCGACGTGGCCCTGGGCATCGAGCGCAGGGTGCCCGATGCCGAGTGCGTCGCCTACACCGAGATCGTGCGCGGCGCCGATACGTTGTCGCTGGATGAGATCACCGAACGCCTGCGCGCGATGGCCGCTTCGACGGTCGAGTTCAGCGCACAGTGGCGCGGCTTTCACACGCTCGGCACGCGGGTGCCGACGTGGCTGGCGAAGCGCATCGCCTCGCTGCCGCTCTTTTTTCCCAGCCTGTGGCGCAAGTGGCGCGGCGGCGCGGCGATGATCTCCTCGCCGGGCAAGTACGGCGCCGACGCGGTGCTGGGCACCTGGCACTGTCCGCTGGGCGTCTCCTTCGGCGTGGTCAAGCAGCGCCCGGTGGTGCGCAACGGGCAGATCGTGCCGGCGCCTACCTTCGTCCTTTATCTGAAGTTCGACCGCCGCCTGCTGGCAGGCGGCGCGGCCGGGCGGTTTTTCCACAGCCTGGTGAGTTTTCTGGAGAATCCGGAGCCCATTCCGGCATTGGAAAGGTTGCCTGCGCGGGAGGCGGCTGTCCGCGCGGCGGCACCCGAGACCGTGGCGGCTTCGGCCTGACCTGATCCCCACCACAATCCGGCGTGCGCAGCAGGGTCGTGCCTGCGGGGATCGTCCTGTAACCATATACATTTAAAGGAGTTGCGGGACAAAAAATTCCGCCGGGATCTTTGCTCAAAACCCAATCGGCTCCGAAGTAAGGGGTGAGGGCGCGGCAGCAAAGAGGTTCCGGCGCCTGCGGTTCGAGCGACAGGAGACGGCGATGCCCCTCCAGCGTACCGAGAAGAGCCCGCGCGCGCCCAAGATCCTCTTCGTCGGCGAGGCCGTCTCGCTCGCGCACGTCGGCCGCCCCGCGATCCTGGCGCGCTGGGCGCGTGAGGCCGGCTACGAAGTCGCCTTCGCGTGCGGCGAGGCCTATGCGCACGTCGCGCGCGGCGAGGGTTTGGAACCGATCGCGCTCGAGACGATCGCCCCGCAGACCTTCTACGCGCGCCTGAACGCGGGGCAGTTCTTCTACACGCAGGACGAGTTGGAACGCTACGTCGAGGCCGAACGCGCGCTGATCCGCCGCGAACGGCCCGATCTGGTCGTCGGCGATTTCCGCCTCACGTTGGCGGTCTCGGCGCGCCTGGAAGGCGTACGGCTTCTGTCGCTGCAGCAGGCGCACTGGAGCCCGGCGAGCGGCGCGAAGTTCCCCGCGCCCTCCGCCGGCCCGTTGGGGCGCCTGCCTCGTACGCTGCGCGGGGCGCTCTTTACCGGCTTGCGCCCCGTGGCGTACCGCGTCTTCGCCGCGCCGCTGGACGCGGTGCGCGAACGCCACGGCCTCAAGAAGCGCCGCGACTTCCGCACCAGTTACACCGATGGCGACTTCTGCGCGTACCTCGACCTACCCGAACTCTCGCCGGTGGCGCAACTGCCACGCGGGCACTTCTTTCTGGGCCCGCTCAGTTGGGCGCCGCGCGGCGGCTCCCCGAGCGTGCCCGAGGGCCGGCTGCTGGCATACGTCTCGATGGGCAGCAGCGGCGACGAGCGCCTGCTCCCGGCCGTGCTGCGCGCGGTGAAAGAAGCCGGCTTCGACGCGCTGATTTCGGGCGTGGAGGGCGCTTCGCCGGGCGCCGATCCGTCGGTGCGCTACGTCGGCACGATCGACCCGGCGCCCATCCTGAAGCGCGCGGCGGTGACGGTCTGCCACGGCGGCGCGGGGACGGTGCAGCAGAGCCTGGCGGCGGGCGTGCCGGTGCTGTGCCTGCCGTCGAACCCCGACCAGGAACTGATCGCGCGCGCCGCGGTCCGCTGCGGCGCCGGCGTGCTGCTGCCGGCGGAGTCCGCGGACCCTGCGAAGCTGCGCCGCGCCCTGCGCGAGGCGGCTTCGGAAGCCTGCCGCGAGGCCGCGGGCCGCGCCGCGCTGGCCATGACCACGCACGACACGCGCGCGCGCTGGACCGCCTGGCTGTCGGGAAAGCTCCCGCGGCCAGCGGCCTGCGAGACCGCGACGAAAGAAGAAGTCTTCGAAGTCCTGGAAGCCGCGGGCAGCGAGATGCGCTAAACCGGATAATCCGCATCGGGCTCCCTTGCAAGGCGTGCTTCGTCGTCCTGCTTCGAGGCTTCCAACCTCGGATGGATGGTCCCTATCGCATGATGTTCCTTTGTATATGGTCAACGAAAGTGGGACACAGAAGATGATCGGCTCGGTTGTTTCCTTCGCGTGTTCTTTCTCCAGCGA
>JAKLKQ010000098.1 GCA_023150555.1 Planctomycetota bacterium
GGCGTTCCCTCGACGCCCCCACAAACTAGGTTTCGGCGGGGTGCCCAAGGGACTTAAGAACTTTTCAACAGAGCAACCGTCACCTTTATCTGGGTGTTTCCGCCGCTGGCACCGAGCGTCCATTGCTGGCCGCTGGCTTGGTCGGGTTCGCCCAGAGCCGTGCGCAGGGCTTCGCTCGAGTTGGTCTGCATCGCCGTGTCCAGGAACTGGCGGAACGCACCCTCCGCCTCAGGGTCCATTCGCTCCACGGCGTCCTTGAGTTCCTTCCAACGCGCAGGCGACTCGTCTGCCGCTGCTTGCGCATGGCGGAAATCTCTGTCGACGAAGTCGCGCACAATCAGCGTGGCGTACGTACCGCCCAGTGCCGCGCACAGCACCACGAACACCAGCGCGCCCAACGAAAAGCGCGGAAGCCAGCGGCGCTTCGGCTTGGGGAGCTCCGGCAGTTCCGGGACGAGCGCTTCCATACCCAAGGACCCTAGGCACTACGAGTTTCGACTAGAAGGACGAATGCTACCGTTTGATTACGCGGACGCCGCAGATTCTTTCATCGTTCAAGAATCATATTTCGCCGGGCGCCATAGATCCAGCAGCGCGGCGAGCGTCCCCAGCCCGAAGGCGAAGCCCATCAGCAGGCCGCCGGCCATCACCGTCCAGGCCCAGCCGGGGCCGAAGTACTTCACCGCCCACCAGCCGCCGATGTCGATAAGCACGCTGGCGAAGCCCGACGCGATCAACACGACGCGCACGCCCTTCGAATAGCCGCTCAGGGCAACCGCGACGCCCAGGCCCAGGAACATCAGGCCCATGCCCAGCAGGTGCACGTGGCTGAGCATCAGCAACCGGCCTTCGTCCATGCCCAGGTCTTCCTTCGTGAACTTCACGATGTCGGGGTAGGTGTCGAGTGGCGAGTCCTTTTTGGCGTGCTTGTGCGTGGCGGTGGGACTGTGGCAGTCGACGCAGCGGTCGTAGATGATGTTCAGGATCTTGCCCGGCGACTTGGTGACCGGGTCCCAGTACTCGTCCTCGGGCGCGCCGCGGTCGTTCCAGTCGATGACGGCCTCGAATTCCTTCTGCTCGTCCGGCGCCAGGTCCTTCGTATCCTGGCCCGCGGAGAAATACTTCTTCATCGGCCCCGAGGCCATCTTCTTCAGGTGCGTGGTGCCGGGTTCGCCGTGGAAGTGCACTGAAATCTGCTTCAGGCTCGGGACGAAGGCGTCCTTCTCGCCGGCGATCTCGTGGTGCAGGTACAGGTGCGAGACGAAGAAGCCGCACGAGAGCGTAACCAGGAAGCCGGTCGCGAGGACCTTGTGCGGGAGTTCCAGCGTCTTGAGCGTGGCCATGCGCCTACGATATGCGTCTTCTGGAATGCCGCAAGCCCGCACCGTTAAAGAAAAGCAGCTCACACAAAGACGCTAAGGATTGGTAAAGTGAGCGAAATCATTGGAGGAAGCTGTAACGCTTTAGGTCATGTCTTTCAGCTTCGATGCGAAGCCGATCCACATCCCCTTCCCAACTTCGCGCCTTAGCGTCTTTGCGTGAGCTGATTACTCCGCGCCTTCGCTGGCGCCAGCCTCCAGGCGCCGCAGTTCCTCGACGGCGCATTGCACCACCACGTCCAGGGCCGGACCCTTGGCGGCGAGGGTGAAGTGTTCGCGCGCGAGTTTCGCGTCGCCGCGCAGCATCGCCGCGTGGCCGGCGTGGTAGTGCAGCTGCGCGCGGTCGCCGGAGCCGTCGAGATCCGGCAGCGCCGAACCGGGTTCGAGGTACTGCGCGGCGGCGGCCTCGGTGGCCATGAAACCGCCCTTCGCGGCAGCGGCGCGCGCCTCCTTCAATACCTCCGCGGCGTCCTCGTCCTTGGACTCCAGCGCCAGGATGCCGCGCCAGAGCGCGCGGCGGGCCTGTTCTTCGGGATCCCCTTCGTCGATGAACCCTTCCAGATGCGCGCGGGCCTCCTCGGGCTGTCCGGCCAGGCGCAGGGCATGGATGAAGCGCCAGCGTTCGCGGTCGGCGTTGTTCAGCAGCTTCACTTCCTCGTTCAGGACGCCCTCGTTGACGTTGGACTCCAGCTGGTCCTCGTGCGCGCGGATCAGCTTCTTGTCGTGGCGCATGAAGCTGGCGGTCACGATCGCGATCACGGCGACGGCGATGGCGGTGGGCAGCGTCCAGGCGCGGTGCCGGTTGACGTACTTGCGCGCGCGGTAGAAGAAGCTGGGCGCGCGCGCCAGGATCGGCTCGCCGGCCTCGTAGCGCCGCAGGTCCTCGAAGAGCGCCCCCGCCGAGCGGTAGCGGCGCGCGGGGTCCTTGTCCATGGCCTTGAGCACGATGATCTGCAGGTCGCGGTCCAGCGAAGGATTGAGCTTGCGCGGAAGCACGGGGTCTTCACCGGCAACCTTCTGCGCGATCTCCAGCGGCGAGGCGCCGTCGAAGGGGCATGTCGCGGTGAGCATCTCGTACAGGACGGCGCCGACGGAGTAGAGGTCGCTGCGGCTATCGGCGTGGGCGCTGTTGCCTAGCGCCTGCTCGGGGCTCATGTAGTGGACGGTGCCCATCACCGAGCCGCTCTCGGTCAGCTTCTTTCCGTCGGCGGCCATGCTGCGGGCTAGGCCAAAGTCCATCAACTGCGCTCGGCCCGTGGACTCGATGAGGATGTTCGAGGGCTTGATGTCGCGGTGGATGACGCCGGCCGAATGCGCCAGCTCCAGCGCCTTGCAGACGTCCATGGTGATGCGCACGGCCTGCTGCGGGTCCAGGGGGCCTTCGTCGACCAGATCGCTGAGCGGGCGGCCATCGATGTACTCCATCGCGAGGTAGTACAGGTCGCCGACCTGGCCGACGTCGAAGACGTTGATGATGTTGGGGTGGTTCAGTTCGGCGGCGGCGCGCGCCTCCAGTTCGAAGCGGCGCAGGCGTTCGGCGGTCTCGCCCGGCGCGAAGCGCAGCAGTTTCAGCGCGACGGTACTGCCGACGCGCAGGTTGGTGGCGCGGAAGACGATGCCCATGCCGCCGCGCCCCAGTTCCTGCTCGACGCGGTAGTCGCCGATCAGCCGGCCGATCCATTCGCTGGAGGAGGCCTCGCCGTCTTCGCCGAAGCGGTCCTTGGCTTTGTCGAGGCCGATGGGGTCGGAATCGAGGCCGATCAGCAGCAGCTCGGCGATGTCCATGGTGCTGATGCGCCTGGCGACCCCGCCGTTGCCGGGGGCCAGAGGAGCGTCGGGTCCCGATGCTGCTTCCATGCGATGGTCTTACCGCTCGCCGGGGGGGCCTTTCAGGCGGAGAGGCTGCGCCAGAGGTCGCGGATCTCCTCTTCGACGTCCTCCTCGCTGCACACGTAGGTCGAGATTTCGTCGCGCAGCAGGTCCTTGTAGATCTTCTTGGCGCGGTGGAGGTAGTTGGTCACGTCGACCTCGCTCAGGCCCAGGCTGTCGCCGATGTCCTTGTAGCTGGGGCGGCGGCCGTCCTTGCCGGTCTCGAAGAACTGGCGGCGCAGGACCTCGTAGTAGAGTTCCTTGCCTTCCTTCGCGCAGACCTCGCGCAGCCGTTCGAAGACGCGCTCCAGCAGCGCCTGCGCCCAGTTGCGGTTGAAGGCGTCTTCGGGCGTCTCGCCCTGCGCGGGCTCGTAGCCGGTGCCGACTTCCTCGTCTTTCAACGCGTCCAGGCTCTGCAGGGGGCGCAGGCCGCCGCCGCGCTTCAGCGCCTGGCTGCGCGCGTGCGCGTTCATCAAGAAGCGGCTGACGGCCGTCAGCAGAAAGGTGCGGAAGCGCCCCTTCTCGCGGTCGACGGATTTGAGGAAGTTCTTCTCGAGGAAGAGCGCGAAGAACTCCTGCGTCAGGTCCTTGGCCTTCTCGTGGTTCTTGCCCTTGCTGCGGATGAACAGGTAGACGGGCTTCCAGTAGTTCTGGACCAGGTAATCCAGGCTCTGGCTGAACTCGGTCGTGTTGGGGTCCTTCGCGTTCAGGACCACGGTCCAGGCGGTGGTCTCGAAGCGCCCCGTGCCGGGCGGAAGGTTGCTGGATGGAAGCCGCCGAAAGGTCATCGGCCGATCCTCGCGTAAAAGCCCCGAATTCCAATAACAAGGCGCCATGATACCACGCTGCGCTGCCAGCGCTACTGGCTTGAAAGGCAAGAGTTAGAGGATATTTCAGTGCCTCGCGGGCGGCGCCCTTTCCGGATACGATACGGCGATTCGGGGAAACCACCGCGTGAACGCACCCCCCATGCTATCCCCGGCGCCCGAGGACGCCAATCCCACCCAGCAACAGCGGCGCGGCATGCGCAGCGCCATCGTCGCGCAGATCTTCGCCTGCTTTGCGTACCTGGCTTTCAGCAACGGGCTGCTGCTGCTGTACTTCAAGGCGCACGATTTCAGCGGCTCGCTGACGATGACCCTGCTGGCGCTGCTGCCGGCGACGCAGTTCGTGGTGCTGCTGCCCAGCGCCTACTGGGCCGACCGCCGCGGCAAGCGAAGGGCCGGGCTGATCGGCATCGCCGCGAACGTAGCGGGCTTTACGCTGCTGACGTGCACGGGCTGGCTGTCGGGCACGGCCGCCGCGGCCGGCATCGTAGCCGGCCTGACCGTCTACTCGCTGGGCTACGCGCTGAACACGGCGGTCTGGTACGCGCTGCTCAGCCCCGTGGTGCCGCCCGGGATGCGCGGCGGGTTCTTCGGCAAGCTGCGGCTGACCTGGCAGAGCGCAGGGATCGTATTCGGCATCGCCTGCACGTGGATCCTGACGGAAGACTCGCCGATGATCGTCTTCCAGGCGATCTTCGCGATATGCACGGTCGCGCTGGCGGTGCGCACGATCTTCTACGCGCGCATTCCGGAGCTGGAACAGCCGCGCCAGCGCACCCACGGCCTGCGCAACGCGGTCCTGGAGGTGATGCGCACGAAGGGCTTCACCTCCTTCGCCTGCTACATCTTCCTGCTCGCCCTGTTCACCAGCAACGCTCCGGCGCTCTTCGGCCTGATCGAGAAGGAAGCGCTGCGCTTCAGCGACAAGGACGTCGCGTGGATGGGCAACCTGCTGATGGCCGGCTCGGTCGGCGGCTTCGTGATCGGCGGGAAGATGGTCGACCGCCTGGGCACCAAGCCCGTCTTCCTGCTCTGCCACTTCAGCTTCGCGCTGGTGCTGTGGTGCTTCCTGCTGCGCGGCCTGATCCCGCTGCCGCCGCCGGTGCTGCTGGGCGCGCTGAACGCCGCCTTCGGCGGGGTCACCGCGGCCAGTTCGATCGCGATCTCGTCCGAACTGCTCGCGCTGGCGCCGTACGAGAACAAGGCCCTGGCGACGGCCTTCTGCATGACGCTCTTCAGCGGCGGGCAGGCGATGAGCGGCTGGGTCAGCGCGGGCGCGGTGAAGCTGGGCATCTTCGCCGAACGCTGGGGCTTTCTGGGGCAAGAGCTGGGGCCCTACGACGCGCTGCTGCTGGTCTTCGGCGTGCTGGTGGTGCTGCTGGTCGTCTCGCTGGGGCTGGTGCCCTCGGTGATCGCCAAGGCCCAGTGGGTTCCCAAGGGCGACTGACGCCTCATTCCTTCTTCAGCGGCTCGAACGTCACGCGCGCGATCGGGATGCCGAGCTTGCGGCGTTCGTCCTTCGCCAGCACACGGCGCGGCAGCGGGCGGCAGGCGATGCCGAGCCATTCGGGCGCCGCGCTGCCCGTGAAGCCTTCGGGGATGTCGAACGTGAGCACGCCCTCCGCCATGCGGATCCCGCCGTCGGGTACCCGCCGCCCGTTGACGAACAGCGCCGCCGAGAAGTCCCGTCCCGCCCCGCGCAGCGCGCCGGTGTCGATCGAGACCTTCCACGCGCCTGCCGGCACGTCCACCCGCAGCACCGCCAGCTCGCTGCTCCAGCGGAACGCCCGGCCCGCGGATTCCTCGCGCGGGTGAAAGCCTTCCAGGCAGTCGCCGGGATAGTTCGCCATATCGACGTGCTGCGTGCGCGGCGCGGCGCGCCGCGGGGCCGGATGCCTGGCCAGGTAGCGCATCCGCGCGTCGTCCATCACCGCGAGGTAGAAGTCCCAGTACGCGATGGCCATACGGTCCTCGCTGATGAGCTGCCACGCCCGCATGCGCAGCCTCGCCGCCGCCTTGCCCAGGGCGATGCCCGGCCGGCGCGCGCGCGCTCCCCAGAGCGCGTACGGCGCCTTCCGCGCGAACGCGCCCACCATCGCCAGCGCCAGCCCGATGCGCCTCCGCAGCGGCGCCCCCGCGCCCGAACAGAGCGCCTGCCAGGCCAAGCCGCACAACCGGCGCGCCGTGGCGCGCTCGTAGCTGCGCCGGTTGTTCCAGTCGCTCGGCAGGCCGAAGTACAGCTCGGCCTGTTCGGCGGACACCTCGTCGCGGTAGCGGCACTCGCCCGTAATCCAGTCCTCCACGTGCGGGTGGAAGTCGGGTACGGTCGGCGGGTAGATGTGCCGGATCGCGGCGCCCGGCGCGTAGCCCAGGCGCACGCCCGCGCGCTGCAGGCGCGCGCCGAACTCCCACTCCGCGAAGCGCAGGTAGCGGAACTGCAGCCCGCCGACGGCCTCGTAGGTCCGGCGCTTCACCGCGAAGCCGCGCAGCTGAACCTTGCGCCAGTTGCCCGGCGCGTTCCAGCCGTCCACGGAGGCCTCGAACCAGCGCTGCTCCATGCGCGCCATGGCGTTCCGCGCGATGGGCGTGCTGCGCAGGGCCACGCCGTCGGTCTCGGGGTGGCGCTCGAAGTGCTCGATCAGCTCCTGCACGCAGTCGGGCTCGGGGATGCAGTGCGGTTCCGTCAGCAGCAGGATCCGCCCCGAAGCGGCGCCGGCGGCGCGGTGGTACAGCTCCAGCTCGTTGTCGGTGTCGTGCACCACCAGCTTGTCGCAGGGGCGCAGCGCTTCTTTCATCTGCGCCATGCGCGCGGCGTCGCGGCCGTGGTCGGCGAGCACCACCTCGTAGCGCCGCCCGGTCCGCAGCTGCTGGCCCAGCAGCCCTTTCAGGCACGCCGCCAGGTTCCCGCGGTTGTCCACGACGCTGACCACGAACGAGACGTCCGGCGCGGCGCTCGGCTCGCGCGCCGGAGTTGCGGGCGCTGACGGCACGGCAGGCGCCGAAGGCGATGCCGGGCCCGGCGCAGCGGACAGGAGCCGCCACGCGTCCAGCGCATCGAAGGACTCGTCAAAGGGCGGCGCGGCCGGCCGGCCCTCGCGCGCGCTCGACGCGCAGCCGGCCATCCAGCCGAGCGTCTCCAGCGCGGCGCCGTCCTCCGCGGCCTCGCACGGATGCGGCGTGTCTTCGCGGAGTGCCACGCGCAGGCGTTCGTGAAAGCGCGCCGTCGCCGCGCGGTAGTCGTCCAGGCTGCCGGGCTGCGCCTGCCAGCCGGGCGCGCGCGCGGTGAGCATGCGGAAGCCGCCGGCCGACAGCGCCTCGGCGAAACCTTCGCTGCCTTCCACCGTGATGCGCTTCTGCAGCCAGTCGTCGACGAAGGGCTCGCCGCGCGCGTAGAGCGCGCCGCAGGAGAGTTCCGCGCGCAGGCCGCCCTCGAAGGCCAGTTCGCAGCGCGCCCACATCGGGCCGGGATGCTGCGCGTCGGGGGCGCAGCCGGTCTCGGCGGTGGCGAAGCGGTCCAGCGCGGCGGCGTCGCGCACCGCGTGCGCGTCGATCCACAGCAGCTTGCGCGCGCCGGCCAGGCGGCGGATCAGGTCCAGCAGGTGGATGCCCTGGTTGGGGAGATTGCCGTGGCAGCTGGCGCGGATCACGCGCGGTTCGCCCAGCTGCCCTTCGTCCAATGCGCGCTGCAAGGCATCGAACTCGGAACACAGCCGCAGTTGGTGCACGGCCAGCAGCTTCACGCCGCGCGCGCCGCATGCGGCAAGCAGCCGCTTCGCTTCGGCCACCGATGGCGCCAGGGGCTTCTCGACGACCAGCGCGCGCAGGCCGTCGCCCAGCGCCGGCAGCAGGGCGTCGCCGCGCACCTGCGGCGGCGTGGCGGCGATCAGGATCTGCGGACGGGTGGCTTCGGCGAGTTCCTTCGCACCGGGAAAGCCCGGCACGCCGAAGCGTTGGGCGGCTTCGGAGCGCGCGTGCCCGTTCGGGTCGGCGACGCCGCAGAGCTTGAAGCCGCCGGCCTTCGCGAGCGCCTCGGCGTGCTCGAGCCCGCGCGGCCCGCAGCCGACCAGGCCGGCGGTGAAGACTTCGGACATCGGAAAACGCTAGGCCTCGCGGACCATCGCCAGCAGCATCTTGAAGCGCTGCTCGGCCTTCAGCGCATGCGGGACGTTGGCGGGCATCAGCACGGCCTCGCCGGCGCCCACGTGGGCCGGTTTGCCGCCGATGGTGATCTTCGCCCTGCCGTCGAGCACCAGCACCAGCGCGTCAAAGGGCGCGGTGTGCTCGCTGAGTTCCTGGCCGGCATCGAAGGCGAAGAGCGTGACGGTGCCGGCGGGCTTCTTGACCAGCGTCTTGCTGACCACCGCCCCGCCCTGGTATTCGACCAGCGCGCCCAGCGCGCGGGGTTCGGCGCCCAGGACGGGCTCGGCGCCCGGTTTCTTCGCGGTGTCGCTCATGCGGCTGCCTCCTTTAGTTAGGATGCGCCCATTCTACGCTGCCCGCACCCGGGGCGCCACCGTTGACGCGGGCCCGCGCGGAAACTAAACTGGTTAGGTTGCCTTTTCGAGCGTGGACGAGTTCTTCGAGGATAAAAGCTGCATGTCCCAGCCCAAGCGACACCACACCGTCGGCGTCAAGGTCGGCCACGTACTGGTCGGCGGCGGCGCGCCCGTCGTCGTGCAGTCGATGGCCAACACCGACACCGCCGACGCCAAGTCCACCTTCAATCAGTGCCACGAACTGGCGCTGGCCGGCAGCGAGCTGGTGCGCATCACCGTCAACCTGCCCGAAGCCGCCGCGGCCGTGCCCGAGATCAAGAAGCGTTTGCTCGACGCCGGCTGCAACGTCCCGCTGATCGGCGACTTCCACTACAACGGCCACAAGCTGCTGACCGAATACCCCGCGTGCGCGAAAGCCCTGAGCAAGTACCGCATCAACCCCGGCAACGTCGGCCGCGGCAAGAAGCGCGACGAGCAGTTCTCGACCATCTGCAAGATCGCCAAGGACAACAACGTCCCCGTGCGCATCGGTGTCAACGCCGGCTCCCTGAACCAGGAGCTGGTGATGCAGAAGATGCAGGAGAACACCGACAAGAACCTGGGCCTCGACGCCGACGAGATCTACAACGAGTGCATGATCCTCAGCGCGCTGCAATCCACCGAACTCGCGCTGGAATGCGGCCTGCGCAAGGACCAGATCATCATCTCGTGCAAGATCTCCAAGCCCACGCACCTGATCCACCTCTACCGCGAACTGGCGAAGAAGACCGACCAGCCCCTGCACCTGGGCCTGACCGAAGCGGGCATGGGCATGAAGGGCATGATCTGGTCGGCCGCGCCGATGGGCATTCTGCTGTGGGAAGGCATCGGCGACACGATCCGCGTGAGCCTGACGCCGCGCCCCAACGGCGACCGCCGCGAGGAAGTCTACGCCGCGCAGGAGATCCTGCAGTCGCTGGGCCTGCGCAGCTTCGCGCCCAGCATCACCGCCTGCCCGGGCTGCGGCCGCACCACCAGCACCACGTTCCAGGAACTGGCCGAGGGCATCGAAGGCTACGTGAAGAAGAAGATGCCCGAGTGGAAGGTGAAGTACGAGGGCGTCGAGGAGATGAAACTCGCCGTGATGGGCTGCGTCGTCAACGGCCCGGGCGAATCGAAGGCCGCGAACATCGGCATCAGCCTGCCGGGCACCGGCGAAGCCCCGCACTGCCCCGTCTACATCGACGGCAAGAACTTCACGACGCTGAACGGCACGCCCGAGGAACTCGCGGTGGCCTTCCGCAAACTCGTCGACGACTACGTCGAGACGAAGTACAGCAAGAAGCAGCCCGCCGCGGCGAAGTGAGCGCGCGCCGCACGACAAACGACTTCAACACAGAGAACGCAGACGAACGCAGAGAATCTTTGAATGGTTGGCCCGGACGTCACCACGTCCGGGTCGCGAAACGAAGTGAAGCGACAAGAATCATCCGGGGAACGTTCAGGCTTGCAGGACGCCAACGCGAAAGCAGAACCCGAAACCAGGAACTCGAAACCCGAAACTTTTTCTATGGGTGACCCACCCCGCAGGGGTGCGGCGCCCAACCCAAAGAACCAAGATCCAAGTACCAAACAAATCTCAATCTTCAATTTCTGCTCTGTTGAAAAGTTCTTAAGTCCCTTGGGCACCCCGCCGAAACCTAGTTTGTGGGGGCGTCGAGGGAACGCCC
>JAKLKQ010000099.1 GCA_023150555.1 Planctomycetota bacterium
GACGAGTACCTGAAGGTCTACGCCGACTGGAAGACCAAGAACGCGCGCCTGAAGGAGAAGATGGGCAGCCTGGTCAAGCAGCAGAGCGAGTTCGAGAAGCGCCTCGACGACCAGAAGGCCCTCTATGAAAGCCAGGTCAAGAAGGAGAAGGAGGACCGCCGCGCCCTGGTCCTGGAACGCCGCGGCTGGTCCGAGGAACTCGAGAAGATCCGCTTCCAGTCCGAGGTGCTGCAAGACAAGATCAACGGCATCATCCGCGAACTGTCCACCACCAAGGCCTTCGAGAAGGACGGCACCGTCATCTTCTCCGATCCGGCCATGAAGACCGTCCGCGTCAACATCGGCTACGAGCACGGACTGACCAAGGACACCAAGTTCGCCGTCTACAGCGGACTCCACACCACGCCCGTCTTCAAGGGTGAGATCCAGATCACCGACGTCGGTCCCCTCGCCAGCGACGCCGTCATCCTGCCCGGCGGCCCGCAGCCCAAGACCGACCCCGTCACCGGCTGGGTCGCCCCCGACGCCGAGAAGCGCTACAGCGTCTACAGCAGCGGCGAGGAAGGCCCCACCGAGCTGATCAAGCCCAAGACCCACGCCGAGCGCGTCGAGGACATCCGCCTCACCCGCCTGCGCCAGGAAGACCCCGAAGAGTTCAACCGCCAGATAGAGCTCAAGGCCAACCCCACCACGCCTCCCATCGAACTGGGCACGGGCTTCGACCCCATCGGCGAAGGCGACTGGCTCGTCAACGACCAGTTCATTCCCATCGTCACCAAGGAAGCCTTCGCCAAAAAGGTCGAGCACGAGATCCTGGACCTGCGCGACGTCTCCGTCGGCACCGTTACCTTCTACCTCGGCGAGACCATCAGGCCCTACCGCCGCGAGTACCTGAAGCGCCTCTGCGAGCGCTTCAACTGCAAGGTCGCCAGCGCCATGTCGCCCGACGTCGACTACATCGTCGCCACCAGCGACAGCACCGACACGGATGCCATCAAGCGCCGCATCGAGGCCTTCAAGGACAACGACAGCCCGCCCCGCGACATCCTCAACCGCCGCGCTGTCCTTAACGCGCTGCTGGAAGGCGAACGCTACGGCACCAAGGTCATGACCGAGGGCGAGATGGAGACCTACTTCCTCCACCGCGAGCGCAAGGTCGAACTCATCACCAAGGACGTCACCCAGCCCAGCATCCACACCTTCTACGTCGTCGGCGAGACTCAGCGCCGCAGCGTCCGCGAGACGTGCCTGTTCATCCAGGAGCTCGGCGGCATCGTCAGCGAGAAACTCGACGACAGCGTCGACTACGTCGTCGTCGGCCAGGGCCTGGAGAACGCCAAGTACGACGTCGACACCGGACGCATCTACTGGGGCCGCAACGTCGACGATGCGCCCGCCGGCGCCGAGGACTTCTTCAAAGGCATCCGTGGCAAGGGCTACCGCATCCTGCGCGAAGGCGAACTGGAAACTTTCTTCGGCCGCGAGGAGCCCGCGCCCATCCTGGCGCCGGAAGCTCCGTAATCGCGCACCGCCGCGAACTGTCGTCGAAGAACACCCCCGCCGCCGCGTCTCCTGTAGAGGGAACGCGGCGGCTTTGCTTGTTGTGACCGTTCCACCTTTAGAGTACCTTGAGATTCCGCCTTTCGCGGGAGCCCGACTTTGAAGATCGCCCCGCTCTTCCTTCTCACGGCCATACTCCTGGCGGGCCTTGCCGCCGCCGCGCAGGACGGCGCTGCCGCTCAGCAGCCCGGCGTCGCGCCCGCCCCGGCCGCCGATCCCAAGGCTCTGACGCCGGAGCAGCAGGCCCTCGCCCGGCTCTTCCATCGGGCCGGCGCCGAGCCCCTGTTCGCGCTCGCCGCGCCGGCTTTCGGCCATCTCCCCGAGGCCCTCGCCGGCACCGAACTCGGCCAGCTCTTCTACGAACCCACCTACGAGAAGGGCCGCGCCGAATGGCAGCGCCTGCTCGACCGCACCGCCGGCGCGCCCGTCGCGCCGCTCTGGCAGGTCCTGCGCGAACGCCTGAAGGGTCCCGCCCTGATCGCGGTGCTGCCCGGCAGGAACGAAGGCGGGCTGAACGCACCCTTCGAACTGCGCCTGCTGCTGACCGCCGCCGACGCCGAGTCCGCCAAGGCCGTCGAAGCCGCCTGGCCCCGGGTCGCGCCCGATGCCGGCAGCCTGCTCTCCGTGCTGCGCCTGGACGTCGCCACGCCCGAAGCGCTCGCCGCGGCCGAAGCCCCGCCGCCGTGGGCCGAAGCCTGCGCGCGCGCCGGGGGCCTGCTGCGCCTGTCCGCGCGCCCCAAGGAACTGGCCCAGGCGCTCGACGCGCTGATCCAGGAGGCGGGAGACGATACGCCGCCGGCGTGGCTGGCCGCCGCGCGCGAGATCGCGCAGGCCGACGTCGCCCGCATCGAGTGGGACCTCGACGTGCAGGGCAAGCTCTTCGCCGAGACCCTGCGCCTGGAACCCGGCGCGGAAGCGAAGGCCTCGTTCCACCGCCTGCTGGCCGCGCTGCGCGACGACCCGCAGCCCTGGCAATCCCTGCTGGCCGCGCTGCCGGCCGGGCACGACGTCTGGCTGCTGGCCCAGGGCGTGCCCGCCACGCTGGGCGAGGACCTGCTGGCCGCGCTGCAGGACCTCGAAGGCGTACTGCGCGGCAAGAAGTGGCGCCGCACCGAAGGGCAGGAAGAGGCCGCGCGCGATCCCAAGCGCTTCGATTTCTTCACGCAGAGTTTCACCGGCACGCTGGGCATCGCCGCCAGTCCGTCGGTCACCGGCGAGGTGCGCCTGGCCGCCGCCTTTCCCACCGACGGCGCGAAGGTGGAGGATCTGCGCGAACGCCTGCGCGCGGGCCTGGCTGCAACCGGCGCGGACTTCCAGACGCAGAAGAACGCCGCGCGCATCCACGTGCACGCGCCGCTGGCCGCCGCCTTCAAGGGGCGCAGCTTCCTGCCCGCGCCCGTGATCGGTCTCAGCGACGGCTGGATGTGGCTGTGCTCGAACACCGCCGCCTACGGCGAACTGACGCAGGGCTTCCTGCGCGAGCGCACGCTGGACAAGAGCGCGCCGAAAGCCGTGCGCGAGGAAAAGACCGCGCTGCATCTCTATGTCAACCTCACCAACATCGTGCCGCTCCTGTACACCGCGTGGCTCTTCGGCGGCGGCGGGCCCGAGATCGGCGGCTGGCAGGTGCCGCTGACGCTGCTGCCGTCGCCCGTGGCGCTGGCAAAGCACCTGGGCGAGTACCACGCCTCGCTGCGCCGCGACCGTGCCGCCGTGCTCGGTTCGGCCTGCGGCCCTTGGCCCGGCGGCGCGCTGCTGCCCGTCTTCCTGCTGGCCACCGCCGGCGACGAGATCGAGGACCACAAGAGCCGCCGCGCCGAGGCCGTGCGCAATGCGCTCGACACCATCGACGCCAAGGACGATGACGGCGGGAAGGACGAGGCCGGCGACGCGGGCGCGGGAGACGAAAAGCCATGACGCGAGCGCGACGCCTGGGCGCCTGCGCGGCCCTGCTGCTGGTCGCGCCGATGCTGAGCGGCTGCCTGCAGAACGTGGGGCGCTTCTGGGAGGTGAACGCCGAACGCGTCGACGGCGAGACGTACCTCGTCGCGGGCCGCGGGCCGGCCCTCACGGCGAGCCCCGACGAGCGCACCTTCGGGATCTACCGCGCGCGCAGCGCCGACTGCGGCGCATGGGAAGAGGTGGCGTCGGGCCTGCAGGGGCCGCTCTGGGGCGCCTGCGCCTTCGACACGCAGGCCGACGGCGAACGGCTGTGCACCTTCCACGACGGGCGCATGGTCGTCTTCCGCTTCAAGGGCACCGCGATCGAAAAGGTCTACGTCCCGGCCAAGGGCAACTGGCAGGCCGAGACCGGCGCACAGATCGGCGCATCGCTGTACGTTTTTGGCGCCGAGTTCCAGGTGGTCAACGGCGAGCCGGCCGAGTTCGGCACGCTGCGCGTCTCGCGCTACGACGGCAAGGAACTGAAGGAGCTTTCGCCCAGCAAGTCTCCGCCGCGCATCCAGCGCGGAAAAAGCGGCTTCTGGCTCAAGGCCGTCTACCACGAAGGCGTCATCGCGCTCTGCTGGCGCGCAATCGCGCCCGTCGACCTGCTGGACCTGGAGCCGCCGATGACCTTCGACGGCCCGCTCCGAACGGTGACCTTCGACGGCGAACGTTACGGCGAGCAGGTCCTGACCATCAACGACCTCCCCGACGGCTTCACCGACGTCTGGAGCGAAGGCGCCGACCTGATGGCCGTCGTGCAGCCCCAAAATCCGCAGTTCGGGCGCTCCACCGCGCCGCGGCGTTTCCGCCTGCCGAAGGACGTCGAGGGCGAGGTCACGGAACTGGCGCTGGCCGAGCGCAACGAGCCCGAACGGCTGCGCATGAAGCCCTACGCCATCCTGCGACTGCCCGGCGCCAAGAACGTGTTTCTGCGGCACAACTCGCAGGAGTTCGAGATCTGGCGCGCGGAGGCCGACGCCTGGAGCGTGCAGGCGCGCCCCGAAGGGCTTCCGACGAACAACCTCGAGCTGTTCCTGCTGGGGATGCTGGGCATGGGCGTGGGTTTCGTGGCCATGGGCCTCGGGATGGCCTTCCGGCGCCGCCGCATCCTGCGCGCGTTCACGACGAAGATCAAGACCCGCGAGGTGCTCGCGCCGCTGACCCTGCGCATCAGCGCCTTTTTGGTGGACCTGGCGCTGCTGCTGACCGCCACCGAGGCCCTCACGCGGGCGTTGGACATCCGCTCCGGCGGCCCGATGGCGAACATCAACAGCCTGGAAATGAACCGGCCCTTCGTCGCCCTGTACCTCATCTACCTGGTGCTGTGCGAGTGGTCCTACGGCGCGACGCTGGGCAAGTGGGCCATGGGCCTGTGCGTCGTCAACGACAAGGGCGAACGCCCCAATCTCTGGTCCGTCTTCGTTCGCAACCTGGTGGGCTTCTACGAACGCAATCCGGTACTGGCCGCCTTCGCCGCCTTGCCGACCATCTTCCTGACGCCCCGCAACCAGCGCCTGGGCGACCTGCTCGCCCGCACCTACGTCGTCCAGCGCGACGCCCTGCACCTTTATAAGGAGCAGCGCGAGGCCGAACGCCAGGCCCGCGGCGGCGCCTCCGAGGAAGACGGCGCGTCCGGCAGCGCGGACGCTTCCGGGTCGCGCAAGGCCAACGACGAAGCCCCGGCCTGAGCCATGCCCGCCGCCAAGCGCCCCAGACAGCCGCCGATTCCATTGGTGCTCGCCTCCTTCTCCGAGCGCCGCCGCCGCATCCTGCTCGACGCCGGCTACGCCTTCGAAGCCCACGACCCCGGCGAGGCCGAGGATGCCGTCGCCGCCGCGCCCGGCCCCGAAGCCCTGGCCATGGCCAAGGCCCGCGCCAAGGCCCAGACCGTCGCCGCGCGGTTGCCCGTAAACCGCCAGCACCTGGTGCTGGGCGCCGATACGCTCGTGGCGCTCGGCAACGAGGTCCTCGGCAAGCCCCTCGACCGCTTCGACGCCGCGCGGATCCTGGGCAAGCTTTCGGGCACACGCCACCGCGTCATCACCGGCCTGTGCCTGTGGCTGGCCCCCGACAATCCCGCCCCCATCCTGGCCGCCGAACGGACCTGGGTGACCATGCGGAAAATGAGTCCCGCCGAGATCCAGGCGTACGTCGACAGCGGAGAGGCCGACGGCAAGGCCGGCGCCTACGCCATCCAGGAAAGCGGTGACCGCTTCGTCGTGAAGGTCGAGGGCGATTTCGACAACGTCGTGGGCCTGCCGCTGTCTAGGTTTCAGTCCCTTTGGCCCAACGCCCTGGCGACCTGGGGCGTGCCGGTTGTCGATTGAGGAAAGGGCGGGTTGGGGTAAGGTAATCGGGCCTTTTCGTTCATCCGGAAACACCCACGGGAGACCCGCGCGGGCGCCTTCCAGGCCCCGCCGGCAGGAGAGCATATGGCTACGGAACCCCAGGCCGCCGGCGGACCGGTGGACAAGCAGGCCGCGCGCCGCGCGGCACTCGCGCTGTACCTGATCGTCTTCTCGTCGGGAGCGATCCTGATGGGCGTGGAGATCGCCGGCTCGCGCATCCTGGCGCCCAGCTTCGGGACGACGATCTACGTCTGGGGCAGCCTGATCGGGCTGTTCATGGGCGCGATGGCCTCGGGCTACTACGTCGGCGGAAAGCTCTCCGATGTGAAGCCCAGCTTCCCGGCGATGGCGACGATCGTGAGCCTGGCCGGGGTGTACGTCTTCACCATCATCGCGTACTTCGGCACGTGGATGTGCACGGGCGTAGCGCGCAGCATCGCCGATCCGGCCATCTCGCCGCTGGTCGCCTGCACGCTTCTGTTCTTCGTGCCCAGCTTCCTGATGGCGATGGTTTCGCCGTATGCGATCAAGCTTCATGCCACCTCCCTTGCAGGCGTCGGCGGCGTGGCCGGCAAGCTCTACGCGCTCTCCACCTTCGGCTCCATCGTCGGGACGCTGGGCACGGCGTTCATCCTGATCCCGTACATGGAAGTCTCGACGACGATGCAGTTGCTGGGCGTGCTGCTGGTGCTGGTGGCCGTCGTCAGCCTGGTGATGTTCCGCAGCGCCCTGGGCGGACTGAAGGGCGAGGACCGGCACGGCGCGGCGATGCTGGCGCTGATCGCGCTGGCGGGCATCGAAGGCATGATCCTGTTTCCCGTCGTGCCCACCGTCGAGGCCGGCGAGCGCCTGCTGCATTACGAAGAGTCCGTCTACCACGACATCGGCATCACCGAGGAAGTCATCAACGAAGGGCGCTTCCAGGGCGAGAACGGCATGCTGCTGGGCCCCGACACCGCGCAGCGCTGGCTGAAGTTCAACGAGAACCTGGAAAGCGGCATCTACCCGTTCATGGACCGCTACGAGAACGCCGTCACGTACACCGACGTCCTGCACCTGCCCGTGATCTGGAACCCCAAACCCAAGCGCCTGATGGTGGTCGGCGGAGGCGGCGGCGTGGTGCCCATCCAGTACCGCGCGAAGTATCCCAGCATCGAACAGATCGACGTCCTGGAAATCGACGATCGCGTCGAATACGTGGCCAAGGAGTTCTTCCGCCTGAAGCTCGAAGAAGGCGGCAAGCAGAAGATCCATTTCCACATCGGCGACGCCCGCATGCGCCTGACCGAACTCGAGAAAGGCAGCTACGACGTCATCGTGCTCGACGCGTACTCCAGCGGCGGGCAGATCCCCTTCCACCTGATGACGTGGGAGTTCCTGCGCGACGTCCGCGAGTACCTCGCGCCGGGCGGCGTCCTCGCCAGCAACCTCATCGCTGCCGTCGCCAACGCGCCCGAGATGTCCGACCGCCCCGCGGACCTGCTCTTCGCCGAGCACAAGACGATGCTCGCCGCGCAGGCCGACTTCAAGAAAGGCGGCGACAGCGAGCGCCTCTTCAACCACGCTTACGTCTTCCCCAAGGTCGGCTACAACCGCTCGATCCGCAACAACGAAGCCGACTACCGAAACGTGATCCTGATCGCCACCCGCGAGGAAAAGCGCCTGACCTACGACGAGATCGTCAAGCGCGCCGAGGACCTGACCAAGGGCGAGGACCCCGCCGTCAAAATCGGCGGCTTTGTCTGGCACGCCAAGAACCTCTTCGACGACAAACTGATCCGGGACAACCAGGACTACGAGAAGGTCATGATCCTGCGCGACAACTTCGCGCCCGTCGAGACCATGTACCGCCCGGTCAAGAAAGACGAAGTCACCCGCCGCGACCAGTGATCTTTGCGGGCTCCGGGATCCGGACACCGGTGACCGGAACGGCTTTAACCGCAGAGCCCGCAGAGGACTTCTTTTTGGCCCACCCGGCAAGCTTCACGCATCTTCTCATTTCAGATTTACGAATTGAAAAGTTGTTCAATGCCAAAATCTGAAATGGATAGATCCTCAAATCCCTTTCATCGCCGCCTCCAATCCGCAATCCGAACTCCGCAATCCGCAATCGAATTGCCTGTCCCGG
>JAKLKQ010000009.1:0-16615 GCA_023150555.1 Planctomycetota bacterium
TGCAGCCGCCGTACAGGACGATGCGGCCGTCGCCGGGCGCCTCGAGGAAGTGGTCGCAGCGCGGCTCGGGGGCGGCGTCCTGGTGGCGCTGCTGCCATTTGCGCTGGGCCGGGTCGAAGACCCACAGGTCGTTGGTCTCGTAGTCCATGTGCGTGCCGCCGAAGAGCACGTAGAGTTTGCTCTTCGCGTCGTACGCAATGCGGCTGAGCGCGCGGCCGGCGGGTTCGGCGTCGAGCGGCTCGGCGGCGCGTTCGACCTCGACCTGCGCCGAACGCATCGCGGCCATGGCTTCGGGCGTGACACTCTGGCCGAAGGGCTTGAGCCCCGCCGCACCGGCCTCGAGATGCTTCAGCGCCACCTGCACCTGCCCAGCTTCGTAAGGCGCCAGATCCTTCAGAGCCTTCAGTTCGCCCGTCAGCTTGGCCAGGTCGGCGGCGGCCTTCGCGATTGCCGGATCGGCTCCGGCGGCTAGCAGCTTTGCTTCCTCGCCGGCGGGCTTGCCCTCGAAGTAGAGGTGCCGAGCCATGGCCAGCGCGTCCTTTATGGCAACACGCAGCGCGCGCGCGGCGTCGTGGTGCTTCTGGAGCGGGTTCTTCTTGCGCAGGTCCTCGGCGAGGTTCGTCCACGTCCCGCCGGCCAAAACGGCCGTGTGCGGATTGCCGTCGTCGGCGGTCTGGTGCACGCCGCCGAAGCTCAGGCCCGTGCCGTCGGCCAGCTCGCACGTCCAGCCCCACAGCACCGGGCGCTTCTCCCAGTTGGTGGCGGGCACCTTGTACGGCTTGCCTTTCTCCTCGACGGGCGGCAGTTCCTTGCGCTCGGGAATCGTCTCGGCCTTGACCCCGCCGAACGGTTCCGCTGCGCGTGCCGCGGCCGGCGACAACAGTGCCAAAACGAGAAGAGCGGGGAAGCAGTTCATGGCGAGCGGCTCCTTGGGCAAGGACCTCGGACTACGGCTCGATCGGTCGGAGGTGAAGGAGATTCTAGGGAGAGTCCGCGCGCCTGCCAAGGGCGTTGAGGCGCGCTGGAAAAACAAAACGGGCGGCCCGTTTCCGGCCGCCCGCTTCGCAGGAGAGAGAGGGTTTCTAAAGTCTAGTCGCCCTTCAGCGCGTGGTAGGCGCTGGCCGGCGCGCAGACCGTCGTGCGCACGCGGGTGATGCGCAGCTCGGGGAACTGGACCGGGAAGCTGAGCGGGATCAGCACCGTCGCGGCGGCGCCCTGGTTGACGGTGTAGCTGTCGATCTGGCGCGTGTTGAAGCTGGCCAGTTCGGTGACCGTCGGGCGCATCTCCAGGGTGGCGTAGTAGGCCAGCGAGTGGAGCACGCGCGCGTCGTCGATGCTGCGCAGGGCCTTCACGGCCGCGTCGCGCACCGGCGCGTTGACGACATTGCCCTGCTTGTCGAAGGCGCCGATCAGGTGGCGCATGATGCCCACGGTGGCGGCTTCGTCCTTGCGTTCCTTGACCAGCGCGGTGGCCTTCTCGCGGACGCCCTCGGCCGGATCCATCACGGCCGTCCAGGCCAGCACGGGGCTGACGCTGGCACCCTTGTGCTTGATCAGGTCCAGGGCCTTCAACGCGCCCAGGCGGGCCTGCTCGTCGGTGACCTCGCGGAAGTTCAACACGCCCAGCAGCGTGTCGCCGGCCTTCTCGTGGTCGCGCAGGAGTTCCAGCTTCGCGGCTTCCAGGTCCTTCTCGCTGGCTTCCTTGCCGGCGAGCGTGCGGGCCAGGCCGAGAATGCGTTGCTCGTACTCGCGCTGCGCCTTGCGGGCCTCGGCGGTCATCTCCTTCTGCTCGGCGGTGGGTTCGCCCACGGCCAGGGGCGCGGCGCCCGTGGCGGCGGTGGGGCCCATGCGGCTCTTTTCGGCTTCCTCGGCCGTCATCCAGACGCCTTCGAAATAGACGTAGCCCAGGGCCTTGCGGGCCTGCGCGTGGTTGGGGTCGGCCGCGACGGTGGCTTCGAGGGCCTTGTCGGCGAGGCTGTACAGGCGCGCATCCTTGGCCCACTTGTGGAGTTCGAAGAAGGCGTTGGCGTCGCTGCGTTTGACCATCCCGAAGCGGCGCGCGAACTCGGTGCGCGAGGCCTTGTCCTCGGTGAGCTTGCGGATTTCGCTGCGCAGGATGGGCACGTCCTTGACGCCGGTATTGAGAACGACTTCGGTGTTGCCGGACTCGAGGATCTCGCCTTCCAGGACCGTGCCGTTCTTGAGCACCACCACGTCGGCGGCGCCGGCCGTGAAGGCACCGCCCAGGACCAGCGCGAAGCTCGCCGCTACGCACCAGGCTCCGCTTCGGCACATGGCGTACGTCTTCATTGCGTTACCTCCGCTTCCGGCGCTTCTGGCCTGGCCCTGGTATCGGCCGGCATGGCTTTGCTGGAATGGAGACGGCGGGCTACCCGGCTTCTTAGTGCGATTTACGAGATTTCCCGGCCCACCGGCGCAATCGCAAGTTATTTCACTTCAACGGATTACACGAACGAGGCGGTTTTCCGCGTGCGTCCAAGGTCGATTATTTCTTCCGTTTGATCACCACCAGCGTGAAGTCGTCCTCGACGGGGCGTTCGCCCATAAAACTCTTCACACGCTTGATCACGTAGTCCACCAGTTGCTGGCTGGTACTGCTAACTGCATTCAGGATAAGGCCTTGCAGCGCGTCCTCGCCGAACTCGTCGCCGGCCGGGTTGTGGGCCTCCACGATGCCGTCGGTATAGAGCACCAGCACGCCGCCGGGTTCCAGCAGCGACTCGTAGTGCTCTATGCGCTTGGCGAACTTCTCGCTCTTGACCATGCCCAGCGCCACGCCCCCGCCGGCGAGCTGCGTGATGGCGCCCTTGGACGGCTGGTACAGCAACGCGGGGTTGTGGCCGGCGCGCGCGCAGCTGAGTTTCCCCGTGGGAGGGTCGAGCACGATGTAGAAGGCGCTGGCGAACTTCCCTGCGGGAATCGCGCCGTCCAGGTCGTCGTTGACGGCCTTCATCACGTTGGTGGTGCTGGCCTTGGAGCGCTTCCCGCGCAGCGAGAAACTCTGCATGGTCATCGACATGATCAGCGCCGCCTGGGCGCCGTGGCCCGAGACGTCGCCGATCAGGAAGCCCCAGCGCCCTCCGTCGGCCTCGATGAAGCTGTACATGTCGCCGCCGACCTCGGAGCAGGCGTCGTAGTACACGGCGATGTCGTAGCCGGGCAGGGCGGGGGGCTTGTCCGGCAGCATCTTGAGCTGGACCTTGCGCGCGGCGGCGAGGTCCATCTTGAGTTCCTGGTGCTGGTCGGCGGCCGCGCTGGCCTGCTGCAGCTGGTTGCGCAGCGCCGCCAGCTGGACCTCGGCGGCGGCACGGATGCGGCTGGTCTCGAAGAGCGCCTGGCGCCGCGCGGTGAGCTGCCCGGCGATGCGCTGCATCTCGTTGAGCGTCTTGGGTGTGCGCCAGCGCGTCTTGGCGCCGGGGCAGGCGTCGCTGAGCAGGTAGGCGACGATGGCGTTCTGCAGTTCGGCGTTCCAGGGCGCGCGTTTCAGATTGAGGTGCTCGACGGCCCGTTCGCTGAACGGGTCGATCCACGTGCCGCTGTCGTCGGTGACCCGGAAGATCGGCTCCTGCTGCACGCGCTTGAGCAGTTCCTTGCGGACCTCGCCCTCGCCGAACTGCCCGCGCACCTCGATGTCGGTGGCGGAGTTCAGCGGGTCGTTGCGGAAGGAATCGCAGGTCGCCAGGTGCTTCAGGGCCTCGGGCAGGAACCAATCGAACTGGACCTCCGACTCGTCCCAGTTCTTGATCAGCGCCTCGGTGGTGCAGAGGCAGTGCGGGCAGACCCACTTGCCCTCAGTGTTGGAGACGTGGTAGTTGGGCCACTTTTCCAGGCGCAGCTTGACGAAGTACGGCGCCAGTACGGGCATGGGCATCGGCGCAGGCACCACGCCACGCTCGGGCTTCAGCCCCTTGAGGTGCTCCTGAACGGCCGGGTGCTGCAGAAGCGTTTCGGCCGAGCCGTCCCAGCCGGGCAGTTCCACCCGCCGGCCGGTGAAGGGGCAGAGCCAGTCCTGGTCCTCAAGCGGCTGGATCGTGGCGCGCGGATCGCCGGCTTCCAGAAGCGCGGCAAGGACCTTCAGATGACCGCCGCCCTTGGGCAGCAGGTTGGTCATCTTCTTCTTCAATTGCCCGGGATCGAACCACGCAGCCATAGGCCTTCCTGCCCGGGCTCATCGATACACATTGCTTCCTTGCCGCACTATACCCGTCCTCTTCATTCCGTGGAAGGGCGCAGACGAGAAAAGCACGTGCAATCGCATCCGGCGCGGAAGCAGCGCGAAAAATTCGAAGAATTTCGCCAACGAAATCCGAGGCTACTTCGCGGCCGGGGCCTTATTCTCGCCGGGCGCCTGCGTGGGCTTCGCGGCGGCTCCCTTGTCCTCCACGGGCGCCGGGGCGGGTGCGCCTTCGGGCTTGGGCTTGGCCTTAACCAGGAAGCTGCGCAGGATCTCGTCGAAGAAGCCCTGGTAGTTGGCGGCCTGGTCGGCGGCGACCACGCAGGAGATCTCGTAGCCGCGCGTGCCGTCGGCGAAGCAGACGGTCAGCTCACGCAGGGTCGTCTTGTTCTGGGCGTGCGTCCACAGGAAGCCCGCGGCGGGCTGGCCGCTGAGCACGAACTGCCTGGCGCCGAGGGCCTGGAAGTCCGGACGCGCGCGGCGCGCGGCCAGCAGGCAGGCCTTGGTGTACTCCTCGGTGGTCATCGGCAGCAGCAGGTCCTCGGCGCGGATGCGGACGTGTTCGTTGAAGGGGTCCGTCTTGTCCAGCAGCGGGCTGACGGCGGTGACCACCAGCCCGTCGTTCTGCTCGCGGACCTCCCAGGCCTTGGGGAAGTTGACCGCGTAGCCGCCCTTCTCGGAGTCGTAGGGCGCGGGCAGCGCGTCCTCGAGCGCCTTGCGAAGGCCGTCGAACAGGCTGCCCGCCTCGGTGGCGAGCGCGGCGGGCACTTCCTGAACCTTCAGGGCCTTCTCGAAGGCCGCGCGGGCGGCGGCCCAGGCCTTCTCGTCGGGCTTGTAGGTGCGGTGCAATTCGCCCAGGCTCGGGCCGGCGTAGCGTTCGGGGCCGCCGCAGATCGCGCAGAGCAGGCTCGTGAGGTGGTAGCGCAGCGACGCGCGCGGGGCCTTCTCGAGCGCTTCCTTTAATTCCTTGTTCGCGCCGAGCGTCTCGTCGACGACCAGGAAATCGGCGCAGGTGTTCGCCACACCGGAGAGCTTCGCGACGCCGCCGAGGCGCTCGTAGAGCGACGGCTCCGGCGCGACGGGGGGCTTGGGTTCGGGCTGCGGCGCTGGCTTTTCGCCTTCGCTCTTGGGTTCGCCTTCCTTGGCCTCCTTGCCGGCCTCGCCCTTGGGCGGAGTTTCTGTTTCGGCGGCGGTCTTTGCGGCGGTCTTGCCGCGTGTGCGCGCGGCGGGTTTCTCGGGCTTGGGATCCTCGCTTCGCGTGATCTTGCCGTCTTCGGCAAGCGCGCTCTTCGCGGCGAACGCGGCAAGGGCGGCGAAGGCCAGGAGCGCAGAGACGCGCAGGGCAGGGCGGGCGGAGAAGGCGTGCATCGCTTCGGGACCTCCGTGAACCATGTTCGCATCAAATGAAAGGAGGGAGCAGGCGTCTGCTCCCTCCTTTTCTGATCAACTGGATACTAGCAACCTTCATGCTGCTCGCAACATTAGGGCGCGTTGTCCCGGACGGCCAGTTCAAGCCACTGCGTACCGTCGAAAATCAGCGTCAACGTGTCCCCCGGCGTAAGTGACCTGGCACCGGATAGTTCAAAGTTGCCGCCGTCCGCGAAATCGACAGTGCCTGCGCCTGCATCGACGTTCACGACGACTACGACCTGTCCCTTTACGCCACCGGTCAAGTTGGTGACGGTCAGCGGAGTAGCTCCGGCCGAATCCACCTCTACCAGCGTCAGGTTGGTAACGTCAGGCGTCGCCGTGAGCGCAGGCGTGGCACTAGCCTTTGCGACCGAACCCGTGATGGTCCTGTTCGAGGTGATACCCGTGCTACCCGAAAGGGCAAGGGTCCCGGTGGTTGCCGTGATATTCACGTTGTCGTCACCCGTCAGGGCCAAGTTGTCCGCGCCGCCGCCCGTGTTCGTGGCGATGGTCAGGCCCGTCGTGCCGGTGATGGATACGATATCAACGATATCGTTGCCGTTGAAGTCCGCATCGCCGTTCAACGTCAGCCCCGCGAAGGTGGGGGAGGACGTGGAGCAATGTTTTGGGGCGTGGAGAGGACCACGGTGCCGGCATTGTTCGTGACCACTACCTGGTTCGCCGTGCCCTGCAGGGTCTTGCGGATAAAGGCATCGGTGGCGTTGTCGCCCACCAGGAAATCTAGGTCTGCAACCGTCGTCCCGTCAATGTTCAGGCCCGTACCGCCCTTATTGAGGGGTACGATTCCTGTCAGGTTCGTGGCGGTGATGTCGCTGGTCAGCGCGACCGTTCCGGTGGCATTCGGGAAGGTATAGACGCGGTCAGCCGTCAGCGGGTTGGTTACCTGCAAGCTGCCCTGGAACGTATTGAGTGCGGTGCTGTCTTCCAGGACCAGCGAGCCCGCCGTGGGCGTGGTGTCGTCGCCCAGGGGCAGGGCGCCGCCGCTGGCCAGCAGGAAGGTGCCCGAGGCGTCGGGCAGCGTGTAGGTGCGGTTTGCCGCAAGAGTCGCCGCGGTTTCAATGGTTCCAGTGTTTGTGGCGACCGCGTTGTCCCTGAGGATTACCCGGCCTGGGATCGGACTTTCGTCGCCCAGGGTCACTCGGCCGAAGGTGGGCGTGGAAGTGGCCGCGAGGTCCTGCGGGCCGGAGAGCGTAATGGTACCGGCGCCGTTGGTGACGGTCACCTGATTCGCCGTGCCGGTCAGGTTGGCCAGCGAGAAGTTATTGTTCGCGTCGTGGCCGATCAGCAACTGCCCGTTGGTGGCGGCGCTACCGTCCACGCCCGTACCGCCGCGCGCCACGGCCAGCGTGCCGGTCGCGATATCGCCGGCCTCGAGGTTGGTCAGGGCCGAGCCATCGCCCGCGTAGGATACGGCCGTGGCCGCGCCCGCTGCCGTGACGGTGAAGTTGGCGTTGTTGACCCAGGTCGTGCCGTTGGAGCGCAGGGTGTTGTTGGCCGCGCCTGCCGCTTCGACGTTGGCGGTAATGTCGCTGAGCATCGCCACCGTGCCGTCCTGATTGGGGAAGGTGTAGGTGCGGTTGGCACTCAGGGCAGCCGTCTGGAGCAAGCCCGTGTTGCTCGAACCGTCGCTGAGCGACACGCGGGCAGGCATCGTCGTCGTGCCGAGGGACTCGGTCACCGAGACCGAGTCGCTTACGGTCAACTGGGAGATCACCTCGGCATTGTTGTTTCGCACGGTGAAGTTGGCCGAGCCGCCGTCGTTGTTCTTGTCGATGTCCAGGATGAAGTCCGTGTCCGAGGACAGCGAGGTGGCCGAGAGGCCGCCCGTGACCGTCAGCGTGCCACCGACGGTGGTGTTGCCGTTGGCGGAATTGACCGAGAAGTTCGGCGTCAGCACCGGACCGGTCGTCAGGAAGCCGCCGGATACGTTCACGCCGTTGGCGCCCGTATAGAAGCCGGGGGTTGTGATGTCGCCGTCCGAATCGACGGTAAAGATGCTGGTGGCCGGACCGGAACCTCGCGTAATTCGGAATACAGGCACATTGGACAAACTGCCGAGGCCGGTGAAGGAGTAGAGCATCAGGGGCGAATTGGTATCGCCGAAGGTAAAAGTCTGGGTGATGTCGTCGACCGTAATGTTGGTGGCCAGATGGATGCCGTCGATACCGTCTGCCGAAACGCCAAGGTCATTCGCGTTGACCGTGATGGCTCCATTTACGGCTGCACCGACGTTTAGGACGCGCGGGCCCGAGCCGGAGTAGAAGAGGCCGTCGCCGGCAACCGAGTCGGCCAGGTCGTCACCGTCGAAGGCCTTGGCCGCCACGTCCAGCGTGATCGTCTTGGTCGTGTTGTTGCCGGTGACCGTGATGCCGCTGCCGACCGGCGAGGTCAGGGTCAACTGCGTCGTCGGCGAGTTGGCCGAGATGACCGAGTCGCCCGACGGGACGTTCACTTGGCTGAACAGGTTCTGCGCAACGAGCGCGGTATTGAGCGCCGTGTCGAAGTCCTTCAGCACGCCCTGGACGTTGGTATTGCTCGAGTTGGTAAACTCGTCGAAGGCGCCGACCAGGAACGCGCCGCTGCTGGTGCTGTTCGCCGTGCTGGTGAGGAAGATGGTGCCGCCGGCATTGCCGACCAGTGCCACGTTCTTGTTGTCGATATGGCGGTGCAGGCTGGCATTGAAGGTAGCTTCCAGGTCCCCGGCAACAATGGTTCCGTTTTGAATCTTGTTGGTATCCACCGCGCCGTCCGCGATGTTGGCGTTCTGGATCTGGCCGTTTCCGATCTTGGCCGTGGTGATCTGGCCATCCAGGATCTTGGCCGTGGTCACCGCGTCGTTGGCAAGTTTGCCGGAGGTCACGGCTAGGTCATTGATTTCGGCCGTCTCGACGGCCAGGTTCGCCAGGTCCAGCAGGCCCGAAGCGTCGAGGGTGGCGTCTCCGTTCATGGCGATGTACGACGGCGGCGCGGCGTTCTGCGCGATGATGATGCGCCCGGCCGTGGTGGTCGGCAGTTTGGCCAGGGTCACGTTGCCGTCAGCGATCTTGTTCGTCGTCACGGCGCCGTCAAGAATCTTCGCGGTGGTCACGGCGTCGGTAGCCAGCTTGTTGGCATCCACGGCGCTGTTGGCGATCTTGGCGTTGGTGACGGCCACATCCTTAATGTGGTTGGTATTGACCGCGCGAAGGCTGTCGTCGGTCGCGTCGCTCAACAGCTTTGCGCCGGTCACCGCGTTGTTGGCGATGTCGACCGTCGCTACTCCACCGTCAAAGATGTCGGCAGTCCTCACCTCGCCATCGCCGATGTCGGCGGTCTGGACTTGGCCGTCGATGATGTGCGTGGTGTCCACCGAGTTCGGCAGCAGGCCGGGGGAGCCGATGATGAAGTCGCCGGATTCGACCTCAAAAAGACCAAGCTTAGTGGTCGTACCCAGCCGGATGCGGCAGTGCGAGGAAGGCAGGCCCGTGGCACTCAGCGGCAGCGTGAACGGGGTCTGGTGCAGTTTGAACTTCGTCGGCTTGACGTTGCTGATGCTGCCCAGCGATACCGTGGTGACAACGATGGCGCCCGTGCTGTCGTAAATGTCCAGGTTCACGGTGATGTTGATCACCGAGCCAACCGGCGCAACGCGGATCAGGATCTCCTGGCCCGGCGCGAAGACCTCGCCGCCTGCGCGCTCCCACCCGAGAACAGCACGGACAGGGCCAGCAGTAGGCCCGCCAGGACCACGGACACCTTACTCGACTTGGCAATGCGAAGCATGACGCCTCCTGGTTGTTTGGACCTTCGCGCCTACCCGAGCGCGAAAAAGCCAGCGCCTCCGGATGGAGGCGCGAAAGAAAAGGTGCTCGCCTTTGGCGGGACCCCGTTTCCTGCAACGTCCCCCGTGGGGTCCCTGGTCCCGCGTTGATCATCGAACCGAAATACCAACCGGTTCGGAATGAACAATGTAGGGGAGCCTTTTACCAACAAATCCGGAGAAGGCAAAAGTATTTTCGATTTAGAATCGGGTAAGACTCCCTGTTGGGTCACTTTTGCTTTCATGACAGGAGGTTACGTTCGACGAAAATTCCAGCCTTCGGCAAGAATCGCATGAGCACATAGTGCAACGTATATACAAACCATCTTAACCGGT
Organism: Planctomycetota bacterium; assembly: GCA_023150555.1. Classification (GTDB taxonomy): domain Bacteria; phylum Planctomycetota; class SZUA-567; order H5-PLA8; family H5-PLA8; genus JAKLKQ01. Next base: position 9,762 of record JAKLKQ010000009.1, read on the forward strand.
TTTTCCCCAAGGAGTTCCACAGGGATTTTGGCAACTTTCACGCGCTTGACTTCGCCGCTCCGATCGATACCATGTGGGCTGCTTTGTCCTTTTTGTATCGGGGCCTGCCCCTTCGTACCGCTTGGCGAATGTCGCCCAGAGCGGTACTGTCGGCAGGCGGACTTCTCTAGGGAGTGCAAATCTTGCTTAGGTTCCTGCACCTTTCCTTGATGGCCTTGCTGCTGGCCGCGATGCCGGTCTTCGGCGCCCAGGAGTCGGAAGCCGCCGCCAAGCTGCGCGCCGAGCAGGACCGCCTGCAGCGCGAGCAGCAGGAGAACGAGCGCCTCAAGTTCGAAGCCGTGCGCGCCGAGATCAACCGTCTCAAGAGCGAGAACGCGGCCCTTCGCGCCCAGGCTCATGCGAACGATCCCGCGCCGTCCAACCTCTCCTCGACCGGCGAGATCACCCGCGCGCAGTACGAGCAGGTCATTCGCGACAACGACCGATTGAAGGAGAAGGTCCAGCAGTACGTGCCCATCTCCGACGTCGGCGCGGTGGATGCCGCCAGCCAGCAGGTCGAGAACCGCTACGGGCCCAACGCCGGCGTCAGCACCCGCGAAGGTAAGCTGACCATGGGCGGCCTGGTACAGGTCTGGTACTACAGCATCCAGAACGATAATTACGGCTACGCCGACCCCAACCCGAACATCGCTGCGCACCCGGCCGCCTACGGCTCCAACGAGGTCGCCGACAACGACAGCTTCCGAGTGCGCCGCGCGCAGCTGCGCTTCACTATGGACATCCACGAGAACGTCACGGCGTACGTGCAGATCGACCCGTCGCGAGAGGCCGACAGCTTCCCGACCTTCCCCAGCAACGTCGGCAATAACTACTCGGGCGAGGGCGTCGTCTTCACCAACCCCGGCCTGTTTCTGAACGAGGACCTGGAGGCCATCGAGATCGGCCATACGCGCAACCAGGCCGTCCGCAACGGCTCCGGCAGCGCCAACCGCTTGCTGGAAGAGGCCTGGATCAACCTGCACGGCGTGATCCCGCACCACGAACTCTCCATCGGCCAGATGCGCCGCCGCATCGGCGAGGAAGGAAGCCGCGACGACGGGAAGCTGGACTTCGTCGAGCGCTCCATGGTCACGCAGCTGGCCGCGGTCCAGGACTTGGGCGCGATGGCGCACGGCAGCTGGTGGGACGACCGCTTCCAGTACTGGGTGGGCGTCTTCAACGGGGCGGGGGCGGCCTTCGAACCGCGCTACAACCGCGCCGACGACAACGACTCCAAGGATCTGGTCGGCTCGGTCCTGTTGCGCCCGCTCTGGAACGACGAGAAGTGGGGCAGCATCGAGATCGGCGGCAGCTTCCTGTACGGCGAAGGCGGCGAGGCCGGCAGCCGCGACAGCAACCTGGGCCTGGGCTTCGAGACCGACGGCCTGAATCGCAACCGCATTGTCCGGCGCATGATCTACGCCTACGGCATGTACCGCCCCGCCGGCCCCGTCCGCGGCTGGTGGATCCGCGGCGAATGGGGCCGTAACGACGACCGCTGGGCCCCGGGCGCGGTGTTGAGCGTCCCGACGAGCGCCAGCGGCGGCGACGACGTCCTGCTGGGCCCGGGCCCGATCAGCGTTCAGGGCTGGTACGTCTCCTTCGGCTACCGCCTGAGCCAGAGCTACTGGGGCGACAGGCTCCGCGACAGCAACAGCACGTTTATGAAGCACGTCCTCGAGCCCTTCGAGTTCGTGGCGCGCTACGAAGCGATGGAGAACCTGCACTTCGTCGACTTCGTCAACCCGCAGCGACGCACCGACGAGTCCAAGACCGAGGTCTTCACCGTGGGCTGCAACTGGTACCTGAAGGGCAACAACGCCAAGCTCCAGTTCAACTACAACTGGGTCGACGAGGACCAGAACGTCGACGAGCCCGGCGACTTCCGGCACGCCCGCGAAGTCCACAACGACAACTTCATCGTCAACTTCCAGGTCGCCTGGTAACGGCGCTCCCCGCCGTAGGCCTTCGTCCGCGCCGCCTTGGATCGTTCGACCCAGGGCGCGCGGTGTTTTTCGTCGGGTCTAGTGCGGCATCGCGGCGCTGATCGCCGCCAGGGAGACGTCGTAGCGGTAGTTGATCCCGCGGTGCCCGCCGTCGAATTCCTCGTGATGGTGGTTCACGCCGGCCGCCTCGAGCTTGCGATGCAGGATCCGCGTGCCGTACTGCAGGTTGAACTCGTCGCGCTTCCCACAGTCGAGAAACAGCAGCCGCAGGCCGCGCAGGGCGTCCAGGTTTTTCGCGTCGTCGGCCAGGTACACCGGATCGTGCGCCAGCCAGCGCGCCCAGACCTCCGCGTCCAGTTCGCCGCTGTACAGGTCCACCGGAAGATCAAAGCCCAGCGGCGCCCGCGCGTTGGGCGAATAGCACGAGGCCATCGCGCAGATGTTCATCAGGTCGAAAAAGTCCCCGCCGCGCGGCTGCATCTTCGCCGGATCGGCCAGCACCTGCTTCACGCCGTCCAGCCCGCCCAGGCGCGCGGCCGCGCGCAGGAACTTGGGGAAGTCGGGCTTGTAGGCCAGTTCGAAGTACTTGTCCCCGCAGTGGTCGGCAGCCAGCCCGAAGACGCCAGGGTGGCGCATCGCACTGACCAGTGCACCGTAGCCGCCGCTGGACTTGCCCGCCACGGCGCGGAAGTCGCGCTCCGCCCGCGTGTGAAACCGCGCGTCGACGTGCGCGACCAGTTCCAACAGGTGCGCGCCGTAGTTGCCCGTCGCGGGCGAGTCGATGTACTGCGAGCCTCCGTAGCGCGTGAAGCAGTCGGGCAAGGCCAAGATCATCGGGCGTACGGCACGAGCCGCGATCAGGCGGTCCATGCGCTGCTGGATCGTCTCCTCCCAGGCGGCCTCGTTGAGCATCATCGCGCCGGTGCCGGTGTAGCCGGCCAGCAGGAAGACGACGGGATAGCGCGTCTGCCCCTCGTCGTAGCCCGGCGGAAGGTACACGGGCAAGCGCCGCTCGTGCGGGTCGCCCAGCGGATTGCCTTTCAATGCGAGGCTCTCGACGCGCTCGAAGACGACGCGGCTTTCGGACATGGGAACCTCCGTGGCCAGGGGCGCTGGAACGAAGAGGCAGTCTAACAAGAGGAGGCCGGGGGAGCAGGCGAAAGCGCGCGAAGTGCCGCTTAGCTTGCAAGGGCGGGGGAAGGCTGGTAAGAAGGAGGCCCATCAGCCGGATCCGCAGCAAAGAGGTTCGCCGTACCTGGGCAGGTGGCCGAGCGGTCAATGGCAACAGGCTGTAAACCTGTCGAGCGTAAGCTCTACGGGGGTTCAAATCCCTCCCTGCCCACCATCTTTCGCTGGCTTCATAACCAAGAATGCCGCGCCGAAGCCCGCACCGGCGAAGGTGCCCGGCGTGGTTCTCATACCTATGGCTGTTTTTGCCCTCCCTGTACCCCATTGAACTCAACCACTTAAATGCTTGATCCCGGCCCACAACCATTTACCATAGTAGCCGGACTCTCCAGCATATTTATCCATCAATGTTGATGGTGGGCTCGGGAGTGGTCCGGAAATGGTTTAGTGGAAGGAGCAGTCGAATGGCGACAGGCAAAGTGAAGTGGTTCAACGACCAGAAGGGCTTCGGGTTCATCACGCCGGACAGCGGCGAGAAGGACCTGTTCGTCCACCACTCGGAGATCCAGGCCGAGGGGTTCCGCTCCCTGCAGGAAGGGCAGGCGGTTGAGTTCGAGAAGGTCGACTCGGAGAAGGGCCCGAAGGCCAGCAAGGTCCGCCCGATCAACAAGTAAATCCCACCACATACCTGCGAACGTACCGGCGGGGAGCTTTAAGGCTCCCCGCCTCTTTATTTGGCATGGGCGCACAGGCATTACCTATCCCGCGCCGATGGTCGCGTCCCGCCGCCCGGTATCGGAGCGTATTCCGAACCGCACGCCCCGAAAGCATCTCTTCCGAACCCGTAAGAGGCCGCCAGCGCCGGCCTGCAGTTAGGCATTGAAGCCGCCGCAAAGTGCCGGAGAATTGCGGTCTTGTCTCACATATTTCCGAGTTCGAGCGCCTGATTCAAAGCAGCATCCGCAGCGCTACGAATCCCTGCGCGCGCAGGGTAGCCCCGGAGAACCGACGCTATGCCTTGGTACATCAAGACCGGACGCGAAGTCGAAGGCCCCTTGATGCCGGAAGAGATCCAGCGCCGCATCCAGGACGGCTCGATCTCCTGGGACACCTGGGTCAGCACCGACGGCAAGTCCTACCGCCCGGCCAACGAGGTCCTCGGAAAGAACCTCTTTGCCGGCGGCGGCGGGCCGGGCCTGCCCGCGCCGGCGAGCGCACCTTCGGCCGCGCCCGCTGCTTCCTCCGCGCCGAGCGTGCCGGACGCGCCGGCGTCTTCCGCGCCCGGATTGCGCCGCGGCACCGCGATGGTGCCGCCGCCTTCGCCGCAGCCGGCGTATGTGCCGCATCGCGCTTCGAGTGAGCCGCCGCGCCAGGGCGTGCCGCTGGCGCGGGTGCTCCTGTGGGCGCTCGTGCTCGTGGGCCTACCGCTGGCCGCCTACTTCGTCTTCTTCAAGAAGACGCCCGCGACGGCGATGGCCGACGCGCCGAAGAACAGCTCGGCGGCCGTGACCTTGGGTCACCCCAAGGAGCTGGTGCGGGACGCGCTGAAGTCCGCGAAGGACACGGCTTCCACGAATCCGTTTCTCGCGAGCGCGCTGGCCAGCGCGAAGGGGCCGCTGGACCAGGCGCTGGGCTTCGATTCCACCGACGTCGACCGCTACGGCGAGGCCGGCATCGATCTGGACCAGCGGATTTCGGTGGTCCTGCTCGAGACGGACCCGGCCGGTTCGCCCACCGGCCTGGTGCTGGGCGTCGGCGTCACCGACGAGACGAAGGCGCTCGAGACCGTCAAGCGCATCGCCACGAACCTCGGCATGGGCGTGGCGGTCGACTCGTTCGAGGGCGTGCCAGTCCACGTGATCGGCAAGCAGATGAGCGCGGCCGTCGCTGGCCAGCGCCTGTACCTCTGCAGCAGTCCGGGCACCCAGAGCAAGGCCGAATTGATGCGGAAGTTCCTGAATCAGCGCGAGGATGCCGATCTCAGCCAGCACCTGTATTTCAAGTCCGCGATGGAGCAGCTCAAGGGCAACACCGACCTCGTGGGCTTCGTGAACGTGAAGAACCTGGCCGGCGCATCCGGCGAGGCGCTCGCGCTCGCCTTCGACGGCCGCATGGACGCCAACGAGCAGGAGTGGTCGGCGTTTTTGCTCATGAAGGAAGGCAGCGAGTTGTCGGGCCTGCTGGAGCCCGGCGCGCCCTGCAAGGAGATGCTCGCGCGCATGCCCAAGCCCGCCGCGGCGATTTCGACGAGCCTGAAGAACCCCGTCGGGCTGGCGCGCTACGCGGTCACGCGCACCCTGGGGGAGCAGGCCTACGCGCAACAGAGCCAGAGGATCGCGGCGCAGCTCGGCGTGGACCCGAGCGAACTGAGCACGCTGCTGATGGACGCCTCGCTGTCGGTGCTCTTCTATCCCGGCAGCACGCCCAACATGCCGGTGGGCGTCGCCGTGCTTCTGAAGGTCAACAACCGCGCGCGCGTCGCCGATGTGCTGGCCCATCAGCTGGGCAACGATCCCGCATGGAAGAAGTCCGCGAACGGCGCGGACGTCCTCTACGAACTGGCCGGCATCGTGCCCCTGGCCGTGGGCCTGTCCGGCGACTACCTCATCGCGGGCAACGCCTTCCAGGAACTGCGCGGGCTCCTCGGCGGCGCTTCCGGCGGCTGGCAGCCGCCCTTCGGCGACGGGGAACTCTTCGCCATGGAGGTCGACGCCGGCAGCATGGCCTCGATGCTGAAGACGCAGCCGTTCCTCTCGTCGATGATGAAGAATGCGCCCTCGTCGGGGTACTTCAGCTCGAGGGTCGCCGTCACGCCGAAGGGCCTGCGCGTCGACAGCAAGGCCACCGGCCAAGGCGCCCTGGCCGCGGTCGTGCCCGCCGCAGTCGTGACCGCGGTGCTGGTGCCGAACCTCACGTCGCCCGGGCTTTCGGGCGGCGGATCCGGCGGCGGCAGCAACTTCGGCCGGTCGCGGATGGCCGCCAACGAGAGCGCCGCCATCGCCTGCTGCAAGACCTTCTCCCAGGCGCAGGACATCTACCGCCGTACCGACTGGGACGGCGACGGCGTGCTTGAATATGCGCAGGCCATGAGCGGCGACTTCAGCCTCTTCGAAAAGAGCGCCGGGCAGGCGGACCTGTGCCTGATCGACGCCGCGTTCGCCGATGCGTCCAGCGACGCCGGCTACAAGAAGCCCAAGGCCGGCTACTTCTTCAAGGTCCTGAAGCAGCAGGGCGCCAGCGCATCGATGGGCGCGCGGAGCTACGTGCCGGACAACAAGAACATGACGCTGGGCTACGCGGTGGTGGCGTTTCCGTCGGAGTACGACGTGAGCGGACGCAACACGTTCCTGATCAACAACACGGGCGTCGTCTACCAGAAGGACCTGGGCCCCGGCACCGGCGCGTCCGCGCAGGGCATGACGCAGTACGATCCCGACCAGACCTGGGTCGTGGCCGAATAGCCCGGCGCGTCTCCGAATTTATTCAGTTTTTCATTGAGTCATTTATTCATTGATCTGGCATTTAAATGTCTAAGTGCATCAATGGGGAAATCGTGAAACCGGCGTACCGCCGGCTTCCGTTTGTGCCTGCATTCCCGTCGTCAAATCGCCATTCTCTTTTCCTCCAATCCGCAATCCGAAGTCCACATTCCGCAATGTGGAAGTGCCTGTCCCGGGCCCCCGCCTATAGACACATCCTGGCGAAGGGGCGCGGCCTTCCGCGGTGCGCTGCGCCGGACCT
>JAKLKQ010000009.1:16668-149513 GCA_023150555.1 Planctomycetota bacterium
CCTCAGCTTGCCGTAGCCCGCCGCGCCCCTCGCTCCGGACGCGAGGAACCCGGGACAGGCGGTACTGCGCACTTCTTAGGCTCCGGCAAACCGCGGAAAACAGAAGACCTCGCTCGTCCATCGAACGACATCCTGCCGCGGGTACTGCAACTGCAAGGGGTCAGGGCTCGGGATTCAGGGATCAGGAACGGCGTTTCCGGTTTCCCGTTTCCAGTTTCCGGTTTCCGGTTCACGCTTCGCGCGTGCACGCCGATCTGACCATGCTGCAATACGCTCTCCCTGACGCCTGAATCCTCTTTCCTGACTCCTGCCTATTTGAACGACCATGTGTCTAAAAATTCCGTTACCGAATCTCATAAACCCATAGGCATAAAGGAATAGAAATTTTCACTTTTGATATTTATAGGACGTTAAAAGATGTAAGTCATGTGCGCGGGAAGGGAGGCTCGCGGGGCCATTCTTCCGCGTGCGCCGCCCCTTCCGCAAGCCCGGCGGAATGGGGTAGAATGCCGCCATGGTCGCGATAAGACCCGCGCACGGCAATATTGCTACGTCGGCCCGGCCCGGCGTACTACGGATACGGCGCCGGATGCTACAAATACGACGCGGTGCCCCGCCATCGTATTTTAACTACGACCTCACTGACAACCGCCAACGCCTCCGGGGAACTCAGTTCTCCTACAATGCACTGGAACGCCTCACCTATCAGGCCAACTGGTTGACCCTCAACATCGGTAGCCGGTCGTACGGTTTGTCCAAGTATCGTATCTATGACCCGGAGTTGGGGATTTTCCTGAGCAGGGACTTCCTGCCATACCTGAACTTGTACAGAGCTTGGTCCAATAACCCGGTGGGGCAGGTGGATCCCAGCGGATTACTTTCAGTGGATTCCGCAAACAAGCTTCTAAAATCAGCACAAGAGCGTGTAATGGCGGCCAAGGAATCAGTAGAGCGAAGAAGGCAAGACGTGGCCCAATCTACAGGTTCACCTATAAATAGATTTAGTCGTCAACTACTTGCCAGTGCAGAAGAGTTTTTAGAACAAAAAAACCGGGAACTTGCACTTGCTGAGGCGCAATATAATAATGCCCGGGAACAAGAAATGGAAAACCTAAGAAATGCGTCTTCCCGAAATGCTAAGAATTCCGGTCAGAAAAATGGTACGAATTGCAGGCGAATCAGAATTGCGTCAAAATCCTGGATCAATGAAGACAAAATTGGATTTTCGAGAAGAGTCGTTGACGGAACGGAATATTGGGACCAAGGGGCGCTTGCGAATTTCGTCCTACTTGTAAAGGCATTATCTGAAGGACAGGGAGATACTCCAGAGGATGACCTGAAATATCGTCTTTATACTTCCATGGAGTTTCTGGTGTGCTGCGACGGAAACGATAATCTTACTTTTAGCATCCTAAATCAGGTTAGAAAAACAGGGCCTGAAGGACCATTCCAGCCTGACTCGGGAAGGTTATATTTAACAGGAGATCGAACTAGCAATAGATCGCACTCAGTATCTTGGGAATTCCAGGGAAGGCCAAAACCGATTGCGGAATATGCCTTCAATTTTAACAAGACTTTTCTTAACAATCGAACATCTGTGTATATCTGGCATAAGGTTCAAGGCGTCTTTACCTGTGAATGCGGAGTGGTGTTTTCTGACTTTAAGATTCGCGGGAGTCGATTCCCTACTCATACATTATTTGTTGATGGAGAGAAAATTCAGCAAATTGAGCAACGATACATGGACGACCTCTGGGTACCCGTGAAGCAAGGATCTGATATTGTAAGATGATATGAGGAGCGCGGATGTCAGGGGAAATGACGTGGCCAATTATCATAGCCCTCGTTGTTGGGGCTCTTTCCGTGGTGGTGTGCGGTCGGTCATTTTCTGCCCGCATCTTGTCTTCCTTTCTTTGCACCCTTCTGACAACAAGTATCTTAGTTTTTTTGGGTCTAATCAAGAATTGGGTCCCCTATTGGGGAATTGCCGAAATTTTCGGGGCATATTGTATGGAGGGATTCCTTTGTTTGTTATAACCCTTGGCCCTTCAATTATTGGCGTATTCCTTGGAGACTTTTTGAGGAGAAGATTCATTTCTTGGCTGAGGTATGGCGACCCAAGAAATCATAATGTAGTGACCCCTGGCATGGCAACCATGGATGAGGACTGGAGTGAGGCGACCCAAGGGCTGACAACGAAGGATCATGACGAAAAGGACGAGGAAAAGCCGCCCCAACCCCCTCCCGCCCCCAAGTAAGTAGCCCCCGGTCCCACGTGTTTTTCCGCCCGAAGGGCGAAATTATTGTAGCCAGGGGCAGAGCCCGCCAAAGGCGGGCGGCGCCCCTGGTTCGGCGGGATCATTTAATTTGAGCTCTGAAAGGGCGGATTAATTCGCCCCGTTGGGGCTTCGGTTTCAATGGCGCATTGCTCCAGGGGCGTTGCCCCTGGCTACAGTAACCACGCCTTTCAGGCGTGACGCCGCCCGGCGCGGCGCTTCGCCAGGATCTTCATCCATTGCTTGCCGCCGGCTTCAGCCGGTGGAGGCGAGCACCTTAAATCCCCAAGCCGGCTTAAGCCGGCTTTCCATGTTGGGAAAGGCTGCTTGCCACCCCTTGAAAGGGGTGGCAAGCAACGGACCGAGCGCGACAAGCAACCCGCGCCACGCGCAAGCGGCTTCGCGAAATCTATCGTACTTTCAAAAGCGCCCCGGATGATTCTTGTCGCGGAGAGGCAACCAGCCGCGGGCTTCGCGGTTGCTTCCCGCCTGACGAGTTTGAAATAGCAGTCTTCCGTTCTTTGCGCCTTGGCGTCTTTGCGTGAGCAACTCGCAATCGAAAGATTATTGCCCGCGCTGGATCTCGCCGGGCTGCTCGGCGGGGCCGGCGGGCGTCGCGGGCGCGTTCTTGTCGTCCTTGGCGCCTTCAGCGGGCGCGGGCGGGGCTTGCGCTTCGCCGGTCAGCGCCTTCACGCGCTTCTGCAGGTCTTCCTTGTACTTGGCGGCGGCTTCGTCGGCGAGCAGCGGCTTGGCGCTCTCGTACGGCTTCGCCCCGCCGTTGTCGGCCCAGGCCTTGGCCTTCTCGATGCTGACGAACGGGATCTGCGTGATGGCCTTCAACCCGTTCAGCGCCTGGTCCTTCAGCTGCGGCGTGGCCTTCTCGTCGGCGAGGATGCGCAGCAGCGCGGGCACGGCCATGCGCGACTTCATCCGCGCCAGCGCCGCGATGGCGTTGCTGCGGCAGAAGAAGACCGCGTCCTTCTCCGCCATCTCCACCAGCTTCGGCTCGGCGGTCAGGTAGATCACCTTCGTGGTGGCGGCCTGGAAGCACTGCTTGGCGGCCAGCTGCCGGATGTCGTCGCGGTCGTTGGACAGCGCCTCGGCGAAGGGCAGCTCCAGGTCCGCGAAGGACTCGATCTTGACGCTCAATTCCTTCAGCGCCATGAAGCGCAGGTCCGAATCCTCCTCGGGGTTCTGCGCGATGCGGACCAGTTCGCCCACCGACATCGTGCCCTGCCCGCCGCGCGTGGCCTGCATGGCCAGCTTGCGCAGTTCCTTGTCCGCGTTGGGGTCCTTCAGGATCGGCATCAGGGCCTTGCCCGCGGCGGGGTCCTTCATCAGCGAGAGCGCGTACGCGGCGTAGAACTTCACCTGCGCGTTGTCGGTCTTGGCGACCAGGTCGGCGAGCATCGGCAGGGCGCGCGAGCCCAGCCGGCTGAGCTTCACCGACGCGTCCTGCGCCTCGGTCTTCGTCTTCCCCAGCTTCTCGATCAGGCCCACGATGACTTCCGTGTAGTTGACGTCGGGCTCGTCGCTCGTGGGGGCCTCGCCGCCGCGGTCGATGGCCGTGCCGCCCTGCGCGAACGCCACCGGCGCGCACGCCAGTGCCAACACCGCGATCCACCTGCCGATTTCCCGTCGCATGGTTCCCGGCCCTCCGATACGCTTGGCCACTGGCTTCTATTCTCGGACGCGCGAAACGCCCTTTCCAGGACCGAAAACGGAGCATTCCATGGCCCCCGAATCCGCTCCCTGGCAGCCCGCCCGCGAGGACTTTCTGGCCGCGCAGCGCAGGGTGGCACCGTACATCGAACGCACCCCGCTGCTGCGCGCGCGCGGCCTGGACCGCGGCGCGTACCGCGTCTTCCTCAAACCCGAATGCCTGCAGCGCACCGGCAGCTTCAAGGTGCGCGGCGCCTTCAACGCGCTGGCCGCGCTGCCGCCGGAGATCCGGGCGCGCGGCGTGATCACGCACAGCAGCGGCAACTTCGCGCAGGCCCTCGCGCTGGCCGCCCGCGAACTGGGCCTGGCCGAACAGGGCAAGCCGTATCCGTGCCTCGTCTGCATGCCCGAGCACGCCAACCCTATCAAGGTCGCCAAAGCGCGCGCGCTGGGCGCCGAGATCCTCTTCGCCGGCGTCAGCAGCGAGGACCGCAAGATCAAGGCCGACGAACTGGTCGCCGAGACCGGCCGCGCGCTGATCCCCAGCTACGACCACCCCGACATCGTCTGCGGGCAGGGCACCATGGGTCTCGAGATCCTCGAACAGCACGCCGAGACGAAGGCGCGCCTGGCGCTGGTCGCCGGGCCCGTCGGCGGCGGCGGACTGCTGGGCGGCACGGCCGCGGCGCTGCGCAGCGGCGGCTACGCGGGTGTCATCGCCGGCGTCGAGCCCGAAGCGGGAGACGATTTCTGCCGCAGCCTGGCCGCCGGCAAGCGCGTGCGTATCGAGACACCGCAGTCGCTCTGCGACGGCCTGCTGGCCGTGATCCCCGGCGCGGTCACCTTCCCCGTGCTTCAAAAAGCCGGCGTGCGCGGCGTGGCCGTCTCCGAAGACGCCGTGAAGGCCGCCGCGGCGTGGCTGCTGAACGAGGCCAAGCTGCTGGTCGAACCCAGCGGCGCGGTCACCGTGGCCGCCTGGCGCACCGGCGCGCTCGACGCGCTGCTCGGCGGCGAAAAGGGCGACGCCGTATTGATCCTAAGCGGCGGCAACACCGATCCGTCGCTGGTGTCAGGGTGGACCGCCTGACCTGGAATCCCCTGCTGTCCCCGGCCCTCGTCGGGCTGGCCTTGGGCGGTCTGGCCGTGCTGGCCCTGGCGGCGGCGTGGCGCACGCGGCAGAGCTGGCCGCTGTGGGCCAACGCCTGCGCGGCGGCGCTGCGGCTGCTGGCGCTGGGCTGCATGGCGCTGCTGGTCCTGCGGCCCGAGAGCGTGCAGCGCCAATCGCACGAGACGCGCCCGCCCCTGCTGGTGCTCGTCGACGACACCCAGAGCCTGCGCCTGCGCGACGAACCCGGCGGCGTAACGCGCGCCGAGTCCGCCCGGCCCGCACTGTCCGCGCTGCTGCAGGGCGCCGCCGCGCGCGGATGGGACGTCCTCGCTTACGACGCCGGCCCGCAGGCGAAGCCCCGCCACTCCGACGACGACGAACTGCGCGCGTCCGGCGACGCCTCGCCGCTGGGCGAGGCGCTCTTTGAAGCGCAGACGCTCGCCACCGATTCTTCCGGAAAACCGCCCGCCGCCGCGGTGCTCTTCAGCGACGGCGTCGTCAACCGCGGCCGCCCGCTGGCCGACGCCGCCGGCGAGTGCGCGCGCGCCGGCACCGCCTTCTACGCGGTGGCCCTGGGCAAGGCCAGCCCCCTGCCGCCGGACGCCGCGCTGAACGAAGCGCGCGTGCGCCGCGACGCCGAGGACGACGCCACCGCGGAGATCCTGGCCGGCACCGAAAACCGGGCGGGCCAGCGGCTGCTCGTCGAGGCCCGCGCGCAGCTGTTCAGCAACGGCCCGGCGCTGAGCGGCGCGCTGGCCGACACCGACGCGCGCCTGCAAGTGCTGGGTCCGCTGGGCGCGAGCGCCAACGACGCGAGCCAGGAATTCCGCGAGGCTGCCGTGCTGCGCCACCGCCTGGCCGAAGCGCCCGGCTGGACGCCGGTGCGCCTGCGCTTCGTGCCCAAACTGCCGGGCTTCTACCGCCTGCGCCTGTCGCTCGACCCGCTGCACGGCGAACGCTACCTCGCCAACAACGTCGCGTACGCGTCGGTGGAGGTCTTCCCGCCCAAGCGCCACGTTGTCTACGTCGCCTCGCGCCTGGGCCACGACTACCGCCGCTTGCGCCTGCTCTTCGCGGGCTGGCAAAGCGAGTCCGTCGAGACCGTCGCGGACTTCGTGCGCCCCGAGCCCGCCGCCGGCGATTCGCCCGCGCCCTGGCCCGCCGAGCAGGTCCTCGCCGCGAAACTCGACGAGGCCGTGCCCGCTCCGGCACGCGCCGGGACGCTGATCTGGGAGGAGCCCGATCCCTCGCATCTCGCCGCGCCCACGCAGGCGCGCCTGCGCGCGGCGCTCGAGAGCGGAGAACTCGGCATCGTGTGGGTGCTCAACGAGCCGGCGGAGGAACTCGCGAAGAAACTGGCCGGCTCGCCGCTGGCCGACACGTTCCTCTTTCAGAACTTCCAGCCGCCCGACACGGAGATCGCGCCGTCGCGGGCGCCGCACCCGGTGCGTTCGGCGCCTGAGGCGCGCGCGCATCCCGTCACCGCGTGGGCCTTCCGCGAGTCCGCGCCGGGCAGCGACCCCTTCCAGGCGCTGGGCGCGACGATGGCGTGGGGCGAGTTGAGTAGCCCGCGCGAAGGCACAACGGTGCTGCTGTACGCCGGCAACCGCCCGTTGCTGGCCGTCGGCACCGTCGGGCGCGGGCGCGTCGCGCTGCTGGCCGCCGGCGAGACATGGCGCTGGCTGCAGCCCGCCGCCGATTCCACCGGGCGCGCGGCGGCCCCGGCGCTCGCCGCGGAACTCTGGTCGCGCCTGGCCGCGTGGGCCAGCGGCAGCGGCGCGTCGTTCGAGCCGCCCGTGCGGCTGTACCTGCCCAAGCACCGCTTCGAACTCGCTGAACCGCTGCGCGTCAGCGTCTCGGTGCGCGCGAGCGAGCCTTCCGAAAAGCTGCGCGTCGAGTACGCGCTCACGCGGCTGGGCGCCGGCACCGCCCCGGCCGACTGGAAGCCCTTCGGCGCCCTGCCCGGAGGCCGGCGGAACTTCCTTAGCGGCGACGCCGGGCGCCCGAACACGGCGGGCGAGTGGCTCGTGCAGGTCCGCGCACTCCACGCCGGCGGCAAGCCCATCGGCGCCGACCGCGCGCAGGTGGTGGTGGAGGGCTCGGCGCTGGAGGAGCGTTCCGTCCAGCCCGACCGCGCCGGCCTGGAAGCCGCCGCGCAGGCCGGGCCGCCGGCGTCGAATGGCCGCGTGCTCGGCACGTCCGAAAAGGAAGTGAAGGCGCTGCTGCAGGACCTCGACGCGCGCATGCAGCCGGAGGTCGTCTGGACCGAGCGGCGTTCGCCCGCCGTCCCGCGCGGGTGGCTGACCGTACTGCTGGTGCTTGCGCTGCTGGTCGACGCTTGGCTGCGCCGGGGCTGAGGCGGGCCTTTTCGGGAATATTCAGGGCAGGCGGCGCGTTGCCTCCTTTATATATGGAGGCGCCAGGGAGACCAAGATGACCACATTCCGGAACTTGTGCATAGTCGTGCTGCTGGGCGCAGGCTTTGCCTTTGGCGAAGACGCCCCCGCGCCGCAGCCCGACAAGGGTGAGAAGGCCCCCGTGCCGGCGGTGGAAGAGGCGAAGGCCCCCGATGAAGGCGAAGCGGCCGAGGCGCCGGAAGATCCCGTGAAGTGGGTGCGCTGGGACGAGAAGCTGCTCGCGCGGGCACAGACGGAAGGAAAGCTGATCTACATCGACATCTACGCCGGCTGGTGCGGGCCGTGCCAGGCCATGGCCGAGACCACACTGCGCGACAAGGGCGTCGCGGAGCGCCTGGGCAAGCACTTCATCGCTGTGAAGGTCGACGCCGACCGCGACGGCGAGGCCGCGCGCCGCTTCGGCGACGGCCCGCTGCCTACCAGCACGATCCTCACCGAACGCGGCAGGAAGATCATCCAGCAGGAGGGCTTTCTGCCCGCCGACGTTCTCGCCGGGATGCTCGACGACGCCGTAAAACTCGTCACCGGCGCGGCCAAACTGGAGAAGGAACTCGCCGAACAGCCGCGCAGTCTGGCCAAGGCGCAGGCGCTCGCCGACGCCTACCTTCGCTTGGAGGAAGCGGGCAAGGCGCTGCCACTGCTGAAGGACATCTGCAAACGCGCGAACGAACTGGAAGACGGCGAGGCGCAGTCGGCGCTCTTCATGCTGGGCATCGCATACCTGGGCACCAACGAGCCGAACGAAGCCGTCGGGGCGCTGGACGAATTCGAAAGGCGCTTCCCGAAGTCCGAGTCGCTGAAGCACGTGAGCCAGCTGCTCAACGAGGCGCTGTACCACGCGGCCAACCAGCAGCTCCGCGAAGGCGAGAGCGAGCGGGCCGTGAAGACGCTGGACCGCCTGATCGAACGCAGTGCGAACGGAAACCTGGCCGGCTACTTCAAGCGCCGCCGCGAAGGCGCACTGCTGGTCGGCAAGCCTGCGCCCGCGCTCGAGGTCGGCGAATGGGTCGCCGGCAATGGCGTGACGCTCGACGAGCTCAAGGGCAAGGTCGTACTGCTTAACCTTTTTCAGATCGTCGCTCCCGAGAACGCCGACACGCACCCCAAGGTCATGGAGTGGCAGAAGAAGTTCGAAGAACAAGGCCTGCAGGCCGTGGGCCTGGCCGTCGTGCTCGAGCTGAAGAACATCCAGACGCTCGACGACATCCGGAAGTTCGCGAACCGCGAAGGCGCGTTCAACTACCCGGTGGCGGCGGACAAGGACGGCACGGCGACCTTCGAGAAACTCGCAGCGCAGGGCGCACCCTACGCGGTGCTGATCGACCGCCAGGGCATTGTGCGCTGGGCCGACTTCTTCGACGCAAAGGCCATCGAAACGCAGATTGCGAAGCTGTTGGCGGAGAAATAACGGCAGGGGCCAGGAATGAGTATTGGAACGGCTTCGCCGCCCTTCCTGAGACTATCGAAACCGCAGTCCGTTTTTTGAAGAAGGTTCGCCAAAGGCGCTCCACACCTAACCCCGCGCCCCTAACCCCTCTCCGCTGTCGTTAGAACAACTTGCCCGCCAGTTCGGCGAGTTCCTTCACGTCGCGCTTTTCCAGCACCACTTTCATGCGCGCGGGATTGGCGCCGGCGTTCTTCAGCGCCGTCTCCGCGCTCTTCCAGAGGCGCTCGATCTTCTTGGGGTTCGTCTCGAGGTAGAGCTCGGTGACGATCTCGCCCAGCTTCTGCGTGCCGATGTCGCCCTTGTGCTCGTAGTAGCGCTTCACGATGCCCTTCTGGTACGAGCTGAGATGGTGTCCCTTGGCCATGATCGTCCTTTCGGTTCGTATTCCCCATATCTAGCGTAGGCGATTTTCCGGTCCTGTACCAGAGGGCGGAAAACGCCCCTGCCGTTGACCCTGCGCGCGGCAGCCCTATCCTATCCGCTTCGCGGGCGGTCCGCCGCCCGAGGCCCCATTCACCGCCGGAAAGGAAGCGCCGTACGATGCCCAAGCCGCTGACCATGGACGAGATCCGCCGCCGCTTCGTGGCGTTCTTTGTGAAGCGCGGCCACAAGCACGTGCCCGCCGACAGCCTGGTGCCGGCCAACGATCCGAGCGTGCTCTTCACCGGTGCCGGCATGAATCAGTTCAAGGACCACTTTGCCGGCATCGCGAAGCTCGACCATCCGCAGCAGCGCGCCGTCACCGTGCAGCCGTGCGTGCGCGCCAGCGACATCGGCAATGTCGGCCGCACGCCGAACCACCACGCCTGCTTCGAGATGCTCGGCAACTTCTCCTTCGGCGACTACTTCAAAGACGAGGCCGTGCAGTGGGCCGTCGAGTTCGCCACCGATCCCGAAAACGGCCTGGGCATGGACCCCCGGCGCATCAGCGTCACCGTCTACGCCGGCGACGCGAAGCTGGGCGTGCCGAAGGACGAGGAAGCCATCGCCGCGTGGAAGAAACACGCGCCCTGGCTGAAGGACGAGCGCGCGAAGGGCGGCTGGCGCATCTACGAGTACGGCGAGCACGAGAACTTCTGGCCGGCCGGCGCGCCCAGCGAAGGCCCCAACGGCCCCTGCGGCCCCTGCAGCGAACTCTTCTACGACACGCATCCGGCGTGGCACGAGGATCCCAGCAAGGTCCCGGCGCCGGTGCCCGTCGAGGACGACAAGCTGCGCTACGCCGAGTTCTGGAACCTGGTCTTCACGCAGTACAACCGCCGCGACATCGGAAAACTCGACCCGCTGCCCAGCCGCAACATCGACACCGGCAGCGGCCTGGAGCGCGTCGCGCGGCTGGTGCAGGGCAAGCCCAACAACTTCGAGAACGACCTGCTCTTCCCCATCGTCGAGACCGTCGCGAAGATCGCGGGCAAGCCCTACGGCGCGGACTTCGAGGACAGCCGCCGCATGCGCCGCATCACCGACCACGTGCGCTTCGCCGTCTGGGCGATCCACGACGGCGTCGCGCCGAAGAACGAAGGGCGCAACTACGTCGTGCGCCGCCTGATGCGCCGCGCGATCCTCGACGGCCAGGAACTCGGCATCCAAGACCCGTTCCTCGCGCGCGTCGCCGAGAAGGTCTTCGTGCAGCTCCGCGAAGGCTACCCGCACCTAGAGAAGCGCAAGGAGCAGATTCTGCGTATCATGGAGGAAGAGGAGCGGACGTTTAACCAGACCTTGGCTGTCGGCAGGCAACATTTGGGCGCACAGATTGACAACAAGATTATTGAATACCTCTACCACAACCCAGGGTGCAAGGCCGCTGTATTATTGAAAGCGACAACTTCTTGGATGAAGGAATTTGGAATAGAACCGAAGCAGATGCCTAATGGCGAGCTAGCATGGAAGACTGTTGGCGCAGGCGATTTCAAGAAAATGAACATCAGTGAGGTTAAAGGAGTTAAGGAAGAAATTGAGTTGAAACAAGAGAGCCTTAAGAATTGTGGCGAGACTATTGTATTTAGCGGCAGAGTTGCATTTATGTTCTGGGACACTTATGGATTTCCCTTGGAGCTCACCCAAGAAGAGTGCGGCAGATATGGTCTAGTCGTTGATCAGCAGGACTATGAGAAGGCTTTTGAAGAGGCCCGTCGCCGCAGTCAGGACGGCTCGGCGATGTCGAAGGAGATCTTCAAGAGCGGCCCGCTGGCCGAGATCCAGCGCCGCTTCGCCGGCAAGCCCACGGACTTCAAGGGCTACGCCGCGCTGAAGCACGAAGGCGCGAAGGTCCTGGCGCTGGTCCAGAACGGCGCGGAGGTGCAGGAGGCGCAGCCCGGCGAAGCGACGGTGCTGCTCGACGCGACGCCTTTCTACGCCGAGAGCGGCGGGCAGGTCGGCGACAGAGGCTGGCTGAGCGCCGGAGACGCGAAGCATCCCGTCACCGACACGCAGAAGCAGGAAGGGCTCTTCTTCCACGCCGTCGAGTTGCGCGGGCCGCTGAAGGCCGGCGACGCCGTCACGGCCGAGGTCGATCCGGCCCACCGCAGGCCCACGCTGAAGAACCATTCCGCGACGCACCTGCTGCACCTCGCGCTGCGCGAGACGCTGGGCACCCATGTCGAACAGCGCGGCAGCCTGGTCGAGCCCCAGCGCCTGCGCTTCGACTTCACGCACTTCGAATCCATCGGCGCGGACGACCTGCGCAAGATCGAGGAACGCGTAAACGCGCTGGTCCAGGAGGACCACGAGGTCCGCACCGAGGTCAAGAGCCTGGCCGACGCGAAGCAGGCCGGCGCGATGGCCCTCTTTGGCGAAAAGTACGGCGACAAGGTACGCGTCGTCGCGATGGGGCCGAGCATGGAGCTGTGCGGCGGCACCCACGTCGCGCGCACCGGGCAGATCGGCTACTTCCGCATCGCGGCCGAGAGCAGCATTAGCGCGGGCGTGCGCCGCATTGAGGCGCTGACGGGCTTGAACGCCGTCTACGACGCGCGCGCCGGCGACGCCACGCTGGCGGCCATCGCCTCATCGCTAAAGACCGGGCGCGAGGACATCGTCGCGCGCCTGCAGGCGCTGCAGGACGAGAATGCCGGGTTGGAGCGCGAACTCAAGGCGCTGAAGCAGAAGTCCGCCGCGTCGGCCGCCGGCGACATGGTCTCCCAGGCCAAGGACGTCGCGGGTACCAAGCTGCTGGCCGCGCAGGTCCCCGATGGCGACGCGCAATCCCTGCGCGCGACACTGGACGGCATCCGCCGCACTTTCAAGGAAGGCGCGGTGGTGCTGGGCGGCGCGAAGGAGGGCAAGGTCGCGCTGCTGGTGAGCCTCAGCCCCGAGCTGGTCAAGCGCGGCGGCCACGCCGGCAACATCCTCAAGGAGCTGGCGCCGAAGGTCGGCGGCAAGGGCGGTGGCAAGCCCGACATGGCGCAGGGCGGAGGCCGCGACGCCGACAAGCTGCCCGAGGCGCTCGCTTCGGCCGAGTCCCTGCTGGCCGGGATGCTCAAGTAGTCCGGCCCCGGCGATAATCTGCCGGGGAAACGCCCATCATCCGTCTGAAAATCCGGTGGAACTGCGGGTAGCTGCCGAAGCCGGCGTCGAGCGCGGCGGCGAGCATCGTCGTGCGCCGGCCTTCCCCATACAGCGCAAGAAAACGGTCGAGCCGGCAACGGTTGCGGAACGCCGCCAGTGGAACGCCCATCTGTTCCTTGAAGATGCGGCTCAGCCTCGAAGGACTCAGGCCCGCCTCCGCGGCCAAGCCTTCTAGGTCCGGCAGATCGCTGCGGTCGCGCAGGATCCACGCGGCGCGCTCTACGGCCGGATGCACGTCCAGTCCGCCGGCGCCTTCGCGTGCGGCGCCAAAGGCCGTCCACGCTTCCAGCAGCGCGTAGCCCAAGCCGAGATTGCAGCGTACAGCATCCTCCTCTGCGGCGGCTACGGACGCGCACAGCGCGCCCAACGACCGCGCGGCAGCTTCACTCAGCGACCGGCAGAAATAGCCCGGCGGATTGGCGGCACGCAACGTGCGGGCAACCGCACCGCGCGCGGTCCGTTTGACAAGCGCGGGGCGAAATACGGCAATCCACATCTCCAGGTCACGCGCACGGTCCACGAGGATGTGCTCCTGGCCCGGAAAGAGCCAGATCAGCGCATGGCGGCCGATGTCGTAACGTCGGTCGCCAAGCAGGTAGCGCGCGCGACCGCGCACCACGAAGTTGAACTCCAGCTCGGCGTGCCGGTGCATGGGATGGGCGACGCCGCGCTCGACGTAACGCCACAGGCGCCCGTCGAAGCCGGAGGGTAGGTTCAATCGTTCTCGCATGCCGACAAAAAATGATAACTATTGGTCTCCCGAAAGAGAAGACCCTTTTTCTCTTATTGTAGATACTCCGTGCCGACGGTTCACCCATAGACAGGAAAGGAGAAGCAGATGCCCGCCGCCGACACGGACACCCGCATCAGCGAGGTCCAGCGCCGCCAATACAAAGAAGAGGGGTTTTTCGTCCTGGAGCGCGCGATCCCCGAGGAGCACCTGGAACTCTTGCGGGACGAATGCGCCCACTTCGTTCGCAAGACCGACGCGGAGATGAAGGCCGCCGGGCAGGCGCGCCAGGGCATCACCCACGCCGGCAAGCGCTACTTCATCGCCCAGCCCTCGCTGCAGCGCCCGAGGCTGTTCGAGTTCCTGCGCAGCGAGCTGATGGCGGAGATTTGCCGCGCGACCCTTGGCCCCACGGCATACTTCTTCTACGAACAGTATGTGGTGAAAGGCGCCGAGCAGGGCCTGCCGTTCAGTTGGCACCAGGACAGCGGCTACGTCGCCGACGTGAAGCACAAGCCGTACCTGACCTGCTGGTGCGCGCTCGACGACATGAGCGAGTTCAATGGCACGGCGTACATTCTGCCCTTTTCGCGCGCCGGCACGCGCGAGGTGGTTCCGCACGTGCGCGACCCGCAGACCAACGACTTGGTCGGCTACCACGGCAAGGACCCCGGCGACCCGGTGCTGGCGCCGGCCGGCAGCATCGCGGTCTTCTCCAGCGTGACCTTCCACCGCAGCGGGCAGAACCGCAGCCCCAACCTGCGCCGCGTGTACCTGGCGCAATACGGCGCCGAGCCGATCCGTCTGCCGGACGGCAAGGACCGCGCGCGATGCGAGCTGTTCCTGAAGGACGGGAAGATCGTGCCGAATCCGGCGAAGGGCTAACGTTTGGGCGCGAATGGCATGGGCTCGAACGCGCGGCCCTGTTCGTTGAGCTGCCAGCAGGCCAGCTCGCCGGCGCCTTCGTTGGGCGAGACGATCACGTAGAGGTAGCGTTCGTAGAAGCTCGCGTAGAGCCCCTGCGCCTGTTCCAGGTCGACGCTCGACGGGCGCGGCGGGCTTTGTGGATGCGAATGCCAGAAGCCCAGCACGCGCAGTCCTTCGGCGGCGTGCTTGGCGCAGAACTTCTCGGCCTTCTTGTACTCCAACGGATCGACGGTGAAGCGGTCTTCGCGGCTGGGGTGCAGATTGCGCGCGGGCCGCACGTGCGTGACGCGGTACTCGGCCGCGCCGTCCAGCCTCCCGATCAGGAAACCGCAGGCTTCCTCGGGGTCGGCTTCGCGCGCGTAAACGAACAGCTCGGCGCGCAGCGGATCGGTGAGATGGAGGCTGGGCATCACACCTTCTTGAGCTTGGCCAGCGACATCAGCAGCAGCTTGGGGCCGGCCGTGCGGAAGTGGACCTTCACTTTCGCGCTGAGGCCGCTGCCGCTCAGGGCCTCGACGGTGCCGATGCCGAAGGTCGCGTGCTGCACGCGGTCGCCGACTTCCAGCGAGTCGTCGAGCTGGCTGAAGCTGGTGTCGATGGTGCGCCCGGCTTCGTCCTCGACCTCGGCGAGTTCGGGCGCCTGCTTGCGCTTGCGGGGCGCGGCGAAGTCGTCGAGCGCCGCTTCGAACTCGGCGAAGTCGCCGGCGGCCTTGCGCTTGCGCCCCGGACGGCGGTCGAAATCCGCGAAGTCGTCGGCCCAGGCGGAGCGTGCGCGATTGTCGGTCTTCAGCAGCGCCTCGGGGATCTCGTCGAGGAATCGCGACGGCACGGATGCCTCGAAGCGCCCGAAGCGGTTGCGCCGCAGCGCGCGGTACAGGAAGAGTTCTTCGCGCGCGCGCGTGACACCAACGTACAAGAGCCGGCGTTCCTCTTCCAGCGCGGCTTCTTCGCGGTCGCCGTCCTCGTCGCCACCGGGGCCGCCGGTGCGCACCATCGGGACGAGGCCTTCCTCCATCCCCGCGATCAGCACGTAGGGGAACTCCAGGCCCTTGGCCATGTGCAGCGTCATCAGCGTGACGCGGTCGTCGCCTTCCTGCAGATCGTCGGTGGATTGGATCAGCGCGGCGTTCTCGAGGAACCCGACGACCGACGCCTGCCGCTGCGCGATGTCCTCGAGCCCGTCGAACGCGCCGGGCTCGGGCGGCGGGCCTTCCGGCACGTTCTGCCCGGGGCGGTTCTCCGTGTCGTAGACGACGGCGGCGTTGACGAGCTGCTGCAGGTTCTCGATGCGCTCGGACTCGTCCTGGTCCTCCAGGCTCGTCTTGAGGCCGCTCTGGGCGAGCGCCCGCACCAGCACGTCCTCGACGGGCCACGGCGGCATGGCGCGCAGTTCGTCCATCACGCGCGCGAAGGCGATCAGGCCCTTGCGCGCGGCGGGCTTGAAGGCCGATTCCAACCAGCCGGCATCGTCGAGGACCTCGAGCATGCTGACCTGCTTCTCGGCTGCGCGTTTGGCAACGGCCTCCAACGCGGCTTTGCCCACGCCTCGGCGCGGGACGTTAACGACGCGCAGGAAGGCGACGTCGTCCTTCGGGTTGACGGTCAGGCGCAGGTACGCGAGCGCATCCTTGACCTCGCGGCGTTCGTAGAACGGCGTGCCGCCGACAAGCTGGTAGGGAATGGCGGCCTGGATCAGCGCGGTTTCGAAGGGCCGCGACTGTGCGTTGGTGCGGTAGAAGACGGCCAGTTCGCTGTAGCGGCGCCCGGTCTGGACAATGCGCGAGATCTCGGCGGCGATCTCGTAGGCTTCCAGTTCGCTGTCGCCCAGGACCTTGAGGCGGATCGGCTCGCCCTCGGGATTCTCGGTCCAAAGTTCCTTCTCGCGGCGCTGCTTGTTGTTGCGGATGACGGCGCCGGCGACCTTGAGGATATTGCCGGTGCTGCGGTAGTTCTGCTCCAGGCGCACGACCTTCGCGTTGGGGAAGTCGCGCTCGAAGGAGAGGATGTTGGTCACGTCGGCGCCGCGCCATGCGTAGATCGACTGGTCGGGATCGCCGGTGGCGCAGACGTTCTGATGCTCCTTGCCCAGCAGCTGCACCAGGCGGTACTGGCAGGTGTTGGTGTCCTGGTATTCGTCGACGAGGATGTGGCGGAAGCGGTCGCGGTACCGCGCGCGCACGTCGTCGTGTTCGCGCAGCAGCTTCACGCCCAACAACAGCAGGTCGTCGAAGTCCAGGGCGCCGTTGGCGCGCAGCTTCTGCTGGTAGGCCTTGTAGACCTGCTGGACGATGCGCTCGTGGAAGCTGACGCCGTCGATCTCCTCGGCTTCCACCGCGGCGGACTTCATGCGCGAGACCAGTTCGCGGACGCGGCGCGGCGCGTAGCGCTTCTCGTCGAGGTTCAGCTCCTTGACGACGTCCTTCAGGATGCCGCGCACGTCGTCTTCGTCGTAGATGGTGTACTCCGGCGGCAGGCCCAGGACCTCAGCCTCGCGGCGCAACAGCCGCGCGCAGAAGCTGTGGAAGGTGCTCAGCCACACGCCGCGCGCGCCGACCAGGTCCTCGACGCGGTGGCGCATCTCGCCGGCGGCCTTGTTGGTGAACGTGATGGCCAGGATTTCCCACGGGTTGACGCCGTGGGCGATCAAGTTGGCGATGCGGCGCGTGACGACGCGGGTCTTTCCCGAGCCCGCGCCGGCCAGGATCAGAAGCGGCCCGTCGAGCGTCTCGACGGCTTCGCGCTGCGGCGGGTTGAGGCCTTCCAGAATCTCTTGCGGCGATACGGTCATGGCGGTCGCGGTCCTGCGGGCAGGGGGCGGCTCGAAAGGACACCAGCCTACATAGCGGCGGCGAAAGGTCCATTTGGAAATGCGCCATGTGAACGGCGCAGCGTTACTAATTCAGGTTGGCGTCGCCGGCCGGCGGCGGGGGCGACTGCGGCGGCAGCGGCGGCGGTTCGGGTTTGACGGCGGCCGCCTCCTTGGACGCAGCTTCCTTGGGCGCGCCGCTGGCGGCGTCGGACGCGGGCGGCGCGGCGGGCTCGCGGTCGATCTCGCGCTTGACCTCGTCGCTGGCTTCCTGGACGCCGCGCTTGAACTCGCTGAGGCCCTTACCCACCTTGCGCGCGACATCCGGCAGGCGACTGCCAAAGATCAACAGCGCCACGATAAGGATGATGATCAGTTCGGGCATGCCGATGTTCTGAAAGAACGCGAGCGGGAAGAATGCGGCGGCAAGGCTCATGGCGTAATCCGAAGAAGGCGCCCTAGCGGGCGCCGGTCTTGGGCGGTTCCTGCTTGTCCGGCGTGCTCGATGCCGGCGGCGTAGCGGCGGGGTCTTTGGGCGCTTCCTGGCCTTCGCGCAGCCCGCCCTTGAACTCGTTGACCGAACGTCCCAAGGCGCGGCCGACGCCGGGCAGCCGGTGCCCGAACAGCAGCAGGATAATGACCAGGATTATGAGAATCTCGGGCATGCCGAGGTTCTGAAATAAGGCCAGTGGCACCATGGGAGACCCTTCCCTATCCAGGCGTGAAGTCTCATCCGGCCGGGCGGCTCCCTAAGTGGAGACGCCCCCATAAATCCCGCACTTCATATATAGCACGTTGAGGTCCGGAAACAACGCGCGGAAGGGGGGCGCCTGGAGACGTCAGGTGGCGTCCAGGCCCTCGGGGTCGTCGGCGCCCTCGGGGTCCGGAGGCGGCGGGGCCTTGCTGGGGATCACGTAGTTTTCGCTGAACCAGTTGCCGAGATCGACGTCGCGGCAGCGCTTGCTGCAAAAAGGAAAGGCCGGGTGATCTGCCACTTTTTCGAAGCGGAAAGCCTTGCCGCACCGGGGGCAGCGGCCTTCGCGCGCACCGGCGTGGCCGGGCGCTTTTTCCGCGGAACCGGCGATGACAGCCCCCTTCAGGCGCCGGCGGCGATCTGGACGCGCTTGCGCCTGGACGAGCGCTTGCGTGCCGGCGGAGTCTCCTTCGCCGGTTCGGGCTCAGACTGGTTCTGCAGCGCGGAATCGTTTTCCTGGGCTTCGAGGATCTTGCGGACCTCGGCCTGCACGGCCTCGATCTCGCGTCGCCACTTGATCCTGCCCTGAAAGCCCACGACGACTTCGTACATCTGCTGGGCGCGCTTGAGTTCGCGCTCCAGGGCACGCAGCCGTTCGTGGTCGTCGCGTCGCGGCTGGTTGTCGCTGTCCTTCCGGTCCCGCGAAGTGTCGTAGATCATGCCACGGCGCCAGATCTGGCCGTAGTGCCGGCGGCAATAACCTTTCGCATGGGCGGGGTTGGGACAGGCTTCCA
This sequence comes from Planctomycetota bacterium, assembly GCA_023150555.1. GTDB lineage: Bacteria > Planctomycetota > SZUA-567 > H5-PLA8 > H5-PLA8 > JAKLKQ01. The sequence continues at coordinate 35,097 of JAKLKQ010000009.1, forward strand.
CAATGCAACGGGCCGGCTTACGCATAAAGCAACCTCCTCCATTCCCCCCCAAGGGAAAGGCGAGTGCTTTTCCGCGTCCTTTCGGATGTCAAACGGAAGTAATGGATGTACGATGCGGGCGAACCAAGTCAACAAAAAAGTTGAAAATCATTTTATCTGCGCTTCATCGAACGCGCGTTCGTCCAACGTTGGTAAAAAATCGGACGGTGCGCCGGAAATTGCATACCATGTGGTACGATGATCGCCAAGAAAGCTCCGGATGCGGTTCGGAACTGGCGTAATCGGCGCGCCGAAGATACGAAGGTATAGCGCGACGCAGCGTTCATCTTCTACGGGCGACGGGCCGCGCCTCCGAATAGTCCAGGGTCTCTTGATGCCGCCGGCACCGATTCCATTCCCACCCTGGACGCCGTGGTTTATTGTCGGCTCCGCCTTCCTGCTGGGCGCAATCCTGGGCAGCTTCGTCAACGCCGCCGTTTACCGCCTGCCGCGCAACATCTCGATGCTCACCCGCACGCGCTCATTCTGCCCGAAGTGCGAGCACAACCTGGCGTGGTACGACAACGTCCCAATCCTAAGCTACCTCGTCCTGCTCGGGCGCTGCCGGTACTGCAAGGCGCCGATCCCGCGGCGCTACCTGAACGTCGAGCTGATCGTCGCGTTCCTGTTCGCGCTCTCGGCCTACCAGGCCTTCGTGCTCAACACGCCGCCGTGGCTGGGCGGCAAGGGCGTGATGCCCTGGATCGTGACGGCCGTCCAGATGGTGCTGATCGTGGACCTGGCCTGCATCGCGTTCACCGACCTTGAAACTTTCTACATCCCGGTCCAGACGACCTGGCCGTTCATCGTGGTGGGCCTGGCGCTGGCGCCGGCCTTTCCCGAACTGCATCTGTGGTGCACGCCGTGGACGGGGCACGCGCGCTGGGACGCCCTGATCGACAGCTTCCAGGGCCTGATCGTCGGCGCCGGAATCCCGTGGCTGGTGGGCTTCTGCACCATCGTGTTCGTGCGCAAGGAAGGCATGGGCGCCGGCGACAGCCACCTGCTGGGCATGATCGGCGCGATGCTGGGCTGGAAGCCGGCCTTCGCGACGTTTATGCTCGCGATCTTCGCCGGGACCTTCATCGGCGTCTCGGCCCTGGTCTGGGACCGCATTCAGCAGGCGCGCCAGGGCGACAAGTGGAAGCCGCGCCAGGCCACCTTCGAACTCAGCGACGACGAGTTGCAGGAAGCGCCCGGCCCGGACTGGCCGATGCTGGCGATGGGCGGCGGCGTGATGGCCTTCGAGGGCCTGCTGCTGGTGCTCTACATGCGCGGCGCGGCGCAGCTGGCCTACACAAAGGACGTGACGCTGATCTCCTTCACCCTGGGCATGCTGATCGGCGCGCTGCTGTTCTTCGGCTATTTCGTAAAGAAGCAAATGGTCCAGCTCGGCACCTGGCCCAAGGACGACCGCATCGAAGAGAACGAAGAAGGCAAGAAGGTGGCCGTCATGGTCGGCAACTACATCCCCTTCGGGCCCTCATTGGCGCTGGCGGGGGTGATCGTCATCTTCTACGATCCGGCCATCCGGCTGCTGGCGGAGTGGTGGTTCACCGGCGTCACACTGCCTTGGTGGAACTACTACACCATCACCAAAGAGTGGATCCTACCCCTGATCGGTTGAGCCATGAAGATCGCCGTCATAGACTACGGGCTGGGCAACATGCGCAGCGTCGAGCAGGCCCTCGCGCACCTTGGCGCGCAGGCCCAGCTGACCTCCGCGCCCGCCGACCTCGAAGCCGCCGACGCCCTGGTGTTGCCGGGCGACGGCGCCTTCGGCGACGGCATGAAGGGCCTGGCCGAGCACGGCCTGGTCGAACCCATCCGCGCGCTTGCCAAGACCAAGCCGCTGCTGGGCATCTGCCTGGGCCTGCAGATGTTCTTCGAGTCCAGCGAGGAGTCGCCGGGCGCCGTGGGCCTGGGCCTTCTTAAAGGATGCTCCAAACGCTTCACCGGGGCGGCCTTCGGCGCCGCGGGCGGCCTGAAGGTCCCGCACATGGGCTGGAACCGGCTCTCCATGGCCCGCCCGCACCCCGTCTTCGAAGGCGTCGCCGACGGCTCGCACGTCTACTTCGTGCACTCCTATTACGTTGCGCCGGCCGACGCGGCGGACGTGATCGCGCGCAGCGACTACGGCGGACCGTTCTGTGCGGTGGCCGGTCGCGAACGCTTTGTCGGATGCCAGTACCACCCCGAGAAGAGCCAGCGCGCCGGCATACGGATGCTCAGGAACTTCCTCGACTGGGCGGGGCGCTAAGGCCCTAGTAGCCTTCATAAATATAAAGGAGCGGACATGGCCCTGGTGCCTCCCAAGGCGGAACTGAACGCGCGGCTGAAGAGATTTCGCGAGGTCCTGCGGCGCGAGCGCCTGGGCGGTGCGCTGATCACCGAACCCGTCAACGTGCGCTACCTGAGCGGCTTCACCGGCGACGACAGCGCCCTGCTGGTGACGGAAAATCGCCGCTTCCTGGTGACCGACTTCCGCTACCTCGAAGAGGCCGCGAACTCCGCCAAGGGCTGGACCGTCGTCACCAAGGCCCCGCTGCACAGCCGGGCCGCCGGGCTGATGGAGAAGGCCGGCCAGGTGGCCCGCAAGGTGCGCGCCGGGAGCCTGGCCATCGAGGCCAATGACCTGAGCCTGCTGGAAGCCAGCCACCTGCGCAAGTCCGCGCGCGGCGTGCGTGTGCGCCCGACCGCCAGCCTGGTCGACCGGCTGCGCCTGCTGAAGTCGGACTGGGAAGTCCGCCAGATCGAGAACGCGCTGCGCATCCAAGAGCGAAGCTTTCAGGAAGTCTGCCGCCTCCTTAAACCCGGGCTGCGGGAGTACGAGGCCGCGGCCGAGCTGCGTTACCGGATGGTCCGCTCGGGCGCCGACGACCAATCCTTCGAATGCATGTTTCAGTGGGGGACGAACTCCAGCCTGCCCCACGGAAGGCCCACGGACCGAAAACTTAAGTCCAATAGCATCATACTGATAGACTGGGGCGCGAAGTATGGCGGGTATCACGCTGACTTGACGCGGACATTTTTCCTGGGTAGGATCGCCCCTCGCTTAAGGAAGATTCACGAGATCGTGGCCGAGGCCCAGCGGCGGGCGGTCGCTCGCGTCGGGCCGGGCGTACCCTTGAAGGAGGTGGATGCAGCGGCCCGGGATTACATCCGTAAAGCCGGATTCGGCAAGCAGTTCGGCCATTCGACGGGACACGGATTGGGTCTGCGCATTCACGAGTCGCCCACGGTTTCCGGACTGGCCCGCGGGGAGCTGAAGCCGGGGATGGTTGTAACCATCGAACCGGGCATCTACCTTCCGGGCATCGGCGGCGTGCGCATCGAGGACGATGTGCTGGTCACCGGCAAAGGCCGCCGCGTACTCAGCCGGCTGCCCATTGGACTCCGCTGGAACGGAGCAAACAGGTAACCCAGGACCCACCGGAAGATCATGCCAAAAGACCTCGACACCATCGAGAAGCTGATCAAGTTCATGGAAGAGCACGGACTGTCCGAGCTCTCCGTAAAACAGGGCGACCTGGAGTTCAGGGCGCGGCGCGGCGAACGCCCCGCGGCCTATCCCTTCGCCTCCGTCAGCCCCATCGTCCACGGCGTGCCCATGGATGCGGCAGCCTCCGGCTTCCAACCGGCGGCGGCCGACACCAGCGCCAAGGGCGCCGCGGCTGCCGGCAAGCCCGAAGGCAACTTCAAGGAGATCTGCTCGCCGATCGTGGGCACCTTCTACCGCAAGCCTAACCCGAACGCCCCGCCGTACGTCGAACTGGGCGACCGGGTCGAGAAGGACACGGTGGTCTGCATCGTCGAAGCGATGAAGGTGATGAACGAGATCAAGGCGGACGTTTCCGGCACGATCAAGAAGCTGCTGGTCGAGGACGCCACGCCGGTCGAGTTCGGACAGCCCCTGTTCCTGGTCGAACCAGGCTAAGCGCAGCGGACCGGGCCCCAATCCGCCTCATGTTTTCCCGCATCCTGATTGCCAACCGCGGCGAGATCGCCCTGCGCGTCATCCGAACGTGCAAGCGGATGGGCATCGAGACCGTCGTGGTCTACAGCACCGCCGACCGCGACGCGGTGTACCTGCGCCTGGCCGACCGCGCCATCTGCATCGGGCCGCCCGCGCCGCGCGACAGCTACCTCAACATCAACAGCATCATTGCCGCCGCGGAGATCGCCGACGTCGAGGCCATCCACCCCGGCTACGGATTCCTGAGCGAGAACGCGCACTTCGCCGACGTCTGCCGCAGCTGCAAGATCGTCTTCATCGGCCCACCCACCTCGGCCATCGAGAACCTCGGCGACAAGATCCGCGCCAAGGAGATCGCACAGAAGGCCGGCGTCCCCACCGTCCCCGGCAGCGAAGGCGGCCTGGAGAACGAGGACGCCGCGCTGGCCATCGCCGAGAAGATCGGCTACCCGGTCATCCTGAAGGCCGCGGCCGGCGGCGGCGGGCGCGGCATGCGCGTGGCCCACAACCCCATGAGCCTGCGCAGCAGCTTCGCACAGGCGCGCGCCGAGGCCGAATCGGCCTTCAAGGACGGCACGCTGTACCTCGAGAAGTTCATCGAGTCGATGCGCCACGTCGAGGTGCAGATCCTGGGCGACGAGCACGGCACGGTGTTGCATCTGGGCGAGCGCGATTGCACGGTCCAGCGCCGCAACCAGAAGTTGATCGAGGAATCGCCCTGCACGGTGATCGATAAGCGCACCCGCTTCGACATCCAGACCGCCGCCGTGAAGCTGATGAAGGCCGCCGGCTACACCAACGCGGGCACCGTCGAGTTCATCTACGACCGCAAGGACCGCAAGTTCTACTTCATGGAAGTCAACACGCGGCTGCAGGTCGAGCACCCCGTCACCGAGATGGTCACCGGGCTGGACCTGGTCGAAGAGCAGCTGCGCGTGGCCAGCGGCGAAGCCCTGCGCTACCGGCAGAAGGACATCCTGCGGCGCCTGGAAGCCGGCGGACACAGCTTCGAATGCCGCATCAACGCAGAGGACCCGTCGCGCAAGTTCGCGCCCGCGCCAGGCACCTTGTCGCTCTACTGCCCGCCCGCGGGGTCGGACGTGCGCATGGACAGCCACGTGTACTCGGGCTACACCGTGCCGCCCTTCTACGACTCGATGCTGGGCAAGCTGATCGTGCACGGCAAGGACCGACCGGACGCGATCCGCCGCATGCGCAACGCACTCGACGAGTTGGTGATGGAAGGCATCGCCACCACGCTCTCGGTGCACCGCGAGATCTTTGGGCACGCGAAGTTCGTCTCGGGCAGCTACGACACGTCCTTCGCCGCCTCGGAGCTGGGACTGTAACCCAATGCGCCAGAACGCCCTTGCTTTGAGCAAGTGGCCAGGTACCATGCTTTTGCTGTACGGAGGAAGTTCATGAAGCGCGTTGGTATCTTGACCGGAGGTGGTGACGCTCCGGGGCTCAATGCCGTTATCCGCGGTGCCGTCATTCGACTGGCCCAAGAGAAGGCGGAAGAGTACCAGTGCATCGGCTTCGTCGATGGCTGGGCCGGTTTGCGCGACAAGGTCACCCTTTCACTGGATCCCGGCAGAGTCGACGAGATCCTACACCAGGGCGGCACGATCCTGGGCACCTCACGCACCAACCTCTACAAGAACCCCGACGACGTTCGCAAGGCCGTCGCCGCCTACAACTCCTGCGAACTCGACTCGCTGATCGCCATCGGCGGCGACGACACGCTTGAGATCGCCTACTACCTGCACCGTGACGAAGGCATCAAAGCCATCGGCGTGCCCAAGACCATCGACAACGACGTGCTGGGCACCGACTTCACGTTCGGCTTCTGGTCCGCCGTCGAGCAGGCCACCAGCGCCATCGACAGCCTGCGCGTCACCACCATGAGCCACCACCGCGTCATGGTCGTCGAGTGCATGGGCCGCCACGCCGGCTGGATCACCGCCTACGCCGGCCTGGCCAGCGAGGCCGATTTCATCGCCGTGCCCGAGCGCCCCGTTCACATCGACGACATCGCCCGCGCCGTGCGCCATACCCGCGAACTGGGCAAGCTACACTCCATCGTCGTCGTCGCCGAGGGCGCGTCCATCGGCGGCGTCGAACCCAAGCCCCGCGTGGTCAAGACCACCAACGGAAACTGGGAGATCACGCAGAAGATCCAGCGCGACAGCTTCGGCAACGCCGTGCTGAAGCCCGGCGAAATCGCCGAGGCCGTAGCCGGCGAACTCGAGAAGGCCACGGGCTTCGAGACCCGCGGCATCGCCCTGGGACACCTGCAGCGCGGCGGCGCCCCCTGCGCCTTCGACCGCATCCTCGGCACCCGCTACGGCGTCACCGCGGCCGAAGCGGTAATCCACAAACATTTCGGGCACTTGGTCGTTCTGCAAGGGCTCAACGTTGAGACCGTGCCTATGAAGGGCGCCGTCCGCGAAACGCAGAACGAGAAGAAGCGCTACAAGTATGTACCCGACTCATTCTTGGACCTGGCAGAGGTTTTCTACGGTTAATCCCCTGAACATTTGAACGGTTCGTCCGGTCCCGGGTTAGCTTGCGCGGCATACCCGGGAACCTTGTCCCTGTTCCGCGCAGATACGGCCGAGCGTCTCCCGACGTCAAGATACCAAGGGAAGCCGGCACCGGTTGGAGAAGGAGAAGTACCATGCCGACAGGCAAAGTGAAGTGGTTCAACGATCAGAAGGGCTATGGGTTCATTACGCCGGACGACGGCGACCGGGACCTGTTCGTTCACCACACCAGCATCCTGGCCGAAGGGTTCCGCACCCTGAGCGAGGGGCAGGCGGTGGAGTACGAAGTCGAAGAGAGCGACAAGGGCCCCAAGGCCGCCAAGGTAAAGCCTGTCCAGGCCTAACCGGTAAGCTCCACATACTTCTGTAGAACCGAAAACCCCCGCCCTTTACCGGGCGGGGGTTTTTCTTTGCGTGAAGGTCAGCCAGCCGGCACCTCGAACGTGTCGCCCGTCCGTCGGCACCATTCGCCCAGCAGCGCGCGATGCTCGGCAAGCGCCGCGCGCGCCTGAGGTGCCGTCGCCAGGTTGCGCGTCTCGCCGGGGTCGGCCTCGAGATCGAAAAGCTGCTCGGGCCGCGCGCCGTAGGAGAAGGCCGCGTACTTGTAGCGCGCGCTGCGCACCATCCGCCCTTTCTTGCTTGCGTCTTCCGTGTCGGGTTCCAGTTCCGCCGCCACATAGGTGCGCCCCGGCTTTTCCGGATCTTCGATCACGCTGCGCAGGCTCACGCCGCTGACCGCGGCAGGGACCTGGATCCCCGCGTAGTCGCACAGCGTCGGCAGCACGTCGACGCCGCTGGCCAGGTGCGTGGCGTCGCAGGTGCCGGCCGGGATGCGCCCGGGGTAGCGCAGCACCAGCGGCACCTTCGTCTGCTCCTCGTACAGCATCAGCTTTACGATCAGCCGATGCGCCGCCACGCCTTCGCCGTGGTCGCTGGTGAAGAGCACCAGCGTCTCGCGTTCCAGACCGCTTCGCCTCAGCGCGTCCAGCACGCGCCCGATCTGCACATCGACGTCCTCGGCGAAACGGTAGTACGCGTTCAGGTAGCAGCGCCACTGCGTCTCCGTCCAGTCCACCGTCCAGTTGTTCTCGTTGCCATAGTAGGTCCGCGCGCGGGCATCCTGGATGAACTCCGGTTCGCCAGGGTCCCGTTCGAAGTTCGGCGGCAGCGGAGGATAACTCGCGGCATTCGGGTGCTCGGCCGGGTTGTGCCGCGACCAGCCACAGATGTCGTGCGGGTTCACAAAGCTTGCCACCAGCAGCCACGGCGCGCGCGGCGCGTTCTCGAGAAAGCGCACCGCCGCATCGGCGACCGGCGCGTCGATGTCCGCGCCGTGGCGGATCTTCTCGACGTTCTCGACCGGCAGGAAATCGAAGCCGCGCCAGTCGGGCGGCGTCATCGAACTTCCGGCCTGCGCGAGGTGCCACTTGCCCGCGTAGGCGGTGTGGTAGCCGCCCGCACGGAAGAGTTCGCCCAGGTTGGGGATCTCCGGGTTCACGCGAATGTTGTTGAAGAGCACGCCCGTCTCGTGCGCCGTGCGCCCCGTCAGGAGGCAGCTGCGTGACGGCCCGCAGACCGGCACGGCGCAGTAGCTGCGCTCGAAGCGGATCCCGCCCGCGGCCAGCGCGTCCAGGTTCGGCGTATTCAGATGGGGGTTGCCGTAAGCGCTCATCGCGCGCAGCGTCTGCTGGTCGGTCATCAGAAAGAGGATGTTGGGCCGTTTCATGGGGCCGATGGTACACCAACGGGAGGCCGATTGCCTGCCCTGCCCGGCGCCCCGCCGCTGTGGTATCCTGTTTGCCTTGAGGAAGTTCCCGGCGCGACTCGGTACCACGCGCACGTGCAAGGGAGCGCAAAGCGACAGGCGCTGTACAGGCTATGAACCAGAACCCCAGCGACACGCACTTCGACCTGATCGTCGTCGGCGCCGGCCATGCCGGCTGCGAGGCCGCACTCGCCGCCGCGCGCATGGGCGCGAAGACCCTGCTGTTGACCATCTCGCTGGAAACCGTCGCGCAGATGTCGTGCAATCCGGCCATCGGCGGCACGGCGAAGGGCATCCTCACACGCGAGATCGACGCGCTGGGAGGCGCTCAGGGTTGGATCGCGGACCGCAGCGGCATCCAGTTCCGCATGCTGAACCGCTCGCGCGGGCCCGCCGTGCAGTCGCCGCGCGCGCAATGCGACAAGCGCCTCTTCGCGGTCCTGATGAAGCAGCTTGCCGAGCGCACGCCGAATCTCACGCTGCGCCAGGAGATGGTCGATGAGCTGGTCCTCGAACCCGCCGGAGTGAACGGCGCCGCGGCGCTGGATCGCTACACGCAGCGGCTCGCTCGTCTGCGCGAAGGCATCGCGCCCGATGCATTGAAAGAGCTTGCGCCGGAAGAAGGATCGGTGCGCGCTGTGGGCATCCGCGGCGGCAGCGGCCTGACCTACACGGCCGGTGCGGTGATCCTGACGACGGGCACATTCCTGCGCGGATTGATTCACCAGGGCGCGAAGACCAGCCGCGGCGGGCGCGCGGGTGAGCAGGCCGCGATGAGCCTCAGCGGCTCGCTGGAGGCCCTGGGCTTCGACCTGCGCCGCCTGAAGACCGGCACGCCGCCGCGCTTGAACGGGCGCACCGTCGATACGCGCGGCCTGGAGCCGCAGTGGGGCGACGATCCGCCGCCGCCGTTCAGCTTCCGCACGGCCAAGATCGAACGCCCCAGCCTGCCGTGCTGGCTGACGCGCACCGACGCGCGCACGCACGACCTGATCCGCGCGAACCTGGACCGAGCGCCGCTGTTCACCGGGCAGATCCAAGGCGTCGGCCCGCGCTACTGCCCTTCCATCGAGGACAAGGTCGTGCGCTTCGCCGAGCGCGGCAGCCATCAGATTTTCCTCGAGCCCGAAGGCGAGCACACCGAGGAGATGTACGTCGCGGGCTTCTCGACGAGTCTCCCGCCCGAAGTGCAAATCGCGATGCTCAAGACGATCCCCGGCTGCCAGGACGCCGAGGTGTTGCGCTTCGGCTACGCCATCGAATACGACATGGCGCCGCCGCACCAGATCGACCCTACGCTGCGCACGCGCCGCGTGTCGAACCTCTACCTCGCCGGGCAGATCAACGGCACCTCCGGTTACGAAGAGGCCGCCGGGCAGGGCCTGCTCGCCGGCATCAACGCCGTGCTGATGCTGCGCGGCGAGCCGCCCTTCGTGCTCGGGCGCGAGGAGGCCTACCTCGGCGTGCTGGTCGACGACCTCGTCACGAAGGAGATCCGAGAGCCCTACCGCCTCTTCACCAGCCGCAGCGAGTACCGCCTGCTGCTGCGCCAGGACAACGCCGACCGCCGCCTGGCCGCGCACGCACGCCGGCTGGGGCTGCTCGACGCACCCGCGCTGGAGGCGACCGCCGCAAAGACCGCGCGCATCGGCGAAGCCACCTCGTACCTGCAGAAGCACCGCCCGCCGGGCGAGATGCGCACCTGGTGGGAGCGCCTGCGCAATCCCGAGCGCAGCCTCGCGACGCTGCGCGCCGAAGGGTTGTCCCTCGAGGCACCGCCGTCCGTAGAGGAGGCGCTGGAGATCGAGGCGCGTTACGACGGCTACCTGGCGCGCCAGCTCCGGCAGGTCGAACGCCTGCGCGAGATCGAGGCCCGCCGCCTGCCCGAGCGCCTCGACTTCGCCTCCGTACCCGGCCTGGGCAGGGAGGCCGCGGAGAAACTCGCACGCCACCGCCCCCAGACCTTCGGCCAGGCCCTGCGACTGGACGGCGTCACGCCCGCCGACGTCTCGCTGCTGGACATCTACCTGCGCACCGGCGCGCGCCCGCCGCTGGCCGCCGCGGGAGCGGAAATGGAGAGCGCCTGACCGTGCGCACTTCGCGCCACTGCGTGCGGGTACCGGCCCTGGCCGCACTCTGCGCGCTCGCCGCAGGCCTGCAAGCCCGCGAGGACGTGCTGGAAAGCGTACTGCCGGTCAGCGGGCCGGAAGTGGTGCTCGCCCGTACGTTCCTGGGGCACCATCACCCCGGCTCGGTCTTCGTGATGGAAGGCGAAGTCCGCGGCGCCGACGGATTCGAAGGCGGCGTGCGCGTGGTCCAGGAGCCGCAGCCTGACGCCGGCCCGCAGTTCGGCCAGCCGCTCGCCTTCCGTGCCGGCGTTCCGGCGGCCTTCCGCTTTCCTGTGCGCGCGCCCACCGGCGGCGCCTCGTTGAACCTCGAAGTCTACCGCACCACGGCCGACGGCGGGCGGCAGGTGCTCTTCCGCGCGCCGCTGACCGCGCACCTGGAGCCCGTAGGCCCCGCCGAGCGCATCGTGCTGGCGTGCGGCGAGCCGCATTCGCTGCCGGCCGCCTGGCACGTCACCGAACGCACCGGCGCGCAGCTGCCCGAGGACGCCTGGGCCTACGAAAGCGTCGACCTGGTGGTGCTCGGGCGCGGAGCTTTCCAGCAGACCACCGCGTCCGCCCAGGCCGCGCTGCGCGCGTGGCTGCTGGGCGGCGGGCGCGTGCTGATCACCGGCACCGACGCGCTGATCGGCGCCGTGCGCGCCGGGCTGCTGCCGGTGAAGAGCGACCTGGAAGCGCTGGACGCCGCGAGCCTGATCGCGGCCCTGCAGCTCACCGACGCCGACGTCGTGCGCGACCCGCAGACCACCGAGGTCGTCTTCGCGCGCTTCCAACTCGGCTTCGGCCGCGGGATCTTCTTCTTCGAACAAGCCTCGGGGCCCGCTCTGCGCCGCGCCTCGGGGCAGGCCCTCGGCAGCCCCGCCCTGGAGCCCCACCGCCCGAAGCGCCCCGACGCGACGGTGTGGAGCCAGCCCTTCGATTTCTTCAACACAGGCGCCGTCGGCTCCATGCGCAGGCGCCAGACGGCCTTCTGGGCCACCATCGGCGCGGTCTGCCTGCTGGCGCTGCTGGCGTACACGGCCACCGTCCGCACGCGCTACCTCAGCGCCGGGCTGGCCCTGGGCGGCGTGGCCCTGCTGGCCTCGTACCTCGCCGGTTCCTTCCCGGCGCCCGAGGCCGTCGTCTCGCGCGTGGAGCTGGCCGAATACGCCGCCGACGGCCGCGCGCTTCGGCGCACCGAGTTCGCCTACCTCGATGCCCAGGCCGACCTTGCGAATCTCGAGGTCGCCGGACCGGCCGGCGGGATGCTCTGCCAGGTCTATTACAAGGACGACGAGCGCAAGCAGGCGCGAGTGGACCTGAGCGCCGGCGATGGGCTGCGCTACCGCTTCCGGCCCGTCTACCCGGCGCCGCTGCCGCCGCTCTTCCGCGCCGATTCCGTCGAGCCCGCCGAGGCGCTCGACGGGCGGCCGCTGACGCTGCCGGCGGGCCCGGATGGCGCTTCGTTTAGCCTGCGCGGCGTGCCTTCCCTGCAGGGCCTGCCGCGCACGAAGCTGGCCGTCTGGGTGCCCGCACAGGGCCCCAAGCGCACGCTGAAAGACCCCTTCGGCACGCCGAAACTCGCCGGCTACGAGGGCGAACAAAAGGCCCTCCGCGACGCCTTTCCCGCGCTGGCCGAGACCGACCTCACGCGGCACGCGCAGGCGCTGGCCTGGGCGCTCGCACAAGCCGCCGCTCGCGGGCGCGGTACGCTGGTGTTCTTCGAGGAAGCCGCGCCGGGCGCTGCGGGCGAGGACGCGCTTGTGCGCTTCGAAGGGCTGCGCGAGGAGACCGGGCCGCGCTTCCGCGCCGTAATGGCCGACGCCACGCTGGATAAGCCCTGAACCGGCGCGCGAGCCTGTTGCAATCCCGCGATATCTTCGCTACCTTGCTTTCGGAATTTCCCGGCGGCGCAGGGCTTAGATATACCTCAATCCAGGCGAGCAATCATGCTGGTCATCCCCGCAGTGGACATCAAGAATGGCAAGGCGGTGCGGCTGATCCAGGGCAAGGCCGACCGCGAGACGGTCTACGACGAGGATCCCGTCAACGCCGCGCGGCGCTGGGTCGAGGCCGGCGCGCAGCGCGTGCACATCGTGGACCTGGACGGCGCCTTTGAAGGCCACCCGCGCAACGCCGGCATCACCCTCGAGATCCTGATGGCCCTGCCCGAGGTCGAGTTCGAGATCGGTGGCGGGTTGCGCACGGCCGAGGCCGTCGCGGCGTTCATGAACGCCGACGCGGCGCGCTGCGTAATCGGGACGATGGCCGTCGAAGACCGCGAATTCCTGACACAACTCACCGAGACCTACCCCGGGCGCATCAGCCTGGGCCTGGACGCCAAGGATGGAATGGTCGTCACCAAAGGCTGGGTCGACGTGAGCGAAACACGCGCGGTGGACCTTTTGGGCGAACTCGCCGACTTGAAACTCGCCGAGGTCATCTACACGGACATCGACCGCGACGGCATGCTGGGAGGCCCGAACTTCAAGCGCCTCGAGGAAGTCCAGAAGGCCAGCCCCTTCCCCCTGATCGCCAGCGGCGGCGTGACAACCATCGACAACCTCAAGCGCCTGAAGCAGATGGACGTTTACGGCTGCATCGTGGGCAAGGCGCTTTACGACGGCCGCATGAAGATCGAAGTGGCCCTCGCCCTGCAGTAAGAGGCTGTTTCCTTACCTACCTCCTGCAAGGCTGGCTTCGGAAAAGCCTCTTCCACGCCCGGTCTTGACCCGAACGCTCCAGCCGAGTCTAATGGTTGTGCCGTAGGCGTTTACCGCGATTCGACCGAGGGACCGCGCGCTCGTGGACTTTTCCCTGTACGGACACGCTTGGCAGGCCGTGCTGATGTTCCTGGCGGGCCTGGTAAGCATCCTCGCCAGCATGGTCGGGTACCTCAAGACCGGCGGCGGCGAGGACCTGCTCCAGCACGCCCTGATCAGCTTCCGCCCTGCGGATACCCAGGGCCGCGCGACCTTCGACGCTCCGCTGGAGTGGAACTTCGAGGCCAGCACGCTGACCGTGCGCGGCCTGAAGCACCCCGACGTCGGCGACAAGGAAAACAGGATCTCGGGCCTGCACGCCGACCAGGTGACGGTGAAGGTCGACTTCTGGCCCTGGCCGCCGCGCATCGATTCGGTGACCGTCAGCGGCATGCGCGGACTGAAGGCCCACGTCCAGCCGGGCTTTCTGCAGCGCGGCGGCACCTACCCCAGCGCCCCGCCCTTCCCCGTCTACATTGAGAAGGTCGACATCGAAGCGCAGATCGGCACCGGGCCAGCCCTGAAGCTTCAGGACTGCAGCGGCAGCGTGAAGCCCGGCAACCTGAAGCCCGACGACACCCGCGAGATCCTGGGCCAGTTCAGCTTCGAGAAGCTCAACAACGAAGACTTTCACCTCGCCGTCGACTCCCAGGCCGGCGGACGCTGGACCCTGCGGGGCGAGAACCTGAACCTCGACACGCGGCGCTTCCAAACCCCACCCGATGCCAAGCAGCCCGAACCGCTTGAAGTCGACCCTCTGGCCCTGCTGGTGCGGGCGCTGTTGACCGGCGAAAGCGGCGCGCGCGGCAAGATCGCCAGCCTGCGCGTGGAACTGACGCCGCGCGCCGGCGGACGCGACTTCGAGTGCGAAGGCCACGTCGCTTACAGCGACCTGGAGCTGCACCTGCCGCCCCGCGACGTCCCCGCCGGCGAGGCCGTGCCGAGCTTCCTGAGCTGGATGCTGGGCGGCAAGAAGACGCTCTGGCCGCCGTGGCTGCTGGCCGACTCGATCCGTACCGGCAGCGAAGGGCGCATCAGCTTCCACATGCGCGGCGACCGCCTGGAGTTCAACTGCGACGAGGGCCCGGGCAGCGCCTTCACGCCCATCACCGGCGACACCGCGCTGGCGCCGCTGGAATCCTTCCGCGGCAGTGTGATCACCGACGCCTCCAATCGCCCTCAGCGCGTGGTGCTGCGCGGGTTCCTGGGCGATTCGCTCAGCGCCGAACTGCGCATGCAGCGCGAGGACGACGGCGCGCGCATCAACGAACTGCTGCTGGAGCCCCGCGCGGCCGGCGCCGAGGCCATCAAGTTCGGCGACCCGCTCTGGCGCTTCCGCAGCCGCGTGGTCGACAACAGCCGCGCCCAGGGCGGCGACCGCCCGCTGGTGGCCTTCGACGTCGAGATCGCCAGCAGCAACCGGCCCGACCCCGGCCTGCTGCCGCCGGGCGTCCGCGACATCAAGGGGCGCCTGCGCATCGAGGGCGCCTACCGCACCGACCGCAATCTGGACATGGACGTGAAGTGGACCGACGGCGGGCTGGTCTACGGCGGCGAGACCGACGGCGAACACCCGCTGAAAGAGCAGGCCTACGGCTTGCTGGTCACCAACCTCAACAAGCTCTGGGGCGCCGCCAAGGAACCGTGGCGCCTCCAGGACGTCAACCTGGCCGGGCACATCCAGGGCCGCTTCGACGCCGACGGCCGCTGGCTTGAGACGGAACTCAGCGACTGGAAACTCGCCAGCGGCACCATCAGTTACAAAGGCCTGACGACCGACCTGGGCAAGGCCAACCTCGGCGCCTTCGGCAGCTACAAGCGCGTCACCGACGCCGACGGCGGCACCGAGTTCCGCTTCAAATTCGGCTCGCCCAGCGGCGCGGAGGAACTCACCTGGTTCATGGAACTCCGCGGGCGCCTGAAGGGCGACGGCACCGGCGAGATCCGATTCATCGAGGAAAAGGTGCCCCTGGCCACGCACCCCGACCGGGCCAGCATCCCCAAGGAGATGATCGAGGGCTGGTGGTCGGAGACGGTCCGGCGGCGCACCATCCTGCGCCTGCCCGGCGGCGAGATCGAACGGCAGCCGCTCAAGTAGGACCCGTCCCCGGGCAAGGAACGAGCGTGCACAAGGTAAAGATCCTTCCCGACAACGCGACGATCGAGATCAAGGACGGCGACACCGTCTTCGACGCGTGCTGCCGCGCCGGCATCCTGATCCAGTCGGCCTGCGGCGGCGTCGGCTCGTGCACCAAGTGTGTAGTCCGCGTGCGCGAAGGCAACGCCCCGCCCTCGCCCCACGGCACCCGCAACCTGACCGCCAAGGAAATCCAGGACGGCTACCGCCTCAGCTGCCAGCTGGGCGTGCACAACGACCTGACCATCGAGATCCCGCCGGGCTCGCGATTCTACGGCGAGCAGATCCTGACCGTCGGCGGGGCCTCCGTCGCCGACAACGGTCTTAACCCCAACGTGCGGCAGTACTACCTGCAGCTGCCCGAGCCGCATCTCGAGGACCAGGTGGGCGACTTCGAACGCATCGCGCGCATGCTTGCCCGCGACGTCCCCGAGCTAAAGTGCGACCTCGAGCAGCTCCGCGACCTCGACGCCCTGCTGCGCGAGAGCGACTTCAAGGTCACCGTCACCGTCTGCGGCTCGCGGCTGCTGAAGACCGAGCCCGGCAACACGCGCGGGCGCGTCTACGGCGTGGCCTGCGATATCGGCACCACCACCGTCGCCGGCTACCTGCTGGACCTGACCACCGGGCGCGAACTGGCCGTCGCCAGCCGCAGCAACCCGCAGGCCGCCTACGGCCACGACGTGCTGGCGCGCGGCGATTACGCCGACCGCGGACCTGCCGAACGCCGTGAGCTGCAAGACCTTATAGTGAAATGCGTGCAGGACATCGCCGAGGAATGCTGCAAGAAAGCGCGCGTCGCGCCGGAGCACGTCTACGAAGTCGTGCTGGCCGGCAACACGATCATGACACACCTGCTCTTCGCGCTAAATCCGCGGCAGATCACGGTTTCGCCGTTCACGCCGATCTACGCCAAGGCCTTCAAGGTGCCCGCGCGCGAGATCGGCCTGGACCTCAGCCGCTGGACGATGGTCTACGCGCTGCCGAGCGTCGCCGGCTACGTCGGCGGGGACATCACCGCGGGGATGCTTGCCACGGATCTCCGCAACCGCGAACGACTTACGCTCTTCGTGGACATCGGCACCAACGGCGAGATCGTGCTCGGCAACAACACGCGCATGATCAGCTGCGCCGCGCCGGCCGGCCCGGCCTTCGAAGGCGCCAAGATCTCCTGCGGGCTGCGCGCGATGAGCGGCGCGATCGACGCCGTGGGCTACGACGCCGTGGAGCAGGATCTCTACGTCACGACGATCGGAGACCAGGCCGCGCGGGGCATCTGCGGCACCGGGCTCATCGACGCCGTGGCAACGTTCCTGGAGCACGGACTCGTCGACGCCAGCGGCCGCGTGGTCGATCCCGAGGAAGCTCAAGGCCAGCTGCCGCCGAAACTTGCAGCGCGCGTCGTGCACGGCGACAACGGCAGCGACATCCTGCTGGTGCCGGTCGAAGAGACCCTCGAGAAGCGCCGGGACATCCGTCTCACGCAGCGCGACATCCGCGAGCTGCAGCTGGCCAAGGGCGCGATCCGCGCCGGCGTGGACATGGCGCTGCTGGTCTGGGGCGTCACCGGCGACGAGCTCGATCGCGTCCTAATTGCCGGCGGCTTCGGGAATTACATCAAACCTGAGGCTGCGAAAAAAATCGGGCTCTTCCCGCCCGAAGTCACCATCGAGCAGCTCGAGTTCGTCGGCAACACCGCGGCCGTGGGCGCGAAGCTGTGCCTGGCCGATGCCGAGCAGCGCGCGCGCGTCGAGCGCCTGCCGCAAGACATTGAGTACATTGAGCTTAGTGGCCGCAAGGACTTCCCCGACGTATTCATGAGCGCCATGCTCTTCCCCGGCGCCGATGGCTTCGAAGACGAGTGACCGAACCGGCGTCCGGCCGAATGCGTAAATCGGCAGTCGCGAAATTTCGCGACGCACTTCGTGCAACGCGCCTTTTGGTAACGATTTCTTTACACACGTGGGGAATTCCACTTCTTTACCGGAACATGGTGCAATTTCTCGCGAAGAATAAGGACTTACAAGATAGCTGCACTACGTGCAATAAGGGCTTATGTGAATTTTGCACCTCGTGCAACTAGGATTTATAAGAACGCTGCACGCCGTGCTGCGCGACGTGCAATGACCTCCTTTTGGTCATTACGAAAAGGCGCCGCCACCTTATCATGAGGCGCCTGCGAAAAAGTTTTTGAGCCGCGGACGACGAGGAGCCTCCTTGGAACTGCTCTGCCTGGCCGCCGCAATCCTGGCGGCGTTGGTGGCGCTGCTGGCGACGCCCGCGGTCCGCGCGGCGGCGCTGCGCGCCGGCTTCGTGGACCGGCCCGGCGAGCGCAAGATCCACCGCGAGCCCGTCGCGTACGGCGGCGGCGTGGCGGTGGCGATCGCGCTTGCCGCAGCGCTGGCGGCGGCGGGCTATGCGTGGTACCGGCTGCGGCACGACGGCGACCTGCGCGCGTGGCGGTTGTGGCTGGGGCTGGCGACCTCGCCGGACGAAGCCCCTCTGCTGCGCGGCGTGGGCGTGTGCCTGGGCGGCGCGGCGGGCGCGCTGCTGCTGGGGCTCGCCGACGACAAGTGGAAGCTCAGCCCGCTCGCGAAACTCGCCGGCCAGTTCGTGCTCGCGATCGCGGTCGTCGCCGGCGGCGTGCGCATCACCGCTCTGGTGGGCGACACGCTGCCGATGCAAGCGGCGACGGTGCTATGGATCGTGCTCGTCACCAACAGCTTCAACCTGCTCGACAACATGGACGGCCTGTGCAGCGGCACGGTGGCGATCGGCGCGGCGGTACTGGCGGTGGTGGCCAGTTCGGCGGGGCAGGCGCCGGTGGCGCTGGCGCTCTCGGCGCTGGCCGGCGCATGCATCGGCTTCATGCGCTACAACCGCGCGCCGGCTCGCATCTTCCTGGGCGACGCCGGCAGCATGGCCTGCGGCTTCCTGATGGCGACGCTGACGGTGCTGACGACGTACTACCACTACCATGAATCCCCGCTGAGCGTCGGGGTGCCGTTCCTGATCCTGGCGATCCCGCTCTACGACACGGCCTCGGTGATCGTGATCCGCCTGCGCGCGGGGCGCAAGATCTGGCACGGCGACACCTCGCACTTTTCGCACCGGCTCGTCGACCTGGGCATGACGCAGCGCCAGGCCGTCGTGACGATCCACCTCGCCGCGCTGGCGATCGCGCTGCCGGCGGCGGTGATCCCGCGGCTTTCGACGAACGAGGGCCTGCTCGTCGTCGGCCAGGCGGTGCTGATCCTGACGCTCATCGCGATGCTGGAACGCGCGGGCGCGCTGAAGGCGAAGCGCGAGAAAGACGCGGGAGACGGCGGCGATGTCTGACGCCACGCCGGGCGGCCGGCGAGCGGAGGCGCGCCAGGCGCTGCTGCTGGGCGCTAGCCTGCTGGGCGCGATGTTTCTGGTCGCGCGGCCCGCCGCCTTCCAGCTCGACGCCTACACCCCCGACGCCGGACTGGCAGGGCTTCTGGCGCTGGCCTTCGCGCTGTGCGCGTGGGGCGCGGCGGCCCTTTCCCCCGTTCCGCAAAGCGTATTACGCCCGTCCCTCCGCGCGGCCGTGGCGCTGTGGCTGGGGCTGGCGGCGGCGGGGCTGCTGCGTTCGCCCAACCTGCACGCGGCGCTGCCGCGCGCGGGCGAGTATTTGGGCTACGCGCTGCTGCTGTACGCGGGCGCGGCGCTGGCGCGCGCGCGGCCGGGCCTGCTGCCGCTCTTGGCCTGCGCGCTGGTGGCGATGGGCTGCGTCGAGGCCTTTGAAGGCGCGTGGCAGAAGCACGTCGCGCTGCCGCAGCTGTACCGAGAGGTCGCATCCGGCGAAGAGGTGCTCTCGGCGGCGCTGCTGGGCCAGCAGGGCCAGGAACGCCTGCGCTCGATGGAGATCCAGGCCACCTTCGGCAACGCGAACTCCTACGCCGCGTACCTGACGGTCGCGCTGCTGGCGCTGGCAGGCCTGTGGCTCGACGCGCGCGGCCGCGCGGCGCGCGGCGGCTTTTCGCCCGCCGATCTCCTGCACGGCGCGGTGCTGCTTTTGCTGGGCTACGGACTGTGGATCAGCGGCTCGAAGGGCGCGTGGGCGGCGGCGGCGGCCGGCGCGTGGTTCCTGTTCCTGCAGCGGCAGCCGGAAGACGCAAAGCGTGCGCGCGTGCTGAAGGGACTCACGGCGGCCGGCGCGTGCGCCGGCGTGCTGCTGCTTGTGCTGGCCGCGTCGGGCGCCCTGGGCGAAGCCCCGCTGGGCAGGAGCATGGAGGTTCGCTTCGAGTACTGGCGTGCGGCGTGGGCCATGGGCGCCGACAAGCCGCTGCTGGGCCAGGGGCTGTGCGCCTTCGGCGATACCTACCCGCAGTTCAAGACCGCGCTGGGCACCGAGACGCAGCAGGCGCACAACGATTGGCTGCAGCTGTGGGCCGAACTGGGCGTGCTGGCGCCGCTGGCCTGGGGGCTGCTCTGGTTCGTCGTGCTGCGCAGCCGGAAGGCGGAAACGGCGGCGGACGCTGCCCACGCCGCAGGCGTCGCAGAAAAAGCCCGCCGCCTGGACCTCGCGATACTCGGCGGGGGGCTGCTCTGCTTTCTAATGCTCTTCCTGGTCTCCGACGCGCTTTCCTTCCCCGACCTGTGGCTGGTGCTGGCGGGCCGAGCCGAAGGTCCCGCAAAGCTCGGCGCCGCCGCCGCGGTCTTCGCCCCGCTGCTCTTCGCCGCCGCCTTCAAGCTGCTCTGCCCGCTGAACACGTCCTACGCGCACGGCGAAGCGCCCGAACGCGAAGCGGGCCTGCGCGCGGGACTGCGCGCCGCCATCGGCGCGGTGCTGGTGCACCAGCTCGTGGACTTCGACCTGACGGCGCAGGCGGTGATCGCGGCCCTTTTCCTCTTCGGCGGGATGCTGGCGAGCCCCGCGCCCGGCGGAAACGACCCGCCGTCGCGCTGGCGCTGGCTCCTGCCGCCGCTGGCCGCGCTGCTGCTGGTCCCCGTCGCGGTGGTGATCCCGGCGCTCAGCGGCGTGCCGCGGCAAGCGGCCTGGCAGATCGAGGACGAGGCACGCTACGCTCAGGCCCGCGCGAAGGGCGCGGGAACCGCGCACGACACGAACGAACTTGCCGAGCGCCGCCTGGCAGCGCGCGAGGCCATCGCGCGCGCGCGCGAAGGCGCCTTCGCGTGGGCGCCCTTCGACGGCGAGGCCGCGCTGGAGCTTGCGCAGGCCTACTACACCTTGCGCGTGCTGGGCGCGCCCGAATGGCGCCCGGCGAACGGCGTGGCGCGGCCGCTCGACGAGTTGATCGACGAGCGCCTCGCCGACGCCGCGCGGCTGCGCCCGCGCTTTACCGGCGTGCCGCTGCTGGCCGGGGACATCGCCGTCGCGCGCGGGGTGTACGAACGCATGGCCACGGGCGACAAGGCGACGGCGGAGAAACGCTTCGCGGAGGCCGCGGCTCGCTACGCGCGCGGCGCGGAACTCTACCCGCTGGCCCCGCTGTTCGACCTCGCGCGCGGCGACGCGCTGCTGCTGGCCGGCGACGCAGCGGGCGCGGCGGAAAGCTACGCGCACGCCTGGGGCACCGACGGCCGCATCGCCGACCGCAACACGCGCCTGAGCGCCGTCTTCCACGACCCGCGGCCCGGCTGCCTGCCGCGGCACGGCTTCGACCGCGAGATCCTTGTTTTCCTCGACGCGCGCCTGGCGGTGCCGGGGATCGCGAAGGACGAACGCTTCACGCTGCGCGTGCGCCGCGTTTCCGTCCTGGCCGCGCTGCGCATCAGGCAGGAGGCCGGCGCCCATCCGAATTCCAAGCTTCTCGACGCAGACGCCGATGCCGAAATCCTCGCCACATGCCGCGCGCTCTGCGAGGACGCCCCAAGCGACCCGCACGCTTGGATGTTCCTGGCCGCGGCGACGACGCTCGCATACCCGGGCAACGAGGACGCCGCGAAGCAGGCGTGGGAAGCGGCCGCGCAGGCCCGAAAGGACGCGCCGGCGGAGACGATGGTGCCGCAGGCGGTCTTCGACGAGGTGCGGCAGCAGACGCGCGCCGCGGCGCGGCGCGCGTTGGAGGCGTCGGAGTCTTCGCCGTAGGAATCCACCCACCATCAAGCGCATCACCGTGCGCCGAAGGGGGCTTTGGTGAAGGCACCATGCCGGTGGACTTGCGCGAGGAAGTGCACGCAATCGGAGAGGCCAGGGACGTGATGCTGCGCCAAGAGGCACCGTCCGAGTCATTGAGGCTCGCGGAGAGTTCCTTACAAATTACAAGAGAGCCCTACGAGAACTCTCAAGTAATATAAAGTCCCACAACAATGCCTTTGCCCGCTTCGGCTGCTCGTTTCATGATCCGCTTGTACTCCAGCGCGGACTCGGCCATCGCACGGTATTTATGACGATACTTTTTCGGGATTAGCTTTAGGTCTCTCTTAAAATTCATCTTCTTCCACACATCCAGAAACGCTAGGACCTGCTGGGGATCAATTTCCATGCGGGGATAAAACTTGTTTCCTTCATACCGGCTCTCGGTTTCCGTTACGATCGGATCGTCTTCGCCATTACGAATACCGCACACAAAGGCGAAGATGGACAGGAACTCCTGAATCCACGGAACGTCCACCTCCCTACTAAGGATCGAAGCCATCTCCCCAAACACAATCCACTCCTCTTCGGTTGGCACAAATCCGGTATGGTCGTTTTCATCACTGAATAACACACCAACCTGCTTTGTCACTGCCTTTCTCTTCTGGTAGACGTCCCAATCGAGCACGTAGACCAAATATCCCATATTTGGAAATCCCTCCCCTCGTAAATCTAGAGCTTCGACATCAATTTTCCATAGTGCTGGGGTACAGCTAAAATCAGGCGCGTTTCATGGGCGGAGCGTCGGTCACCCCGCAGCCTCTCGGCCGTACCGCTCCGAAGGAGCGGCAGGTGGAAGCCCAGGGTAAGCGCAACGAAGTTGCGCGCAACCCTGGGTAAACCGGCCAAAGGAAAGCGACCCTGTAAGGGTCGCACCGGGATACGAAAGAACGGTACCGCCCCTTCAGGGCGGTTTCCCCTCTCTACCGCATACCCAGGGTTGCGCGCGGCGTTCCGCCGCGCTTACCCTGGGCTATCACGTTTCGCTCCTTCGGAGCGAGTTTGAAAACGAATTCCTGTGAACTAGAACCCGGCGGCCTTGTTGACGTCCTCGATGAAGCGGATCGTCTCGACGGTCTCGTTGATGTCCACCGGGGCCTTGCCGGTCTCGAAGAACTTGACGATCGCGCGCACCAGGTCGCGGTAGTGGTTCTTGCCGTCGGTGGTGCTGACGCGGCTGCCCTTCTCGCCGTAGTAGCGGAAACCGCTGGGCTTGTCGCCGGTCAGCGTGGCGGTGACGGAGCAGACGGCGCCGTTCTTCCACAGCGCGGTGACGTGCTCGGCGTGCTCGCCCTTCACGTACTGGACGCTCTGGTAGCCAGGGCCGACGAGCGCGAAGAGCGCCTCGACGGGATGGATGCCGTAGAAGAACCAGCCCGGGACCTTGTCCTTGTACTTGTAGTTCTGCGGCCCGCAGACCTCGACGGCGATGGGCTTGCCCAGTGCTTCGCGCGCGTTGCGCACCGCGACGACGTCCTCGTCGAAGCGGAAGCTGGAGGCGCTGAAGACGGGTGCCTTGTGCTTGGCGCTGAGGTCCGCGATGGCCTGCGCGTCCTTGCTGCTCCACGCAAGGGGCTTGTCGATGAAACAGGGGATGCCGGCTTCCAGGAAGGGCCGCGCGTGTGCCAGGTGGTCGGCGCCGCTGTTGCCCTCCAGCAGCAGGCCGTCGATCTTGCCGATCATGTCGGTGGGCTTGTCCACCAGCGGCACCTTCAGGGTGTCGCGCACTTCCTTGGTGAACTGCTCGATGCGCTCGGGCATGATCTCGCTGCTGCCCGGGCAGCCGATCACGACCTTCGCGCCGTCGGCGCACTGGCCGGGGTCGATGTCGATGTGGTTGATGCGCTTAGTGAACTGGACGACGTGCGAGGTGTCGAAGTCGAGCATTCCGAGCTTGATCATTTCGGTCTCCTGTCTGCGAATCAGTCCTGCCCGGCGGGCAGGCCGTGTTCGCGTTCCCACTTGGCGATCTCGCCCGTGAAGTACTCCAGGCGGATCTTCTTGTATTCCTTCACCGAGTACAGCGTGGCGTACTCGGCGATGCCGGTGTGGTCGGACATGTCCTTCAGCACCTGGTCACACTGGCTGGCCTTGGAGCTGTGCACCATCGAGAAGATGTTGTAGGGCCAGTCGGCGTAGGTCGGGCGCAGGTAGCAGTGCGTGACCTCGGGGATGGTGGCGAAGTAGTCGCCGATCTCCTGCACGCGCGCGTCCGGGACGACCCAGACGCCCATGCCGTTGGCGCGGAAACCGGCCACGCGGTGGTTCATGATCCCGGCCACGCGGCGCATGCGCCCCTGCTTCTGGAAGGCCTTGCACCAGGCGAAGAGTTCTTCGGTGGTGGTCTTGAGTTCCTTCGCGACCGGCGCGTACGGATCGGCGCGCACCTCCATGTCCAGCTGCAGCGCGCGGACGTAGTCGCGGTCCTTCTCCGTCAGCGGCACGCGCTGCTTGTGGCGGTCCTTCTCGCTGTACGACGGCGACTTGTCGGCGCGCGCCTTGCCGCCGGTGGCGTCGATCTTCATGCCGATCTTGAAGAGGTGCAGCGTGGGCAGCAGGCGGATGGACTCCGCGCCGCTGAGTTCCTGCAGCACGCGGATGTGGTCCTCGAGCTGCGAGTCGCCCGGACACGCGATGGTGAACCAGATGTTGAAATCGTGGACGCGCGCGTAGTTGTGGCTGACACCCGGGTGCCCGTTCAGTTTCTCGGCCACCTCGTCGGCCTTGGCCGCCGGCGCCTTCGCCGCGACGAGGCTGGACTGGTAGCCCAGCGTGCGCGTGTCGAAGATCGTGGAGACCTGGCGGAGGATGCGGTCTTCCTTCAGGCTCCGGATCGCCTCGACGACCTCGTCCTCGCCCAGGCCGACCTTCTCGCCCAGCGCCTTGTAGGGGCGCTCGACGAGCGGGACCTCGTTCTGCATTTCGTTGAGCAGGTGCTGGACCTTCTCGTCCAGGTCGACGACGGTCTTGGCCATGAGTCCTCCGCGATCTATGTGTGCGCTACAGCCACCTTAATGTAAGGCAACGCGGCGGCGGTTCAAGACGCTTGGGAGCCAACCGGTCCTGCCGGAGGCGCGCCGGTATCGGCGCGGGTGGCCGCGCCGCCGGTGAGGTTGCGGACGCTGATGCGCGCGGCGAGTTTCTCGGCGATGGCGCAGAGGGCCTTCGACGATTCGTTCTCAGGCTTGCGCAGCAGGATCGGTTCGCCGGCCGCCGCGGACGCGGCGATCTCGCGGTCGATGGGGATCTCGCCCAGCAGCGGGATATCGAGCTCCTCCACTTCCTTCGGGACGTGCGCGCAGGAGAAGATGTCGTGGTGTTTGCCGCAGGCCCCACAAGTGTAGCCGGCCATGTTCAGCACCAGGCCCAGCGCCGGCACGCGCATCTGATGGAAGAGGGCCTTCGCGCGGTGGACGTCGCTGAAGCTGAGCGCCTCGGGCGTGGTCACCAGCACGACGCCGGTGAGCGCGCAGCACTGCATCAGCGCCAGCGGCACGTCGCACGTCGCCGGCGGCAGGTCGATCAGCAGGTAATCGGCCTCGCTCCAGGTGACGTCGCGCAGAAACTGCGTGATCAACCCGCCCAGGATCGGCCCGCGCCAGATCATCGCCTGGCGGGGCTCGACCAGCAGGCCCATGCTCATCGTCTCGATGCCGTGCACCGACATCGGCGTGATCTTGGTCTCGCCCTGCAGCTTGGGGCGCCCGCCGATGCCCAAGAGCTGCGGCACCGACGGCCCGTAGACGTCCAGGTCCAGCACCGCGACCTTCGCGCCCATCTTCGCGAGCGCCAGCGCGAGGTTCACCGTGACGGTGGACTTGCCGACGCCGCCCTTGCCGCTGGCAACGGCGACGACGTTGCGGATCTGCGGGATCAAATTCTCGCCCGGCCCGTCGGCGGCGAACGACGTGCCGACCGTCTTGCCGGTCATCTTCACGTCGAGTTGCTCGACCTGGGGAAACGACTTCTTGACCGTGTCGCGAATCTCGCGCTCGATCTGGTCCTTCACCGGGCAGGCGGGCGTGGTGAGTTCGCAGGTGAACGAAAGAGCCTTGCCGCCGTCGCCGATCGCGACGTGTTTGATCATGCCCATCGAGACAATGGACTGGCCCAGGTCGGGGTCCTTGACGGCCTCGAGGGCCTGGAGCAGCGCGGCTTCGGTCAGTTCGTTCGCCATGCGAGGCGTCTCACGCGTACTTGGGCTTCAGGGCCTGGCCTTTCGATGCCGAGCGCCCCGCGTAGTCGAGGACCTGGATCACGCGGCGCGACCACTCGGGCGTGATCACCAGCGGCTTGCCTTTGTGCAGGTGGTCGTGGACGTTCGCGTAGTAGTCGCTGTTGCGCGCGGGCTCCATCGCCACACTGGTGCGGACGGTGGCGCCGGCCTTGTCGCGCGTGTAGACGTCGACGCTGCGGTGCGTGGCGACGATGGCGCCCTTCGTGCCCAGGATCTGGATCATGTCGCGCGGCGCGAGGGCAATGTCGCTGGCGACGTGGCTGCCGACGGCGTTGCCCTTGAAGCGCACGACGGCCTGCAGTTCGTCCTCGTTGGAGTTCTTCCAGACTTCCTTCACCTGGAAGCCGCTGATCTCCTGCATCTCGGCGTCCATCACCTGCAGCATCCACTCGCAGAAGTGCGCGCCCCAGTCGAAGATCACGCCGCCGCTGACTTTTTTATCGCTGCGCCACCAGTCCTTGGGCTGCGAATAGCCGCCGTGGAAGGACTCCCAGCGGAACGGGCGCCCGATCTTGGGCAGGTGTTTGAGGATCGTGAGGATGTTGCTGTCCCAGTGGCGGTTGTGGAAGGTGCTGACCATGACCTTCTTCTTCTTCGCCGCGGCGATCATCGCGTCGCATTCCTCGACCGTCAGCGCAAAGGGTTTCTCGACCACGCAGTGGCGCCCGGCCTGCAGGCACTGCACCGCGACGGGCGCGTGGAGGTTGTGCGGGAGGATGATGACGAGCAGTTCGACGTCTGACTTCCTGAGCATCGTGTCTACGTCGGTGTAGGTCTCGATGCCGGGAAAATCGGTCGTCGCGATCTTGACGCGTTCGGGATCGACGTCGCAGACCGCGCAGGCCTGAAAGCCGGGGTTCTTCAGCAGGTCGTTGAGATGATGGCGCCCCATGTTGAACGCGCCGCCGTAGCCGATGGTCCCGACCTTGATCTTGCGCACGCCCGTGATCTCCCGCGGCATGGAAAAGCCGCCTGCGGCCCGGCCGCGCGGGCGTTGAGGCGGCTGAATGGCTGGACCTTTAGACTAGCGGTTCAGATCGCTATGCCAAGCGCCCGCAGGTGGTCGAAGGTGAAGATGCCGCTGGCGTGGCCGTCACTGAAGCCGAGGTTCAGGCCGTAGCGCCCGACGGGGTTCGCGGCGACGACCTTCACGTCGCGCGGGACATCAGACTCCTTCAGGATGCGTTCGCCGGTGGTCTCGCTTCGGCAGGCCGCGCAGGGGCAGGCCATGCGCAGTTGGAAGTGGTCGAAGGTGGAGACCTTGCCGTCGGACCAGACGATCTTCGGCGGCGTCTGGTCGATCAGGTGCACTTCCTTGGGCCGGTCGGTGACGGACTGCTCCTTGATATTGCTGACGCTCAACTGCGCGGCGAACTTCTTGGCGATCTCCTCGAAGGCCTTCGCCCCGGGGCTCTTGGGGTTGAAGACAACCAGCGGCGTACCGGCGTCGCCGCCCTGCACCATCTGCGGGTCAAGGGGCACGCTGCCGAGGAACGGGACGCCCGCGTCGCGCGCGGCGCGTTCACCGCCGCCTTCGCTGAAGATGTTGTGGACGGTGCCGCAGCTGGGGCACGCGAAGCCGGCCATGTTCTCGATCACGCCGATGATGGGCACGTTGACCTGCTGGAACATCTTGAGGCCCTTCTTGGCGATGCGAAGGGCCACGTCCTGCGGCGTGGTGACGATGACGGCGCCGTTCAGCGGGGCGCTCTGGGTCAGCGTCAACTGCACGTCGCCGGTGCCGGGGGGCAGGTCGAGCAGCAGGTAGTCGAGTTCGCCCCAGTTCACCGCGCCCAGGAACTGCTGCAGGATGCGGCTGGCGATGGGCCCGCGCCAGATGGTCGGCGCGTCCTCGCCCACCAGCATCCCGACGCTCATCGCCTTGATGCCGAACGCTTCCGGCGGGATGGCCATGCCCTTCTCGTCGGCCATGGGGCGCGCCTTGATGCCCAGCATGCCGGGAATGCTCGGGCCGTAGATGTCCGCGTCAAGGATGCCGACCTTGGCGCCGGTGCCGGCCAGGGCGAGCGCCAGGTTCGCGGTCGCGGTGCTTTTGCCCACGCCGCCCTTGCCCGAGCCGATCGCGACGACGTTCTTGACGCCCTTCAGCACGTCCGAATCCTGGCCCACGCGGCCGACCGTCTGCGCGGTCATCTTGACGTCGACCTGCGTGACGCCGGGCAGCTTCTTGATCAGCGCCTCGGCTTCGCTCTTCATCTGCTCCTTGACGGGGCAGGCGGGCGTGGTTAGTTCGATGGTGACGCCGACGGCCCCGTCGCAGAGCTTCACTTCCTTGACGAAGTCCAGGGCGACGATGTCGCGCCCCAGGTCGGGGTCCTTCACGCCCTTCAGCGCCTCTCGGACCTGCTGTTCGGTGGGGCCGGCCATCGCGGTGTAGCTCCTCGCTGCAGCGATTCAGGGGAAACAAACCGCCTGCCGGGCGGTTCGGTGGCCCATTCAACGTAATCGCAAGAGGGTGCGGGCGCTAACGAAAGTCCGGTTTGGGCTACAAGCGCGCGGGCGCGGCGCCGCCGGGGGCGCCGTCTTCGGGCGGCTCGCGCAGGGTCTCGAGCGCCGCGCGGAGCGAGTCGAGTTCCTCGCCGGCAACGTCCTCGCCGCCGTAGCGCACGCGTTCGAAGGTGCGCGTCACCATGCGCACGGGCTCGAAGGCTGCGCCGCCGCGGCGCACGACGGTCTCGGCGAACTCCTCGGGCGTCTGCCCGTTGCGGCGCACGAAGCCGCGCTTGCTGAGCACGCTCAGCAGGTCGTTGTAGAAGGCGACGGCGGCGCGCGCGCGCGGCGTCAGGTGGCGGGCGCGTTCGCTGCGGCCTTCGTGGCCGCGCATCAGCACCCAGACCAGCAGGCCCAACAGCAACGCGCCGATCACCCATGATAGGATTGCCCCGCTGAGGCCCAGGTCGCCAACGCCCGAAAGCAGGTTGCTCAGGCCCTTGAAGAAGTCGCGCACCGAGGACCCCATCGAGGAATAGAGGCGGTCCTGCGAGGTGCCGTCGTAGTCGAGGAAGAAGTCCCAGCTCTCGCCCACCAGCGACTTCTTCTCCTCGGGGAAGGGGTTGTCCGGCGCCGGCACCCACGGCTGCTTGTCCTGCCCGGCCGCCCGGGCGTTCCCGGGGCCCTGCGTGCCGCTGAACGCGGTAGTGGCGTCGAAGGGCACCCAGCCGTAGCCGCGGAAGTAGACCTCGGACCAGGCGTGCCCGTGCAACTGCTGCAACGTCACCTTGCGGTCGCGCGTCCCGCCGGGCGGCACGCCGGCCACGGGTCGCGCGAAGCCCAGCGCCACGCGCGCGGGCAGGTCTGCGGCGCGGCAGAGCATCACGAAGGCCGTGGCGAAGTAGCCGCAGTGACCCTGGCGCTGGTCGGGGGTACCGAAGAGGAACTCGGCGAGATCGTCGCCCTTGCGCTGAAGCTGGTCCAGGGCGGTGGTGTAGCGGTACAGGCCGCTGTCGCGCAGGTAGTCGCGGATGGCCAGGGCCTTGGCCAGGTCGTTGGGGTGGTCGGCGACGATCTTCTGAGCCAGGTTGCGCAGGTCCAGGCGGTGCTGGCGGTCGGCGACGCACTCATGCCAGCGCAGGTAGCGCGGATCGCCATTCTGCGCGCGAGCGGTCTGATCCGGCCGCGGAACGGGGTTCGACCAGACGACGTAATCGGCGGTCTCGTCGTCGTTGCGCAGGGTACCGGCGCCGTCAGGGTGAAGGCCGCCTTCCTCGTCCAGGCGCACGCGCACGCCTTTCACGCGGCGGACCGGCGCGAGCGCGAAGTAGCAGCTCGTGCGCTGGTTGATCAGGTGCACGCGCTGTTCGACCAGGCGCAACTCGTTCATCGGGCGAAGGTGCTGCCCGGAAGCCTCTTCCAGCGCCACGTAGTCGCGGCCGGCCTCGGCGTCGCGGTCGCGCCAGTTGGTCCCGTCGGGCGGAACGAAGCCGTTGTCGCGGTAGGTCGCCAGCGAAGCGCCGCGGATGTAGAGCATCCCGTCGTCGTCCAACGCGTCGCGCGGCAGGTCGGGAAAGAACACCTCCAGCGCCGGCGTGGGGTCCTCGTACAGCGGCGCCAGCTGGTCCAGGCGCAGATCCTCGCTGAAACCCATCTTTAGATTGTTGAAGGTGCCGGTCACGCCCCCACCGCTGTTCACCGGCAGCACCTTGGGGCCCTCCTTGCCCTCTCCGGGCTCCTCCTTGGGCTGGTCGACCGAAGGCCAAATCGATCCCAAGAGACGCATCGTGCTCTCGCTCAACCGCGGCCAGCTGAAAAAGAGCAAGAACCCGGTGATCAGGCAGAGCACGGTCATCACGGCGGTCATGGCCAAGCCCTGGCGCGCGGTGCGCTCGCCCAGGTGCTGCCGCGCGCTGGGGCGCTGCGGGTTGGGCTTGGCGCCGCTGACCAGTTCCAGGGCTTCCTCCTGCTCGGCGAAGCGCTGGCGCTCGCGCCACAACGCGTTCAGGAACAGCAGCCACGCCGTGGCGGCTACGTACAGGGCCAGGCGCAGCAGCAGGCCCGGCCCGTGGCCTTCGTTGAAGACCACCGCCGTCACCACCAGCACCGCCAGCGTGGGGCAGCAGTAGGTGCGGATGATCGAGCCGCGTTGCGGCGTGAAGAACGTCACCGCCTGGAGCACGATCAGGAAGTGCGCGACTTCGGAGACAGCCACCCAGGGCCGGCCGGCCAAGTACGCCGGCACGACGAGGTAGATTGCGTAGGCGAGCAGGATCGCGAGGGTTAGCAGGTCGGCCAGCCAGCGGCGGATCGGCGGGCGGCGCCCGGCGTCGCAGAAGGTGTAGTCCATCACCGCCGCGCCCGCGACCAGGGACAGGTACCCGAGGTGGTTCTCCACCATCCACACGGCCAGCGCGCCGGTGAAGACCACCAGGTAGGTCGCGATGCGTACGGCGCGGTAAAGGTCCATCCCGTGCTCCCCGCCCTTCCGCTAATCCACCAGCGCCAGTTCTTCCTGGGCCAGCGCTTCCAGTTCGTCGTCGCCCAGGGCCAACAGCAGGTCGTCTTCCAGGTCTTCGCGCGTGGCCGCTCCGCGGCGGAACAGGCGCCCGAACTCCTCGCCGCGCACGTCCACGATCTTGACGATGTTGTTCTGCGAACGCACCCAGGTCAGGTCGGCGTGCTGGCGCAGGCTGCCCAGGCCCAGAACCACCACGTAGACGTTGCGCAGCATCTCGCGCGGCAGCCAGGGGCGCACGTCGGCCAGGGTGCGCGCGTCGTCGTGCTCCAGCGACGCGAGCATCTCGAAGGCCACGTCCCAGTTGCGGCGTTCGCGGCTGACCGTCGCCCACACCGGCTCGGTGCCCGGCGGCTGCGCCACCACGGTGACCTCGCACCCGCGCAGGACCAGTTCGCGCACGGCCGTGGCGGCGAAGGACAGCGCCAGCTCGAAGAAGTTGTAGCGCCGCGTGCCGAAGATCTGGCGCAGGTTGGTGTCGACGAACAGGACGACGCGCTTGGTCTGGGGCTCCTCGAACTCCTTCACCAGCGGGCGCGCCTGCCGCGCACTGGACTTCCAGTGGATCCACTTGGGGTTGTCGCCATGGCGGTACTCGCGCAGCCCGCGGAAGTCGTGCTCCTCGCGGCTGGGCCGGCTGCGGCGCAAGCGCTGCAGCGCGATCTCGAGTTCCTGGAACAGCGCCGCGTCGATCTCGCCCAGGCGCGGGTAGACCACCAGCCGCCCGTTTTCGCGCACGGCGCGCTCGCTGCGCCAGAAACCGAACGGAAAGACGGTGCTCAGGCGCGTGCGCCCGAACTGGTAGATACCGCGGTTACGCACCATCAGCTGGTAGCGCGCGCGCTCCTGGCCCTGGCCCGCCACCGAGGTCGCGAACGTCTCGCCGCCGCTGATGCCCAACACGCGCCCGGCCCCCGGGCCGGCGGGCGCCAGGCGCTGCGACTCCTGCGCGGAAGCCGAGCGGTGCGCGACGCCCTTCACGGGGCGGAGGCTCTCGGAGATCACCACACCGCCGGCGGGCAGCCGCGCGTGGTTGTGAAGGGTCAGCGTGACCTGGAAGGTCTCCCGCGCGTGGACGCGCTCGGGGCAGCGCCGCGAAAGCGTGAGCCGGCGCAGGGAGAGCCCTCCCATCAACAGCGAAGTCGCCCAGAGGCTCAGGAGGACCAGGCTGATCAGCAGGGGGATGTTGCCCAGGCGGTCGACGCGCAGCGCCACGCACGCCGTCGCCACGGCCAGGACCGCGAACCAGACACCGTCCCAAGTCATGCGCCGGATCGTGCGCCAAGGCCAGACCAGCAGGCCCAGGAGCCTGCGGCGCATTTTCGGCCAGAGTTCCTTCCAGAGCTGGGCCATCGCGGCTCCGTTGTGCTCCCTACGAACAGCCAGGACATTATACCCCCGGCAGGGGCGGACCTCTATAGGACGATACGGGGGACAGAGGCGTTACCGGGCAGGCCGGAATTCCACAGGCTTTCTACAGCGGGACAGGAACTTCTTCGAGGATCTCGGCGAAGATGTCGTCGATGTTCTTGCGGCCCATGCCGGCGTCGCGGCCCTTCTCGATCATGCGGTGCCCCAACACGGCGAAGGCCAGCTTCTTCACGTCGTCGGGCTTGACGAACTTGCGCCCTTCCACCACCGCGTAGGCGCGCGCCGCGTCGCGCAGCATCAGGCAGCCGCGCGGGGAGACGCCCAGCGCCAGCGCGCGGGCTTCGCGGGTCTTGGCGGCGATCTCGAGGATGTAGTCCAGCAGGTCGTCCTCGACCTTGACCTGCTTGACGATCTCTTGCAGCTGCACGACCTCTTCTGCGGTGATCACCGGCTTCATGCTGTTGAGCGGGTGGTCGAACTTCTGCGTCATCAGCATGCGGCGTTCGCTGTCGCGGTCCGGGTAGCCGATGGTCAGCCGCAGCAGGAAGCGGTCCAGCTGAGCTTCGGGCAGCGGATACGTGCCGGCGTACTCGATGGGGTTTTCCGTCGCGAGCACGATGAAGGGCTTGGGCAGTTCGTGCGTAATGCCGTCGACGGAGACCTGGAAGTCGTTCATCGCCTCCAGCAGCGCCGACTGCGTGCGCGGTGTGGTGCGGTTGATCTCGTCGGCCAGGATCACGTTGGCGAACAGCGGGCCGTGGTGGAACTTGAAGGTGTTGGCGTGCTGGTCGAAGACGCTGACGCCCACCACGTCGCTGGGCAGCAGGTCCGGCGTGAACTGGATGCGGCGGAACTTGCAGTCGATGGACTTCGCCAGCGCGCGCGCCAGCGTCGTCTTGCCCACGCCCGGCACGTCCTCCACCAGCACGTGCCCGCGCGCCAGCAGGCCCACGAGAATCAGCTTCACCGTTTCGCGCTTGCCGACGATGGCCTTCTCGATGTTGCCGACCAGGGCCTCGATCTTGCCCCGCACCGACGCGCCGCCCGCGCCTTCCAGCGCGTCGCTGCCCGCCGCCTCCGCCGAAGCCGCACCCGCCGCCGCCACCCGTAAGGCGGCGTTGCCGCCCGGGTTATCGGGTGCTCCAGGCGCTAAAGATGCGGCCGTTCCGGCCAAGTCGCTCATCAACCGATCCCCGGCTTTGGGCGCAAGAAGGGCCTTTTCGGGTGTCATGGTAGCGGCTCTCCCAGCCATGCGCAAGTTTGCGTCCCATTCCGACTTACACCTATGGACGTTGGGCCAGGCGCGAGTGGGAACGGGATTTCAGCCGTACGGGTGAAGTCGCAGAAAGGAGACCGGCGGGGCCTAGCAGCCCGTTGAAAAAGGAATCGGGGCCGCGTTGCGAGAGATTTTCGAACTGAACGAGGCGCGTGAAGCGGAGCCTTAGCTGGAGGCCACGGCAAGCGTAGCGGAACGAAGTTCAGGACGAAAAGACCCGCAACCCTCTGGGCAGCCTTGCGATCCGGCCCGGCGTTGTGCTTCGTTGCGGCGTACCTTTTCGGTACGCCTCGACTCCGCGCGCCTTGGTCCGAATCACAATCCAAGGCTGCGCGGCCGGACCCTTTTTCAACGGGCTGCTAGACCATCACGCCGCAGACCGCCAGCACCAGCAGCGCAAGTGCCGCCAGGGAGACCGCCGAGAGCGTGAAAAAGAAACTCAGGAAGGCTGCCGTGAAGATGCGCGCCCAGTCGCTGGAGTACTGGTAGCCCTTGCGCCCGTCGTGGATCACCATCGCCGCGCCGCCGTAGGTCGTCGAGACCGGCACGGCCAGTGTCCAGATGCCCAGGCCCGAGAAGAGCGTCCACCACGACCAGCCGTGGAGGAACTGCAAGACTTGCAGCATCACCGCGAAGACCAGGGAGACGTGCCAGCGAAGGGCCCGGATGAAGGCCATTAGCGTACCTCCTCATCCGAATACATGAAGGATACCCGCGCGTAAGCAGCAAGGCAATGGGTTGGGCCTGGATACGCGGCCGGCAGGACGCTCAACCGCACGCATGAATGCGCATGTGCATTCACTTCTTACCATTTACATCAATGCGGCGGCTCTTCACGAACTCGACCAGCCGCTGCGTGTACTCGTTCTCGGGATCCTTCAGGCCCTTGAGGATCGTCAGGTGCCCCACGCCGGGCACCTCGTCGCAGCGCACGTCGTCGTCGACGGTCTTGAGTTTCACGCTCAGGTCCTTGCCCTGGTCGCGGAGCACGCCCGGATCGCGCTCCGCATAAAGGATGTAAAACGGCGGCGCGCCAGCGTGGACCTGGTTCACGGGCGAGGCCTCGCGCTGGACCTTCTCGTCCTTGCCGAAAGCGTCCTCGACGAGGCCGCTCAGGAAGGGTGTGCGCCCGTCGAGTTGGTAGACCCCGCTGACCGGCAGCGCCCCGGCGATATTCTTGGCCGGGTCCAGGCCGTGCGGCTTGAGGTACTTGCCGTCGAGGGCCAGCAGCGCGCTGAGGTGCCCGCCCGCCGAGATGCCGCCGACGAAGAGGCGCTTTGCGTCGCCGCCGTATTCGCCGATGTGCCCGTGCACCCAGGCAAAAGCCAGCGCGACGTCCTGGATCTGCTGAGGATGCTGGACGTTCGGCGCCAGGCGATAGCCTACCGACGCGACCCCGATGCCGTTCGCCGCGAAGGACTCGATGAACGAGCCGCCCTGTTCCTTGCTGCCCGCACGCCAGCCGCCGCCGTGCACCCAGACCACGACGGGAAAGTCCTTCACGCCCTGAGGGATATACAGGTCCAGGCTATGACGTTCGGGGTCGGCGCCCTCGCCCTCGAAGTACTTCATGTCGGCGGTCTTCTTGACCTCGTACGTTTCCGGCTTGGGCAGGGCCTGCGGGGCGGCGGGGGCCTTGGGCTGCTCCTCGCTGGCGCCTGCCCCTGTCCACAGCATCGCCGTGAGTCCTGCCGCAAGTAGCCGTTTCATGGCACGTTTACACCTTTAGTATGGAGGGTGCGTCTAGGGCCTACCTTTATTGGACCCCCTTGCTGCGGGATGGACACATCGCGGCAGGGAGATGTTACATTGGCACGTCCCTTATATACTGGGGGAAGCGGGATTCGGCCGTGCGCAGGTGCAGTCCCGGGCGGCCGATAGATGCTGGAGCACACCTTGGTCACCGAGTCCAAGCGCATGAGCTGGTCCGAGGGTCCCGACGGCACCGTCGTGGAGCTGTCGTGTCTTGAGGTCCGCGAGCTGCTCGGACAGTACGCCAACTCGGCCCTGCCCGAGGAAATGGCGCTGGACGTCGAGCGCCACCTGGAACGCTGCGGCGCCTGCTTCGCCGAACTGAAGGCGATGCGGGCCGAGGACGAGCTGCTGTCCGATGCGCTGGGCGACCTGCGCCCCGACCCGTCGCTGCGCGCGAAGGTCGCGCGGGCCTGCGGCGAGGTCCACCGCCGCGCCGAGGAAGTCGCCAACTCGCTGCCCGAACGCGGATGGGCAATCTTCCGCTGGGGCTTGGCGCTGCTGTCCGTCTGTCACTTCGTCTTCCTCTCGGTGATGCTGGAAAAAGGGCCCGAGGTCATCAACTCGAACGCGCCCGAGGCCATCAACGAATTGATCGAGAGCCGCAGTCTGTACCAATGGCTGAACCTGACGCTCTTCCTGCTGGCGCTGTTCCTGCTCATCGGCGGGCGCCTGGTGGCGGCCTTCGAGAGCTGGCTCTCGAGCCGCCTCGGCAAGCGCCCCGACCCGGGCCCCACGCGCCTGGGCGTGCTGGTCCTCGAGACGCTGGGCATCCTGGGCGTGCTGGCCACCAGCCTGGCGCACTATCTGACGCTGATGACTTGAAGGAAATCCGTTTCGGCGCGTATAATTTCTGACACCTCTATCCGAACTACTTTCGACAAGGAGTCCTTCCATGCGCTACGCCATCGTGCTGCTGGCCGCGAGCCTCCTTTCGTCCGGATATGTTCACGCCGCCGACGAACGCGCGAAGGACGCGGCTCCCGCCGTCGAGATGCTCGAACCGGCCTTCTCCGCGCCGGGCGGCAAGGCGCGGATGACGTTCAAGGTGAAGGCCAGCGGCGGCGTTCTGCTGGGCACGGAGATCCTCAAGCTCAGCGTCACGAAGTGGACGGACGACAAGGGCACCGACCTGGGCACCAAGGATGCGTCGGCCTTCTACGGCAACGTCACGTGCATGACCAGCGGCTCAGGCAACGAGACGGAAGTGACGCTGGCCGCCAAGACCGGGCCCGCCACCGGCGCGGCAACGATGACGCTCGAAGGCGCGCTGCCCTTCACTCTCGGCCTGGATCTCCAGGAGGGCCAGGCCAAGGACGTGAAGATCGAACAGGGCGCGTCCTTCAAGGTCGGGCCCTACGACTTCAAGGTCGTGAAGATCGAGCCGACCAAAGACATGCTAGGCGGCGCGATCACTGAAGGCCAGCGCGTGACCTTCAGCTTCGACTCGCCGGTGCAACTGCGCAGCTTTGACTTCCTCAAGACCTTCACCTTCGCGACGGCCGACTGCAAGGCGCATCCCAGCGCGCTAAAGAACTTCGTGGGCTCTTCGAGCAAGGGCGGCGAGCACACGCTCTCCGTCGCTCTGCTGCCCAGCGAAGCGCCGCTTACCGTCAACTGGGCGGTCTACGGCAAGATGGAGACCTGCACGCTGGCCCTGACGCACAGCGGACCTTTCGCCCCCATCGCTCAGCCGGGCGGCAAGTAAGCCGAAATACTCGTTTCACTCCAATGGTTGATCGGCGATCCGCGGCGGACCTACGCGAGTAGGCTACTTACGCGACATCTCCCGGCGGACTTCCTCAGAGGTAAG
The DNA here is from genome assembly GCA_023150555.1 of Planctomycetota bacterium. Lineage (GTDB taxonomy): Bacteria > Planctomycetota > SZUA-567 > H5-PLA8 > H5-PLA8 > JAKLKQ01. Next base: position 71,969 of record JAKLKQ010000009.1, read on the forward strand.
GTAGTGTAGCGGCCGCTCTGTCGTTTCGGCAATACGCTTGGCCGCATCCAGATACTTGTCCTTGTTGCCGCTGGCGAGCACCAGCGGCTCCTGGCCTTTTATTCGTAGCCGCAACACGGAAGAACTGGACCCGATCGCAACCAATTCCACGGCATCGATCTCGTCGAACGACCATTGGCGCTCTCGCTTGAGCCCCTTCTTGAAGAAAAGGATGCGTTCGGATTTGAAGAAGACGATTCGAACGGCCTTTGCCAGCAAGATAATACCGACCAGGCCCAAGGCCACCGCGTAAAAGAAAATGGGCGCCACGACCGCAGCAACAGGTGTAAATTCAAATTCGCCCGAGAAGCCAGCCACAAGAACGGTTATCGTCAGGATGCCGAGGCCGATGAAAAAGAGACCAAACCATTCCTCGGAACGGGAACTCCCGAAGACGAGACGGTTATCCAGTTCGCCGCGAAATTCGAACAATACTGTGTATCCGTAGGGCGTGCGGCAAACATCGCCACACGCCCCTACCATGGCTGTGTCAGGCGGTCTTGACCGGCGCTCCGCCGCCGAACCCTAGGATCGGATAGAAGATAAAGCCCAACAACAAGAGGCCTACGGCAAAACCCGTGCCCTTGCCGTAGGCGGTTGCGACCTTCTCGCTCACCAGCCAGCCAACGTACAGTGCAACGAGAATATTGATGACAGGGATGAGGAAGAGGATAATCCACCAGATCGGCTTGTCGGCCACCTTGAGCATGAAAACTATATTAAGGAAAGGGATGATCAGCATCCACGCGTCGTCGTACCCCATCTTCGCGAAGGTCTTGTACATCCCCACGAAAATCAAGATAAGGATTAAGAGACTAATGAGGGCGCCAAACATCGCGGTCTCCTTTTCTCTCCCAGGAAAGTTGCAATTTACTTGCGGGGCTTATAGCGTTTTCGGTAAATGTCAGCAAGGGGCCTCTGGCCAAATTTTACGCACCTGCTCCGGCCCTACTTCTTTTCCGCCAGGTCCTTGTTGCTGAGCATCAGCGTCTCGGCGGTGGCGCGGGGGCGCGCGCCGGCGCGGTATTCGCCACACTGCTGCAGGAGCTTGGCCACCAGCGCGGTCCAGCCGGTCTGGTGGCTGGCGCCCAGGCCGGCGCCGCTGTCGCCGTGGAAATATTCGTAGAAGAGCACGTGGTCGCGCCAGTGCGGGTCGCGCTGGTGCAGGTCGCGGCGGCGGTGGGCGGGGCGCTCGCCACCCGGGCCCTTCAGGAACAGCGCGGTCAGTCGCCGGGAGAGTTCCGTCGCAATCTCCCACAGCGTCAGATACTGCCCGCTGCCGGTGGGGCATTCGACCTTGAACTCGTCGCCGTAGTAGTGGTGGAAGCGCTGCAGGGATTCGATCAGCAGGTAATTCACGGGCATCCAGATCGGCCCGCGCCAGTTGGAGTTCCCGCCGAAGATGCCGCTGGCCGACTCGCCGGGTTCGTAATCGACGCGGTACTCGGTGCCGTTTACGTCGAAGATGTAGGGCTCGCGCTCGTGGAACTTCGACAGAGACCGCACGCCGTAGTCGCTCAGGAACTCGGCGGGGTCCAGCGCGCGCTTGAGCAGGCACTTCATGCGGTGCCCGCGCAACAGCGAGAGCAGGTGACGGTGGCCGGAGCCTTCGACCTGCCAGCGCGAGACCAGCTTCGCCATCTCGGGGCGTTCGCGCAGGAACCAGTCCATGCGCCGGCGGAAGCGCGGCAGCCGCTCCAGCAGCTCGGGGTCGATGGTCTCGACGGCGAACAGAGGCGTCAGGCCCACCATCGAACGCACGCGCAGCTTAACGAACGCGTCGCCGCCCTTTTGGTCGGGCAGGTGGAGCACGTCGTAGAAGAAGCCTTCTTTCTCGCTCCACAACTCGATGCCGGCCTCGCCCATGTTGTGCATCGCCAGCGCGATGTACATGAAGTGCTCGTAGAACTTCGTCGCGACGTCCTCGTAGGCCGGATCGGTGCGCGCCAATTCCAGCGCGATGGCCATCAGGTTCAGGCAGTACATGCCCATCCACGCGGTGCTGTCGCTCTGCTCCAGGTGCCCGCCGGTGGGCAGCGGCTGACTGCGGTCGAAGACGCCAATGTTGTCCATGCCCAGGAAGCCGCCTTGAAAGACGTTCTTGCCGTCGGCGTCCTTGCGGTTCACCCACCACGTGAAGTTCAGCAGCAGCTTGTGGAAGACGCGCTTGAGGAAGTCCGTGTCCACGCGACCGGTCATCTTCTGTTCGATCTTGTACACGCGCCAGCAGGCCCACGCGTGCACCGGCGGGTTGACGTCTCCAAAGGCCCACTCGTACGCGGGGATCTGCCCGTTGGGATGCATGTACCAGTCGCGCAGCAGCAGCAGCAGCTGGCGCTTGGCGAAGGCCGGGTCGACGAGCGCCAGGGGGATGCAGTGGAAAGCCGTGTCCCACGCCGCGAACCACGGATACTCCCACTTGTCGGGCATGCTCAGAACGGAGTTCGCGTCGAAGTGCGGCCACTCGCGGTTGCGGCCGCTCTTTCGTCCGGGCGGCGGCGGCGGCTGGCTCGGGTCGCCGTCCAGCCAGTCGCGCACGTCGTAGAAGTACCACTGCTTGGTCCAGAGCAACCCGGCGAAGGCCTGGCGCTGCACGTCCTTCTCGTCACTGTCCAGCGCCGCCGGCTGAAAGCCCGCGTAGAACGCATCGGCTTCTCTTTTGCGTTCGTCGAAGAGTTGCTCGAACTGCGCAAACGGGCGCTTAAAGTCCTCGCGCGTCAAACGCAGGCGCACCTCGGCGCTCTTGCCCGCCTCGATCTCGAAGCGGTAGTGCGCGGCGGCCTTGGTGCCCAGGCGTTCGGGGTGCACGGCGTCGTCGTGGCCGTGCACGACGAAATCGTTGATGCCATCCTTCGCGCAGAGCGAAGCGTTCTGCCCGCCGAAGAGCCGCGCGAAGTTGGTCTCGTTCTCGCAGAAGAGCAACTGCGGCTCGCCGTCGCAGTACAGCACGTAGCGCCCCTGCTTCGCGTGATCGGTGACGATGTGGTTCGAGCCCGCGGCATTCAGGCACGGGCGCGGCGTATCGTCGCGGCCCCACGACCAGGTGTTGCGGTACCACAGCGTCGGCAGCAGGTGCAGCGCGGCCTTCTCCGGCCCACGGTTGTGCGCGGTGATGCGCACCAGCACGTCCTCTTCCCCGGCCTTGGCGTACTCGACAAAGACGTCGAAGTAGCGATTCTCGGCGAAGGCGCCGGCGTCGAGCAGTTCGAACTCGGGGTCCTTGCGCCCGCGCCGCGCGGTCTCGCGGACCAGCGCGTCGTAGGGGTACGCCGCCTGCGGGTACTTGTAGAGCGCCTTCATGTACGAATGGGTGGGCGTGTTGTCGAGGTAGAAGTACTCCTCCTTCACGTCCTCGCCGTGGTTGCCCTGGTTGCCGGTGACGCCGAAGAAGCGTTCCTTCAGAATCGGGTCTTGCCCGTTCCAGAGCACGGGCGCAAAGCAGAGGATCTGGTGGCGGTCGCAGATGCCCAGCAGGCCGTCCTCGTTCCAACGGTAGGCGCGGCTGCGCGCGTGGTCGTGCGGGAAGTACTCCCAAGCCGTGCCGCCGGGGCTGTAGTCCTCCCGCACCGTGCCCCAGGCGCGTTCGCTCAGGTACGGGCCCCAGTGCTTCCAGTCCGCGGCGCGGCTGGTGGTCGCGTCGAGGCGGTGGTGCTCGGGCGTGCTCGGTCCGGACGTGGCGCTCAAGGAGCCTCCTTGGGTTCGGCGCGGCCTGCCTTGCGGAATGTCGAAACCCCAGGGTATCATTCCCAGCCGATTCGCCAACGGAAAGCGGAGGCGCCCCATGGAACTGCTGCTCGCGATCGGAGCCGTCGTGATGATGGCGCGCATCGCCAGCTACGAGAACGAGTCCGCACTTACGTGGGGCGGCCTGACGGGCTTCGCCGTCGCCGCATCGTTCCTGATTCCAATACCTTACTTGCGCGTGATCATCGCGGTGGTCGCGGTCTTCATCTTCTATTTCGTCCGGAAGCTGGCGCCCAAATCGGGACCTAAGTAAGTGCGCGCGCCTGGAGCAGCGCCGCGACGCTCCACGCTTGCGCGAAGCACCCGCGCGGCTGGTGCGGCGCGTCGCCGTCGAAGATCTCGCTGACCTGGTTCAGGCCGGCGCGGTCGAGATTCCGGAGCAGCGCGGCCAGCACCTCGCGCAGGTGCGCCTTGCACTCGGGATCCTGCGCGTGCACGTTCGCGTAGGCCTGCGCGTAGGGACCGATCAGCCAGGCCCAGACGGTGCCCTGGTGGTAGGCGCCGTCGCGTTCCTGCGGACCGCCGGTGCAGCGCCCGCGGTACTCGCTTTCGCCCGGCGCCAGGCTGCGCAGGCCGAAGGGCGTCAGGAGTTTCTCGGTCACCGCATCGACCACCGCGCGTTCCTGCTCGGCCGGGAGCATGCGGAAGGGCAGCGCTACGGCCAGGATCTGGTTTGGGCGCAGCGACGCGTCGGGCGTGCCGTCGGGGCGGATGCAATCGAAGAGGCAGTTGCGCTCGGCGTTCCAGAAGGCCGCGGCAAAGGCCTTCTGCACGCGGTCGGCGCGCCGCGCGTAGGCCACAGACTCCAACGCGCGCCCGCAGCTCTTCTCCAGGTCCGCCAGGACGCGTAGCGCGTTGTACCACAGCGCGTTGATCTCGACGGGTTTGCCCATGCGCGGCGTCACGACCCAGTCGCCGACCTTCGCATCCATCCAGGTCAGCTGCACGCCGGGCTCGCCTCCGGTCAACAATCCGTCGCCGTCGGCGTGGATGCCGTAGCGCGTACCGTCGACGTGCCGCGCGACCATCTGCTCCAGCACGGGCAGCAGTTCCCGCACCAGGGCCGCGTCGCCGCTGTGCTTGTAGTAGCGGTACAGCGCGTCGAAATACCACAGCGAGGCGTCGATAGTGTTGAACTCGGGCTGCTCGCCTTCGTCGGGAAAGCGGTTGGGGATCATCCCGCCGTCTGCGAACTCGGCATAGGCGCGCAGGATCGACCGCGCGTCGCTCTGGCGCCCGGCCTCCAGGCAAAGCCCCGGCAGCGCGATCAGTGTGTCGCGGCCCCAGTCGCCGAACCATGGGTAGCCGGCGATCACCGAGCGCCCGTCCTTCTTTTTGCCCTGCTTGTCCGTCCATTCGCGCCGCACTACGAAGGCGTCGGCGGCCAGCAGCAGCCGGCGCGTGACCGCGTCGGCGCCCGGCAGCGCGCCGGCCACCAGCGAACGCCTGCGGCGTTCGCGCAGCGCCAGGTCCCCGGCCTCCGCGTAGTCGGTGGGCTTCAGCGCGGCGATGAAGCCTGCGTCGTGCCCGGCCTCGAGTTCCAGGCCCAGCGCGCCGGGCTTGAAGAGGTCCTCGCGGCAGTCCAGGCCGCGTTCGCGTTCGATGCGCAGTTCGAAGTTGCGGTACCAGTCGGGTTCGTGGCGGTAGCCGCCGTTGGAATGCCCCAGCCACAGCGCGGGCATCGAGGCGAAGGGCCGGAAAGCGACGCGCCCCTGCTCGATGCGCGCGCGGCGGTCCCACAAATCGGTCTCGTGCGTCGTCGCGTGGAAGTCGCGGAAAGCCAGGAACGGGCGCAGGAACAGCGCGGCGCGGCGCGCCCCGGAGAGCAGGCGGTAGCGCAGCACCGCCGCGTCAGTGCCGTGCACAAGAAAGAACTCGCGTTCAACGACGCAGCCGTCGACCTCGTAGGTCCAGACCGGCCAAGGATCGAGGCGAAAGCCGACGAGCCTCGTGTGCCCGTCGGGGTGCACCGCGCCGGGATACTCGTGCGAGGACAGCGCCAGCGGCTGGCTCTTGATGACCAGCTCCTCGTCGAGCGCCGCCAGGAGCACGCGGCGTTCAACGGGGGGCTTCAGGGCGGGCACCAGCAGGCCGTGGTAGCGGCGCGTGCGCGGCCCGGCCACCGTGCCGCAGGCGAAACCGCCCAGGCCGTTGGTCTCGAGCCACTCGCGGGAGAGCGCCTGCTCGTAGTCGGCGCAGATCTCGCGGGGCAGATCCAGGATACGCGACTGCTCGTTCATGGGGTCACCTAGCAGCCCGCTGAAAAAGGGTCGAGGCCGCGTTGCGCGGGATTTTCGAACTGAACGAGGCCCGCGAAGCGGAGCCGTAGCGAGAAGCTACGGCGAGCGTAGCGAAACGAAGTTCAGGACGAAAAGACCCGCAACCCTTTGGGCAGCCTCGTCTTGCGATCCGGACCGGCGTTGCGTTTCGTTGCGGCGTATCTTCTCGATACGCCTCGACTCCGCGCGCCTTGGTCCGAATCACAATCCAAGGCTGCGCGGCCAGACCCTTTTTCAATGGACTGCTAACAGCATAAGTATATGAAAAACATAACGTTACAAGCTCGAAAAACGTTGCGCCTGTGCCGCTTGTGGGTCTCGAAAAAGACAGAAAGGAACCCCCAGAACGCTCGCAATATAGGGAGGATGCTGCTAAACTTCGTGAATAAAAGGGAGGAATAACCTATGAATACGAAGGCCGCAGGCTGGGCCTTGGCCCTCGCCCTGAGCTGCGCGACCGCCGCGTCGGCCGCGACGGCCGAGCCGTGGGACAAGGACGTCGGCAACGAAGCGCCGAAGCTGATCGCCGCCGGCTGGGTCGGTACGCCGGTGTCGCTCGAAGCCGTGAAAGGCAACACCGTCGTTCTAGCGTTCTGGAACGGCGACATACCCTGCTGAGGCGGGCCGGGCCCCTACTTGACCGGTCTGGTCAAGGACTACTACCAGTACAAAAACACCCATAACGTGACCTTCATCGGCATCTGCACCAGCACCGTCGCAACGGTGGACTCGATGCAGAAGCAGGTCGAGACTTACGGCCTTAAGCCTTTCGCGAACATGCTGGACAGCGGCGGTGCCACCGCGGCCGCTTACGGCGTCAGCAAGACCAGCGCCTTCCGCCTGGTCGTGATCGATGGCGACAGTAAGATCGCCTACAACGCCAGCCGCGGCTGGCACTGGACCAGCGGGCCCGACGCCGGCAAGTACATCCACCAGACGCAGCTCGAGAAGAGCCTGAAACAGTTCCCCGGCATCTTGAAGATCAAGGAAGCCGACATCCCCGACTCGATGAAGTACGCCGCACACCTGTACGACCTGCAGCAGTTCGGGCTGCTGGAGGAGGAGATCCAGAAGGCGGTGGCGAAGGACAAGTCCGGCCAGGCCGAAAGCTTCGCCATGATCATGCGCGACCGCGTCGCCGACCATCGCAAGGGCCGCCTGCAGCAGATCCAGGAACTCTCGAAGGCCGAGCCCGTGCAAGCCTACCGCGAAGCCATCGCCTTCGTGGCCGCCTTCCCCAAGGCGCCGGAGATGGCCGAAGTGCGCACGATCGGCAACAAGCTGATGAACGACGCCAAGGTCAAGAGGGAGTTGAACGCCGAGTCCGGCTACCAGCGCTTCCTGGTCCCCGAAATGCGCAAGGCGACCACCATGAAGCAGTTCAAGACCAAGGTCCTGCCGCTGCTGGACGGCTACCTGAAGACCTACGGCGACACCGAGTTCTCCAAGACGGTACAGGCCGCCGTCGATGGCAACCGCCAGGCACTGAGCAACTACTAAGCGGACACGGAGCGAAGTTCACCGCTACGACGAAGGCGGCCCGTTTTGGGGCCGCTTTCTCTTTTTTGACCGTTGCTTCAAATGAGAGGCCTCAAGGCGCGGCCGCCGCCTTGGCCAGGGCCGCGAAGTCGCCCTTCAGCGATGTGTAGAGGTTGCGCCAGAGCGGGTAGAAGCGTTCGTACACCTGCCGGTTCTGCGCGTCGGGCTCGACGGCGTCGGCCGTGCGCACCATCGCGGCGCAGGCTTCTTCGACGCTGCCGAAGCCACCCCTCCCCACCGCCGCCAGCAGCGCCGCGCCGTACGCGGGGCCTTCCGCCGCCTCCAGCGCGCGCGTGCCCTGCCCGAAGACATCGGCCAGCGTCTGCCGCCAGAAGACGTGCTTCGCGCCGCCGCCGGTGACGCGGATCTCGCCAACCGGCAGCTTCAGCGCGCGGAAGATCTCGACCGAGTCGCGCAGACTGTAGCAGACGCCCTCGACGATCGCGCGCGTCATGGCTGCTTTGGTCGTCTGCGGCGTAATGCCGACGAAGGCACCCGTCGCGTACGGATCGGCGTGCGGCGTGCGCTCGCCGGTAAGGTACGGCAGGAACTGCAAGCCGCGGCAGCCGGCGGGTTCGGCCTGCGCGGGCTCGATCAGCAGGTCGTACGGATCGGCGTTCGCGCGGCGCGAATCGGCGATCTCCATGTGCCCAAGCGCGTTCTTGAACCACTGCAAGCTGCCGCCAGAGCTCAAACTCACGCCCATCAGGTGCCATTTGCCCGGCACCGCGTGGCAGAAGGTATGCAGGCGCCCATTGGGATCGGTCTTCACTTCGTCTGCGTGCAGGAAGACCACGCCTGAAGTTCCCAGGCTGACGCTCGCCACGCCGCTCTTCACTACGCCCGCGCCGACGGCGCCCGCGGCCTGGTCGCCGCCGCCGCCCACCACCGGCGTGCCGGCCTTCACCGCGCCGCCCAGCGCCTTTGCGGCGGCCGCGGTGATCTTGCCGCTGATGACGGTGGACTCGTAAACCGCCGGAAGCAATCCAAGATCGAGCCCCAGCTTCGAGACGAGTTCCTTCGACCAGCCGCGCTTCGCGACGTCCAGAAGCAGCGTGCCCGACGCGTCGCTGACCTCGGTGGCGTACTCGCCGGTGAGCTTCAAGCGCACGTAGTCCTTGGGCAGCAGCGCTTTCGCCGCGCGCTCGTAGTGCTGCGGCTCGTGCTGCTGCACCCAAAGGATCTTCGGGGCGGTGAATCCGGTCAGCGCGGGATTGGAAACGTGGCCCAGCAGCGCCTTTAGGCCGCCGACGCGCCGGACGATCTCTGCACATTGCTCGGCGGTGCGCTGGTCGTTCCACAGGATCGCGGGACGCAGAACCTTTTCGCCTTTGTCGAGCAGCACCAGCCCGTGCATCTGGCCGCTCAGGCCGATGCCCACGATCTGCTCGGGCAGCGCCCGCGCGGAGTCGACGGCGCGCGGCACGGCGCTGCAGACGGCCGTCCACCACTCGGCGGGATTCTGCTCGGACCACAGCGGGTGCGGCGCCTGGACGGTGTGCTCGGCCGAGGCGCTGCCCCGAACCTTGCCGTTCTCGTCGACAACCACCGCGCGCGAACCCGAGGTGCCGATGTCGATGCCGAGGTAAAAGGCCATGGGACCTCCCGGTTCCGGACCGCCTCAGGTACGCTGCCGACGAAAGGAAACGATGTGCTAGAATGGCGGCCATGTCAAACGGCCCCAAGTCCCTGCGCATCGCCGCAATCGAACCGTACCACGGCGGGTCGCACAAGGCGTTTCTGGAGGCGCTGGCGAAGCACAGCCAGCACGCTTTCCAGGTCTTCGCGCAGTCGCCGCGCAAGTGGAAGTGGCGCATGCGCGGCTCGGCGCTGCACTTCCAGAAGGACCTCGCGTCCATCGGCGCGTGCGACCTGGTCCTGGCCAGCGATTTTCTCAACCTCGCCGAGTTCCTGGGCCTCGCGCGAAGTCGCTGGCCGAACGGCGCTGCGCCGCCGGTGGTGCTGTTCATGCACGAGAACCAGCTCACGTATCCCGTGCGCAGCGAGGACGAACGCGACTACCACTACGCGTTCACGAACATCACCAGCTGCCTGGCCGCCGACGCCGTCTGGTTCAACAGCGCCTTCCACCGCGACGCGTTTCTGGCCGCGGTCCCGGCGTACCTCAAGCGCATGCCCGACGACGTGCCGAGCGGCATCGAACAGGAGATCGCGAAGCGCTCGCGCGTGATGGCGCTGGGCGTCGAGGTCCCCGACGCGTCGAAGGCGGCAACGCGCGAAAGCAACGCACCGCTGCGCATCGGTTGGAACCACCGTTGGGAGTTCGACAAGAACCCGGAGGCCTTCTTCGCGGCGCTTTATGCGCTGCGCGACGAGAACGTCCCGTTCGAGGCGGTCGTGCTGGGGGAGCAGTTCCGCGACAGCCCCGACGTCTTCAAAACGGCCAAAGGCGAGCTGGGACCGCGCGTCGCGCACTGGGGCTACGCGCCGTCGCGGGAGGCCTACTTCGAGTTGCTCGCGGGCTGCGACGTCGTGGCGAGCAGCGCGATCCACGAGTTCTTCGGGTTGAGCGTCGTCGAGGCCGCGCTGTGCGGCTGCGCACTGCAGCTGCCCAAACGCCTGAGCTATTCCGAGATCGTCCCGCCCGCGCTGCACGGCGAGGTGTTGTACGATAACGACCATGAGCTGGCCGCGCGCCTGAAGGCCTTCGCCGCTAGGCCTGGGGCCGCGCACGCGCTGGGCGCGAAGCTACGCGAGGCGCTCGCGAAGTACCGCTGGTCCGAACGCATCGCCGAATACGACGCGGCCTTCGCGAATGCCGCGGTCTGGGCATAGCGAAGGCGCGTACGACTTCCCGCAGGGCGCCTCCGAAGATCGATCCTTACTTCGTATCAGCGCAGACGCAGCATCTGGCCCGCCGGCTTGACCGCTTCGGCCATCGTATCCGTGTTGGCAAAGTGCAGCGCCCAGGCGCGCCGCGAGTGCGCGCTGGTGTTGGCCTTCGAACTGTGCAGCACGAGCAGGTGGTGAAAAATCGCCGCGCCAGCGGGGATCGGTATCGCAACTTCCGCGCCCTGTTCGCCGTCGGGCGTCAGGTGCGGCGTCTGCGGGATCGACTTGTGCGGGATCATGCCGCGCTTGTGCGAGCCCGGGATGTAGTGCATGCAGCCGTTCTCGACCGTCGCGTCGTCCAGAGCCAACCAGCAGGTTAACCCGGCGTGGTGCGGTGCGACCTTGAAGTACGAATTGTCCTGGTGCAGCGGCTTGGCCGATCCGCAGAACGCGGGCTTGAGGAAGACCTGGTCGCTGTACAGCGCAACCCCGCGCCCGCCGCCGCTTAGCTCGCTCACGAGGTCCAGAATCTTCGGGTCGCTGGCGACGCCGCGGAAGAACGGATCCGTGACGGCGAGTTCCGTCAGCTTGCGCAGGGACGGCTTGGCGGCCGTCGCCGCGCCGGGCTCGACCATGCTGTTCACGCGCTTACCAGCGACGGCGGCTTCGCGGCGCTCGGCGACTTCCTCGCAGATCTCGCTCACGCGCCCGCGCAGTTCCTCGAGCGTGGACCGCGAGACCAAGTTCTCTATGACGAGGTAGCCGTTGTTCTCGTAAAAGGCCTGCTGTTGCGGGGTAAGGCTCATGGCCGGGTCTCCTTTTATCCGTTCCGCCGCGGCGTCTTTCCGCTTGCGTGGAGACCGTATTTACATTAATCCTGCCCCAGGGTCTTTAGTCGGATCTTGAATTTTTTACACTTTTCCAAGGTCCCATGGCATCCATGCCCCCCGGCCTGCTCGTCCCCTTCCCCTCCGGCACGCCCGTCTTCAGCGGCAGCCACGGCCACTACCGCTCGTACCCCGGTCACCTGCCCGTGCGGCTGCTCCACAACGACTGGGACCTGCTCTGGGTGCACGGCGGCCGGCCGACCCTGGAGTTCAAGGACGGCACCGTGCTGTCGGCGGCCAAAGACCAGTTCCTGGTCATCCCGCCGTTCGTCTCCGTGCTGGTGGGCGAACAGCGCGCGGGCACGGACTTCCACTACTGCCATTTCCACTTCCGCCCGCCGCCGGTGCGCATCCCCAAGGCGCTGCACGACGACGCGCACGGGCCGGGTGCGCGGGCGATCCTGCCGCTGCACTTCACGCGCCGCGAGGCCCCCGGCGTGCTGCGTGCCTATGCGGCGCTGGTGCGCGTCTCGAATCAGGCCGTGGAAGGTAGGAAAAAGGCCCCGCCGTGGCGCATGGAACGCGCGGTGTGCGACCTGGCAACCGCGCTGGCCCAGTTCGCGCTCGAGCGCACCGAACGCCGCGCGCGCCGGAAGCTGGACGCCGGCGGCCGGTTGCTGGCGCCGGCGGCGCCGGTGGACGAGCGCATCGAGACGATCCGGCGGCGCATCGAAGCCAACCCCGCGCGCGCGTGGAGCGTCGTCGAGCTGGCCGCGAGCGCGGATCTCTCGACCGGCCACCTGAGCACGCTCTGCCAGCGCGTGCTGGGCCGCAGCCTCAAGCAGTTCATCGTGGAGACGCGCCTGCAGCACGCGCTGAAGCTGCTGAAGGAACGCCCCGACGGGCGCGTGCCGTCGGTGCTGGAGGTCAGCGAGGCCTGCGGCTTCAGCTCGCAGCACTTCTTCAGCCGGCAGTTCAAGGCCTACTTCCGCATCGGGCCGCTGGCGTACCGCAACGGCGCGACGCTGGAGTAATTATTTATTACCCGCAGAGATCACAGAGGACACGAGAAACGGAATGAGGCTTGAGACCTGCGTCTTGAGCCTTGAGAAAAAAAACAACCGTTCGCGAAATTCCAGATTTGAACGAAACCCTCTGCGCTCTCCGCGTTCTCTGCGGTTAAAGCCGTTAAACAACGCACGCGCGCAGCGCGGCGCTCATCTTTTCTTTCACCGGCGGTTCGAGTTTCTCGGCGATGACCTCGCAGCGGTTGTCGCCGGGGCTCGACGCGTCGGGCGACTCGTCGACACCGCTGTCGCTGAACTGGAAGAGGCGCCAGCCGTCGGCGCAGTTGAAGATGCCCTTCGCGCGCCAGGGGCGCACGCCAAAACTTCCGGCATCGAGCGCATCAAAGAAGGCGCGCACCTTTGCGCCGTCGAACTTCATGCCCGGCGGGAGCGCGAAGTCGAGGTGCTCGCCGTGGGCGTGCAGGTGTTCGCCGTGCGCCGCGGCCCCGGGCGCGCCCGCTCCGCCTTCCAACACCGCCAGGTCGATCTGTCCGTAGGTCGTCTCGACCACCTTCGCGTTCGCGTTGACCTTCGGCAGTTCGCTGCGGAAGCGCGCGAGGTCGGGCTCTTTCGTGCGGTCGAGTTTGTTCGCGATGATGACGTCGGCGCCGCGGATCTGGTGCTCGTAAAAAGGCATGCGGCGCTCCATGACCTTCAGGTACGTCATCGGATCGACGACCGTCAGTACGGGCCCCAACTCGTACTGCGCGGCGATATTCTCCTCGCCGAAGATGCGGCGCAACTCGTCGGGGCGCGCCAGGCCGGTGGGCTCGACGAAGAGCCGCGCCGGCTTGACCTTGGCGGCGATCTCGGCGAGCGCCTCCATCAGGCGCGGCGCCATCGTGCAGCAGATGCAGCCTTCGGGCAGTTCCTTCACGGAGATGGCCTCGCCCTTCTGCACGATCGTACCGTCGATGCCCAGCGGCCCGAACTCGTTGACCAGCACGGCGGCCTGTTCGCCGCGCGCCTTCAGCGCCTTCAGCAGGTGCAGCAGCGTGGTCGTCTTGCCGGCGCCCAGGAAGCCCGTGATCAGGTGCGCGCGAATGGCCATCGTCTCGCCTCCGGAATCGTCGTCTGCGGGAAGCCACATGCTACTCGACCGCGACATCCCCGCCACCGCCGGCGTCGCGCCGGCCCAGCGGCAGCACGCGAACGAGCATCAGGCACGAGAGCGCGATCATCGCGGCCGCTCCCCACGAGACGTAGTGGATCGAGACTTGCGCGACCAGATTGAAGCCCAGGAACGGCCCGGCGACCCCGCGCAGCCCCGTAAGGAAAGTGTGCACGGACATGTACTCGGCGGTGCGTTCGGGCTTCGAGAACTTGGTCACCCACAAGTTCCAGACGATCTCGCCGCCGCCGTTGCCGATCCCCATGCACAGTGCCCCGACCACCTGGCACCACAGCACCGGCACGAAAAAGAGCACGATGCTGACCAGGAAGAAGAGGTTCAGCACGATGCGCATGGAGAAGAAGTTCGCGCGGTCGAAGGCGCGGCCCCAGAACATCACCGAGCACAGCCGCGCGAAGGTCGGGATCACCGTCGCGATCACCAGCACCTCGGCCGGGCCGTAGTTCAACCCGTAGCGCTCCGAGACGAGGTACTCGACGCGCAGCGGCACCGTCATCAGGTTGGCGAAGCCCATCAGCATCCACGCGCCGGCCATGTAGCCAAAGAGCGGATCGAGCCACAGGTAGCGCAGGCTGCCCAGCGGGTTCCCCGCCCGGCGCCGGACCGGCTGGCTGGGAATGCGCAGGACGAAGAATCCCGCCAACAGCATTACCCCGGCGAAAAGAGCCAGCACCGGTACATAGTCCACCGACTCCCTGTCGAACCACCACGAGATCGCCGCCGACCCCGCCAAGCCGGCCACAATCCCGAGCAGGCTCACGCGCGAGAAGCACTGCCCGCGCAGGTCGTCGGGCGCGTTCTGCCGCCAGATGCTGGTGCTCAGCGGGAGCGTCCCGGCGATCAGCACCGCGGCAGCCGTGGTGCCGGTCATGAAGACCAGGAAATCGTCGGCCGCCAGCGCGCCTGCGAAGCCCGCCGCCGCCCCGAACAGAAGCAGCCCGCTGGCCCGGCTGACCGTAAGGCCCGTGCGCGCAATGACGTAGAGCGTCAGCGGCGTCAGCAGCAGGCCCAGGGCGTTTGCCGACGAGAGCAGCGCCTTGGCGTTCTGCCCGGCGTGGAAGTGCAGCACCGCCACAACCAGCACCACCTCGCGCAGGCTGGCGCTCACCAATCCCGCGCACGCGCCGCGCAGCGAGTCCCAGAAGACGGTCGTCTGGATATGCGGATAGTTGAGGATGCGCTCCGTAGCCGTGGTCACTTCGGGCGCCTGCAGGGGGCGGAAGGTGGAAGCGGGGCGCTCGGTCGGATTCGTTGGTGGCGTGGACACCACCGTTACTTTATGCGATTTGAAACCGGCCGCCAGGACCTTGCTTCAGCCGCCCCGAAGCCGGATCATGGCGCCATGGATATGCTTCGCCTCACGTCCATGCTGCTGGCCGCCGCCCTGTCCGCCGCGGCGCCTCCTTTATATGGCGCGACGGACGACCCGGCCGCCGCGGGACCAGCACCGCGCATCGAGGAGAACCTCCCGCCGCCGGGGCTGGCCGGACGGATGCCCGCGGCCGCGCTGCCGGAGTCCAGTGGCCTGGTGCGCAGCGTGAAGCACGATGGGGTCTTCTGGACGCTGAACGACAGCGGCAACCCGGCGCACGTCTTCTCGATCAACGTGCAGGGCAAGGTGCTGCGCGACGTCGAAGTGCCCGGCGCGAGCAACGTCGACTGGGAGGACTTGGCGCTCGATGCGCAGAGCCGCCTCCTGATCGGCGACTTCGGCAACAACGCCCGCAACCGCAAGATCGTGGTGCTGTACCGCATCCCTGAGCCCGACCCCAACGACGCGCAGCAGCAGGTCCCCAATGCCGAAAAGATCCTCTTCAAGCTCCCCGACGATTGCGGCCCGCAGGACATCGAGGCCCTGGTCGCGCGCGGCAGCGACGCGTACGTCTTCACCAAGGAACGCGAGCGCACCCGCTGCTACCGCCTGCCGCTGCCGGAGAAAGTTGACCCTGCGAAGAAGGAGCCGCTCACCGCCGAGTTCGCCGGCGAGACGCGCGCTTTCGGCACGATCACCGCCGCGGACCTTTCGCCCGACGGCCGGCACCTGGCCCTGCTGACCTACAACGCCGTGTGGGTGGGCGAGTTACCGCTACCCGAAGCCGCCAAGGAAGGCGAGGCGCCCAAAGCCCCGGCACCGCTGCTGCCGTTCACGAGCTTGGTGCGCAAGCGCAGCATCGCGTTGGGACAGTGCGAAGGCATCGCCTGGAGCGGCACGGACCTGGTGCTGACCAACGAGAAGACGCCGCTGCTGGACGGCGGGCACGAGGTCTTCCTGATGCGCAATGTGCTGGCGCCGCTAGAGCAACCCGGCGGCCCGCCTACAGGCGAGCAGCCGTAAGGGCCAGCGCGCCGGGACTTTGCAATAGCGCGGCAATTCCATAAGATCGGGCCTGTGTAGCACGTCTATAGAAGGACCGCTTCGTCTTCGAACCGCAGCAGCCGCTTTAGCCGCGAAGGAGCGCGCCATGCGCCGGATGGACCTCACGCACAAGCCGCGCTTCGCCGCAACCCTGCTGCGCCGGTTGTGGGCCTTCGCGTGCCTGCTGGCGCTGCTGATCCAGTACGGCTGCGAGCAAGAGAAGGTCACCGAGGACGAGGCCGAGATGCGCGCGATCTTCGCCAAGGCGCGGGAGTTGGACGCACAGGGCGAGTACCACAAGGCGATGGTCCACTACGAGACCATCCTGGCGCGGCATCCCAACTGGATGTCCACGCGTCTGAACGCCGCGATGGCCGCCTACGATTCGGGCCAGTACAGCAAAGCCGTGGGGCACTTCGAGTTGCTGCATAAATACGGGCCCAAGGACTGGTTCGTCATCCGCAAACTGATCCAGTGCCACGAGCACCTCAAGAACGACGAGAAGGTCGAGGAGTACCGCAAGAAGCTCCACCAACTGCGCGAGCAGAAGGACGGCAGCCTGCTGCTGAAGCGCTACCAGGGTTACACGCGCGACTACATCCCCGTCGGCACGAACCACGTAATCGGTTACGAGTTCTTCGATTACAAGAAGCACGGGCGATTGTGGTACTTCAAGCTCGAGGACCACCACCGCGCGGCGATCAGCGGGTTCCTGGTGGAGGCCTCGCCGTTTTTCAGCGCCGAGGGCCACCGGATCTTCTACATCTCTGAGGCCCTGCCCGGCTGGCTGCGGGTGTGGCACGTCGGCCCGCTGCCGACGCAGCGCGACGGCGAGCGCGATTACACGTGGGCCAAGAAGTTCATCTTCGAGATCCTGCAAGGCGCACGGCAGCCGCTGGTTGTGAAGCCGCTGCCGCAGGACTTGCAGCTGCTCGACGTGCCGGACCTGCCCGGCAGCCACCCGCAGGGCCAGGACATCGAAGCCGAGCCCGAGCTGCCTAAAGAATAGCAATCCGTACTTGCGCGGCGGGCGGTTTGGTCCAAAGTGGAGCCGTCGAGCTTCCTTTCCAGCAACCACGAATCCGGAGGATCCTCATATGGCGGCGGCCGTATTCGAGACGCAACTGCCCGATCTGAAGCTGAAGGCCCGCGGCAAGGTCCGCGACATCTACGACCTTGGCGACAAGCTCCTGATCGTCAGCACCGACCGTCTGAGCGCCTTCGACTGCGTGCTGCCCACGCCGATTCCCGATAAAGGCAAGGTCCTCAACGGGTTGTCGCGCTTCTGGTTCGACTTCCTCAAGGACACTGTGCCCAACCACATCATCACGATGGACGTCAACAAGATGGGCCACGGCCTGGAGAAGCACGGTGACGTCCTGGCCGGCCGCAGCATGCTCTGCAAGAAGGCCGAGGTCGTTCCCATCGAGTGCGTCACGCGCGGCTACCTGATGGGCTCGGGCTGGAAGGAGTACCAGAAGACCAGCAGCGTCTGCGGCAACCCGCTCCCCCGCGGCCTGACCAACGGCGCGAAGCTGCCCGAGGTCATCTTCACGCCCTCCACCAAGGCGGCCAGCGGCCACGACGAGAACATCGACTTCGAGGGCGCGGTCAAGCACGCCGAGAAGGAGATGAAGCTGAGCGCCGAGAAGGCGCGCGCCATCGTCACGAAGCTAAAGGAACTCACCATAACGATTTACCAGCACGCGTACGAGCACGCGCTGTCCCGCGGCATCATCATCGCGGACACCAAGCTCGAGTTCGGCATCAAGGACGGCGAGATCATCCTCATCGACGAAGTCCTGACGCCCGACAGCAGCCGCTTCTGGCCCAAGGACGCCTGGACGCCCGGCAAGACGCAGCTGAGCTTCGACAAGCAGTTCGTCCGCGACTATCTCGAGGCCCTCGACTGGAACAAGCAGCCCCCGGCGCCCGAGCTGCCTGAGAAGGTCGTCAACAAGACCCGCGAGAAGTACATCGAGGCCTACAAGCTCATCACCGGCAAGAACGACCTCGACGCGTAGCGGCAAACCCCGTCCGGCGCGTGCGTTGTGCGCGCCGGATTGGCCTCAAGCATTTCCCCCATCCGGACGATCCCAGAGGCAGTCTGGCCCTCAAGGAGGCCGGACCCGCATTCACCGGCTCGCAAGGGGGGTCTTGCCATGCTCGTCGTCCGTCCTCGCATCGTCCATCTGCTCGCCGGCCTCAGTCTGGGGCTCGGCTCTCTCTTTCTAGGCGGCTGCGGCTCGCAGAGCAGCGCGGCGCGCGCGCAGAATCCCGCGCCGCCCAGCCTCAGCGCGCCCATCCGGCCCGACGGCTCGGACGCGCAGGTCGCCGAGGGCGTAAAGCTCGTCCCGGCCGACGAATACGCGTTCCTGAAGGACCGCCAGCCGGGCACCTCGGTGCCGCTGCCGCCCGTCGATACCAAAGCCGCGCCCGCACCCAGCTACGCCACCACGCCCGCGCCGACGGCGTCCATGGAGGGCAGCGGCGAGCGCCCGCAGTACTACGTGATGAAGCAGGGCGACACGCTCTACAAGATCGCCCGCGCGTACAACGTTCAGCCGAAGGAACTCATCGCCGCGAACAATTTCTCCGATCCGAACAAGCTCTCGGTCGGCACGCGCGTCCGCATCCCGTAAGTCCAGGCATCTTCGAAAGATGAAGCGCCGGCGGGCAACCGCCGGCGCTTTTTTTGGCCCGGGCAACTCGTTGAAACAGCGCCCGCAGTGAGTAGGCTTGAGCGCTTCGAGTTCCGACCCGCCCAGCGGAGGCCGCCATGCCCGTCGCGATAGAGAATCCCTACGCCAAGCCCGGCACGCCGTGGCTGCGCGGCAACCTGCACGCGCACACCACCAACAGCGACGGGAAGTGCGCTCCCCAGGCCGTCGTAGATCTATATGCCGAGCGCGGTTACGACTTCCTGATGATCAGCGACCACGACAAGCTCACGGACCCAGAGCCCCTCAACGCCCGCGGCATGGTGCTGATCCCCGGCAACGAGATCAGCGCCAAGGGCCCGCACCTGCTCCACGTCGACGCGCACAGCATCGTGCCGCCGGACGAGGACCGCCAGACGGTCGTCAACAACGTCCTGGCCGACGGCGGCTTCGCCGTGCTGAACCACCCGAACTGGCAGAAGTCCTTCAACCACTGCCCCTTAGAGTTGCTCGAGAAACTCGAAGGTTTCGTCGGCATCGAGATCTACAACGGCGTGATCCGGCGCCTCGATGGTTCGCCGCTGGCCACCGACAAGTGGGACCGGCTGCTCTCCGGCGGGCGGCGCCTGTGGGGCTTCGGCAACGACGACAGCCACCGCCCCGAGGACGACATCGCGCTGGCCTGGAACGTGGTGCAGTCCGACGACCGCAGCGTGAAGGGCATCGTAGACGCCTTCCTCGACGGGCGCTTCTACGCCTCGACGGGCGTCGAGATCGAAAGCGTAAGCGTCGAAGGCGCAACGGTTAAGGTGACGGCGCCGAACGCAAAGCGCCTCGTCGTCAACGGCGACTGGGGCAAGCGCCTCAAGCAGGCCGACGCGACGTCGATCGCCTACACCGTCGAAGAGAACGCGCCGCAGACGTACATCCGCATCGAGGCCTACGGCGAAGGCGAGGCGCAGGCCTGGACGCAGCCGTTCTTCATCCGCAAGTAATGCCGACGTTTCGAAAAAGTAGCGCTCGCGCAATCTCGCGAACGCGTTTTCGATTTCACGAACTTTCGTGACCAGTGAGTTTGCGAAGTCGCGAAATTTCGCGACTCACGTCGTGCTGCGCGACGTGCTGGAGTGCACATGGCGATTTGTATCAATCCAATTACGATTCCAACAAGGTGCATCAAAAAATGCTCCACGGAATCATTGGAGTTATGACGATTTTGCGCAAGGTGCTGCGCGGCGTGCAATTAGGGTTTACGTGAACGAAGGGTGTTATATTGCCCGACGTGCTGCGCCATGTGCAATATACGCTTTGCGTAACACCAGGGACCGGGGGCCGGACACCGGTATCCGGGAATGAGAAACCGAAAAACAGCAAAAGGAAAATCGGACGCGAAGCCGGATGTGTTACAGCGCCGGCAGGTTCCCCGACGCGTCGAAGCGCAACGCGGCGGGCGCGTCGAGTACCTGCAAGTCCGCGCGGGTCCGGGCCTCGGCCAGGTAGGCTTCGCTGCACGAGACGCGTTCGAGGTCCAGCGTGTTGCGGATGCGCAGGATGCGCGCGGCTTCGGGCGCGCGCAGGCCGATGGTGGAGAGCGCCACGTCCAAGGCCTCGCGGTCGGCCGCGAAGCGAATGGGCAGCGCGGCCCGGCGCGGGAAACCGCTCGTCAGCGCGTTGGCGTTGGTCGCGGGCCAGTCGATGGCCGCCGCCAGGCGTTCGGTGGTGAACTCGGCGAGGCCGATGCCCGTCGCGTTCCCGCCGCTCTTGGGAGTCAGCCCGCGCACGTAGATGCGCAGCACGCGCGGCGTCTCGCCCGGCGCGGCGGCGTGCGGCCAGCGCTTGCGCCCAATCACGTTGGTGTCCATCCCCGAGCCGCTCACGTCCTTGCCCATCTCGTCGACGATCAACAGGTCCACGTCGTCGAAGGGGAGCTTGGCGAGGAATCTCTTTGCCGTCACGAGCAACTCGGCGTCGCGCCTCAGGAAATCGGCGGGCTTCACGCCCGCGACCAGCGCGCATTCCTCGCGGCCGTTCTCCACGATGCCCAGGCCGCCCACCACCTTGCCGCGCGCGACAGCCAGCGCGCCGACTTCGCGCAGGATCGTTTCCCAGTCCTGCGCCTGGATCGCGCGGTGGTACGCGACGGCGCCGGCGTGGTTGCCCAGGCCGATCAAGAGCATCTTCGCGAGGCCGCTCTCGTTGGCGCCGCTGAAGATCGTGTGCGGCTTGACGCGGTTGCAGACGAAGACGTGCTCGGCCTCGTGCGCGTAGCGGTCCACGACGACGGGCACGCCCGCGGCCGTGCGGGCGACCTCCACGACGTCCATCGTCGCGCGCAGTTCGCAGCCGACGGACGCGGGCGTGATGCCGAGCCGTTCGAGCACCGCGCGCTGGCCTTCGGCGGTCGCGCCGCCGTGGCTGCCCATCGACGGCACGAGGAAGGGCTTGGCACCCAGGGCCTTCAGGTGTGAAGCGATGCCCGAGAGAATCGTGACGATTTCCGCGATGCCGCGGCTGCCGGCGGTGATGGCGACGGTCTCTCCCGGCTTGACGGTCCTTCCCAAGTCCAGCACGGCGAGTTCGCGCTGCACGGCGCCGGGCACGTCGTCAAGACGCGTGGCGTCCAACTTCTGGCGCACGTGAAAGATTTTCGGCAGGGCCATGCGGACAATGTAATGGCAGGAGCGGCTGGTGGAAAGAGCGAAGGCCGCGCCACCGTTAAGGACCCTACTTCAGTTCAGGAATGGCACCTTCGTAAAAGCGATCGATCCGGTTGTGCTGAACGTGGAACAACCACTTGCCTTTCGCTTGGTCAAACTCCAATCCAATACAGATAGCAAACGGAAGCAGATCCTTCTCGTACTTCTTTTCCCTAACCAGTAGGGCCTTATACTCTCCACACATGAACCAGTTGCCTCGCCCCTCTAAAACGGCCTCAAATAGTGAAGTAGGGCTGTTCTCATCCTTTTTCGAATAGAATCGGGCCCATGACGCACTATCTCTTTCAATCGAAATCGGAGTGCTGGTCTCGCTATACCAAAGATACTTCGTGGCAACTTCCTTAAAATTTTTCTCTTTGCATAAGGCCACAACCTTGGTCAGGAACGCCGCAATCTCTTCCTCTTCTTGCTTCGTCGGCCGCCTCAATTCCGGCTGGCCCTTTTCAGGCTTA
Source organism: Planctomycetota bacterium (assembly GCA_023150555.1). GTDB lineage: Bacteria > Planctomycetota > SZUA-567 > H5-PLA8 > H5-PLA8 > JAKLKQ01. Next base: position 93,574 of record JAKLKQ010000009.1, read on the forward strand.
GGCCCCTTGGGCGCGGACAGCTCAACCCAGACCTTCTCAATCGACGCCAGTTGTTGCAACTCCTTGTCGCGCGTCTTGGGGCGCAGCTTTGGATCGTCGCGCAGGCTCCCCAGCAACACCTGCGTAGCGTTCAAGATCTGCGCGATGTTGCCCGGGTCCCGGTAGGCCTTCAGGATCTCGCGCTCCTTCTCGTTCAGCGCGTCTTCCTTCTTACCCGCAAGCTTGGCGTACGTCGCGTGGTAGTCCAGTACGATCTTGAATTCTTCTTCGAAATCTCCGACGACGGCTTCCAGCAAGCCGAGGTACTCCTTAGGCGGCGTCAGGTACTCCTTCTCCGCGTCCTTCGCTTCGGCGCCCTTTTCCGGCGGCTTCTCCTCGGCCACCACAAATCCGTGGACGCAGGCGGCACCCAACAGAAAGAAGAAGGCGGCGGGTATGGCGGGTGTTCTTCCAACGTGCATGCGGATTTCCTTTCCTTCCGGAGTGCGGCCCACCAACACCTTGGCTTAAACAATACGCAGGTGGCAAGACCAGAGTTACCCCAGTTTATGCCCGATTCCAACTCATTGTCGTTCCGCCGGGCCGAGCGCGCTACGCGTGAAGAATGAAGTTCGCAGCAACCTGGACGGAGCCTCGCCCTCCCAGAGCTATGCGATTGCGGCACCCCACTCGGCACTGCCGGACAAGCCGGCAGTGGCACACGTCCGGCTTCGCGAGGATTTTTCGATTTGCCGTTTTCAGGTGATATGGTTCTTGCCGATAACTTTTTTCAGTTTGATCGCCGTGTTATTTGCCGTGATCTATAGATTCTCATCTCTTAACTATCATCAGCATCTCGCCCCTGCCGGATTCCTTAGCTCGGCACAGGCCAGCCTTCGCGTTTGGCTACCGAGGATCCCGCGGCGGCCCGGCCGCACCGCGCGGAGCCAATCCAAAATCCAAAACCTAAAATCAAAAATTGGCGGTTACTTCTTGACCGGATAGTAGTCTTGCAGGGCCTTGACGGTGTAGCCGGCGCGCATGGCCTCGATGCCGACGATGGCGGCTTCGGCGGCGGCGATGCTGGTCACTAGAGGAATGTTGTAGGCGACCATGGCCGAGCGGATCTTGGCCTCGTCGGTGTGGTGGCCCTTTCCGCTGGGGGTGTTCAGGACCAGGGCGATCTCGCCGTTCTTGGCCATGTCGAGCATGTTCGGGCGGCCTTCGCTGATCTTCTTGACGCGTTCGGACGCGATGCCGTAGGTGGTCAGGATCTTGTGGGTGCCGCCGGTGGAGACGACCTCGAAGCCCAGCGCCTTCAGGCGCTGCGCCAGGCCCACGGCGTGGCGCTTGTCGGCGTCGTTCACCGAGAGGAAGACCTTGCCGCTCTTGGGCAGGGTCTGGTTGGCGGCCATCTGGGCCTTGGCGAAGGCGATGCCGAAGTTGGTGTCGATGCCCATGACCTCGCCGGTGCTGCGCATCTCGGGGCCCAGGATCGTGTCGCTGCCCAGGAACTTGTTGAAGGGGAAGACCGACTCCTTGATGCAGATGTGCTCGGGCACGACGGCCTTGGTGATGCCCTGCTGCTTCAGCGTGACGCCGACCATGCACTTGGCGGCGACGGCGGCCCACGGGACGCCGGTGGCCTTGGCGACAAAGGGCACGGTGCGGCTGGCGCGCGGGTTGACCTCCAGCACGTAGATGGTCTCGCGCTTGACCGCGTACTGCACGTTCATCAGGCCGCAGACCTTCAGTTCGCGCGCGAGTTTCTCGGTGATCTCGTACAGCCGCGCGACGACCTTCTCGGACAGGCTGTGCGGGGGCATGGCCATGGCCGCGTCGCCGCTGTGCGTGCCGGCGTGCTCGATGTGTTCCAGCACCCCCGCGACGATCACGTCGGTGCCGTCGGAGACGGCGTCGACATCGACCTCGATGGCTTCCTCGATGAACTTGTCGATCAGCACGGGCGCGTCGGGGCTGGCCTCGATGGCCTGGTTGACGAACTCCTGCAGCATCGACGGCTCGTAGCAGATCTCCATGGCGCGCCCGCCCAGCACGTAGCTGGGGCGCACCAGGACGGGGTAGCCGATGCGGTCGGCGATCTTGCGCGCTTCCTCCAGGCCCATGGCCGTGCCGCCAGGCGGCTGCATCAGGTGCAGGCGCTCGATCATCTCGTTGAAGAGTTTGCGGTCCTCGGCGGCCTCGATGGACTCGACGCTGGTGCCGACCAGCTTCACGCCGTTGTCGTGCAGGCCGCGGGCGAGGTTCAGGGGCGTCTGCCCGCCGAACTGGACGATGGCGCCGTCGGGCTTCAGGGTCTCGTTGATGTGCAGGACGTCCTCGAGCGTCAGGGGCTCGAAGAAGAGCAGGTCGGAGGTGTCGTAGTCGGTGGAGACGGTCTCGGGGTTCGAGTTCACCATGATGGACTCGTAGCCGAGTTCCTGCATGGCATAGGCGGCGTGGCAGCAGCAGTAGTCGAACTCGATGCCCTGCCCGATGCGGTTGGGCCCGCCGCCCAAGATCATGATCTTCTTCTTGTCCGTGACGCGGACCTCGGTCTCGTCCTCGTAGCTCGAGTAGTAGTACGGCGTGTAGGCCTCGAACTCGGCGGCGCAGGTATCGACGAGCTTGTAGGCGGGGCGGACCTTGAGCGCGTAGCGCAACTCGCGCACCTGGTCCTCGGTCATGCCCCACAGGCAGCCGATCTGGGCGTCGCTGAAGCCGTCGCGCTTGGCGTCGCGCAGCAGCGGGACGAGGTTCTCGAGCAGCTTGACGTCTTCCTTGAGTTTCTTCGCGTCGGTGCCGAGCCAGATGCCGCTGCGCGCGCTGGGGCGTTCGCTCTTGGGCAGCGTCTCGGCAGCGGCGCGCAGGCGTTCCTCGGTGGCGATCAGCTCCTGGATGTTGCGCAGGAACCACGGATCGATGTTGGTGATCTCGTGGATCTTCTCGAGGTCGAAGCCGGCCTTGAAGGCCTGGCGGATGGCGAAGATGCGCGCGGCGTTGGGGCGGCTGAGCAACTGCGTCAGGCGCTCGCGGTCGGGCCCCGGGCCGGCGGCCAGCGCGCGGGCTTCGGCCGGGTCGGCGCCCAGGCCGGCGCGCTTGATCTCCAGGCCGCGCAGGGCCTTCTGCAGCGACTCCTTGAAGGTGCGGCCGATGGCCATGACCTCGCCGACGGACTTCATCTGCGTGGTCAGCGTGGGGTCGGCGGCGGGGAACTTCTCAAAGGCGAAGCGCGGGATCTTGACGACGCAGTAGTCGATGGTCGGCTCGAAGCAGGCGGGCGTCTCGCGCGTGATGTCGTTGGGCAGCTCGGACAGCGTGTAGCCTACGGCGAGCTTGGCGGCGATCTTGGCGATGGGGAAGCCCGTGGCCTTGCTGGCCAGGGCGCTCGAACGGCTGACGCGCGGGTTCATCTCGATGACGATCATGCGCCCGGTCTCGGGCTGCACGGCGAACTGGATGTTGCTGCCGCCGGTCTCGACGCCGATCTCGCGGATGATCTTGATCGCGGCGTCGCGCATGCGCTGGTATTCCTTGTCGGTCAGCGTCTGCGCGGGGGCGACGGTGATGCTGTCGCCGGTGTGCACGCCCATGGGGTCGAAGTTCTCGATGGAGCAGATGATGACGACGTTGTCGAGCTTGTCGCGCATCACCTCGAGCTCGTATTCCTTCCAGCCCAGCGCGGATTCCTCGACCAGGACCTCGCGGTTCAGGCTCATCATCAGCCCGCGCGCGACGATCTCCTCGTACTCCTCGGCGTTGTAGGCGATGCCGCCGCCGGTGCCGCCCAGGGTGAAGCCGGGGCGGATGACGCACGGCAGGCCGATCTCGGAGAGGCAGTCGCGCGCCTGCTGCAGCGTATGGATGTAGCAGCTCTTGGGGACGTCGAGGCCGATCTTGAGCATTGCGGCCTTGAAGAGTTCGCGCTTCTCGGCCTTGTTGATGGCGGCCTCGTCGGCGCCGATCATCTTGACGTTGAACTTCTTCAGGACCCCGGCCTCGGCAAGCTGGATGGCGGTGTTGAGGCCCGTCTGGCCGCCGAGGGTCGGCAGCAGCGCGTCGGGGCGTTCCTTCTCGATGATCTTGGCGACGGCTTCGGGCGTGACGGGCTCGATGTACGTGCGGTCCGCCATGCCGGGGTCGGTCATGATGGTGGCGGGGTTCGAGTTGACCAGGACGACGGTATAACCTTCCTCGCGCAGCGCCTTGCAGGCCTGGGCGCCGGAATAGTCAAACTCGCAGGCCTGTCCGATGACAATGGGGCCCGAGCCGATGAGGAGGATCTTCTTGATGTCTGTTCGCTTAGGCATGATGCGAGGTGCCCAACTGAACGGCGGATGCTCTCCGCTCAAATTGGGGCCGTACTATAGGGGCCTGAGCGGGAATTGAAAGCAACGAAATGAAAAAAAGCGAGCGGCGCGCGAAGCGCCGCTGGAAGCCGTTACACCGCCTCGGCTTCATACTCCACGGCTTCCACGGGGCCACCGGCGGCATACTGCCAATCCCACTCGCCCAGCGGGTCGGCGTCGCAGCCGGCGCTGAGCGTCTGGAACTCGGCCTCGCTGATGGCCACGGCGGCCATGGCGCCCGCCGGAGCCGGCCGCAGTTCTAGCGGCAGGTCGGCGGCGGCGCGCTTGCCGGAGGCCTTCACGGCGGCCTGGACCTGGCTGGCCTTGCTGGCCTCCCACGCTTCCAGGGACTCGGCCACGACCTCGGCTTCGGGCAGCTGCGCGATCAGTTCGAAGAACGCCGGCGGCAGTTCGGTGCCTTCCTGCGGCACCGCGTCGGGCGTGAAGAAGAAGTCGTCGCCGACTTCGGAGAGCGTGAAGGGCTCGATGGCGCGCTTGCCGGGCTCGGGCGCGGCGGCGGCGGCGGAGATCTCCTCGAGTTCTTCCTCCTGGGCGGCGCCGGCGTCGGGCGTGCCGACGACCTCGCTGGCCTCGCTGAGGTCCAGCGTGTCGAGGTCGACGTTGACCTTGGCCTCCTTCTTGGGGAGGTTCTTGGCCTGGGACTCGTCGAGGATGCGGGGCTTGCGGTTGCGCTGGCTGAGGCCGCGGTTGTCGGTCTCGATCAGCTCGGCCTGGTTCTCGTCGAGTTCGTCGAGGCCTTCGATGGCCAGCTCGGGTTCCTTCTCCGGCTCGGGCGCGCCGACTTCGGGCAGGCGGATCTCGGTGGGCGCGGCGGCATCTTCGAGGTCCAGCGCGGGCAGTTCCTCGGGCAGGTCCAACAGGGGCCCGGCCTCGGCCGCGTCGCCGGCGGCAGCCATGTTGTCGTCGGTGTAGGTGCGCTCGATCAGCTCGTGGATCTTGGCCCAGGGCGCCTTGAAGGGCTTGACCTTCAGGCGGCTGGAATCCTCGAGCGCGTTGATGGCCTTGCGGTTGAGCGGGTTGCCCATCACGACGCAGAGGAGATTGCCGAGGACCTCGAAGGGGCAGAGCTTGTCGGTTTCGCACTGGTCGCGGGTGACCTTGGCGATGCAGGCGGGCTCGACGGCCAGGTCCTCGCAGTGGACGTCGGTGACCTGGACCTGCTTCAGCAGCGCTGCGGCGATGGCGGCATCGTCGCAGCAGCCCATGTCGCGCAGGATCTGCCCGACCAGTCCGCCCTTCTTCTCCTGGATTTTAAGCGCCTTGGCGATGTGCTCGGCCTGGATGACGTTGTCGTCGAGCAGCAGCTGTCCGAGCTGCTTCGAGCGCATCGAGAAGCGCGTGGATCGTCGGGTCGGGGCGTTGGCCATTGTTATCGCATCGCCTCAGCGGCAGCGCAAAAGCGCTACTCGAGCACCTTGATGAGCGTCAGCAGGTTTCCGCCGCGCGGGTTGGGGCGGTGCTCGACGGTGTCCATGGTGTTGATCAGCGTGGAGAAGCGCTCGTCGGCGTGAATCGAGCCGCCGCCGAACTCGAAGGGCTTACCGTGGTCGGCGATCTTGATCGTCAGCGTCGAGCCGTTGGGGACGATCTGCAGGTGCACGACCTGCGAGGGGTCCTCGTTGTAGGCCAGGTCGATGACGTTCTCGCAAGCGCACTTGACCGCGCTGGAGATCGTGTCGGCGGTGTTGCCGTTGAAGCCCAGCGTCTCGGCACAGCGCCCGGCCAGGTTGCCTACGCCATCGAGCAGGTCCTTGTTGCAGGGCAGGTTGACCTCGATCGGGCGGCTCTTCTTCGAGGCAAAGAAGCGCACGCGGCCGGTGGGCTCGACGGCCAGGATCGTGCTGCAGCGCGGGCACTTGAACTTGCCGACGCTGGCGATGTCCAGCGTGACGCGGCAGCGCGCGCAGGACGCCTGGATCGGGAACGTGACGGCGGGCGCGGCGGCGGCCGGAGCAGCCGGAGCCGGCGCAAGGGCCGGAGCGGGCGCGGCCGGAGCCGGCGCGAACGCGGGCGCGGGGGCCGGCGGCGGCGCGGCCGGAGCCATGGGCGTGGTCTGCACCTTGACCGAAGGCGGCGGGGCGAGCTTCCCGCTGAAGGCGCGCAGCGCGGTGGCTTCGTCGGGGACGATGTTGAAGAGGGCGTTGAAGCCCAGCATCTCCATGACGAGCATGACCTTGCTGGGCACGCGGCAGAACGCGATGTGCCCGCCGATGGACTCGAAGGTGTCGGCGTACTTCAGCAGGGTGCCGAGGCCGGTCGAGTTGATGTACTTGACGTCGGTGCAGTCGAGGATGAGGTTCTTGACGCCGCGCTCGATCAGCTTGTCCAGCACCTGCTGGAATTGCAGGATCGTCGTGGCGTCGATGGACCCGTCCATCTCCGCAAGCGTCGCCGTGGTGCCGGAAGGTGACTTGATCACCTTCACTCGGAATTCAATGGATGCCATCGTTCCCTACCTTGCTCCACGCCCCCCGACGCGCGATCGGCGCGTCAGCTGCTGCGTACGTACTTCGTCAACGTGAGCTTGTTGCCCGCGTAGTTGTACTCGAGCTTGTCCACGCACTTCAGCATCAGCATGATGCCCAGGCCGCCGGCTTCGCCGGCCTGGTTGCGTTCGCGCGCCGCGTCGACGGGATTGACGCTGACGCCGCGGCTAAGATAGACCTCGGTGTCGAAGCCGTCGCCCTCGTCGGACGTCGCGATGGTGACCTTCTCGCGGTCAACCAGGTACTGGATGTCGACGGCCAGAGAATCGTTGTAGCGGTTGCCGTGGCGCGCGGCGTTGTCGACGGCCTCGCGGAAGGCGACGGCCATGGCCGCGGCGGCTTCCTCGCTGAGGCCCGACTGGCTGAGCACGCGGCCGATCAGCTCGTTGGCGCGCTCGACCAGCTCCTCGGTTGTCTGCAGCTTGAAGTGCAGCTCGTGCTCGAAGTAGTTGCGCTCCTCGGCGAAGCGGCTGAGTTCCGACTCGGTCAGCTTGACGAGGTCCGAGAGCTCGAAGGGCTCGACGATCGACTCGTCGGCCAGCACCTGCAGGCCGGCGATCTTGTTGGGGTCCTCGCCCTCGGCGAAGACGCGGATGATCGCCGTCAGGCTGGTGTCCTTGCTGGCCTTCACGAACTCGCAGATCTTGGTGCCGTTGGTCAGGCCGACGTCGAGCACGATCAGGTCGGGGCGGTGCGTCTTGAGGTACTCGATGGCCTCGTCCTCGCCTTCCACGACGGTGACTTCGCTGCGCGCGCTGCTGAGCCGCGCGGCCATCACGCCCGTGAAGAAGTTCTTGCGCGGGACGACGACCAGCATCTGGTACAGGCCGCTGCCTTCGATCTTGCGGCGCAGCTCGTCGTCGAGGTCCATCTGAACCAGGCGCGAGGGCGGCAGGTGCAGGGCGCTGTCGGCCGAGGACTTGGACTCGATCGAGTCGCCCTGGCGAACGAAGACGGAGAGGAACTTGGGAAGCTCGATCTTGTTGCCGCGCTGCAATTCCTTCTTCATCACTTCGATGGCGCGGTCCAATACGGCACGGGTCTGCTGCTCGGGCTGGCTCAATTCCTGAGCCACCCGCAGTGCCAATTCCGGCGTCGATACAACTTTCAAGGCGATACTCCCCCCGAGGGTTACGAGGCCTTCCGAAGGCCCCGATCCTAACCGGCCGGTCTGCGCCCGAAGCGCATATATTGCACAGACCCCGGCCGGAAATCAAACATATCTACTTGATCCTGGCCAGTTTCGCCGAAAGCTCCTCCCGCCCGATGACCCGCTTTTCGACCAGCAGGTCCACCAGCGCCTGCAGGGTCGCCGTGGGAGAGGCGCCGCCCAGGGGCACCGAACCAGCGCCCGCGACCGCCCCTTCCGCCGCGCCGCTCTTGCGCGCTTCCGCCTGGGCCTTCTCGGCCTCCACCAGCTCCGCGCAGGCCTGCCCGTGGCAGTAGTAGTCGATCGCCTTCTGGATGTTCGTCCGCGAAGCCACCTCGGCGCGCACGCTCATGCCCGTCAGGAAACGCACCTCGTCGATGGCCTCGAAGTCGAGGGGGTCGGCCATTGCCAGCCGCAGGCCGTCCTCGCCCTTCGAAAGCGGCAGGACCAGGTGCCGCTCCAGGACCTCCACGTCCATCAAGGCGGAAACCTGCGGCGAGACGACCAGATGCTTCAGGCTCAGGACCGGCAGGTTCAACTCGCGGCCCAGGAAGTTCACCAGGCGCTCTTCGGGGATGTACCGAAGCTTAACCAACAACGTGCCCAGCTTTCCACCGACCTGTTTTTGAGTCTCGATTCCAGTCTTCAGTTGGGCCTCAGATACCAGCCCGGCCCTCAAGAGCATCTCACCCAATTTCTGGCTCATTGAGAGGCTCCTTTACGGCCCGCCAAATACACACTTCCTCACCGGAGTTGTGCTCAAATCTCATGCATAGCAAAGCTTTACGGCAGGCTACAAACAAAGCGAACACTGTCAAGGCATTTCCTTTTTGTGTGCCTGGACCTCCGAAATCACGTAGTGATGCACCGCGGGTCCTTACGATGTGCATATCCGTTTTCGGGCACTCAAAAATAGGTATCCGGCGCGACAGACTTTCAGCAGAACCTTCACTGTGCATTAGACTGCGGAAGACCCGAAAAATATCCGATCCCAGGTATACGATCCTGTACCGGGAGCCCGCCATGTTCGAATCGACACTCGAAACCCTAGCTGCGCTGACCGGCGGCACGATCGTACAAGGCCATCCCGCGCAGACCGTGCGCGGCGTCTTCACCGATACGCGCGCCCCTCTGGCCGGCGGGCTCTTCGTGGCCATTCGCGGGGAACACTTCGACGGGCACGAATTCCTGGGGCATGCCGCCGGGTCGGGCGCCGGCGCGGTGCTGCTGGACCGCCGCGAGGCCCTCGACGCCGGGGCGCTCGAGACGTTTCCTTCCTGCGGCGCGGTCCTGGTGCGCGAAGGCCGCTCGGCGTACCTGGCGCTGGGCGCGGCGCACCGGGCATTCCTGGGCAAACGCGGGCGCCCGCGCTGGCTGGCGGTGACGGGCTCGGCGGGCAAGAGCACCGTAAAGGAGATGCTGGCGGGGATCCTGGCGCGCGCGGGGTCCGTGCACCGCGCGGCAAAGAGCTTCAACAACGAGATCGGCGTGCCGGCGACGATCCTGGGCGCGGCCCCGACGCACTACGCGGCGGTGCTGGAACTGGGCACCAACCACCCGGGCGAGATCGAACGCCTGGCGCGCGTCGCGCGCCCGCAGATCGCGGTGATCACCAACGCCGGGCGCGTGCACCTGGAGGCGCTGGGCAGCGTAGAAGGCGTCGCGAGAGAGAAAGCCATGATCCTGGCCTTCCAGGAAGACGGCGACACCGCCGTGCTGAACGCCGACGACCCGCACCTGTCGCTGTGGAAGGCGATGGCGCGCGGGCGCGTGCTGACCTTCGGCTTCTCGCCTTGCGCGGGCGTGCACGGCACGCCGATGCCCAACGGCGCGCTGCGCCTCGCCATCGAAGGCAACGCCGCGACCGTGCGCCTGGCCGTGCCCGGCGCACACAACGCCCGCAACGCGCTGGCCGCGGCGGCCGCCGCGCACGCGGCCGGGGCACTCTTCGAGGACATCGTCGCGGGCCTGGAAAGCTTCACCGGCGTCGCGCGGCGCCTGGCGGCGTGCGAGGTCCACGGCATCACGCTGATCGACGACGCGTACAACGCCAACCCCGAAAGCTTCGCCGCCGCCCTGGACGTGCTTGCCGAATCCGGTGCCGCGCGGCGCTTTGTCGTCGCCGGCGACATGCTGGAACTGGGCCCCGAAGCCGTCGCGCTGCACGCGGCGCTGGGGGAACAGATCGCCGCGCTGGGGCCGCAGGCGCTGCTGACCGTCGGCGCCTTCGCCAACCACGCCGGCAAGGCCGCGGTGCGCGCCGGACTGGGCAAGCGCGCCTGGATCGCCTGCAAGACGCCCGAGGCCGCCTCCGAACGCCTGGCCAAGCTCCTGCGCCCCGGCGACGCGGTACTGGTGAAGGGCAGCAACGGGATGCGCCTGGAGCGCTGCCTCGAGGCCCTCAAGCCACTGCTCGCGCGCCGCCCCGCTTCCAAACGTGCGGTACGCGTGGCATAAGGCCGTACTCGCAACTCTTTATCCCGCTTGATATAAGAAATTCTTAGAGAGTTACTGCCATCGTCCGGCCGGCCCGGATATAGCCTGCCGAGAGGACGGTGAGCCGTGCCCACGGCCGCGGCCAAAGCACAGCATAAGGAGCGCCCATTGCAGGAAGCCCCGCCCCGTACGGCCTCGCTCGAAGCAGGCGAAGCCAGCGACGAAGCGCTGCTGTTGCGCATCGCGCGCGCCGGGGACCGCGAGGCCTACGCCGAACTCTACCGCCGCTACCAGCGCCCGGCCTACAGCATGGCGCGCTACCTTACGCAAAGCGGCAGCGCCGCCGAGGACGCCTTCCAGGAGGGCATGCTGCGCGTGTGGCTGTACGCGAAGTCCTACAAGGAAGGCGGCAACGCGCGCGGCTGGATCCTCCGCACCATCGCGCGCGAGAGCATGAAGCGCCAAGCCGAAGAGCAAAAGGAAAAGCGCCACATGAGCCTCGACGAGGAACTCGACGCGCCCACCCGCATCCCCGAGGAAGAAGCCGCCGCCGAACGCGCCGAATGCAGCGCCGGCCTGCGCCGGGGCCTGGCCGAACTGGCCCCCGCGCACCGCCAGATGGTGCTCCTCTATTACGTCGGCGGCCTGACGCAGAAGGAGATCGGGCGCGAACTGGCCATGCCCACGCGCACGGTCTCGTACAAGCTCGAGGAAGCCGTGCAGCGCCTGCGCGAGAGCCTCGCCAAGGCCGGCCTGGCCGCCGCCCTGCCGCTGCTGGACGCCAAGGCGCTCGGCGAGGCCCTGGTCGCCTCGCAGCCCGCGCCGCAGGGCCTGTTCGAGCGCGTCGGCGACCGGATCGCGCAGGCCCCGCAGGCGAACCTGGCCAGCGAGGCCTCCCGCCGCGCCGCGCCCGCGGGCGGCTCAACCCTGGTCCTCGCGGCTTCGGTCCTGGCCGTGGGCGCGCTGGCGGGCGCCGCGTGCTGGGCGCTCGGCGGCCCAATGGAGCCCGCGCAAGCCCTGCCGCCCACGCAGCAGGCGACAGAAACCGCCGAAGCGCAGAGTTTCGACTTCACCTGGACCTTCGAAAACGGCAAGCCCGAGGACCTAAACGTCCTTGCGGGACCGTGGGAGGCGGCGGAACCGAGCCCCGGCGTGAAGGGCATGCGCTCGGGGCGCGAAGTCTCCACCTACGTGGCCCTGCCCCTGCCGAAGCCCCTGCCCCAGCACCCGATGCGCGTCGATCTGGTGGTGCGGCACCAGGACAACGCGACCAGCAGCTTTTGGGGCCTGATTCGTGCGCGCGGCGATACCGACCTCAGCGCCGAAAGCCACTCCCGCGCCATTCAGCTCTCGCCCAGCAAGCCGGACGTCGCCGCCACCTTCTACGTGCTCGATGGCTACAACGTGAAGCTCACCAACGGGCAGGTCCACTCCGTGCGCACCTGCAAGGAGGCCACGACCGCCGACCGGCTGGTCCTGGGCTTCCAGAACGCCACGGTGCTGAGCATCCGCGCGCGCACCATCGATCCCGCCGACGTCCCCGCCGGCTTCCACGATCCCGAGAAACTGATCGTGGACCTGAAACTGGTCCAGACCGAGAAGGACGGCAAGCCGCTGCCCGGACACGACAAAGCCCCCTAGCAGCCCAAGCACCCCGCCGCAAGGCCCGCCCCGTCAACGACTTGCGAACAGAGAATTTTTGCTGCGGAATCCACTGCCGGGCGCGGGAACGCGCGGATTGAGGAGATAGAAGGCGCGCGGGCAGCCCCGTGCGGCGCCGGACCGGTTACACTCCTGGATAAAGGTGGCTCGATGGCGGAGCACGCGATGGCGCAGGCCCCGGAGACCGAACGCGCCGGCGCAAGCAACGGCGACGACGCACTGATGGCGCGCATCGCCGGCGACCGCGACCGCGAGGCCTTCGCGGAACTCTTTGCGCGCCACGAACGCGCCGCCTTCAATCTCGCCCTGCACCTGACCGGACGCCACGCCCTTGCCGAGGAGGCCGTGCAGGACGCCTTCCTGCGCGTGTGGACCTCGGCCTCGGCCTTCCAGCCCGGCAACGCGCGCGCGTGGCTGCTGCGCATCGTCGCCAACCAGAGCCTGAAAAAAGTCCGATCGAAGGGGAGGCGCGTAGCGGTGATCACCGCCCAATCCGAGGCCGCGCTGGAACGCGCCGGCGCGAGGGATCCCGCGCCCGACGAAAACCTCGAGCGCGTAGAGACCCTGGCCGCCCTGCGCGAGAGTCTCTCCGCGCTGCCCGAACGCAGCCGCCAGCTCGTGGCGCTTTACTACGTCGCCGGTTACACGCAGAACGAGATCGCCGAAGCGCTCGCCATGCCGGCGCGCACGGTCTCGTTCAAGCTCGACGAGGCGCGCAAGCGCCTGCGCGCGTCGCTTGCGCAGGCCGGCGTCGCTGCCGCGATGCCGGTGCTCGCCGCCGAACGCCTGGGCGAGGCCCTCGGGGCGCTGAATCCGCCGCCCGCGGGCCTCTTCGAGCAGTTTTCCGCGCGCCTGGCCGATCCCGCGCACCTCGCCGCCGCCCAAACCACCGAAGCCGCCAGCCGCGCGACCCGCCGGGGCGCCGCCGCCACCGCCGGCCACACGTCGCTGGTAGCCGCTCTCCTCGCCGCCGCCGCCACGCTGGGCGCAGGGCTCTGGTACGTGAATGCCTCACACAGTGCGGATGCGCCGCCCCCCGCCTCGCAAGCCAAGACGCCTGAAGCGCCCGCCGCGCCGGTGGTGAAAGCCGAATCGCTGCCGAACGTGAACAAGACGTGGGACTTCGCGCAGGGCCCGGCGGAGGACATCCAGGTCGTCCACCGAGCCTGGGAATGGAAGCGTTACACGCCGCAGATCGCGGGCATGACCGCGCCGCTGGACGCGCCGGTGGGCATCCTGCTGCCGCTGCGCTTTCCCAAGCGCCCGCTGCGCGTCGACATCGAGGGCCGATTCCGCGACGTGAAGCGCCACAGCAACCTGGGCGTGCACTGGGCCACGGAGACCGACATCCCGAACTCCCACAGCTGGTACCGCAACGTCCAATCCACCAAGCTGCCCGTAACGGTCGTGTATCTGTACGACCGCTACCTCATCAAGGTCTTCGCCGGCCAGGTGATGTCGATGCGGCGCTACGAAAACCCCTACCCCGCCGGCCGCATCCTGTTGTCCTTCACCAACTACATCATCGAACGCATCGCCGTGAAGAACGTCACGATAGACGAGATCCCGAAGGCACTCCGCGATCCGATGGCGCTGATCGAGCAGCACGGCTTCGCCCAATACGAGGGCGCCTTCCCCGAACCTCAGAAGGTCCCCCAGCCCGCGCCAGGCCCTGACGCGGCATCCGAAGGCAATTCGGAAGACATCCCGTAACCCATTTCCTTAAAACAAATTACACGATCCGTGAAGTTCGCGATTTTACTGCCCTTCCGCGCGCCCGCTGGATTGAAAGAAGCGGAAGGCGGCACGATTGAGGTTGTGCGAGCCGTGAAGCAGAGGTCGGACGAGTGTCGCACGCGCCCCTTAGGGCGCCCAAGAAGCACAGCCAAGAAACCGGCGAAGCCGCCGGCCACGCCAGTCCCGGCGGCGCAGAGACGCCTTGTCGTCCCTTTCACGGAGGCACACCATGAACGGACTCGAAGCGATGCCGATCCGCCGCCGCGCCAGCGCAGTCAGCCAGACGCTCGCCGCGATCCGCGAGGACCTGGAGATGCGCGCCGCGCCGCTGCCCTTCGGCGAAAGCGCCCGCTACCGCATGCGGCTGTGCTTCAACGGCCTGCTGCGCCACCGAGCGCTGTCGCTGGCGTACCGCGTCTACAAGGCCTGCGGCTACGCGCAGGACTGCGCCAGCGGCCTGGCCGCCTGCGACTACGACGCGCGTCCCGAGACCGCCACGTTCCTGGCCGAGGACGCCGAAGGCCGCGCCATCGCCACCGTGACGCTCGTCTTTGACGAAGCGCAGGGGCTGCCCAGCGACGAGATCTTCGCCGCCGAACTGGCCGCCCCCCGCGCCGAAGGCCGCCGCCTGGTGGAAGTCACGCGCCTGGCCATGGACCCCGCCCACGCGCACAGCAAGGAACTGCTCGTGCGCCTCTTCAACGTGATCTACCTCCACGCACGCATGGTGATGGGCCGCGACGGCTTCGTGATCGAGGTCAACCCGCGGCACGTGAACTACTACCGCCGCCTGCTGGGCTTCGTGCCGCTGGGCGAAGCCCGGCCCTGCCCGCGCGTGCTGGGCGCCCCCGCCGTGCTGCTGGCGCTGGACTTCGCCTACACCGACGCCGAAGTCGCGCGCCTGGCCGGCCAGCCCGCCACCGGCGTCCGCAGCCTGTATCCCTACTTCCTGCCCGCGGAGCCTGCGGCCCGGGCCGTGGACTGGCTCAAGGCCGCAAAACCCTCCGCCTCCGGCCGGATTCCGGTTCCGAATCCAGATTGTAACCACCTGTGAAATAAGAAGTTATGCGCCAAACAAGATTCCTCAAGAAAAGCGTGCCGATGCCCCGATTGCTTGGATATGGCATGATGGAAGGGGCAAACAGATGGCCGTGGCCGCCGACATCCATCCTGCAAAGGACTCTGCCTTGGCGCAGCGGGTTGCTCCTTCCGACCTCGACGACAACGCGCTGCTGGCGGCCGTCGCCACCCAGCGCGACCGCGCCGCGTACCAGGAACTCTACGCCCGCTACGAGCGCAAGGCCTACAGCCTGGCCCGCTACCTGGCCGGCAGCGACGCGTCCGCCGACGAGGCCTTCCAGGAGGGCATGCTGCGCGTCTGGATCTACGCCAAGTCCTTCAAGCCCGACGGCAACGCCCGCGCCTGGATCCTGCGCACCGTGGCCCGCGAGGCCCTCAAGAAGGAAAAGGCCGCCCGAAAGGACAATCGCGCCATGAGCTTGGACGAATCCTTACAGGTCCCGGTGCTGGACGCGCCGGAACGCGGCAACCCCGAACGCGAGGAACTCCTCGCCGGCCTGCGCGAAAGTCTGGAACGCCTCGCCCCCGGTCCCCGCCGCCTGGTGCTGCTGTACTACGTCGCGGGCCTGACGCAGCAGGAGATCGGCCAGGAACTGTCCATGCCCGCGCGCACCGTCTCGGAGCGCCTGGAGCAGGCCCTCAAGAGTTTGCGCAGCAGCCTCAAGCAAGCCGGCTTCGCCGCCGCCGTGCCACTGCTGACCGCCGAAGGCCTGGAAGCCAGCCTGGCCGGCGGCCCGCCGCCGCCGCCAAGCTTGGCACAGACGATCACTGCGCGGCTGGGCGAACGCCTGGCCGACTCGATGCGCGCCGGCCCCGTAACCTTCGGCGCGGGCAAACTGGCGCTCGCCGCCGCGGCCATGCTCGCCGTCGCCGGCGCCGGGCTGTGGTGGAACGCGCAGCAGCAGGCTTCGCAGAACACGCCCGCCGCCGCGCCGGCCGAAAAGACGGAGCAGGCCGCGTCCACACCGAAGGAAACGCCGTACGCCATCGAGTGGGACTTCCGCAAGGAAAGCGGCCCGGCGCTGGAGGTCCTGCAGGGCGGCTGGCGCTGGACTCCGGTGCCCAACACCGACTACGGCGCGATGCTGAGCGACCTCGAAAACCCCAGCGCGGTGCAACTGCCCGGCGAGGTGCCCGCGCGCCCGCTGCACGTCACCGGCCACATCATGATGGAGAACGAGGGCCAGTGGTCCCTCGACGCGCTGTGGACCAAGGACCGGAACTTCCTGCCCGTCCGCGTCTGGTCGCGCTACCTGAGCATGACCTTCAAGACGATGGCCGAGATCCGCAGCGTGCGGTCCTTCGACATGTACCTCTTCGACCAGTACGTCGTCGCCGCTTACCAGGGCCAGGTGTACAAGGTGACCGAGTACATGAAGCCCTTCCCGACCAAGCACCTGGCGCTGGCCTTCAAGAACTGGGCCGTGCTGGACCTGACGATCAGGGAAGTGAAGCGGGAGGAGATCCCCGCCGAACTGCGCGAAATCGCCAAGCTGATCGAATCGAACAAGATGACAGCCGAACCGCAGGCCAAGTGGATGGAAGAGGCCTGGAAGAATTTCCTGGGCAAAGCGGAGGCAAAATCCGAAGGGACCGCAGCGAAGGAGAAGCCCTGAGATGAAACGCCCGACCGTCCGCACCGCCGCCCTGCCCGAAGCCGCTCCGCTTTCCGCGCGCCGCCGCGCCGAGCTGCTGGCCGGATGCGCGATTTTCGCAGGGACGATCCTGGGCGTCTGCGCGCACCCGCTGTGGCTGGCCCTGCCGCTGACCGCCGGAGCGTGGCTGACCGTCAGCGCCTTCTTCGTGGACTAGCAGGACCAGACGGAACGACCCGCCACGTTTTTAATTCAGGAAACCGGCGAACAATTCGACATTTACCCGTTGTGCCGACGGTGCTCGCGGTACAGGCACTTGCTCATCACGACCTTCAGGCCGGCGGCGCGGGCCTTGTCGGCGGCCGCGTTGTGCACGATGCCGTCCTGCATCCAGACCACCTTGGCGCCCTTGGCGATGGCCTCGTCGACGATCGCCGGCACGGCGTCGGGCTTGCGGAAGATATTCACGATCTCCACGGCTTCGGGGATCGCCGCCACCGACGGATAGGACTTCTCGCCCAGGATCGTTTCCGCGGCCGGGTTCACCGGGATAATGCGGTAGCCCTGCGCCTTCATGTACTCGCTGACGCCGTAGCTGGGCCGGTCGGGCTTGTCGCTCAGGCCCACCACCGCGATCGTCTTGTAGGTGTCCAGGATCGCATCGATCTCGGGGTTGCTCGCGTTCTCCTTCGGGAACTCGCACTCCATGGCGATGGCTCCTTTATCCGTTTATGCCAGCATCAATGCCTTCAGGGCCTTGAGCACCGCGCGCCCTTCGGGGCACGCCTTGATCGTCCGCGCCGCGCTCTGGCCCAGTGCTTCCGCGCGCGACGGCGCGGCGTGGACGTCCACGCGAACCGCGAGCGAGCCGTCGGGTAGGCCCAGCACCGCGCGCAAACGCAGATTGCCCTTCGAGACCGTGCCCAGCGCGCCCAGCGGCAGATGGCAGCCGCCGCCCAGGGCCGCCAGGCAGGCGCGCTCGGCCACGACGCACGCCGCCGTGGCACGGTCGTGCAAGACCTCCAGGAAGCGCATCGTCCGCAGGTCGTCCGCGCGGCATTCGATGCCCAGCGCCCCCTGCCCCGGCGCCGGCAGCATCTCCGCGTAGGAAAGCACCTCCGCATCCTTCGCGGCGTTCTTCAAGCGCTTCAGCCCCGCGCGTGCGAGGATCGTCGCCGCGTACGCGCCATCCTTCACCTTGCGCAGGCGCGTATCGACGTTGCCGCGGATCTCGTCGAAGCGCAGGTGCGGATACATCAGCGCCAGCTGCGCGCGGCGGCGCGGGGAACCCGTGCCGACCACCGAGCCCGGCTTGAGTGCTTTCAACGGGCGGCCGCTGCGCGTGACCGCCACGTCGCGCGCGTCCTCGCGCTTGCCCACCGCCGCCAGCGCCAAGCCACGCGGCAGCTTCACCGGCAGGTCCTTCAGACTGTGCACGGCGAAATCCACGCGGCGCTGCCGCAGCGCGCGTTCGAGTTCCTTCACGAAGACGCCGGTTCCGCCGAAGGTCTTCAGCGCCGTTGCGCGGTCGCGGTCGCCGATCGTGGAGATCTCCACCAGTTCGACGCGCAGGCCCGCCTTGCGGTGCGCGCGTTCCAGCGCCCGCGCCGTGGCGCTCGATTGTGCCAGCGCCAGCGGGCTGCCGCGGGTGCCCAGACGCAGGACGGGACGGGCCATCTTCTTGTTCGCTTTGCGTTTCACGTGCTCGTATGCTCTTTCTCGAAGGCGGCCTCGACGCGTTCGGCCACGGCCGCCGGATCCTCCCCCGGTTGAACCTCCACCCACGATACCGCCGGAAAGCGCCGGTACCAGCTAAGCTGCCGCCGCGCAAAGTGGTGCGTGTCGAACTGGATGCGTTCGCGCGCGTCTTCGAGCGTACACTCGCCGCGCAGGTGCGCGAAGAGCGTTCGGTAGCCGATCGCCTGCCGCGCCTCCTTGCTGAGCGGCCGCTTTTCGTCGAGCGCCAGCAGCGCACGGCATTCGTCGAGCCAACCGGCATCGAGCATCGCGCCGGCTCTCTTATCGATGCGTTCGTACAACTTCGCGCGGTCCATCGCCAGGCCCACGACGCGGATGCGCAGGTCCGTGCGCAGCGTGCCCCACTGCGCCTGCTGTTCGCTGATCGGCATGCCGGTCAGCTCGTGGACTTCCAGCGCGCGCACGATGCGCCGGCGGTCGCCGGGCAGGATCTTCGCCGCGGCCGCCGGGTCGATCTTCTGCAGGCGCGCATAGAGCGCCGGCAGGCCGCTCGCGTCCGCCTCGGCTTCCAGCCGCGCGCGCAGCGCGTCGTCGCGGCCGGGACCCTCGAAGAGGCCCTCGCGCAGGGCCTTAATGTACAGCGCCGTGCCGCCTTCGCCGATCAGGCGCACGCCGCGCTTTTTCGCGTCCGCGATGACGCCCTCGGCCGCCTCGAGCCATTCCGCCACCGAGCAGCTCTCGTGCGGTTGCTTCCAGTCGATCAGGTGGTGCGGCACCGCGGCGCGCTCTTGGGGCGACGGCTTCGCTACGCCGATGCTCAGGCCCTGGTAAAGCTTCATCGAGTCGACGGAGAGGATCTCGCCGCCGGATTTCTCCGCGAACGCCAGCGCGACGGCACTCTTGCCGCAGGCGGTGGGTCCGATCAGCAGGTCCAGGTCGGCGCGGGGCATGTGGCGGATCGTAACAGGCGCGCGCGCGTGGCGCGACGGCTCAGTTCACCTTCCACATGCTGATCGGCGGCGTGTGGAGCACGGTGACGCTGGCGTTCGCGCCCTGCTTCGTCTTGGCCATCTCGACGGCGCGCTCGACGCTGGGCGCGATCCCCCAGCCCAGGCGCTGCGGAACTTCCTGCGCGGCGGGGTTGACGGCGATCACCTGCCCGCAGTGGTCGTAGCCGTGGCAGCCCCAGTTCCACATGCTGACGGCGTGGAAGCCGTGGTACGCGTTCTCGTAGCGGTACTTGTGGATGTACTCGGGCTTGGCGGCCAGCTCGTCGGCCCATGTATCGACCACGCGCGGGTCGCGCGTCTCCTTCAAGCGGTCCCAGAGTTCGATGTAACTGGGATGGAAGCGTGCGTCGAATTTGTGCTCCATCTGGTGGAGGAAGATGATGCTGCCGCCCTTCTTGAGCACCGGCTGTCCCATGTAGAAGTTGAACATGTAGCCCAGGCCCATCGCGTAGACCAGGATCGGGTTCATCACCGAGTGCACGCTGTACGGCATCACGTACGGAATCGGCACGACCAGGATGTCGCACTGGCCCTGGATGTCGATGAGCTGCTGCTTGTAGAGGTTCTTCAGCGTCACGGCGTGCACGGCTTCGGCCTCTCCCGCGGTCACGCCCGTCGCGGCGTAGGGCGCCTTGTTCGCGAAGAAGATCTTGCGGTTCAGCGCCAGCGGCGTGCAGTCGAGGAAGTGCTTGTTGACGCGCGCGGCGACCTTGTCGAAGGCCGACCAGGTGGATTCGCTGCGCATCATGTAGTTCAAGTAGCCGGGGTACATGTCGTTGTTGACGGTCATCTCGAGATGGAAGACCTTCACTTCCTTCTCAACGAAGCGCCCGATGCGGTCGATCAGCTTGTGCATCTTGCTGCGCGGCGGATCGTTGAAGCTGCGGCTGTTGAACTGCGCGTCGTGGCAGTGGTTGGGCCGGATGCATTTGTACGTCGCCAGGCCCACGCCGACGGACTTGTGCCCGCCGTTGAGCGCCACCAGGTTCAGGTTCACGTAGATCAGCAGGTCGCTGGTGGCCGAGCGCTTGTGGATCTCGACGACTTCCTTGTGGTCGGTGTGACCCAGGACGACGTTGTCGGCCTTGTCTTCGGCGTCGTAGTTGTACAGCGTCTTCTTGTGCCAGTGCGCGTCGAAGATCTTTGCGCCCAGCATCTGCTTCACTTCCCAGTCGAGCATGTGGCGGTGCAGGCAGACGGCGATGACGATGTGGATGTCGTCGATGCCGGCCTCGGCGAGGCGCTCGAGGATCACTTCCGTCGCGATCTGCCGCACGTCGGGCGCGACCTGGATCGGCAGGGACAGCGAGATGTCGTCGACGGCGATGGTCACCTTCATGCCGGGCTTCAGGAGCGCCTTCAGCGGCTCCATGCCCAGCGGGTGGTCGATCGCCTTCTTCACTTCCTCGCGCAGCTGCGCCTTGCTCCAGCCGGGAAACGCCGGGCGCGGGTACAACACGCGCGCGCCTTCGGGCGGGCGCGCGTACACAAAGCGTTCGCCGCTGGGCATGAAAAGAGGCCCGTCGCTCTTCTCGTATATGCCGACGAGTTTCTCATCATCCAGGAATTGCATCGTCTATCCTCACCCCTGCATTCGTAAATCGAATACGACTTTGAACGATCCGCTCTTCCCCGCGTGGAAGGCCTCGTCGAGTGCCGTACGGTAGGCCTCGAGCGGGTGCTTGCGGTTCACCAGCCCGCGCAGCTTTTCGCCGCGTTCGCCGGCCAGGATCTCGAGCGCCAGCGCCAGGGTCTTCACCTTCTGTCCGTTGTGCTGCTCCCAGCCGTACGCGTACGCGCCGCGCACGGAGAGTTCCTTGTACCAGACGCTCGTCCAGTCCACGCCCGCGGGAATTCCGGGCATGCCGACCAGGATCACCGGCGCGCCCGGCGCGGCCATGCGCAGTGCGTCGTCGATGGAGTCCGACGAGCCCACGCAGTCCAGCACCGCGGCGGCGCCGCCCAGCGCGACGGGCTTGCCCAGTTCGGGCTGGTGCAGCGTGCCGCCGGTGCGCTGCAGGACCCAGTCGTAGAACGCTTTCGTGCCGCGCCCGGAAAAGACCTCGTCGGCGCCCAGCGTCTTCGCCATCTCGGCCTGGTGCGCGTAGCGCGCGGACGCCAGCACGCGGCCCTTGCCGCCCAGCGCGCGGTAGCCGGCGATGGTCATCAGCCCGATCGAGCCGCAGCCGATCACCAGCAGGGTCGATTGTTCGTCCAGCCGCGCCATGGCCGCGCCGTGCAGCGCGCAGGCGAAGGGTTCGGCCAGCACGGCGGCCTCGTCGCCGAGGCCTTCGGGCACGCGGTGCAGCTGCGACGGATGCGCGACCAGCGAGGCACTCCAGCCGCCGCCCGTCGAACGGCAGTAGCCGGTCTGGATGCCGCCCGCGATGGTGCCGCGCGTGATGTTGACGCAGTTGGCGTAGCGGCCCTGCGCGCAGAAGGCGCACGGCGGATCGATGCCGCGCACCGCGCAGCCCAGCGCGGGCTCAATCACCACGCGGTCGCCGGCCTTCCATTCGGCGGGCGCATCGGGCCCGAGTTCCTCGATCACGCCGACCAGTTCGTGGCCGAGCACGAAGGGCGTCGAGACGAACGGCGAGAAGTACGGACTGCCCTTGCAGGCGATGGCGCTGAGGTCCGAGCCGCAGATGCCGCTCAACAGCGGCCGTACGCGCACCCAGTCCGGCGCCGGCAGCGCGGGCGGTTCGACCTCCGCGAGTTCGATGCACGAGCACGCGCCCGTGGCGAGGCCGCGGAGATGCGCGCCCAGGCCGCGCACCAGCAGCCAGCGGGGCACCGACCGGATGAAGCGAATGGCTTTCATTCAGGAGGGGAAAGCTATCATCCCGAGGGACTTCCGACAATCGGCGGCGGAGCTACGGCGCAATGACTTTCGGGGCAGGGTGGCCGGACTCGCTGCCGTCCTCCCCGTCGTCGGGCTCGGTGACCGACGGCGGCGTCTCGTCGCTGACGACCAGGCGCGGCAGGCGCGCGACGATGCGCTGGCGGGACTGCCCGCGCACGACCGTGAAGGCGACCTCGGCGTCCTCGGGGCGGCTCTGCACGATGCCCATCAGCCGGTGCAGCGTCTCGACGGACTCACCGTCGGCGAAGAGGAGCTTGTCGTCGGCGCAGAAGCCGGCCTCGGCGGCGGCGCTGCCGGAAGCCACGGCGGTGACGGTCACGCCGGGCTGCGCGCCGGGCCAGGCGTTGCCGTCCTCGAGGGTCAGGCCTTCGGGCAGCGTGCCGTGGTGGATCGTGCCGCCCCTGGCTTCCTTCAGCAGCGGCAGGAAGCGCGCGAGCTGGTCGGCGGGGACGGCGTACGCAATGCGGCTGTTGGCCTTGGGGTCGAAGCGCGCCATGATCTGCCCGGTCAGGCCCAGCAGTTCGCCGCGCAGATTCAGCAGCGGGCCGCCGCTGTTGCCGGGGTTCACGGCCGCGTCGGTCTGCAGGGCGTCGAAGTAGACCGCGCCACGGCTGAGCAGGCTGCCGCCGGTCTGCAGCAGCGACGGCAGGCGCCCCGGCCCCTGGTAGCGGTGGCGCGCGCTGAGGATCCCCAGCGAGACGCCCGGCGCGCCGTCGATGTCCGCGAGCTTGAACGGATCGCCGATGGCCAGCACGGACTCGCCGACGCGCGCCCTTTCGAGGTCGGCCAGCGGCACGTGCGGAACGTTCTGCGCGTCCTTGAGCTTCAGCAGCGTGACGTCGCCCAGCGGGTCGTTGCCGCAGACCTCGCCGACGTAGAGTTTCCCCGAGCCGTACACGCGCACGGTCCAGCTGGGCTTGCGCCCCGCAACGTGGTAGTTCGTCAGCACGTAGCCGTCGGGCGAGATGCACACGCCCGAACCCCCGCCGACGAAGGCGAAGGCCCGGCGCCCCTGTTCCACGGCCGCGACCATCTCCGCCTGCGCGCGCAACGCCACCGCGCGCGCGTCGCCGCGCGCCGGGGCTTCGGAAGCAAGGGAGGCGGACGCCGCCAGGCAGGCGAGCGCGAGGGCGGTCGCGAGGCGCGCGTTCACGGGCGCTCCTCCAGCTTGACCTTCGTCTCCGCCTCGTCGGATTCCGCGCCGCGGCGGTAGCGCACTTCCAGCGCGTCGCCGGGGCGGTGTTTCTTGAGTTCCGCGACCAGTTCCGGCCAGCTCGCGATCCCCTGCCCGCCCAGGCGCAGGACGACGTCGCCGGCGCGCAGGCCGGCCTTCCACGCCGGCGCGTTCTCGACGACTTCGGCCAGGACCAGGCCCACGTCGGAGGGCAGGCCGATCACCGGGCGCACGCCCAGGAACGGCTGCGGCTGCGGGCGGATGACTTCGCCGTCCTGCAGGCGCGCGAGGCGTTCCAGGATCCGCGCGCCGGGCGCGAAGAATCCGACGCCGGTGTTGCGGCCCCACGGCTGGTGCGCGCTCTCGTGGCTGACGATGCCCAGCAGCCTCCCGTCGAGCCCCACCACGGCGCCTCCGGCGGAACCGGCGTTCACGCGCGCGTCGATCTGCACGGCGTGGCCGTCCATGCGGTCGGCGGCGCTGACGATGCCGGCGGTGAAGGTGGCCTCGGCGCGGTCGCCGTCCTGCGGCGCGCCCAGCACGCAGACGAAACTCCCGGCCGGCGGCACGGACTCGCTCGAAAGCGCCGCGGCCGGCAGCCGCGCGGGGCGGTCCTCGATCTCCAGCAGCGCCACGTCCAGGCTCAGGTCGCGCCCGCGCACGCGGCAGCGCAGGCGCCGCCCGTCGGCCAGCGCCACCGTCGCGCGCTTCTCGTTGGCCGGCACCAGCAGCGCGCTGGTCAGCACCCAGCCGCGCGCGTCGACCAGCACGCCCGTCACGCAGCCCGGCGCGGGCTCGGCGGCGCGGGCCGTCTCGCCGGGCTTCGAGCGGCGGCCGTCTACGAAGCTGGGGCGCCGGGCGCCGCGGTCCGAACTCGTCTGGCGCTCGTCGGCGGCGTTGAAGTAGATGCGCACCACGGCCGTACGCACCGCCGCGCTGGCTTCGCGCAAGGCCGTGCCGATGGTCCCGTCGTCCGGCAGCAAGGCGGGCGCATGAGCGTCCTCGCCCTTCGCCTTCAGCGCCTCGCGCGCCTGCGGCAGCGCGGAAAGGACGCGCGCCAGCGGCACCGCGGTGCCCAGCCGCCGCGCGCGCCCGTAGCAGAGGCTCACCAGGCCCAGCAGCCGGCCCCGGGCGTCGACCAGCGGCCCGCCGTCGCAGCCGGGGTTGACGGCGGCGTCGGTCTCGAGCACCGGGCCGCGGTAGCGGCTGCGCGGGTCTTCGCTGCGCGCCGTGTAGCGGCCGCTCAGCGTCCCGGCGCTGAAGTACACCGCGCCGTCGCGGGACAGGGTGTGGTGCGGGTTGCCGGCGGTGTAGACGCGTTCGCCGACGGCCGGCTCGCCGTCACGCGCAGCCAGGAATCGGCGCGGCACCGGCGGCGCGGGGTCGAGTAACAGCAGCACGGCCTCGGCCTCGTCGGCTCGCGCGACGACCTTCGCCGTGACGGCTTGCTCGCCGGCAAAGCGCACGCGCAGTTCGCGCGCGCCGTCGGGCACCACCGAAGACGAGGTCAGGATCAGGCCGTCGGCCGAGATGCACACGCCCGACCCGTAGAATCGCGTGTTGCGTTCGCCCGCCAGGCAGGCGACCGCGGCGACCGCGGGCGCGACCCGCGCGTAGCTTTCCGTGCGTGCCTGTTCCAGCGCAGGCAGCGTGGCATCGGCCCCGGTCTCGGCCCACGCCGGCTGGGCGGCAAGAGCGAAGGAGAGGAGCACGGCCGCGAGCCCGCCGGCCGGAATACGATGGCGCAAGGGTAGCATTGCCCCCTACCGCAGGAAGCCCCCCCACTCCGGATTTCCCACAAAGTGAACCTGCCTTATGGGTTTCGTCCAACCGCCGGCGCCTCTACAGCCCGAAGAAGGGCCAAATGCGCGCCGCGCGGACTCCTTTAATAAGGAGGCAGACCGTCCGGAACCGGGGTTGAAGCACCCCGTTCCTATCAGCTACTCGGCCTTTTTCCAAGGGTCAGGCGGGGGCCGCGGTTAGGTCAGGGCGCGGGTTTGATGGACAGGGTCCAGGTCTGGCCCTCTGGCGTGAAGACCACGAAGAGGTCGTGCGCGCGGTCGTAGTCCGCGGCCCATGTCCCCGGCTTAGGGCCGTTGGGCGCGTCGGCCTGCGTCCAGCGGTTGGCGGCGACGGAGTAGAGCCAGACGTCGCCAAGGGGATCCTTCTGCGTGGTGCCCTGGCCGGACAGCAGCACGTGTTCGCCCAGGCGTTCGTGGTAGCGCAGCGTGTGGCGGTCGCGGCCTAGCGGGTGCACGGAGGGCCGGGCCTCGGACCACTCGTCCTTGGCCGGGTCGAAGATCCAGGTGTCGTCGCGCAGGCCCGCGCCGTCCTTGCCGGCATGCCGGCCGCCGAAGAGCACGAAGACCTTCTTCGCGCGGTCGTAAGAGATGCCGTCGTCAAAGTAATTTCGGTAGGGCACGGGCGCCTTGCCCTTGGGCGCGCGCTGCGGGTCCTTTCCGTCGATGAACCAGTATTGCATCGGCCAGCTCTTGTCGCCCACGGGATAGGTAACCAGCATGCGCTTGCCGTCGGGATCCCAGGCCATCGCGCGGCGGCCGGCAGCCAGATCGTAGCCGTTCAACACCTTCGGATCCCGGCAGAGGTTGGACCAGCTTCCGGACTGCGGGTCGTACGCCCAGCCGAAGGAGGTCCAGAAGCGGTCCAGGCCCTCGAGGTATTGGAAGCTCATCTCCATCACGCCCGGCGGGCGCGTCTTGCCGACCTCGGGGTCCTTCGGCGCGTTCGGCAACAGGCAGGTCCACTGTTTCGTGCCGGCATCGAACGCCCAGAGGTCGTTCATCGTCAGCCAGTGTCCGCTGTAGAGCAGCAGGCGGTTGCGCTTGACGTCGTAGGCCAGGTGCCCGTTCGGGCAGCTGCGCGGCGCGGGCGACTCGCCGGCGATTTCGATCTGCGTCCACGTGCCGCGGTAGGCGGCGGCGGGCGCGGCGGGCTTGGGCGGCGGCGCGACCGGCGCGGGAACCTCCGGCGCAGGCAGCGCGGGCGGCTTCTGCCCGGCCGGCGTCTCCGGAGCGACGGGCCCCTTCGGCGCGGGTGCCGTTCCGCCGGGCGTGGGCGCGGCGGGGACGTCCGGCACCGTGCGCCCGGACGAAGCCACGCGCGCGCGCGGCGCGGACGGACCGCTCACGCCCAGCGCGAACCATGCCAGCAGCGCGAGCACCACCACGGCCGCGGCGACGAACAGAGGGGTCGCGTCCTGCCTGGCCTGGCGCCGCGAGACCGAGCGCACGCGCCGCATCGAAGGCGCGTTGGGCGCATCCTCGTCGCCGGCGGCAGCCGGCAGCGCCACCGGCTGCAGCGCGCGGCTGCTGTCGGCCAGGCCCAGCGGCGCCATGCGCATGCTGGTGCCGCGCCGGCGCCCCGAGGCGGCGGCGGGCGACATGCGCACGGGCCGGGCCTGCAGGCGGTCGATCTCGGCGATCACCGCCGCGGCGCTGTCCGGGCGGCGGTTGGGATCCTTCTGCAGCAGGCGGTCGATCAGCCGCGCGCAGGCCTCGCTGACTTCGGGATTGACGCGGTTGGCCAGCGGCGGGCGCGCGCCCAGGTGCTGGGCCATGATCGCCGGGCCCGACGAGCCGTCGAAGACCGGCTGCCCGGTGACGAAGTGGAACAGCGTCGCGCCCAGCGCGTAGAGGTCCGTCCGCGCGTCGATCTTGTCCATGCGCCCTTCGACCTGCTCGGGAGCCATGTAGTACGGCGTGCCGACGGTGTTGCCGGCCTGGGTCAGGTTCGCCTTCGTGTCGCGGGTGCGGCGGGCCAGGCCCAGGTCGGTCACGCGGGCGGTGCCGCGCGGTTCGAGCAGGATATTGCCGGGCTTGATGTCGCGGTGCACGATGCCGTGCTTTTCGGCGCATTCCAGCGCGCAGGCGACGTCGCGGGCGATCTCCAGCGCGCGGGCTTCGGGCAGCACGCCCTCGTCCTTCAGCAGCGCCTCGGCGGTGGTGCCTTCGACGTACTCCATCGCGAAGAACCACCAGCCGGTGGCCGGGTCGCGCCCGACGTCGATGCCGTGGACGATGTTGGGATGCGCCAACTGCGCCGTCGCGCGCGCCTCGATCTTGAAGCGCTCGATGAACTCCGGGTCCGCGCCGAACTCCGGGTCCAGCACCTTCAGCGCAACGACGCGGTCCAGCCCCGGCTGCCGCGCCTTGAAGACCGCGCCCATCCCGCCGCGCCCCAGCAGGCCGAGGATCTCGAAGCCGCCCAGGGATTGGGGCATCTTGTGGACCGCGGATGGCAAGCGACGTCCTTCCAGGTAACCGGGTAATGGCCGCACGGGAAGGCACGGCACATGTGCATAAATCCTTATCCTGAAAAGAGTAATGCGATTAGCACGCCCTGTCCATAAGAATCGATTCGGAATGCTTCAAGAGCTTGGCTGGACGGAACTTGTAACAACAGAAAAGGGCGGCGGCATGCCGAGCCCGCCGCCCCAAAGCCCGCAAGGCGCTAGCGCGGCGCCACGGCCTTCGGCTTCACCACGCTCATGCCTGCTACTTTGCGTAAGCCGTCGTACCGGGCCTGGAACTCGGCCTTCGCCGGCAGCAGGCACGCGGCGCATCCGTCGGACGCCGCCAGCACGCGCGGCGCCTGCGCGGTGCGCGCGTGGACGGACGGCAGCGCGCGCTGCGCGCCGAAGGCGGCCAGCAGCGCCGCGGGGGCCAGCGTCGGAAAGGCGGTGAGGATCCGGCGAAGCACGCGCATCGAAACACTCCGTACGGCCACGTCTCCTTTAAAAATAGCACGCCCCGGAGCGAAAGCCATGGGGCAGACGTTGCGCGTGCAACGTGAAGAAGCGGCGAGGGCTGCGAAGGCTTCTACCAGCCCCACAGGAAGAGCGCGTACAGGCCGAACGCGGCGAGCACCGCCAGCACCAGCGCGATCCAGCGCCGTTTCTTCGCGCGGCGTTCGGGCGACAGGTGCTGCGGGAACTCGCGCTCCACGAAGTCGTCGTAACCGAAGTCGCGCTCGCGGCCGTAGCCGGCCGGCAGGGCCTCTTCCTCGTCGTGGTGGCGCACGCTGGTCGACCAGCCGGTCTCGGCATCGCTGCCGCATTCCTTGCACGCCTTCGCGCCGCGCAGCACGTCGGCGCCGCAGTGCGGGCAGACGAACCAGTCGCGGGGAATCTCCTTGTTTCGCGCCATGGCCGCATTCTATGTGTGCAAAACCGAAAGTTGCACTCGTGTTTTGCGCGCCGGCAAATTCACCACAGCGCACGCGGAGGATGGACGACATCTTTGGGATGCCACTGGATCGCCCGAAGCGAAGCGAGGGCTAGGCAGTGCCGCGAACAACCAGCTCACGCAAAGGCGCAAAGAACGGATTTTTCTTTGAAGCTCCCGTTTCGGACCGCGCACCGCAAGACGCGCCGGCGCGTGGCGCGGGTTGTCAACCCGCGCATGTATGGCGAAAAGCCGCCGCAGGACCTTCACTTCTTCGTAAACGGATCAACGAGCGCGCCGGACTTCGCGTCCTCGATAAAGCGCGCGAGCACGGCCTCGCCGGGGCTCTCCACGACCTCGCGCGCGCGGCGATATTCCACCGACGACCTGTCCAGCAGCTTCAAATGCCGCGGACCCGCGCGCAGCGGGTCGAGCACCGCGCCGGAAGCGCCGCGTTCGATGGCGCACTCCAGGAAGACCAGGCTGAACAGCCGCTGCATGGGAAGCCGGTACGAATGGTTCTCGACGCCGGCGATCAGCTGCACCTCCGGCCCAAAGCGCGCGCGTGCCTGTTCGAACGCAAGCAGCGCGTCATGGGCCTCGGCGGCGCCCGCCATCTTCGGATACACGCACACGTCGAAGTAGCGGTCGCGCGGCGGGATGCCGATGCGCTCGCAGGCGGCGATCCCCGCTTCGATGTTGGCGAGCCGTTCGGCGGCGGAATGCGGCATCCCTTCCGTGTTCGTCGCGAACCAGACCAGCGGCAGCTTTCGGGCTGCGGCCAGTTCGGCGAAGTGCGGGTCCATCCCGCTGCTGTAGTTGACCAGCGGGCAGCTGCGCGCGAAGTCGTAGCCGGACAGCGCGGCTTCCACGAGTTCGATGCGCATGCTGTTGAGCGCCAGCGGAACTTCTCCCGCCGCCGCCTGCACCGTCTCGACCAGCCAGCGCAACGCGGCGCCGCGGTTCTCGGCCGTCCACTTTTCGCCGTCGAGTTCCATCGCGTCGACCGTCACGTCAAGGTACCGCGCGCCGGCGGCGACCTGCCTTCGCGCGAGGTGCTGCACGTACGCGACGGCTTCGCCGTCGCCCTTCATGCCGAGGCGAATGGCCAGTTCCACGCGGCGCAACAGGCCCTGCCGGTACAGGGGACTCGCGGCGCGGAAAGCCTCGGGGATCGCCATGCGCCGTTCGCGGGCGCCGTCGTGCCACAGGAAACACTCGCGCGCGCCGTCGCGCGCCACAAAAGGCCCGTCGCGGCGCACCGTTGAGGCCGCATTGAGGCGTTGGCCGATGACGATGAAGTTCGCGGCGCGCTCCTTTGCGGTTGGGGCGGCGGGGTGCGGAATCTTTTACGCGATTTTGACAGGGCCTCGTTCGAGGGTCAACTGGCCGGTTTTCCGCCGGTCGAGGCTCCGAGCTCTATCTTTTCCGCTTTCGAACGAAGGGCTGCGCAAGCGGCGCGTTTTGCGACGGGTTCCTTATCTTACGCTTTGCGTATTATGCACGCCGTGCAACGTAACACATCCACGACGTGCAGCGATCACGTAAACCCTATTTGCACGCCGTGCAAAAACATCATAAGTCCAATGATTCCGTAAAGCGCACATTTATCACCTTGTTCGAATTACAATTAAATAGATACAAATCGCAATGTGCACCCCAGCACCTCGCGCAGCACGTCGTGATTCGCGAAATTTCGCGACTTCGTATTTGTGCATTTGCGCGGTCAGGTACCTGGGTGCCTGTTACAGTTTGAGCCGCGCCGCGGCTTGCATCGCGCGCGTTCTGCGGGCATAACTCTCCTGCGCCGCGGCATCGTTCAAAGCGCCGCCGGCGCATCGCTTTTTCAGCCCCGCTCCGGAGTGCCTCATGGCCGACACACCCGACACGCCTTCCGCGCCGGAGAACCCCGCGGACTCGAGCGACCCGCCGCCCGAGCGCCCCGTCGACGGCATCCCCGCAGCCGCCGCCGCGCCCGTGGAAGCCCTGTCGCCCGCGACGGTCGCGTTGCTGGGGCCGCTGCCCTTCCCCGTGCTGCCGGTGGCGCAGGCGCTGCTGGACGCCGGGCACCCCGTGCGGATCCTCTGCGCCAGCGACGCCGAGGCGCAGCTGGTGCGCGGCCTGGAAGGCGACGGCGCCGAAGCGGTCGGCGGCGAGCCCGGCGACCCCGAAGCGCTGAACCGGCTTCTGGAAGGCGCGCGCGCGGCGGCGTTCCTCGATCCCGTCACGCCCTACGGGCGGCTCTGGAAGGCTCGCGCGGGCAAGCACTTGGACGACCTGAAGAGCCTCATCCTACGTGCCGAAGCCGGCAGCGTGCGCGACCTGGTGTACCTCTCGAGCGTCGCCGCCGATCCCAAGTCGCTGGCGCCGTGCCTGCGCGAGGCCGCCGAAGCCGAGACGACCATCGCCGGTTCGCGGCTGATGGACTACGTGCTGCGCGCCGGGCCGCTGGTGGGCGCGGGCGACGGCTTCGTCGAACGGCTGGTGGCGCAGGCGCAGAGCGGTTCGCCGCTGGCCGTCGTGCGCGGCTACGGCGACCTTGCGCTGCAGCCTCTGCACGCCGAGGACCTGGGGCGCTGCGTGGCGCGCTGCGTCTCGAAACTGCCGCAGGAACTGCGCACGGGCGTCTATGCGATCGCCGGCGAGGAGACGCTGACCGAGCTGGAACTCTTCGACCGGATCCTCGAACGCCTGCAGCGCTTCAAACTCAAGCTGCACCTGCCGCTGTTCGTGGCGCGCATCCAGGCGAACGCCGGCGGGCCCCAAAGCGCCGCCGCCGAACGCAGCGGGCTTCTGGCCGCGGCCTTCGCCACCGATCGCAATGACGTGAAACGGCTGCTGGGGCCGGGCGCGAAACTCCACGGCCTCGAGGCCGCCATCGGGGAACTCAGCGGCGCCGGCGCGGCGGCGCCGGCGGCGGCCAGTGGCGCGTCCTCGTAAGCGCCCAACAGAAGGCATGTGCGGTGGGTCCTGCGAAATCGAAGTGTCGGAAGGCGTGGTGAAGGCGTGCGGCGGAAAGGGTGAATGTCCCGCGTCTCAGCATCATAGTCAGCTACCCTGCTGGTCTTCCCCCCTCCCCAGTACCAGACGGCCTTAACCTAGGCGGACAGCGGCATCGGCCGGACGACCTTCGGCTTCAGCACGCGCGGCGGGTACTTCACCGAACCGCAACGCAGGCAGCCGTATTCGGGTTCCTTGACCTCATGCCGCGTGGTCATGCGGCAATGGTTGCAGTAGCGGTTCTCGTATGGGTGTCTGCGGCTCATGACGTCCGACCTCCTTTCCCCCATCCTCCCTGCAACTTGCGCGCCGAAGGTGAGCCTCACCAGGGGCTCGCCCGTAAGTCTCTTCTATCTTTAGAGAGCACCAGAACTTGTATATGCATTTTTACAAAAGGCAAGATTCTTAAACTGTCTTTATGTGCGTCTAATATACAAATGTCAAAGATCTATTCTGCCTTCTTTTACAACGAATTGACAAATTTTTTCAATCGTTTTTTAAATTTTTAACTCTCGCAATCTGCTCCGAGGTACCACCGGTTGGGCTGCAGGCTGCTTTAGCCCCCTATTTTCTGCCGCTTGCGACACCTATAACGTCACCAATGCCACTAATGCCCTTTCATAAACTTAATCGGCCATGATCTCAAAAACATTCAAAGGTTTTTAGCCAATTTCCCGAAATAAACGAAGTTTTAAGTGGTGTTTTTTGAACAAACGTATGCTCATGTGCACTAAAAGTTATTGATGTCTTTTGAACAAAGCGGAGCCTCTTTTCCACCACTCATCCAGGTCCTATCCCCTGACGGCCGAAGCGCTGGGCGGCGTCTTTTAGCCGTAGGCTGGCGATTTTTCTCTGCTCCGCGCCGCGCCGCCCGCGCCGGTTTCGACTACACTGAGTGGCGGTTGCGGCCCAGCGTGCGACGGGCGCAGGGCGGGATATGGGAGTGCAGTCTTGGCGACGGTGACGTGCCGTATCTGCAGCGCGAGCTTCGACGAACCCGAGGACGCCGCCGGGGCCTGGGTGGGCGTCTGCCCGGACTGCCAGGAGAAACTCTCCGGACACGAAAAGGAAGGCACGGGCGGCCGCACCACGGTAATGCGGCCCGTCGCGCGGCTGCGCGGGCCCAAGAAGGGATCCTCGCATCTGGTCTGGCGCCAGTCGGAGAGCGGGCGCCTCGACCGCCTCGAAGATGTCGGCGCGTTGGACGTGCCGGGCGGTTCGACCCACGACGCCGACGGCCGAACCGGGGAATCGACCGGGGCTAAGGCCCCCGCCGTGGGCAAGGTCTTCGGCAGCTACGAGATCCTCGCGGAGGTCAGCCGCGGAAGCTTCGGCGTCGTCTACCGCGCCCGGCAGAAAGGCCTGGAGCGCCAGGTCGCACTGAAGGTCCTGCTGGCGGGCGTGCACGCCAGCGAGGAAGCCGTGGCGCGCTTCCAACGCGAGGCGCGCGCGGTGGCGCGACTGAAGCATCCCAACATCGTGCCGATCTACGACATCGGCATGCAAGACGGGCACCACTACTTCGCCATGGAGTTCGTCGAGGGCCACTCGCTCTCCGACTTCATGGTCCATCAGAAGATCAGCACGCCGCAGGCACTTAAGCTCGTCGAGATCCTTGCCGACGCCATCGAGTCCGCGCACCAGGAAGGCGTGATCCACCGCGACATCAAACCCTCGAACATCATCGTCGACCCCAAGGGCCTGCCGCACATTACGGACTTCGGCCTGGCCAAGCAGGTGGACATCGACACCCAGTACACGCAGTCGGGCACCACGCTGGGCACGCCGGCGTACATGCCGCCCGAGCAGGCGCGGGGCGAGGTGGACAAGATCGACCCGCGCAGCGACGTCTACGCGCTGGGTGCGGTGCTGTACGAGATGCTCGCCGGGCGCCCGCCCTTCGCGGGCCGTTCGCTGCTGGAGGTCGTCGTCGCGGTGATCAACGAGCCGGTCAAGCCGCCCCGCCAGATCAACCCCAACATCCACCGCGACGTGCAGACCATCGTGATGAAGTGCCTCGAGAAGGACCCGCGCAACCGCTATGCGTCTGCGGCCGAGTTGCGCGACGACCTGCGCCGCTTCCGTTCGGGCGAGGCCATCCAGGCGCGCCCGGTGGGGCTGGTGCGCCGCGGCCTGCGCCTGGTCCAGCGGCAGAGCTATTTCTTCGGCGCGGTGGCGATTGTGCTGGTGGCCGTCACGATCAGCTACTTCCGCGTGCGGGAGTCCACCCAGGACAAGGAACGCTACCGCGCGCAGGCCGAAGAGGCCCAGCAGGGAAAAGAAGAACTGGAGAAAAAGCTCGAGGAGAAGGAGCAGGATCTGAAGAAGGACTCCAAGCCCTCCTGGGTGCGCTTCTGGTACTTTCCCACCACGCCCGACGACAAACTCACGCCGGAGGAACGCGCGCTCTTCGACCAGGGCTTCGTGCATCCCGGCGGCAACGACCGGCGCATCGCCCAGCACCTCTACCGGAACTACCTCGCGCAGCGCGGGCACACCACCGAAAAGATGCTGACGCCCGATGGGATCCTCGAGAGTCCCGGAACCAAGTCCTTCCCGGGGGACATCAAGGCCGAGATCCACTTCGAACTGGCCGGAGATTTGGGCAGCCAAGTCATCCGTGCGGGCCTGCAAAGCCGGGACGAATCGATCCCGTACCTGCTGGAGATCGGGAAGGGCCGGGTGGCCTTGCACGCACCCGAAGCCCTGCACGGCGTCGCGGACGCGCCGGGCGCCCTCTCGAAGATGATCGTGAAGGCGGAGAAGTCGATCCCGGAACTGCAGAAGGGAACGTATACACTGCGGATCGAGCAGGAAGGCCTGCACCTGACCTTCGTAGTGGAGCCGCCCGCGCCGGCCAAGCCCGTGAGCCTGGCGATCTGGGACATGGGTCTGTCGCACTGGAAGTTCAAGAACACGCAGCTGACCTTCCGCGAGCCGCCGCCTGGGCTGGCCATCCTTTCCGCCAATGTGCAGTGGAAGACCGCGCCCAAGACCATGGACAAGATCCTCCAGGCGATGCAGTACTTCTACGACGGCGAACACAACCGCGCGGAAGCCGAATTCAAAGCGTACCTGGAAAACAAGAACGAGGCGGGCGGCGCCCAGCAAAACCTGGACGATGCCTTAAAGGATGCGCAGGCCTACTACTTCCTGGGGCTGATCCGCGAGCTGTTCACCCAGACCCCGAAGGATCTTTACTACCAGCAGGCGCTCGACACCCTGAAGCGCTGCGAGGACACCCCCGAGAAGCGCGAGCTGGCCGGCAGGCTCTACGTGCGCATGGCCCTGCGCGCAGCGAAGTCCATCGCCAAGTGGGACCCGGTCGCCGCCCAGGATTGGGAGGCCGTCAAGACCTGGCTCAACCGCGTCGCCGAATTGAAGGACGACCTCAACAAGATCAAGGATTCCCACCGCGGCATCGGCGAGCCCTTCGGCTGGGAATTACAGGATCTGATCGAGAAACTGGTCAAGCCGCTGGAGAATCCGACCCTCTGGGCGGCCAACGCCAATGCCGCGCAGATGCAGGCGGAGAACGCCCTGAGCGTCTTCCAGCTCATGGGCCTCTCGCCGGGCTCCTTCCAGATGGACATCGACGCGGACCAGTTGGCGAAGATCTTCGCCCGGCCGAACCCGGACGGCAGCGACGCCCTGCTGCGCGCCTTGCACAAGGCCTATCCGTCCGACCGCATGCTGTCGGCGTTCAACCACCGCATCGCGGTGCACGCCGAGCGCGGGGAACTCGAGGATGCCCTCGCCCTGACGCGGTACACCGTCGAGTCGATCACGCCCGTCGACAAGCAGGCCGCCGGGTCGTTCGAAGGCACCGTGGTCACCCTGATGGAAACGTGCGTCGCCGCACCGCGCTGGGATCTGGCCGGCATCCTGCTGGACCTGGTGCCCCAGGCCAGCCAGCCGAAGCTGGTCACCGCTATGGGCGCGCGCCTCGCCCAGCCCGAGACCGCGCAGCGCCTGGCCGAAGAAGAAAACCTGGCCGACCTGTTCCTCCTTCTTAAGCAGGCCAGCCGCATCGCCGACCAGGATCCGACCAACAAGCTGCGCATGGACGCCGGCAAGGGCGTCTACGGCTTCGGCGCTTCGCTGGTCGCCGTGCAGCGCTACCAGATGCTGAAGGAGCTGTACAAGGCCTGGACCAGCCCGGGCCTGGCGAACAACTTCGCCGCAGCCGTCGAGGCCCTGGCCGCCAGCGAGGACCCGCGCGCCGAAGAGGACGCCATGGATCTGCTGCGCTTTTGCAGCGGCTTTGCGCCCGACCACAAGGACGTGCGCCAGGCCGCGCTTAACCTAGCCGGGCGCAACGCGCGCCCCGACGGCGACCTCTTCAAGGTGCTGGCCGTGTACGAGGCCTACCCCGCGCCGGAGATCCTCAAGCACGTCGAGACCGTGCTCAAGAAGCTGCTGGAAGCAGAGGACTACCACAAGGCCAAGGACTTCTACCAGCACGCGCGCATCGTCTTCGGGCTCCAGGCCCGCAAGGCCTTCCCGCTGATCGTCGGCGCGCTGCTGGGCATGGAGGACAGCGCGCGCACCGTGGCCCTGGGTGCGCTGCGCACCGGCGTGCGCGAAGGGCTCCTTAAGGGCAAGAACGGCCCCCTGGAAGCGCGCGGCTGGGACCTCGAGTTCGGCGATCTCCTGCTGGCGGTGGGCACCAGCGACGAGGACGCCCAGCGCGCCGCCACCATCTACGACGCACTCGCCAAGGGCGACGATCCCGCGCTACGGGCCCGCGCCGCGCTGCGCCTGGGCGCGATCTGGTGCTTCCAGGGCACCCAGAGCCCCCTGACGGCGTGGTCGGTACTGGAAAAGGATGAGGCCGACTTCCCCGAGAAGGCCGAGGCCAAGCTGGCCGCCGCGTGTTTGAACCGCACGATGGAACTCCCGCAGATCGAGGCCGAGCGCCAGAAACCGGGCACCGCCCCGCGCCTGTTCAGCCGCGCGGAGTGGGAAATGATCAAGGCCCTGCGCCTGCTGAACCAGAACAAGGACCAGGCGGCGCTGCAGGCCCTGGAAGCCGCCCACCTGCAGGCGCGGGTCCAGCGCGAATGGCCCGAGGGCCTGAAGCGCATCTTCGTGGGCCCCGCCGAGCCGAAGAAGCCCAAGCTCCCCAAGACGCCCGCAGCACCTAAGTAACGGCATCCGCCGCTTGCGTTTCGCATTCGCGGCCGTCTGGTGTAGGATCGCCGACCTGTAACCGGCCTCCGCATTACGAGGTACCGCCGTCATGTCCTCACGCACGCTGTTGCGCATCGTCGTGCTGGTCTTCGTCTGCGCGCTGGCGCTGCGCTTCCGAACCGTCTTCTCGGATCCTGCCGCCCAGGCGATCAACCGCGAGCAGGGCGTCTACCAGCGCCTGCGCAGTTTCATTCACGACCACTACGTGGGCGAGGTCGACGAAAAGCAGCTGTTCTACGGCGCGCTCCAGGGCATGACCCAGACCCTGGACCGCCACAGCCTCTTCCTGCCGCCCGAGCAGTACAAGCAACTGGAGAGCATGAACAAGGGCGAGTTCTCCGGCGTGGGCATCGAGATCGCGCAGGACCCCGCCAAGGGCATCGTCGTCATCACGCCCCTGGCCGGCAACCCGGCCTACCGCGCCGGCATCCTGCCCGGCGACCTCATCCTTAAAGTCGACGGGAAATCGACCGAGGGCATGAACCTCGAGGAAGTCAGCCAGCTGGTGCGCGGGACGCTGGGCAGCAAGGTCACGCTGACCGTGCTGCACGAAGGCAGCACCGAGCCCGAAGACATCGCCATCCTCCGTGACACCATCAAGATCGACTCTGTCCTCGAGGCCCAGATCCTCAAGGCGCCGGTCTCGGTGGCCGCGCGCATCCCGCAGGACACGCCGAAGATCGGCTACATCCAGGTGGCCGGCTTCCAGGACAACACCGTCGCGGACCTCGTCGCCGCGCTGGAGAAGCTCGAGGCCGACGGCATGGAAGCGCTGGTCTTGGACCTGCGCGGCAACCCCGGCGGCCTCCTGACGGCAGCCGTCAAGATCTGCGACCTCTTCGTCGACCAGGGCACCATCGTCACCGTGCGCGGACGCATCGCCCGCGACCTGCCGCTGGGCGAGCAGGTGCTCTCCGCCAGTTCGAACGGCAAGGCGCGCGCCTACCCCATCGCCGTGCTGATCAACAAGAGCAGCGCGTCTGCGTCCGAGATCGTCGCCGGCTGCCTGAAGGACCTGAACCGCGCGGTCCTGGTCGGCGAGAAGTCCTTCGGCAAGGGCTCCGTCCAGACCATCTACGCCGTGGAACTGGAGGACAACACCCAGGGCGCCCTGAAGCTCACCACCGCCAAGTACTTCACGCCCAGCGGCGTCAGCATCGACGGCATCGGCATCGAGCCCAATTACGACGTGCCCCTGAAGCCCGAACAGGTAATGCAGCTCTACGAAAAGCGCCGCGCGCGCCACGTGATCGACAACACGCCCGAAGGTGCGCGCAAGGAGAACAGCAAGACCAAGGCGCCCGAAGGCGATGCGGCCGAACCCAAGGCCCCCGCCCCGCCCGCCGGCGAAGGCGAAAACCCCAAGGGCGAAAAGGACGGCGGCGCGAAGGGCGAGCAGAAGCCCGCCGAAGAGTTCTACGATTCCCAGATCGAGAAGGCCGTCCAGGTCCTTACCGAACAGCTACAGAAGAAATAACGCGCATGTTGATCCTCGGCATCGAAAGTTCCTGCGACGAGACGGGCGCGGCGGTCGTCGAAGACGGCCGCACCATCCGCTCCAACATCGTAGCCAGCCAGCACGACCTGCACCGCCCCTTCGGCGGCGTGGTGCCGGAAGTCGCCGCGCGCGCCCATGCCGAACGCATCACCGCGATCGTCGACGAGGCCCTGGCCGCGGCCGGCTGCACGCCTCGCGACCTGCACGGCATCGCCGTCGTCAACCGGCCCGGCTTGGTCGGAGCACTGCTGGTGGGGCTCTCGGCCGCCAAAGGCCTGGCGCTGGCGTGGGAACTCCCGCTCGTGGCCGTGGACCACATCCAGGCGCACGTCTACGCCACCGAACTGGCGGGCTTCAGCACGTACCCGCACATCGCGTTGATCGTCTCGGGCGGGCACACCTGCCTGTACCGCGTCGACGTGCCCACCGAGATGACCGTGCTGGGCCAGACCGGCGACGACGCAGCGGGCGAGGCGTTCGACAAGGTCGCCAAGATGCTAGACCTGGGCTTCCCCGGCGGCCCGGCGCTTTCGCGCTGCGCCGAGAAGGGCGACGGTACGGCAATCGCCTTCCCGCGCTGCGGCCCCAATGAGAAGCCCGGCGACACGCTGCGCTTCAGCTTCTCGGGGCTGAAGACCGCCGTCTACTACCGCCTGCGCGACCACCACAAGGACGCCCCACCCACCGAACAGCAGCGCGCCGACATCGCGGCAAGCTTCCAGGAAGCCGCCTGCGAGATCCTCGTCGAGAAGACCCTCGCCGCCTGCCGCCAGACGGGCATCGCCGCGGCAGCCGTGGGCGGTGGCGTGGCCTGCAACCGCCGCCTGCGCGCGCTCTTCGCCGAACGCGCCGCCCGGGAACCCGGCACGCCGCCGGTCTTCTTCCCGCCGCCGGCCCTGTGCGCGGACAACGCGGCCATGAGCGCCGGGCTGGGCTGGCAACGCCTGCGCAAAGGCGAACGCGACGCCCTGGGCCTGGACGTGGACCCCACGCCCCGGCGCGCTAAACGATAGCACTCCAACGGGTTAGGGCTTGCCTCCGGCGCAAGGTCCGGCCGCGTGCCCGGGAATCTGCTGCGAAATCGAAAAGCCGCTTGCGCCCCCGTCTTCATCCGGTATTTACGGTTACTTCACCTGTCTTCAGGAAAATTTTCGCATCCAGCGAGGTTCCCCCATGTTCGGGCTCTCGGCGGACAAGACCTTTTACGAATACTTCGACCGCAGCGCGGACAACATGGTCCGCACGGCGGAGAAGTTCCGTGAATTGATGCACGACTGGGACCGCCGCCAGGAGATCTTCGCGATCATCCACGAGTACGAGCACCAGGGCGACCAGATCACGCACGATACCATCACCAAGCTCGACCAGACCTTCATCACGCCGCTGGATCGCGAGGATATCCACAACCTCGTTGCCGAGACCGACGACGTCGTCGACATGATCGACGCCGCCGCCCAGCGCCTGATCCTCTACAAGGTGGACAAGCCGACCGAAGACATCATCAAGCAGGCCGACACGGTCGTGGCGATCACCAAGGTCCTGGCCGAGGCCATCAAGAAGATCCGCAACCTCAAGAAGCAGGATGAACTGGGCTCGCTGCTGATCCGCATCCACGCGCTGGAGAACGAAGGCGACCAGCACAACCACGCCTCGCTCGCGCGCCTGTTCGAAAGCGGCGATCCGATTTTCGTGATCAAGTGGAAAGAGTTGTACGAACTGGTCGAGATGGCCATCGATGCATGCGAGACCGTGGCGAACACGATTCGCTCCATCATGGTCAAGAACGCCTGACAGGCCCCAGATGCCCTCCTACGACGCCCTGCTCTGGTCCGTCATCGTTTCGGCGCTGGTATTTGATTTCGTCAACGGCTGGAACGACAGCGCAAATTCCATCGCCACCGTCGTTGGCACGCGGGTGCTCTCGCCGATCAAAGCCGTGCTCCTGGCCGCGGTCCTCAACATGGCCGGCGCCTTTATGGGCCAGGCCGTGGCCAAGGCGGTGGCCGGCGAAATCGTCAATACGGAGCTGATCTCCCAGACCGTCCTGTTGTCCGCCATGTCCGGCGCCATCATCTGGGCCGCCTGGATGACCATGATCGGGATGCCCATCTCGGGTTCGCACTCCCTGTTGGGCGGGTTCCTTGGAGCCGCTGTGGCCAAGGCCGGCATCCAGGTTGTCAAAGCAAAAGGCGTCGTCACTATCCTGACAGCCATGTTGGTTTCGCCGATCCTCGGATTCATCCTCACCTACATCCTTTACTTGGTCATCGCACGCCTATTCGCGCGGCGCGCCCCAGGCCCGACAGGCCGGATGTTTGGCCGCCTGCAATTGGTCAGCGTCAGCTCCATGTCGCTGATGCACGGAGCCAACGACGCGCAAAAGGTAATGGGCATCATTACCCTGGGCCTCCTGCTGGGCGGGCATCAGGACAATCTGAACGTGCAGCCGTGGGTCGTCGTAGCCTGTGGTTTGGCCATCAGCATGGGCACCGCGCTGGGTGGATGGAAAGTCATCAAAACTCTTGGCCATGGCCTCTCGCGCCTGAAACCCGTCGATGGTTTCGCCGCGGAGACCGCCGCCTCACTGGTGCTCTATATCGCCAAGAGCATCGGCATTCCGGTCAGCACCACGCACATCATCACCGGCTGCATCCTGGGCGTCGGCGCCACGAAGGGCATCAACTCGGTGCGCTGGGGCCTGGGGCAGAAGATCCTTCTGGCCTGGGTCTTTACCTTGCCGTCCGCAATGGTTATGGGTGGGGCGATCTACTGGATTCTCTTCGCTGGCTTCGGCCTGGACCACCAACCCAAGCCGCCATGGAACATCGATACACATGTCCGGGGCGACGGCAAGGTCGAATTGGAATGGCCTAGCGTGAAGGAAGCCACCTCGTATCAGATCTACCGGTACGAACGCATCGACGAGGAGACCGAGGCCAAGGAAAGAGAGAAGGCGGCACAGAACAAGAAATACCGCTACGTGCTCCGCGTCTCGGATACGGAGGTACAGGTCGGCAAAGACATCAAGGGAAACACGTTCATCGATGATTCGGCCGAACCAAGCCACCGGTACGTCTACCGCATCCGCGCGACCAACGAGTTTGGACACTCGCGCAAATCGACTCGAGAATACCCGGTAAACACAGCGAACCGCGGCGCCGCCGAAGCCCCGCCCGACTCGCCCGAAGAAGATTAGCGCCGACCTTTCGCGGCGGGCGGCCGGAGGTCACAACCCCCGAAATACCGGGCGCCAGCCGCCGGCCTTCGGGCCGATCAGGCCGACGTCCTCGGCCGGGCGGATGAATTCCGCGTCCACCGATCCGGCATCCAGCGGCACGCCCTGCGGCGAGAGCGGCCGCACGAAGGTCACCGCGCGCGGCGCCAGCGCCGCCAACACGTCCACCACGTCGGCCACGCGCAGGATGCCCCAGGCCGTCGAACGGAAGTCCACCATCGTGGCATCGTAGTAGCGCGTCTCGGCGATGGCGCGGAAGCTCAGCGGCATCTCCTCCACCGCCAGCGCCTTGACGTCCGGATCCAGGGCCGCCGCGTACAGCGCCCATGAGGCGGCCGGGCCCACGCCGGTCAGCGCGACGGGGCCCGCGTCCGGCCGGCCGCGCAGGTAGTCCAGGCCGCGCAGCACGTCGAAGACGCGCAGACCCAGCGTGGAGATCTTCATCTTCATCGCGTCACAG
The DNA here is from genome assembly GCA_023150555.1 of Planctomycetota bacterium. Lineage (GTDB taxonomy): Bacteria > Planctomycetota > SZUA-567 > H5-PLA8 > H5-PLA8 > JAKLKQ01. Next base: position 135,386 of record JAKLKQ010000009.1, read on the forward strand.
CCGAGCTTGAACTCCGTCGGCAGGCTCACGCTGTAGCGCCCCACTCCGCGGGTCTTCACCCCGCCGACGCCGCGCACGTCGTATACGAAGGCCCGGCGCCCGGCCTCCAGCGCCTGCACCAGCCGCGCGCGCTGCGATGGGATCGCGTCGGTTCCTTCGGCGAACAGAAAGACGTCGGTGGCCGGCGCCGTTCCGCTGCGCGGGTGAATCATGATCGCCGTCGCGCAGACATCGGGCTCGGTGAAGAAGAATATCTTCTCCGTGCGGTATCCGCCCACCACCTCGTCGGCAATGACGCGCGGGTAGATCGCGCGGCGGCGCGGTTCGCCCGCCCACGACGCGTCGCCGTCCTTTGCCTTCGCGCCGATGCCCAGGATCCCGGCCAGCGCCTCGCGCAGGGCCTGCGGCTCCTCCTTGCGCGGCGAAAGCGGGCACTGCGTCTGGATCTCCTTGCGCACCAGCGCGCTGACGGTCTTGCAATCCGGGAAAGCGCTCAGCACCTGCCCGGTGGCGGTGGCGTTGAGTTCCTCCGGGGGCAGGGTCTCGGGGTCGGCCGTGACGAAAGTCTCGTCCTCCCCGCGCAGCACCTTGCGGAAGAAGTTCACCGCCGCCTGGCGCAGCACCGCACCGTAGGTGTGGGTCGTCGGGGCGATGGCGAAGTCCATCTTCGACTCGGCGCCGTTGCCGAACAGCGCGAAGGCGCGCTTGGCCTTCTCGACGGCAGCCAAGGCGCCCTCGATGGGAAAGAAGTCGTACGCCGCGATGCCGACGCGCACCGGCTTGGGCGCCATGGCGGTCAGATAATCGTCGTGGTCGGGGCCCTCGGCAAAGCTCGCGTACAGGTTCTGCTCGCCGTCCTGCGACTGGCCCGTCTTCATGTAGGTCTCGTAGTCCATCACGAAGGTGCACGGCATCGCCGCGGCGAAGCCCGGATCGGCTACCATCAGGAAGGTCGTCTGCGTGCCGCCGCCGCTGTTGCCGGTGACGCCGATGCGCGCGGGGTCGACCTCGGCGCGCGAGCGCAGGTAGTCGGCGCCGCGCATGCCGTCCCAGACGAACTGCCGCGCGATGGAGCCGCCGGACATGTAGTACTGCAGCCCCGCGTAGCTGTGCTCGGTAGTGCCCCACGCCACGCGTTCGGCGCCGGTCTTCTCGTCGATGAACTGCATGCGTTCGCCCTGGCCCGGCGGGTCAACGGCCAGCACCGCGAAGCCGTCGTTCGCCAAGTCGATGCAGACCTTCTGGTAGTTGGCGTGCGCCTTCGCTTCCTTGGCGTGCCCGCAGACGAAGAGCACGGCGGGGATTTTTCCACTGCGCTGCTTGGGCAGGTAGAAGTTCGTCGTAACAGGGAAGCCCGGCAGGCTGTGGTAGACGACCTTTTCGATAACGTAGGCGCCGCGGTCGATGGTCCCGGTCGTGCGCGCGTCCAGATCCGTGCGTTCCTCGGGCAGGCCGCCGATGGCGCGCAGGAAGTTCGAGCGCATCCGTTCGCGGTATTGCTTGAAGTCGTCGACCGTCTTCAGCGCTTCGCGTTCGCACTCGCGCCGCCGGAAACCGCGTTCGGCGCGCCGCCGCAGGTAGTCGATGAGTTGGTCCTCGACGTCATGGTAGCCGTCGATTCGTTCGCGGAACGTAAGCATGGCGCTGGATCCCCGGGCCGGCCTTTTACGTTAGGCGAGGCGGGGTGCGGAATCAAACGGCGGTGGCGGTGCTACTCCTTTAGTTCGCGGGCGAGCGTCCACTTGCCTTCGGCGGGTTCCTGAACCCAGTGCCCGGGTGCGGCGGACTTGCGATGGCGGCGGGCGGCGACCTTCATTACGGCATCGGCGTCCTCGTCCTTGAGGTCGTTGGCCTTCAGGATCTCGCGGTAGAGTGCCCGGCGGTCGGTGTTCTCGGCCTCGACGAGGTCCTCGATGGCTTTCTTGTCGCTGAGTTTCACGCCCTCCAGCGTGCGCACGGCCAACAGCCCGTCGCGCGCTTCGCCCAGCTGGCCGAAGTCCTTGTGCTTTGCGATCGCGTCGGCGCGCTCCTTTATGCGAACGCGCAGGGCGTCGATGGCCGCCGTGGAGACGTCCAGGTCGATCTCGTCGCTGGCACACGCGTCCGATGCGGCCAGGACCAGGCCCAGAATCGCGGTCAGGACCTTCGCTCGGTGCACGTCGCGCCTCCTTTTATTTGGCACTATTCCGCCTTGCCCGGGGGCAGCTTGCCCAGGCGGGCCTTATGGGCTTCCACCTTCCTGACGATCTCGGGCCAGGAAGTCTTCAATGAGTCCTGGCCCCGAATATCGGGGCTGTACATGCCGCTGCCTTTCACGATCAGGCCCCCGGAAAGGCCCGATTGGGGCCCGTATAGGTAGCCGCCCTTGAGGGCGAACTTCAGGCCAAGGCGTTCGAAGGGGAAGGTCCGGTCGACGACCTGGCTCTCGGTGTAGCCTTTCTGCTCGAGCATGTCCCGCGTCATTTCTGGCGCCAGGACCAGCGCCAGTCGGCCGTCGTAGCTGTCCTCGCTGCTCGCGGAGGACTGCCTGAGGTCCAGGGCGAAGCGCTGGACGTCGGCCAGGTTCCAGCCGGTAGACTCCAGGTCGCTGACGCTTAGGTCAGCGACAGTCTTCAGGCTGCCGAACTGCGGGTTGGCGCGCGTCAGCCGCCGGAAGCTCAGGCGTTCGGCTTTGATCGAACGCAGGCCCCAGACCGGCGAGGGCCCGAAGAGCCCGCGCGCGTGCAGGCCGCCGACGGACAGCGTGCCGTCGTAGAGCGGTGCGCTCAGCGTTCCTTCCGTCACCAACTCCCAGTTGCCCAGCGGGCCGCTTGTGCGGATCAGCTGCACCGCCGGCATCTGGCCGGTCAGCACCGCCTTGCCCAGGCCCTTCAGGCGCCAGTTCTCGGACTCGGCGAGCTGCCCCAGATCGATGCCCTTCACGTTCACCGAACAGACGACCTTCGGCTCGTCGGTCAGCAGGTTCATCGCACGCAAGCCGTCGACTTCGACCTCACCGCCGGGCACTTCCAGCAGCACGTGCTTGGCCACGGCCAGGTCGTTGGGGCGCGCGATCAGGCCCAGCGTGACGCGCGGCAGCGGCGGGCGCGGGCGCAGGCGCAGGCGGAAGGGCTCCCACGACAATGCCTCCAGCGTGACCGTGCCGGTGCGTTCGCGCGGCCAGTCCGCCGGCCACAGCCCGCGGTAGAAGCCCACCGGCAGAACCCCGCGCAGGTCGCGCGCGACCAGCTTGGGCGAATCGCCCAGCGTGAGGTTAACCTTCTCGAGCGTCAGATCACCGCCCAGCGCCGCCCTGTCGGGGCCCCAGATGAACTTCCCCTCCCACTCCGCGCGCCCTTCCAGTGTCAGGCCGCTAAGCACGCGCGAGAGCGCGCGCAGATTGGCGAGGCCCAGCGAACGCCCCGCCGCGGCCAGGTCGGGGATCTCGGCCGTCAGGTTCAGCAGGCCTTCGCCTTCGGTAAGCAGGTCCTGCCCCGCCTTGCCCTGGATGCGCCCGTCGGCGCTTACGTTCAACAGGCCCGCCAGGTCCACGGTGAAGCGTTCCAGCGCGACGTTCGCGTAGCCGCCGACCGGCGGCGACATGCGGAAGCCGAGTTGGATCACGGCCTTGCGCTCCGCCGGCGGATGCGGCACGTAGAAGCGCCGCGCGATCAGCGCCTCGTAGTCGGTCAGCTGCAACAACGCGCTGAACGTGAGGCCGTCCTGGCCGCGGCGCCGGATCAGGTTCGCGCGGAAGGCGCCCGTCAGGTTTTCCGCGTCCGTGCGCGTGCCGTCGTGGCTGAAGGCGGCCTTCTCCAGCACGCCGTCCACCGCGCAGGCGAAAGGCATCGGCGCCAGCATGATGTCGCGCACGGGGAACGCTTCGAAGCGCAGCTTCACATCCTTTGCCGCACCGTCCGCCGACCACCCGGGCGGGAAGACGCCGCCGCCCACCGCACGCGCCAGGGCGTCCAGGCGCGCACGTTCCAGGTTCAGTTCCACCGGGCCGATGATGCCGCCGTCCAGATCAATGTCGGCGGCGTAGCTACCCCGAAGCCCACCGAAGAGCGAACTCTCGATGCGCCCCGCGATTCTTTGCACCCCGCCGTCCACGTTCGTGCGTGCGCCGGTGAGAGTCAGCGCGCCGCCCGTCCATTGGAGCGACAGCGCGACCTGGCCCTCGCGCTTGCCGTCCGGCAGGTCGGCCTCGACCGCGAAATCGGTGGGCGGCAACTCGCACATTTTCAGGCCCAGCAGGTCCAGCAGGATGCCCTTCAACGCCCCGTTCTTCATGTGGCCCTTCAGCGTGGCCTTGCCACCGCCGAAGGTCAGATCGGCGTCGCACTTTAGCCCCGTCAGCGACGCGACGAAGACGTGGACCTGGAATTCCTCCAGTCCGATTTCTCCTCGGAAAGATCCGTCGGCGGGCGTGAAGCGCCCTTCGCTGAGCACCGCGCGGCCGCGCACGTCGGTGACCGACGGAGGCAGCCCCGCCAGGCGCGCGATCTCGGAGGCCTCCACCGAAAAACGCGGCACCGTGACCTCCGCGACGGCCAGCTGGCCGTTCTCTTCCACGCGCACGCGCAGGCCCGCCTCCGCTTCCACGGCGGCGCCGCCCAGCGCCTTGAGCTTGGCGTCCACGCGAAGTTCGGAGCCTGGGAAGTTCTTCAGGCGCGCCGAGACCGCCAGGTCGCCGAAGAGTCTCCACGGCGGCGGCGTGACCGGCAGCACCCAGCCGTCCAGCGCCAAGCCTTCGGCGCGGATGCCTTCCAGCTTCACCACGCGCGCACCGTCTTCGTCCGTGACCTTCGCCTCCACGTTGTTCGCCGTTATCTTGCCGCCGATGCGCGCCGGCGGTACCGCCGGCGGCGCGCCGCCGGCCGCACCGCTTCTGGGCATCAGCCGCCGCCCGAAGTCGGATGCGAACCATTCGCCCACGTCGCATTCCAGGCTGTGAATCGTCAGCTTCTTGATCATCCACGCCCACTGGAAGGCCGCGCCCTTCGGGCCGGAGGCGGCGGGGTTTCCTTCCAGCGAGAGGTTCACCTTGCCGATCGAACCAAACGCGACGCGGCCCAGCGTTACACGCATGAACGTGGATTTGAGATCGAACGGCAGGCCAAGGTCCATCGGCGGGAGTTCGCCAGCGCCCGGATACGACACCTTCGCTTCCTTCACCACCAGCTGGCCCGCGACAGAATATGGACCGCCGGGCTCCAACGGCAGCACTAGGTTCACGGCATTGAGCTTCGCCTGCCCGGACACGACCAGGCGTTCGCCGCCGGGCAGCGGCACAAAGAGCGCACGCAGGCCTGCCAGGTCCAGCTCGCCTGCGGCCTCGGTGAAGTAGAGCCGCTTCGCGCGTACGAGGGCCTGCTTCGCGGTCAGCGTTCCCAGCCGGTCGACGCGCAGACGCAGGTCGGTAGCCGTACGATACGACTCGAAATCCGGCGGCTGGATCGTCAGCCGCACGTCGAGGCTCTTGCCGTCCAGGACCAGCGCCAGCCCATCGCGCAGGCCCAGACTGAGTTTCTCCACGTCCGCGCGCCAGGTGCATTGCGTAACGGCATCCGGGCCGTCGGTGCGTAGGTCGCCTTGGAACTGGAGATTTCCAGCCACGGCCGCATCGGGCCCCAGCGCGCTCGCGAGGTCTTCCGGCAGGTGCAGTTCGCCTTCCACACGCGCGGCGGCCCGGCCCTCGGGGCCTAGCAGCGCGCTGGCCTCGAGGCTCGAGTATTCCGAGAACGCGCCCTTGAGTGTGAGCGTCTTCGGCAGCGGCGGATCGGGCTGGAGGTACGCCAGTTCGACGCCGTGCAGCGTCACGCGGCGCTCCGGCGCCCACTCGACGCCCAATTCCCCGTCGCGCAGCGTGATCTGTTCGACGCGATACTTCCCGCGCTCCCCGGATTGGGGCAGGTTCAGGTTCCAGGCCCCGTCCTCGCCGCGGCGCAGGTCCAGCACGGGCTTCTCGACCGACACGCTGTGGATGCGGTTCTGCGACCAGAACGCCCAGGGATCCCAGGCGACCTCCAGCTTGTCGGCGCGGATCGCAGGCGGCGCGCCGCCGCCTTCGCCGGGAATGGACAGGCCTTCGGCGCGGAAGGAACCCACCCCAACGCCCACGCGCTGCAGCGTCGCCCCCGCGAAGCGCTCGTCGAGTTCCCCCTGGATGGTGCTTTTCAGGAAGCCCAGCGCGACATAGAGATAAAAGAGGACGGCGAGCAGCAGCGGCAGGCCCAACAGGATGCCCGCCGCGACCAGCGCCCCAAAGAGCGGCCCGCGCGGCTTTTTGGGCCGGGCGCCGCCGGTGGGCACGCGCGCGGGAAATTCGCGTGCCGCTTCGCCCGCGGAGGGCGGAGGCGGCGTGGGCGCAGCGGTCCCGGCATCGCTCAAGACGAAATCCTCGAGATTCCTTACCTGAATGATACCCGCGCGCGGCGCCGCTTCGACGCCCGAAAGCAGGTCCGCTACGCGCCGTGCGCCCGCCAGCCCAGCGGCTCAGCGAAGAGTTCGTACGCTCGGCCGTGCAGCCGCTCGAGCGCCGCCCACAACTCGTCCTCGCCGCCGGACAGCACCAGGCGCTCGGCCAGCGCGGGCGACGCATCGAGCAGTTCCCGCAGGTCATCGCCTTCCGCATGCCGGGCCAGCTCCGGCGCAAACAGCACCACGCGGCGCTCCGGCGCCAGCGCGGCCTGCAGCGCGCCCAGCGGCGTCCAGCCCGGCGCAGCCTCCGGCGCGGACGCTTCGCGCAGCCAGTCCAGCAGCCGCAGCGTGAAGGGCGCCGAACCCAGGCCCTCGTCGCCGGCGAACGCCAGCACCACCGTCTGCCCGACGCGCGCGGGCGGCAGGTAGCGCAGGCCCACCAGCGCCTCTTCGAGCGTCGCTTCCCACGGCGCGCCGCCGGCCGTGACGAGTTGCACCGCGGCGGCTTCGGACTGCGCGGCATCCACCGCCGCGTGCGCGGCAGGACGTTCCTCGACCGTCAGCGCCGCCAGATCCGCCGCAAGCCCCTGTCCGGGCGTCAGCTGAAGGACGCGTTCGACGGCCGCGCCTTCCGGCAACGCCGAGGAAAGATCGGGCAGCGAAGGCAGCACCGCCAGGCGCAGGTCCGCGCCGGCGTAGAAGCGGTCGTCCGTGCTGCGCCACGCGTTGACTTCGTGGTTGCCCGCGACGTCGTCGCCGTAGCGGCGCACCGCCGCGCGCCCCAGCACGGGATCCGCCGTGCCCGGGCAGCAGAGGAACCCCACGCGCGTGGGGCGCACGCCGGCATCGACCAGCATCTCGACGAGCGCCGGCAGCACGGTCTCGTACGGCGCGGGAAAGGTCAGGTCGCCGAGCAGCACCGTCGCGCGGCGGCGGCCTTTCGCGAGATCCCGAAGTTTCTCCATCACGCGGCGAACCTCCTGCGCCGGCATGCACGCGGCTTCCTGCCGGACGGGCCGCGGCACGCGGAGCGCGACGCCTTCGGGCGGCGAGAGCGTCAGGCCTTTGCGTCCCAGTGCCAGGAGCATTTGGTCGGGCATGGGCATTGCGCCTCAGCGGCGCGCGGGGATGGCCGGCTTGGAGTGATCGAAGGGAAACGCATCGTCCATCTTCGCATCGGCAAGGTCGGCGAGGAACTTACCGATGCGCTGTTCGAGCAGGGCGAGCATCTTGCGCCCTTTCGCGGCGGTGGCCTTGCGCGGGTCGCCGTGGCCGCTGTTGCGCGTGACGCGCTCCCACGCGCGCGGGTGCCAGACCCAGCCCGCGTTGACGCCCTCGAAGCGCGACGGATACGTACCGCCGTTGTCCGCCCACTTCATCTCGACGGTGTGCGGCGCGATGGCCTGCACGAGGCTCGTCTCCATCTCGTCGGCGTGCTCGCCGGGGTTCTCGAACAGCGCGGCGTTCTCCGCCTTGGTCAGGATCTGGAACCAGTTGATCAGGCAGCAGAAGACCGGCGAGCGCCCGTAGAGCGTGCGCAGGCCGGGCTGGAAGTTGTTCCCGCCGTGGCCGTTGACGACGACGAGCTTGTGCACGCCGCTGTTCTCCAGGCTCCTCGCCACCGACGCTACGATGCCGTCCAGCTGCTCCTGGTCAAGGCTGATCGCTAGCGGAAATTTCTGAAGATTCTGGTTCGCGCCGAAGGGAATGCCCGGCAGCAGCGCCACGCGCGCGCCGCGCTTCCAGGCCCACGCGCAGGCGCGGTCGCAGATCGCGGCGGCCTCGTAGTTGTCCGTGGCGTACGGCAGGTGCAGGTTGTGCGGTTCGGTCGCGCCGAAGGGCAGCACCGCGACCTTGTAGTTCGCCTTGCGCACTTCCTTCAGCGTCACCTCGGCCAGGCGCCACGGCTGCTTCTTAGGCATCGGTCGTACTCCCAGTTCGGTGGAAAGGTTCGGCAAGGCGCCATTCTACCGGCAACCCCGCGCCGCGCGCAAAGCACGCGCGTCAGGCCGGCGGAACCGCTATCGTGCGCCCGCGCGCGAGTTCCATGGGGATGTTGATGCGTAGGCGCGAGGACGGCATGCCCGCGATCAACTGGCGCAGGCGCCCCACCGCCGACTCGCCCATCTTCGCGTAGTCGCCGCGCACGGCCGAGAGCGTCCCGCCGCGGCAGCGCGCGCCAAAGCAGGCCACCGAGAGCGTCTCGGGCACTTTCAACCCCAGCGCGTTGCACGCCGCCACCAGGCGCTCGGCCGCCACGTCGCCGTCCACGAGCGCGGCCGTGGGGCGCGGCGCAAGGTCCTTCAGGCGCGGGGCAAGTGCGTCGATGCCGTCCGGCGTTGCGTCGAAAACGCGGTCGCCCGGCAGATCGGCGCCGTCCTCCTTCAGCGCCAGGCGGATGGCGCTCTCGCGTTCGGCGGCGTTGGTATCGGCCGGACCGCCCGCGCGCAGGTAAGCGAAGGCGCGGTGGCCCAGGTTGAGGAGTTCCTTCGCGAGCAGGTACGCGCCGGAGAAATTGTCGAAGACCACGCCGCTGACGGCCAAGTCCTCGGGCCAGCGGTCCAGCAGCACGCACGGCAGGCCCGATTCCGCGTAGGCGTGCAGGATTCCGGCGTCGGCGACGTCCAGCAGCAGCACTCCCTCGACGCCCGCCGCGCGCAGCGCCAGCGGCGCGGGCAAGGCCTTGCGCGGATGCGCGGACAGCAGCATCAGCGCATCGCCGTTCTCCAGCACCTGGCGCTCGACGGCCTGCAGCAACGACGCGCAGCCGGGCGTATCGAAGAGCGCCTCTGGCGCGCGCCCAAAGAGCAGCGCCAGCGAACGGCGTTCGGCCAGCCGCCCGTTTCCCTGCGCAGAGACCACCGGCGCGGGGGCCGCCGGGCGCGGCGCGGCAGGCGCGGCGGGCGCGAAGGTCTGCGGCGCGGAAGGCACGGCCGATTTTACGAAGGTGCCGCGGCCCTGCTCCAGGCTCAGCAAGCCCTCGCGCTGGAGTTGCTCTAACGCGCGGCGCACCGAGTTGTAGCTGATGCCGTAGCTCTTGCAGAGTTCGCGGACGGGCATCACCGGGTCGCCGGGCTTCAACTTGCCGGTGCGGATCTGTTCACGCAGGTCGTCGAGGAGGCGGTCGGTGACGAAGCTGCCGCGCAGCAGGCCCTCGTCCTGCCGCGGCAAACGCCGCTTGCCCGGCTTCTTCTGTGAAGCCATCCTCCCCCCCGGCTTGGATTGGTTCTGTTAAGAACTGTAATAGCTCAATCCTGATTCAACTCAATCTCAGATTGGCAGGAACTTTGTGCCCTTCGGGGGATGTTTGCACAAGCTGCGGCTAAGGTGTGGCGGGAATCGGAAAAATCAGTAGCGGACAACTATGGCTTCTCGGGTTCAGCGCGGTTCATTTTTCGCGCTGCGAATTGCTTGACCGATGATTGCGAGATCCTGTCGTTCGAGTGAAGCGGCGAAAAGAGAAGTGAGGAGGCGGGGGATCGAACCCCGGACCTACGGATTAAAAATAGGTTGTTTTCCTATGTAAGATAATCGATTGTAAGACTTTTGTAATACTTCGGTCAGGGGGTGGACTTGTCCCCGCCAGACGCCTTTTCCATCAGCAGATGCCAGCGCGCGCGGTGCTTTTCGGCTTTCCGGTTGTCGCCCTGCAAGGTCCAGCACGTTTCGAGATTTTTGTAGCAGCTCGCCAGCTTCAGCAGCGGCGCCGGCCGGATACGCTCGTACACCAGCAGGGCCCGGCGCCAGAGGTCGGCCGCTTCGAGCTGCCGCCCTTCGTTGAACCGGACCTTGGCAACCTCATAGACGGCATCGCCGAAGAGCGTGGGATTCTTAAGCCGCGCGGCACAGACCGCCGCTTCTTCAAACCGGTGAACAGCCATGCCAAAACAACAATCCTTCAGCGCTTCCGCGCCTTCCTGCATCAGCATTTCAAAGCGCTCGGTGCTGGCCATCGTCAACCCAACTTTATGCCTGTTTCCACGGCTTCATACTGGCCTTTGAATCGAACTTCAGTAATGACCTTGCGAACAGGCATTGTGGTCGTGCCGTCCGACGAGACCAGGTTCGCCACCGATAACCCCGGTCTCATGCTGCCCACAAGCCAGCCCTCGTAAATCAGCTCGCCGCGCCCCTTCAGGCGCCCGCCGTCATAGAGCGCCTTACGCGCGTGCGCCTGTTGCATGTCGGCATCGCTGCGCAACGCGCTGATGAGCGAAACGCGCGCATTCGGCGAGCCTTCGGCCGGGTTCAGAGATTCGGGGCGCGGCCATGAATTATTCGCGGCGTTCGTGGACGTGCTACGCAACCAGCACTTGTACAGGTCCGCCGCATCCACGTAATGCACGAGCTTCAGGTAGGGCGTGATCCGGTCGGCGTCGGGCATGTCTTCTACGGTCTCGTACAGCAGCATATCTTGGTCGTCGTCCACGTCTTGAAGCACCGTGTTCCCCGACAACTCGGCCACCGAGATCAAGCGGTGATCGGTCGGGATCGCGCAGGAAAAGCGAATCGGCTGAACGGTCATGTTGGCCTTGCCGCTTCCGTCGTCCGCAAAGTCCGTGGAGGTCCAACGCCAAGACTTCCCGTTAATCCGAAGCCCCGGCACATAGATACGGCCGTCGTCCAGGACACGCAACCCGTTGAATTCGTCGGCGGACGCCCACGAACCGGACGCCCCGAGGAACTCGAAGGAGATCGGGAAACGCATCGTCGCGTAATCGGTAGGCCCGTTATCCGGACCCATGTAGGACAACAGCTTCGTGAGCAGCTGGCGCGGAAGCGCCGCGCGCGGCCAGCCGGCGAGGGCACACCCGATGCCGTTATGGAACTCGTAGTCCGACGCGAGCTTCCACGTGGTCAGGACTTCGGGGAAGAGCTTGAACGCATCGTCCAACTCCTGGTCTTCTAAAACGCGTTGGCGGAAGGCGTCGTAGCGCGCGGTGGTCCAGGCCGGGATAAGGGTGTAGGTGCCGCCGTCCGCAACGGTACGCGAATCGACGCGGTTTTCGGCGAAGATCGTTTCGCCAGCGACGATGGCCGTCGAACGGAAGTCTTCGGAGTTCTCGCCCCAGCCGCCCTTGGTAATCAGCGCGCGCATCTCGTCGGACGAATCGCTCTGGCGCTGATAGAAAAGAGTATCTCCGCCGCCCGGATACCGCGAGGGAACCAATTCGAAGATGTTCTCGATGGTGCTCGATCCGTCGTCGGCTTCGGTGACTTGCGGCGCCAGCCACCAGGTCCAGCCGCCCGCCGTTTCGAGCAAGAGCGAAATGACGCTGTTCAGGTCATAGCCTTCCGCGTAGAACTCGCGCCCCTTGCGCCCGCTGCCCCGAAACTGCTGCGGCTGTTCCACGCCCTGGTCGAAGTTCGCGACGGCATCCGCATCCAAGCTGGCCGAGATCGTGTCGGGCCAAACGATCGTATCGGGACAGGTGGAGAGATAGGCGTACTTTGCCGGCCGCGTCGCGCCGGGTCCGTGATGCTTGCGCAGGTAGCGAAAGATGTTTCCAATGGTCCAGTTGCACGCCTTGGACGTGTGCCCATCGGTGGGCTCGGGCGGGGCTTCGTCGCTGTCGAGCCCGAAGTCCGGCCACGGCGAAAAGTAAGGCTCGCCGTCCGGCCCAAAGATGCAGTTGGGGCGCCCGCCGGGATTGAAGTGCGCGGGCATCGAATTGATGTAGGCGTAGGCGCTGCCGATGACGTTCCAGACGTGGGCTCCCACGATCTTCACGTTGCGCATGAAGCGCCGGTCGTCGATCATGCGCACGGCAATGCTGCCGTTCCCGATGTCGCGGTACACGTCGCAGACCGAACCGGCGAAGCCCAAGCCATCGATACCCGACGCGGCCACGATATCCACGCGCCCGCGTTCGCCATGCCGGATGTACTGGTCGATCTCCGTGTCGAAGATGCTCCCGGCCATCTCATCGTCAACGCCCGGCGTGATCGGAATGCCGATGATCGCGTGCGAAGGTTCGCTGCCCGTGCGAAGCACGATCTCTTCGTAGCTGGCCGCATCCCCGACGTAGATGCCGCCCACATTGCCCACGATCTGCTGAACGGCTTTGTCGATGACGCTTCCGGTTTCCTGGACGGTTCGATGCGCGACCATGAAGAGGCCCCTTGAAAGTGAACGCCGTTTAGTCAATCCGTGTATACTGATTGATGCCGAGTAAGGACATTATTCCAAAGCGCATTAATCGTTTGAATTTGTACGGCGTTTCTGTAACCCCACCCAGGGTCATTCAATTCTCTCTGCCGCCTGATCTCTTCCGCTCTTAGCCGACGTTCCTCTGCGCGGCCTGCTGTGTCGGTGATAATCTTGTCACGGAATCGCTCGGCCACCTGACGCCGGTAGCGCGTAGGCGAGACGCGCAGCGTATTCGCCGCCGCTCCTTCGCGTTCGATCTCGGCCTCGATCTTTGAACGGGATTCCGGATTCGAAAGCAATTGATCTACAGAAGGTATGGCCTCATTAATTGCCGCGTCCAATGCTTCCGCCTGATCTCGCTCCGTAAGTTCGGAGATAGTCTTTCCTCGCTTACTGGCGAAGCGCGCTAACACCGAATTGCGGTCAATTCCAAATTCCCCAACCGCACCACGCGCGGCTTTCCGCGCAGAAAGCCCCCGTTGAACTTCAGCTTTTATTTCCTCCTGTGCTTCGGCGTCCAGATAGTCCTTCATTAACGCGCGCAATCCGTCAGGCTCAAACGCACCGGTCTCGCCAAAAAGCGCATTGAAGAGCCGGTCCACGGTTTTGTCGTCCACGTGCTTCTGAGCCTTGACGTTGCGCTCGGCCTCGCGCTGCAAGTCCCTCACCAACGTGGGATCGGACGTGAACTCTCGCACCAAGTCGCGCCGGTCGGTCTGCGCCTTTGCCCCGCGCGCGCGGCCCGAAAGCAACGTCTGCCCAACGGCCACGCCGGCCATGCCAATAGAAGCGACCACGCCGCCCACGCGAAGAAAACGGCCCAGCGCGTACAGCATGCGGTTGGCAACTACCGGATGGTACCCAATGAACTGCACCGCCTTCTCGGCAGTCGTCCGCGCCCACTTCGAAGAGATAAGGTTCTGCACCTTTTCGTTGAGGTTCGAGATCAACCGTTCCTGCGCGACGGTGGCCCCGGAGCCGGTCTCGGTCGCCTGCGCCAGGAGCTGCACGTCGCGGGAAATCTCGTCGAAGCCCTGTCGGAATTTCTTGTAGCCGCGCGCGGCCTGAGTAGCGCCAGAGGTGCGCACGCCATAGAAGCCCAGCACGGTCTCGGCGTCGGCGTCGCTGCCCTTTCCGCTGAGCACCTTGCGCGCGGCTGCCGCAACGCTCTTATCCGGAATACCTGCCGTCTTGGCTTGTGAAAAGAACTTGAGCGAAAATCTTTTCGCAAGCTTTTGCTTAAAACTCTTGGCCATGGCTCTGCCCTCAAGGTGCGACTCGCGGTGTGCCTTCATCCTACTGCACGGCTTTGCGTTCTAGCAAGAGCTCACACTTATTTATTCGCTGTTTTCGAACCGAATTTCGGCATGTTTTTCTTGCGGTGGTGGTGATGGATAAGCGCGCGCCACCGAATGCAACATTCTTGCACATAGCAGTTACCAAGGCGGCGGCGGTTGTGCAACGGCGCCGCGCGGTGGAGCTGGGCGCCAGGCCGCGAGCGCCGCGCGGTGGAGCTGGGCGCCAGGCCGCGAGCGCCGCGCGGTGGAGCTGGGCGCCAGGCCGCGAGCGCCGCGC